>NZ_KB894117.1 GCF_000374365.1 Bacteroides gallinarum DSM 18171 = JCM 13658
AAGATTGTGTGAGAAATTACAGGAATAGGACTATAAAAATGGCATATGAAGTGAGTATGCTCTATCATCTTCATATGCCATCTTGATTTTTAGGGACATTTACTGAATATCCCTTCTTGAAACCTACGTCCACGATGACGTCCTTGACCTTACGTCTCTGATGGACGATCATCTCGTGCGCCACTTCCAGCCGCTTGCGGATAATCCACTTCTGCGGGGTATCGTCGCTGACCTTTTTGAAGTCGCGCTTGAAAGTGGTCAGGCTGCGTCCGGTATAATTGGCCAGCTCCTCCAGCGAGAGGTCGTACATGTAGTTCTCGTTCATGAAGTCCAGAATGTCGATCTTCCACGGGTCGGCGAAGTCGAAGAGCGAGGCGTAGACGTTCCGGTCGGTATGAAGCACCGTGTAAAGCCCCTCGATGAGTTTGAGTTTCAGCCACGACTCTTGAGGCTGTTCGTCCGTGTCAAACCACGGATTAAGAGACTCGAACAGGCTCGCCACGTCCGGCCGGTGCGGCATCTTCATCACGCTGACCTTGCTCCTTTTTATCTGCTGCGGAACCTCTGCCGGGTCGAGCTTCTTGTAGAAGTCCAGCAGGAACTTGCGGTCGAAGAAGAGGGCGATGGACTGGTAGGTTCGCGTCTGCTTCGAGCAGTACTTGTTCATCGAGATACGGTTGTCCCGCCGGATGAAGACGCATTCTCCCTCGCGCACCACGGTCTTGCGCCCGTTCTCGAACAGTTCCAGTTCCCCGGAACAGATATACACCAAGTGGTGGGCCTTCACCTTGGCCTCGTGTACCGTGTCCACATCTTTCTTGAGATAAAAAAAGATATTGGAATAGTTTATGATGTCGTTCTCGCTCATGACAAACTCACTTTACAGATTGCAAAAATACTAAAATCCAGCATTATAGACAATCCTGCCAACTCATCTTTCCTTTCCACCTGCCATACCGATCCGCTCCAGCCAGTCGGACAGCAGAGCACGTGCCTGGTTCGTCTGGGACGAATATACCTGCAATGCCTCCGTCAGCAGGGCTTCCGGGCAGATACGGTGTGCGTCCGCAACGGTCTGGTCGATGCCGCTGCTGGCCGTCGAGCAGACAAGTGCCAACGTCTTGCCCGCCAGTTTGTCCCGGTGCTTGTGCAGGAATCCTTGTGTCGGGGTGGACATGCGCGCTCCCCACAACGGGTAGCAGAGGAACACGGCATCATAGTCATCGAAACTTTCGACCGTCGTATCGATTTCCGGGTAGATACCCGAATTTTCGATGGCCGCAAGCTCCTCCCTGTAACGCTGCGCCGTGGCCGAGTAATCGGGATAAGGGACAGCAGGGACGATTTCGACCATCTCCCCGTCCACCAGTTCCGCAAGGTCTCTGGCAATACGCTCGGAATTACCGCTCCATGAGTACCAGACTACGAGATAATTGCCCGTGATTGTTTCGGGATTGTCAGGGTCATCGGAATCTCCCGGCTGCGAAGGAATCTCCGTGTCGGGATTTCCGTTGTCGATTTCCGGTTCATCGCTGTCACAGGCAGCCATACCGACAGCCAGCACGATGGACGCAAAGAATAAAAAGAACTTTTTCATGATTTCTCCATATAATTCCTTAATCCGAACACGATGTCCTCGTCCGTGCGGTTGCCGTGGATTTCAATCCGGGCGAGCGCCGCCTCGATCTCGGCAAATTCGTCGGCGGTCAGTTCCACGCCGGCGGCTCCGAGGTTTTCCAGAATGCACTCCTCCTTGCGGGAACCGGGGATAGGGACGATGAAAGGTTGCTTCTCCAGCATCCACGCCAGCGAGATTTGCGCGGGTGTGGCCTCGTGGCGGGCGGCGTATTCACGGAGCAGGTCGAGCAACCGACGGTTGGCGCGGATGTTCTCATCCGTGTAGCGCGAGATGGAACGGCGCACGTCATCACCCTCGTATTTCTGTCCCTCCGTTATCCTGCCCGAAAGGAAACCTCCGGCAAGCGGGCTGAACGGCACGAAGCCGATGCCCAGCTCCTCGCACACGGGAAGCACCTCGGTTTCCACGGAGCGCTCCATGATGGAATACTCGCTCTGTATGGCCGTGAGCGGCGTCACGGCATGAGCACGGCGGATTTCATCCGGGGTGGGCATGGACTGTCCCCACGCAAGAATTTTGCCCTCGCGTATCAGTTCGCCCATGCAGTCGGCCACCTCTTCCGGGGTGACGACACGGCTGACGCGGTGCTGGTAGTAGAGGTCGATGTGGTCCGTTCCCAGTCGCCGGAGCGACGCCTCCAGGTGCTGCCGGATTTCTGCCGGGGTGTATTCCTGCGGCACCAGCCGGTCTCCCTCTATTTTCGGGCCGCCAAATTTCGTGGCGATGACCACCTTGTTGCGGAAAGGTGCGACGGCTTCACCCAACAGTCTCTCGTTATCCCCCGCGCCGTATCCTTCGGCCGTGTCGAAGAAGGTGCACCCACCCTGCTCGTAGGCATAACGGATCAGGCGGACAACCTCCTGCCGTTCGGGAACGGCCCCGTAACCGTGACTCATGCCCATGCAGCCGTAACCCACGGCTGAAACTTCCAGCTCTCTTAATTTTCTATATCTCATAATTTATTTCTTGTTTAGGTTTATTTGTTCCAACCATTTTCTCACTTCATCATCAAACCCACCGCGGCTGCCGTAGAGCGACAGACCTTTCGAAAACCCGGCACGCGGGGCCAGCTTTTTCATGTCTGTAAAACTGCTTCCTGCACCGCCGCCCCCGTGCGTGACGAACGGAATAATCCGTTTTCTGGAAAGGTCATGACCGGAAAGGAATGTCTTTACCGGCGGGGCGATCGTTCCGCTCCAGATGGGCGAGCCGAGGAAGATGATGTCGTAATCGGCGATGTTGTCCATTTTCTTTTTCAACGGACGTACACGGTTCTCACGCTTGTCGGTACGGTATTCTTCCACGCAGGCGGAATAGTCCGTGGGATAAGGGTTCTGCAACTCGATTTCGAATAGCTCGGCCTGTGTTTCGGATTGAATCTTTTTTGCCACCGCCTCCGTGTTGCCCGACCATGAGTAATAGACAACGAGTATTTTCTGCGGTCTCATGCTCTTTGAAGTGTCTTGTTGCGCAGCGGCTTCACCGTATCCGAATACCGCCAGCACGAGCGATAAAATAATTCCTATAATTCTCATATACTTGTATTCATTTGGTTGCTTCTTTGTATTCGGAATCGGTAACGGGTGTCGTCCATGTCGCGTTGCTGCCGTCCTTCATGTTGGAGATGGCGACATGCACGAACCGGGAATCGGGTGCCGCCCCGTGCCAGTGCTCTACTCCGGCAGGGATGTTGACCACGCTGCCGGCGGTCAGTCTCTGTGCAGCTTTGCCGCGCTCTTGATAATAGCCTTCCCCCTCGGTGCAGAGCAAGACCTGCCCTAACGGATGAGTGTGCCAGTTGGTACGTCCGCCCGGAAAGAATGTAACTTGCGCTATACCGTACAAGTTCTCTATTTCATCCGGCATGACGAGCGGTTGTACCTGTACCTCCCCCGCAAAGTAGGCTCCGGAACCGATGTCCCCCTTTCCGAACATGGCGTCACTTCGTCCCGGAGCTTCGCCTTCGAGTATCTTCAGTGCGTTTTCCGCGCGGGCTATTCCGGCGGCAGGACGGACTGTCTCGATAAGTTGCCGGAGCTGGCTGTCCGAGACGCCCGTGTTCCGGCACATGCTGATATGCGACTGCAGCATCGGCTCCACGCCGGGCATGGCTGTCAGGGCGGCTACCGTGGCCAGTTCCCGATCCGAGTGGCTCAACACGCCCCGGTGGAAAATGTCCGCGAAAAGGTGTTCTTTCAGGAAACTCTCGATGCCCGGAGCGAAGGCATATACGCCGGCAGGTGCTCCGGATTCCGCTTTCGTCAGCTCGCCGAGCGTCGCCCTGCCCAGTTCATACTTGCCTTCCGTGGGGACGGCCCGCGGCTCCTCGCCGACAGGATCGGTGATTCCCGCCGCTTTACGTTCATCCACGACCTGCATGAAGGTCGTCAAGCCCTGAAGACTGCGCGGGAAGCCGCAATAGGCATACATCTGGATAAGAACCTCCTTGATTTCATTGATTGTCAGTCCGGATTCCAATCCCTCGTTCAGTGCCGTTTTCAGCACGTCCAGATTGCCGGTCGCCGTGTTAGCGGCAATAAGAACAATCGAATGTTGTCTCGAATCCAATTTTTCCATTGTCTGTGACCTTAAATTACCGGTACCGAGACTTACCAGCCCCAATACCAACAAAACTATTCCCTTCATAACTTCTGTTTTTTGTTGCAAAGGTAGGGGGATAATTTCCAACGGACTTTGCTGTAAAGACCTTTTTACTTTGCCTTGAAGTCCATTTTCAAATTATATATGCCTATACGGTATTTCAATGGAAAAAGACATGAAGTCACGGCCGGAGAAGATAGCGGCCTTCACGGGAAGTAACGAGAACGGATAATAAAACAGGCTGCCTGAACTTTGCAGACAGCCTGTTTTACTCGTACTGCCATTCGAAACCTTTTCGAATGGGCGGTTCCCTCAAGAGGCAAAAAACTTATCGAACAGCCTCCTTCTAAACGAAAGTTATCCGAACAGGAGATAAATCACCGCGGCCAACAGGGCACTGACCGGGATAGTCAGCACCCAGGCCACTACCAGGCTCCGGGTTACTCCCCAGCGGACCGCCGACAGGCGCTTGGTAGCACCCACACCGATGATAGCCCCGGTGATGGTATGCGTGGTGCTGACAGGGATTTTGAGAAATTCCGTCAAATAAAGTGTGAAGGCCCCGGCCGTTTCCGCCACCACCCCTTCAAGGGGCGTCACACGGGTGATACGGTTCCCCATTGTCTTGACAATCTTCCAGCCCCCGGACATGGTTCCGAGCGATATGGCGGTGAAGCAGGAGAACGCCACCCAGTTGGGCAAATCCTCGATGCTATCGATGCCCATGCCCAATCCCTCGGAGTGGGAGCAGATCAGGGCGGCGGCAATGATACCCATCACCTTCTGCGAGTCGTTCAAGCCGTGCCCGATACTGAACAGGGCGGAGGAAGCGAGCTGCAATCTCTTGAACCACACTTCGGCCGTGTGGGGACGGGCCCGGCGGCACAGGTGGAGTACCAGCAGGGTGAAACCGAAGGCCATGACCATACCGATAACGGGAGCCAGGAAGATGAACGCCGCGATTTTCAGGATGATGCCCGCCTGGATGGACTGGAAACCGCTGGCCATGATGGCCGCCCCGGCAAAACCGCCGATAAGCGTGTGCGAGGAGGACGAGGGGATGCCCTTCCACCAGGTGAACAGGTTCCAGAGAATGGCGGCAACCAGCCCGGAAAGGATGACCGGTAAGGTTATGTATTGCTCGAACACCGTCTTGGAAACGGTGTTGGCAATGCCGAAACCGCCGATGATGTACTTGGCAATGAAGAACGCCACGAAATTGAAGAACGCCGCCCACAGGACGGCCTGGAACGGGGTGAGAACCTTGGTCGAGACGATGGTGGCGATGGAGTTGGCCGCGTCGTGAAAACCGTTGATATAGTCGAACAGCAATGCCAGGACGATGATTATTACTAACAATTCCATAGGAGACCGTTCCGTTTAGGCATATTTGACAATCAGGTTTTTCAGGGCCTTGCCCACACGTTCGGCGGCATCCGTCGTTTTTTCCAGCTCCTGCATCACTTCCTTTATCTTGATAATCTCGATACAGTCCTTTTCTTCCCGGAACAGCCGGGTGATGAACTGCTCGTAAATATCGTCCGCGCGGTTCTCCACCTCGTGCAACCGGAAACAGTAGTCACTCAACCGCTCCGGGTCCTTCCTGAAGGTTTCCAGTTCCTCCACGGCCCCCACGATACACGAGGCGGCCTGTCCTATCAGGCCGGCAAGCTCCTTGCCGCTTTCGGGAATGGTGTCGGGATTGTAAATAGTGATGCGTTTGGAAGAACTGTTGATGTAGTCCGTCACGTCGTCGATGGAAGCGGCAAGGTCGTGGATATCCTCCCGGTCGAAAGGGGTAATGAACGTCTTGCCGAGTTCCTTGAAGATCCGGTTTATCAGCCGGTCTCCCTCAAGTTCCACGTCCTTGATCCTCCGGTTGTATTCAGCCCTTTTCTCCGAGGAAACGTGCCCGAGGCTTTCGGTCAGCAGTTCGGAAGCGGACAACACGGTGTGTGACAAGTCCCGCAACATCGGAAAGAATTTGACCTCTTTGGGGACGAAACAGTTTAACAGCGAATTTTTCATAATCGGATTTTCTATTTGTTATTTTTCAGTTTGACTCTCAATACTTCAATCACTCCCGGCAGCAGGGAAACGACGATGATGGCCACCAGCAGCAGGTGCAGGTTATCCTGTACCACGGGGAGGTCGCCGAAGAAATAACCGGCAAGGCAGAACAGGCCTATCCACAACATGCCGCCGACAAGATTGTACAGCATGAAATAATAGTAATTCATTTTTCCCATGCCTGCCACGAATGGGGCAAAAGTACGCACGATGGGGACAAAACGGGCGATGATAATAGTCTTCCCGCCGTATTTCCTGAAAAACTCGTGTGTCTTTTCCAGGTGGCTCTGCTTGAAAATCCTGGAGCGGGGATTGCCGAACAGCCTTTCCCCGAAGAAACGGCCGATCATGTAATTGCAGGAATCGCCCAAGACGGCGGCTGCAAACAGGATAAGCATCAGCAGCCCGACGCGCAGGGGGACATCGGGCATGGCCGTGACGGCCCCCGCCACGAACAGGAGTGAATCTCCCGGAAGAAACGGCGTCACCACCAGTCCTGTCTCGCAAAAGATGATAAGGAACAGGATGGCATACGTCCAAAGGTGATACTCCTGCACAATGCTTACCAGATACTTGTCGATATGCAGGATAAAATCAATTAGAAACTCCATAATGCTATCTTTCAGTATTGTTATGGCTAATGGTATTTCCTAAATGCCAACAAAATAATGACAATCGATTTTTTCTCGTGATCCGGTGGCAATCAGAAATTGCCGGCCTGCAGGTTGTCGAGGAACGCCTCCGCCTCGTTTCCCGTGTAGTAGAAGATGGAAGATGCGGTCTCGTAAGTGTAAGGGACGTACCGGGACAGTTGCACGGCGGCAAACCTGCGGTCCCGGGAGGCCATGTAATCCAACCTCGCGTTCCCCTCCGTTTTCACCGCTATTCCCTTGGGGGATGCGAAATCTTTCGTTTCAAGTATCGCGCGCAAATCGGACAGCCTGTCCGCGCTCAAGAAACGGCTTCCTTTCTTCACCACGCTGCCGGTCGGTGCGTAAATCAGATGCTTGCTCCCTTTCAGCAGCCGGATAAAGCCGACAATGGCAAGAAGGGAGCCGCAGACCAGTGACAACGGGCCTAAAACAGAGGACGCGTCGTCCGTTTTCAGGGAATAAAGCAGGACAACGGCCCCTGCCACGCAGAGGAAGACGGATACGAGGACGGATGAAATATCGGTAGTTTTCTTAATATCGGGGTGTGCCGTCGAAAACAATGTTTCGGCAGCGGAAGTAACTTGCTCCATAATATGATTGAGTTTTTATTTTTTGCTTGTTTAAATGTTTGATTGTTCGCGGAAAAAAGGGTATGTACCTTTCAATTTCGGGCACAATCCACCCTTTCATAAAGTAAAAACGGCAAAAAATAAAACGCTAAATAAGGATACGCCTCATTCCGAAGATATAATGGTCGCAGGCATCGTTCCAACTGAAACAGCGGGACGTGTCATACACATGGGTATGGCTGCAAGTCAGGTTAGCCATGCAAACCGCCATATTACGTAACAAGAGCCTGAAGGAATGAAATGTTTTGAAGGATGTAAACCGATATATGCTTTTTACCGGCGCGTTAATGCGCCAAGGCATGTGGTGGATTTCGCCGGTGATATCGGACAGTCTTTTCTCTTCACTATTCAGGATATAGACCTCCATATCGGTTTCCCTGTCGGCACCCTCGGTCAGGGCCGGTATGCCGCACTCCCTCTCCGTTGAGACATCGCCGGAGGGGGTATGCACTGACTTGCCGTAAAACAACACGACCGACAGCATCAACAATATGACTGCTATATACCCTTTCATTCTATTCTTTTACGGGGTACAAAATTAGTAATTAGATGGAAAATATTCCGTTTCTTATGATAAATTTAACAAATCTGAAAAACACTCTCTCTGAACATACCTCTTCCGATGGGAAAATGCTCCCATAAGCGGGTACAACTAATTTGTACAAGAACTCCCCAAAAGTATAGTTTTCAACACAAAAAGAGGTGATATCATGGAAACCAAGATAGAGGCGGCAAACCGGATCGCAAGGTATCTTTCAATATTAACATTGGACTTCCAGTCGTAAATAGTTCTTTTCAAGGGAAATAATTTAATGAATTGTAGTACCTTTACAACGAGAATCGAATAATTATCATATAGAATGGCGAAAATCATAGTAAAAGACACAAGTGTTACGGTTATATCAGTTAACGAGAATGACTATATCAGCTTGACAGACATAGCGAAATACAAAAGCGATGATCCGACTGCGGTCATCGGAAACTGGCTGCGTAACCGAAATACGATAGAATATCTTGGTATTTGGGAGAGTTTATACAACCCGGATTTTAAACCCCTCGAATTCGAGGGGTTTAAAAAGGAAGCCGGCCTAAACGCCTTTACCTTGTCGCCGACAAAATGGATAAACGCGACAAACGCAATAGGAATACTATCCAAATCGGGGCGCTACGGCGGAACTTACGCCCATAAGGATATAGCGTTTAAATTTGCGAGTTGGATTTCCGTCGAGTTTGAACTGTATATTATAAAAGAGTTCCAACGGCTGAAGACCGAGGAGCAACGGCAACTCGGTTGGTCTGCGAAGCGGGAACTGTCGAAAATCAACTACCGCATACACACCGATGCCATAAAGCAAAACCTTATCCCGGCAGAGGTTACACCGGCACAGGCAAGTATCATCTACGCCAACGAGGCAGACGTGCTGAACGTGGCGATGTTCGGCATGACTGCAAAGCAATGGAGAGAGGCAAACCCGGATTTGAAAGGAAATATCCGGGACTATGCCACTATCAACGAGCTTATATGTTTGTCGAACATGGAAAACTTAAATGCCGTGTTCATCGAGCAAGGTATATCACAAGGTGAAAGGCTTGTAAAACTCAACCAGATAGCCATTCATCAAATGGGAGTACTGGAGAGCGGCGGCGAACGTAGGCTGTTAAAATAAAACACATGAAAGAATTGTAAACTGGGCAAGCCATTGGACAAGTGGAGATTGGTGCAAAGGAAAGAAAAAGTACACCAAAAATTGTGTCGGGTATGTAATGAATAAAGAACAAAAGAGTTCCTGGCGAAATATAAAGCAGTTTTCCCAAAGACTGGAAGATGCCCAACTATCTCTAAAACGATACTTTAGGAAGAAAAAATCATAAAAAGCCACAGCTAATCCAAATAAAAGCACTATCTTTGCAGTAAGGTATGGCGTATGCTGTACCCGTACATAAGTTTATAAAAAGAGGCGTTATGTCTTCTTCTTGTGTGATTAAAGCTTAGGAAACTGTAAATCACGAATGCAAGAGTTGGCGTAATGGTCTCCACGCATATGGCGTGGGGCTGTTATTACCATATCTTCATTCAAGGGTATTCCTAAGCACCCAATCACAGAGATGTGGCATACAGTTCCACGCTTCTGTGTATAATTAAGAACAAAAAGGTCTTCGAGGAACTGGAACGACTGCATTGACAGCGTATGCAAAAACCATGTTCCTCTAAATATAATAACGGACTCCAGGCAGGGAATGATCGTATTCTTTGCCTGGAGTCCGTTGTTTTATCTCGCAATCATCTACTTAATCAATAAATCCATGAAAATCAATAAAAGAAGTATAATACTATTGTTCTTGTTGTTCAGTATGGGTGTCGTGTATTTTTCGTGGGACTGCCTGAAATCGCGGATAGAAAACTCGGAATTACAAGGTAAGGATGAGGTAATAGCCATATTGGAGGAAGAAAGTAGACGGGCAGCCGATCGCCATTCCGACACGTATCCAGATAACCGTGCCGCAAAGTTGAAACAACTGAATGACGGTAAAGTATGGCAGCAGATGAACAATCTCTTTTTCGACCGTATGCGAAATGCTCATGCCGCGTTCATCACCTGCAAAAGGGAAATACCGCTCGTACCGGAGACTGTAACCGTCATTCCCGACACGGTAGCCATCGAGCCTGAACCCACCATCGAGGCCGTGGCGGTAGTCCCCGATACCGTGACGGTCGCAGAGACCATTGTTCCAAAAGCAGAAGAATGGACGCGCCACCTGCACCTGAAAACTAATATAGCAGGTTTGAGCATGGCTATCGCCAACGTTGCTGTCGAAGTGGATTTGGCGAAACATTGGTCATTCACGCTCCCCGTGTATTACTCGGCATGGGATTATTTCAAGTCCACTATCAAGTTCCGCACGTTTGCCGTCCAGCCGGAGTTGCGCTATTGGCCGTCGGGGGACAACGGCAAATTCTTTGCCGGAGCACATTTCGGGTTGGCATACTACAATTTTACCGCCAACGGCGATTACCGTTATCAAGACCATGACAGAAATACTCCCGCTATCGGCGGTGGAGTAAGTGTCGGCTATCGGCTGCCTATCAGCAAAGATTATCGTTGGAGAGTGGAATTTTCAATTGGAGCCGGTGCATATTCGCTGTATTACGATAAATTCCACAACACCCCGAACACGAAAGACGGACTTATGGTAGAGAGCGTGAAGAAGACCTATTGGGGTATCGACCAGGTGGCGGTGTCATTCTCGTACACGTTTGATTTGAGGGAGAAAGGAGGCAAGCGATGAAAAAATTACTATACCTGATTATATATCTGCCGTTGATATTGTTGACTGCCTGTGACGTGCACGAGTGGCCAGAATTGCCGGAGCGTATGCCTTTGCATTTGAAGTTGAGCTACGAAAAGGACATGACTGTCTGGGAACATTTGCACGACGGGACGGACGTAATTGAACAGGGGCTGAGTGAAATATATGATAATTGTCGTGAATATGGTAAAATACGCTATATCATACGTGCCTATCCCATGTCGGGGCAACAGCGCACGGTGCAGGAGCATACCCAGGAGTTCGTATTTACAAAAGACATCGGAGAAGGTTACGAACATGACGTGACACTTGAATTGACACCGGGCAACTACAACATCATGGTATGGTCGGATTTGGTAGAAAGCGACGACAAAACTCCATATCATGATGCCAGCGACTTTGCCGCAATTAGCTTACAGGGCGACCATGAGGGCTGTAATGACTATCGTGATGCCTTCCGTGGTACCGGCAATATATCGTTGACGGCAAATGTTTCGGAACGAGTTGCCCCCACGCTTGAAATCACCATGCAACGCCCGCTTGCCAAATTCGAGATCGTCACGAACGATTTGGCAGAATTTATTGAAAAACAAACGCTGAGTATGGCCTCCCAGACCAACGGGACAAAACTTGCACCCAAAGAAGAACCGGCTACAAAAGTCCTTTTTGAAGATTGCAAAGTCGTGTTCTATTATATCGGGTTCGTGCCCGACACTTACAGTATGTTCACAGACAAACCGGTGAACTCCTCCACGGGGATAATGTTCCAATCTTCTTTGGAAAGGCTGACTACCGAAGAGGGTACATTGGGATTTGATTATGTATTCGTAAACGGCAAAGCGTCGGCGGTAACGGTACAGATCGGTATTTACGATAACGCAGGTACACAGCTTTCCCTGACAGGGCCGATAGAAGTGCCGCTTCAAAGGAGTCATCATACCGTTCTGCGTGGCAGGTTTCTGATGTCGGAGGCTTCGAGCAGTGTAACCATTGATCCCGGTTTCGACGGAGACCACAACTTGATTTTCCCTTGAATTGAATTTAGAGGTAGAAATGGATTGAAAAACAATTAAATAAACCTTTTTTGTTTAACAATAAACAGTTGAAAAAATGAACAGACATTTATTTTTTGGTGTGTTTGCGGCAGTCGGTATGCTACTGGCAACATCATGTTCGAAAGACGAACTGGGAACAAACCAATCGGGTGGTAATGAAGCGCGAATGACATTCGCAATCGGTCTTGAAAACGGTATAGATGTTCGCACCCGTGCCATCAGCGACGGTACAAGTGCGGACAAATTGGTGTATGCTGTTTACAACGAATCCGGCGAACTGATTGAGGGGCTTACCGGTTTCACTGACGGGCAGGTAACAAAGGAGAACGCATTCAGCAGTGGCAGTCTGACAGAGAACGTGACGCTCACTTTGGCCAAGGGACAGACTTACACGGTAGCATTTTGGGCGCAAGATGCAGATTGCAAGGCTTATAATACGAGTGATTTGACAAATATCACGGTAGACTATACCGGAACGAATAACGACGAGACGCGCGATGCGTTTTTCAAGGCTGAGACGTTTACAGTTACAGGGGATGAAACCATCAATGTAACGTTGAAACGTCCTTTTGCCCAGATTAATGTAGGCGTCACGCAGAACGATTGGGATGCTGCCGTTGCCTCTGGTATTGAAGTCAAGCAATCCAAGGTTGTTATCAAGAATGTTGCAACTACGATCAACCTGCTGACGGGAGCGACAAGCGGTTCACAGGAAATTACATACGCCCTTAATGCAATCCCCGAAGAAGAATTGAAGGTTGATACAGACAATGACGGTGAGAAAGAAACCTACAAATGGCTTTCCATGAGTTATATTCTGGTGGCCGACGAGAGTGGGGACGGTACAAGCCCGGCCACTTTGGAAAGCCTGGAATTCACCTTCAAACCCGAAACAGGAAACGAAATTGTTTTCAGTGAAGGTTTGAATAGCGTTCCTGTACAACGGAACTGGAGAACAAATATTCTCGGCCAGATATTGAGCAGTGATGTTCAATTCAATATAATGATTGATCCTGCCTATGATGACGATAACAACTTTTTCCTTGCGGGCGATGCCGAAACCTTGCGCCAAGTAGCAAAAACTGGCGGCTCTGTTACGCTGACAGAAAATGTGACTTTGGAACAGCCGCTTGTCGTGTCTGATGGAGTGTCGATGGAAATTAACCTCAATGGAAAAAACATCAGTAATGAAACTGGGATATGGAATGATGATAATTCACAGTGGTCGCTTATCGAAGTCAAGGGCGATCTTGTTATCAAAGGGAACGGTACATTGCAGGCTAAAGAAAACGATTGTTATGCCGTGGATGTGAAAGATGGCGGAAAGGTGATTATCGAGGGTGGAAATTATGTAGGGAATATTTCAGCGGTCTATGTCCATACGGGGACGGCAGAAATCAATGGCGGAACTTTCAGCATACAACAGACAGCTTCCGCTGGCAGTGAATATGCATTTGTTATCAATCTCTTCGATAAAAATCGTGAGAATGGCACGGCTTCTGCTGTAGTAAGGGGTGGAACATTCATTAACTTCAATCCTGCCGACTGTGCTGCCGAAGGTGAACATACCAACTTCGTGGCTAACGGTTATTCTTCGGTAAAAGTCAGCAACGATCCGGAGACCTATGAGGTCGTGAAAGGTGTAGCGGTAAGTTCCGTTGAGAATATTTCTGATGCCATTACCCAAGCCCTGCAAACCGAAACGAAGACCATTTATACCACTGCACCTCTTACCTTCTCGAAAGATACTAATATAGATGGACAAGGCGTTGCTATTGAGGGTTCTCCGGTGTATTTCAATGGGAATGCAACGGTTAAGAATATGGTATTTGCCAATGGTAACAATGACCAAGGAAAAGGTTCAGCAGTTTATGTAACTGCCGGAACGAGCAAGAAGATTACATTCGAGGGTTGCACGTTCACAAATGCCGAATGGGATGCTATCCAGTTGACGGATAAAGATATCGAATCGGTCACCATCAAGGATTGCACGTTCAAAAATACGGTTAAAGGCAATCGTTACATTCATCTCGAATTGAGAAACGGCGATCAGTACGCTGAAAATGCTTCTGCTAAATTGACTATAAGCGGGTGTACTTTTGAGAATATAACAAAAGATTATTGTTATGATTCAGCTATCACAATTACCGGGTTCAAATTCACAAACATGACCCTTACAAATAATACAGTAAAAGGTGCTGTTCCCGAAACGTTGAATAGCGATGTTATCTGGATATGTGACGGAAATAATTTCGGCAGCCTAATGTCTACAGATGATATTAGTAAGGCGTTTACTGTAAAGTAATATTACAGTTAAACTGAATTAGAAAATATAAATCAGAAAGTGGCGATCATAAACAATATGGTCGCCATTTTTTGTTATTCTATTATTCAACGTGTTCTGACAGCGACCGTATCCGGCTGTTTTTCTTATTACGACATTATCGTAAGCAATGAAACAGACGGTTGCGATAGTAAACAGCCAGATGCAGAGCAGACATATCCACATGAACAGGCAGCCATGACGGGAACGGTACGCCCACTGTATGCAATATAAAGGTATATCTTTACATACGATACCAGAACTTCCCGAAGTCTCTTTAGACGAACCGGAAATACCTTTTCCCCTCTGTTTCCGACCGAAGACATAGTCCTTCAGCAATAAAACTGCAAAACTGCCTCTTGAAATTCTAATCCTACAGCAACACACCCAGACCGACCAAGGCATGAGTAACTTTGCCGGCTTTTGATCGAGCTGGTGCAGAGCATGATGTGCCGTAACCAAACACGATGTTTGGAACTTTCGTCAGCCCGATTACAACAAAGTAGGCAACCGCCAGTCGCGGTACACGCACTTTTGGCCCTTGGAATCAATGAACACTTCGACGTAGTGGTCAGCATACCCGTGCAGCCAATCTTTGTTTTGTTCGAACCATTCGGGAACAACATAGTCGGATGCTTGACCACTTGGAAGGAAGTATGATAGCACGCCACTTGTGATAGCTCCGAGTTGCGAGTTGCTCATGAACGAGAGCGACACCACTTTGGCGTTGTCCTCCCCACCCATCGTATGCCCATTTGCATCGAGTTTGGGGCGACCTATCACGTATTCATCCGAGGTGGAGGTTATCTGTATGTGGTACATACGGTGATCTTTCCGCGGCTCGTTGCGAAAACCTTGCAACCTTTGTTTGTCGTTATCGTAATAATATGAATAAATTAGCTTGTCTTCTTCGTTACAATACCTGGACGTGAATTGATTGTTGTCATCACTTTCATGTATTCCCTTATTGGGAATCCCCGAGGAACGATAGTATATTATGAATTTAAATTCAAACATTATGACAGATATAGATTTCACAAGAAAACTTGACGAATATAAAAATAAATCAGACGAAGAAGAAATCTTGCAGTTTCTCTCAGATTTCTGGAGTATTAAGCCTGATAGTAATGGTGTGTTCACTTTGGTAGCAAAGTACCAAAAGGCGAAAACAAGATTGTTTCATACTTTTAAACTCATCGGTTGGGGAACGGCCAGCACAAAGGGCGAGGCCGCCCGTCCCGACGAGTGTAAAAATTCAGTAAGCCGATGTAGCGAATCTGTTGTTATAGTACGGAGAGAGGTGTTAGTATACCTAAAAAATTATCTCTTGCTAATAAACATGCTCCAATGACTCCTGCTTTGTCTTTCAAATCTGAAATAATAATATTAACATCCTTGTTCACTAAGTTAAGGGTGTATTTTTTCACTGATGTTTTAAGTGGTTGTAAAAGATAATCATTAGCTTTTGATAATTCTCCCCCAACAATTATAAGCTCCGGATTTAGTAAGTTTATTATATTAGCTAGCTGCTTTCCTAATTTTCGTCCTATATCCTCTATCAAATCCAGGCATAACGGATCTTCATCATTATTTATTGCCGAAATGATATCATTTAATGTAATTGTCTCGAATTTTGATAATATAGAGCTTTTTCCTGATTTAATTTCTTCAATAAATCTTCTATATAATGCGGCACCGGATATTTCTGTTTCAAGGCACCCTTTTTTACCACAGTGGCAAAGAATTTCATTGTTATAGATTTGAAAATGCCCGAATTCTCCTGAAAAACCGGATTTTCCGGTAATAATTGTACCGTTAATCACAAAGGCCATCCCTATTCCCCAACTAATATTAACATATGATACGTTATTGTATTTGTTCATATTCCTTCTATATAGTTCTCCGTACAGCATGGCTCTTGTGTCATTTTCTATTGATACAGGATGACCTAATTTATCTTCAAGGACTTCACGTAATGAATCCTCAAGAAAGGAAAACAGGCTATAACTTCTCCCTTCAAATGGATTTACTCTACCAGAGATATTGAGATTGATTCCTAACAAACGGGTTGTATTGATGTTTGTTTTCTGGATGAAATTTTTTATATGCCAGCATAACTTAATTAGAGAATCGTTTGTGTTTCGTACGGGGTAATCTATGATTTCCTCCTGTAATATTTCTCCACAAAAATCCGATAATCCAATATTTATATTGTCTCTTTTTATATTAACCCCAATGAAAAAACCGGCTTGAGGATTTAAGGTGTACATTACCGGAGGTCTCCCTTCCGCTTTTTCCAGTTTACCTAAACTTATTATATATAGTTCTTCTTGTAGTTTGTTGATAATTTTAGTTGCAGTAGGAAGACTTATATCCAGATCCTTGGCTATCTGCGGTATGGTTATTGTTTTTTCTGAGACTAAATGGACAAGCACATCCCTTAATGTCTCTTTTCTGCATTTTATATTAATTTTATTTAGCTTATCCATAAAAAATGTATTTGTTGAATGCAAAGATATATATTATATAATAAATACAATCATAGAATAGCAAATATTACATTATTTAGTTATAATAATGTAAATAGTTTAATTAATATATTTATTAAATAAACGGTATTTCGCTATTTTTTATGTTATATATCATATTTTCCCTATTTAAAAAAAATAAATGCAACATCGTTGATAAAACACAATAAAGTTTTTTGGTCACTTTTGTTTAATCCTTCACTTTTGTTCCGTAATCATAAATAAAAAATGATATGGAAAAAATTGTTGGATTAATTGATGCGCCTTTTACTCCGTTTTACGAAAATGGAGAGGTAAATTACGAGCCGATTGAGGTTTATGCAAAAATGTTACAGAAGAACGGCCTTCGGGGAGTGTTCATTAACGGTTCTTCCGGCGAAGGGTATATGCTTACGGAAGAAGAACGTATGAAACTTGCCGAGCGTTGGGTTTCCGTAGCACCGGCGGATTTTAAGGTTATTGTCCACGTGGGCAGTTGTTGTGTCAAAGCGAGCCGTATGCTGGCAGAGCATGCGCAGAAGATTGGAGCCACAGCTATCGGGGCAATGGCACCTCCGTTCCCCAAAATCGGCCGTGTGGAAGAATTGGTGAAATACATCGAAGAGATTGCGGCAGGTGCTCCTGAGCTTCCTTTCTATTACTATCACATCCCCGCCTTCAATGGCGCTTTCCTGCCTATGGTCAAATTATTGGAAGCGGT
This sequence comes from Bacteroides gallinarum DSM 18171 = JCM 13658, assembly GCF_000374365.1. GTDB lineage: Bacteria > Bacteroidota > Bacteroidia > Bacteroidales > Bacteroidaceae > Bacteroides > Bacteroides gallinarum. The sequence continues at coordinate 17,508 of NZ_KB894117.1, forward strand.
CGACGGTCGGATACCCAATTTTGCCGGTATCAAATATACTTTTGAGAGTATGTATGAGTATAACCAGTGCCGACTTTATAAAGACGGCAAGTATGATATGCTTCACGGACAGGACGAAACGATTTTGCCTTGTCTTGCCATGGGTGGCGCACGAGGAGGAATTGGCGGTACTACCAATTACAATGGTAAAGAATTGGTTGGAATCATCGACGCTTGGAATGCAGGAGAACTTGAACTGGCACGTGAACGCCAGAACTTCTCACAGGAGGTCATCAATGTTATTTGCCGTTTCCGCGGGAATATCGTAGGTGGTAAACGTATAATGAAACTCATCGGACTCGATTTAGGCAAGAACCGGACTCCTTTCCAGAATATGACGGACGAAGAGGAAAAACGAATGAAAGCAGAACTCGAAGCTATCCATTTTTTTGAACGTTGCAACAAATTCTAAAACCTGATGAACAATGAATGTAACGGATTATTTAACCTCATGGTCGGTATCCTATCAGCATGATTTCACCGAGAACATTATGCCTTTTTGGATGAAGTACGGTCTCGACCGTAAGCATGGCGGAGTATATACCTGCATTGACCGTGAAGGCCGTTTGATAGATACCACTAAGTCTGTATGGTTTCAGGGACGCTTCGGGTTTATTGCAGCCTATGCCTACAATAATATGGAGCGGAATCCCGAATGGTTGGCCGCATCCAAGAGTTGCATAGACTTTATTGAGAAACACTGTTTCGATACCGACGGGCATATGTACTTCGAAGTTGCCGGAGACGGTACTCCATTGCGTAAACGCCGTTATGTCTTCTCCGAGTGCTTTGCCTCCATTGCCATGTCGGAGTACGCCATTGCTTCCGGAGATAAGGCATATGCCGAAAAAGCTTTGGCGCTTTTCAAACGTATACAGAAGTTCCTTTCCACCCCCGGTTTTCTGGAACCTAAGTATTTGCCTGCACTGCAAACCCGCGGACATTCCATAACGATGATTCTTATCAATACGGCATCCCGTGTCCGCGCTGCCATTTCCGATCCGATTCTTGACACGCAGATTGACGATTCGCTTACGGCTATTCGTAAGTATTTTATTCATCCCGAGTTCAAAGCCCTGCTTGAAACGGTAGGGCTGGGTGGAGAGTTTATCGATACTTGCAACGGACGCACTATCAATCCGGGGCATTGCATCGAGACAGCCTGGTTCATTCTGGAAGAAGCCCGTTACCGTAATTGGGACAAAGACCTGGTGCAAATGGCTCTTCAAATCCTCGACTGGTCTTGGGAATGGGGCTGGGATAAAGAATACGGCGGTATAATCAACTTCCGTGACTGCCGCCACTTTCCGGCACAGGACTATTCGCAGGATATGAAATTCTGGTGGCCTCAGACCGAGGCTATTATTGCCGCCCTCTATGCCTATCGGACAACTCATGATGAAAAGTACCTTGCCATGCACAAGCAGATAAGCGACTGGACATACGCTCATTTTCCCGATAAGGAATACGGTGAGTGGTACGGTTATCTGCACCGTGACGGTACAGTCGCTCAATCGGCGAAAGGCAACCTTTTCAAAGGACCTTTTCATATTCCTCGGATGATGATAAAAGGGAATATCCTTTGTAATGAAATTTTATCCACAAATTTATTTTAACAAATCATGAAAACACACTTTCTAGTTATAATTGCAATATTCATCCCTATTATAACTTTTGCTCAAGAACAAAGAAACATAACAGGAAAAGTTATTGATTCATTTAATGAGCCTATCATAGGAGCCTCAATTCTTGAAAAAGGAACAGTAAACGGGACTGTTACAGATTTGGATGGCAACTTTAATTTAACTGTATCTCCAAAAGCCACTCTTGTTTTCAGTTACATTGGTTATGAAACTCAAGAAATAGACATTGCTGGTAAATCTTTTCTTAAAATCATATTAAAAGAAGATACCGAACTGTTGGAGGAAGTGGTTGTTGTCGGTTATGGTGTTCAGAAAAAGTCAAGTATGACCGCTTCTGTAGCTTCTATTTCAAGTAAAGAAATTGTTAAACAAACTTCGTCTAATGTAGCCTCTGCATTACAGGGGCGCACTCCGGGTGTCGATGTGATTCAACAAGGAGGTATTGCCGGTGCAGATGTAAACATCGTTATTCGTGGTGCTGCAACATTCGGTTCAACCGAACCTCTGTATGTCATTGATGGTGCTTTCAGCAATGCCGGTCTTTCTTCCCTTAACCCTAATGACATTGAATCCATTGAAGTGTTGAAAGACGGTTCTGCTGCTGCGATTTACGGCTCTCGCGCAGCTAACGGTGTTGTTTTGATTACAACAAAAAAAGGTAAACAAGGAAAGCCGATTATTGAAATTGACGGTTCCTATGCTTTCCAAACTCCTACAAATATTCCTAATTTCTTGAATGCTTCTCAATGGCGTGAATTTGCCAATAAGGTAGCTGACAACAGTGGTCTTGCTCATGCTCCTGAAAATGATAATCCTACAAATCCTAATCAAAATACAGATTGGGCAAGAGAATGGATTCAGTATGCTCCAATGTGGAATTTGAATGCAGCTATTTCTGGTGGTGGTGAAAATGCAACATTCAATACAAGTCTTGGTTATCTGGATCAGACCGGTATGACTATCTATTCAGATTATAAACGCTATAATTTCCGTGTAAATTCTTCTTTCAAGAAGGGTATCTTCTCTTTACAGGAAAATTTAGCCATCACTCATCGTGATAAGACTCCTACAACCGCATTTAATATCTCACTTCCTACTCTTCCTATTTATGATGAACAAGGCCGTTTAGTTTCTGGTGGTGCAGATTATTACATCAATCCAGAAGATGGCCAGTCTCAAAATAAGATTGCTCCTCTTTATTATACAGACCGATACAATAAGGTTACTGACGTGATTGGATCATTAAGTGCTTCTCTGGATTTGTATAAAGGCTTGAAATATAAAATTACATTTAGTGGTAACTATAGTAATTCACATAACTATACCCATACTCCAGAATACTATTCTAAGTGGAACGAAGACGGTACTCCAGATACTGATTATGGAAATACACGTAACAGTATTTCAGAAAGCCGTGGAGAAGAATGGAACTATACTATTGATAACTTGCTTACTTATAATAATACTTTCGGCCGTCATACCATTGATGCGTTATTGGGTACCAGCTGGATGAGAGAATACTATCGTTCTATGAGTTTATCAACCATCAATGATTTAGGCGGTACAGAAATTACCGGTTTCTCAAATGTAGATGGAAAGATTTCGGCAGGTGATACAAATGCCGCACTTCTTTCATTCTTTGCGCGTTTCAACTATGATTATGATAACAGATACTTACTTTCATTGAGTGTTCGTCGTGATGAATCATCCAAGTTTGCCAAAGACTGTAGAGTTGGTTATTTCCCTTCAGTTTCTGCTGGTTGGAATGTACATCAGGAAAAATGGTTCAAGAATAAGGTAATGAGTAAATTGAAACTTCGTGCAAGTTACGGTGAACTTGGTGCTAACTTCCTTGATCCTTATAGTTTTGACAATATTGCTTTCGGCCCTATTCCTCATACATTTGGTGGCGTACGTTTTACCAATGGACGTGCTGCTTATTTGAAGACAGCTGATTTGAAATGGGAAACGGCTAAGACAGCTGATATTGGTTTGGAATTTGGTTTCTTAAATAATGAGTTGACTTTCCAGATTGACTATTTCTACAAGAAAAACGTTGATCTGTTGGCCCAGATTGATTTGAACCTTTCTTCAGGTCAGATTTTTGAGATCAACAGTTCAAGTGAAAAACCTTATGTAAATACAGCTTCTGTAGAAAATAAGGGTTGGGAGTTCATGGCAAACTATCGTAAACAGATTACAAAAGACTTCAGCATTGATGCAACATTCAACCTCAGTACATTGCAGAATAAGGTATTGGCACTAGGTGAAAATGTACAGCCTATCACTTCTGGAGCTATGTCAAGTTACTTCAATGACTCTCCTTCAATTACTATGCCGGGCCATCCTATCGGTTCTTTCTATGGTTATACCATTGATGGTTTTGATGCTGACGGTAATTTCATTTTTACAGATACAGACAAGAATGGTATAGTTAATGCAGAAGATAAAGTTATTATTGGTAATCCTATTCCTGATTTTGATTATGGTTTGAATTTATCAATGACTTATAAGGATTTTGACTTGACAATGTTCTTCCAGGGTGTATATGGCAATGATATATTTAATCAGATGAAATATACTTATTATTTCGACTATTCGAATAACTGCGTAACCGACGTATTAAATGCCTGGACCCCTGAAAATAAGAATACAGGTATTCCTGTTATGAAAACAGACAATACTCGTGGCGGTAACTCTTTACCAAGTACATTCTATATTGAGGATGGTTCTTATCTCCGACTGAAGAATTTCCAGATCGGTTATAATTTCCCAGAGAAGATTCTTAAGAAGATCGGTTTCAACCGTCTGCGTCTGTATGCTGGTATTCAGAATTTGTTCACCATTACTGGATATTCAGGATATGACCCTGAAGTAAGCTCAAATGCTTTGTTCTCTCGTGGTATAGACTCTTCTTCTTATCCTAATGCTAGAACATATACTTTTGGTTTTAACGCTTCATTCTAAATACTGATATTATGAAAATAAACAATAAAATAGCTATAGTTTTATTTGCCGGCAGCCTGATGTTTTCCGGTTGTAGCGATGTTTTTGATGAACTTGCCATCAACCCTAACCAGCCAAGTATGGGAGCATATTTTACCTCTCCTTCAGCTGTAAATGACGCCGTAGTGACAATGTACGGATATATCCAGACACAGCGTTGTTTGGGAGCTTCAGGCTCTAAAACCCAAATTATTCGTTCCGATGAAGCTTCTTCCAATTCGGATTATGCGAAGCCTGGTATGTTCGGTGCAGACCTGAATGCAAGTTACTATACAATCGAACAACCTTATACTCTTATGTATACCACAGCTTCACAAGCAAGCTTTATCATTGAAACAATTGATAATGTAGATTTTGGGAATCAACAGGAGTTAAAGAATGCCTATATCGGTGAAGCATATTTCTGGCGTGCCTTTGCACATTTCTATTTGCTTACCAACTATCGTCAGGTATCTCCTATCAGACACACGCCTCAGGATGCTTCCGATTATGTTCGCCCAACCGAAGTACCATCAAGCGTGTGGGATTTTATAATTGAGGATTTGAAGCAAGCTAAGGCATATCTTCCTAATAAAGGCTTTTGGGGTAGCGATGATGCTGGTCGTGTGACTAGAGCTTCAGCTGCGGCATTGCTTGGTAAAGCTTATCTCTATAGAAGTGGTATTGAACATTTCTATGGTTCTGAAACTACGACTTATTATTCAGAAGCTGCAAGCGAGTTTAATGAGATTATTAAGGGTACTTATGGTACATATGAACTTGCTCCGGAATACTCTTATAATTTTGACATTGCTCACGAAAATGATGCAAATCCAGAATCAATTCTAGAAATCAACTTCTTGGGTGACGTCGACAATGCAGGATTTAATCCGGGTACAGCAACTTCTGGTCTGGCTTTTGATTCACGTGGCCTTTTATTGCCGGGTGCAGGTGTTGGTTATGAAGGTGTAGTTCATAATTGGCTATATAATGAGTACGTTAACTCAATTGATAAGAACGGTTTCACAGATATTCGTATGTTCTCCACATTGATGTTTGATGACCGTAAACCGGAAATCAAGCTACATCAGGATGCGCAAGGCAATCCTATCCGTTTGGAAGGCCCAGGTGGAAAACATTGGGAAGATCTGTATCCTGAGGTTAATGGAAAAGAAGGTTTCCAGACTCAATCAAATACCTTGGCTTATCCGTTTAAAGCCGGAATAAAGAAAGGGGTTGATTTCTCCATGCCTATCCAAACAAATGCTGACGGAAGTGTAAAATTAACGGGTGTAGGTGCCGGAGTTAAGGAATACGTTTACAACCAACCTCGTGCAAACGGTATGAACTGGAGATATATCCGATATGCAGATGTTCTTTTAATGTATGCAGAAGCTGTCATTAATGGTGGTACACAGGGTGAAAAAACACCTTTGGAGGCAATCAATGAAGTTCGCCGTCGTGCAGATATGGCAGACCTGACCAATGTAACTATGGATGACATTAAACATGAAAGAATTCTTGAATTTGCATTGGAAGGCCATCGTTTCTATGACTTGTTACGTTGGGGTGAATTGTCCAGCCGTTTCAAACAGTTGCAGAACGAAGATCTGAACTTTAAGAAGTTTGTAAGTGAAACTGATTTCCAGGGATTCGTTACAAACAAACACGAATGGCTCCCTATTCCTATTAATGAAATGAACTCTAACCCTTATATAGAATCAAACAATCCAGGTTATTAATAATTTATGAAAACACAATATATTGTATCATCTTTAATGCTGGCATTTTGTTTCAATGCCGCTACTCAGGCTCAAACAAAAATATCAGCTAATGGGATAGAACTTCCTGCCCAATGGCCACCCCGTTATGAGGTGCCCGCTAAGGCTCAGGATATGCCGGTGCCATATTTGCAAAAAAAACCGGATGTTATACCGGTTAATGTGGGCAGACAGTTATTTGTTGACAATTTCCTGATTTCAGAAACAAATCTGGAGCAGGTTGCACATCAGCCTAATTTTTATGAGGGCAATCCGGTTCTTCAGCCTGATAAGGAATGGGAAAAAACTATCGAAGGTGCTCCTTATGCTTCTCCATTCAGCGATGGTATCTGGTATGATGAGAAAGATAAAAAATATAAAATGTGGTATCTGGCGGGAGCCGGTTCTATCCATAAACAGGATAAACAGACATTTTATACAGGATATGCTGAATCTGAGGATGGTAAACATTGGACAAAGCCTGTTCTTGATATTTATGAACAAACCAATATAGTAGACACATGCAATCGAGATGCAGCTACTATATGGCTGGATAAATTTGAGAAAAATCCGTCAAAGAGATACAAGATGTTCAACGTTGAACGTCGTCCTACTGACAGACGCTGGCAGTTTGTCCTTAAATACTCAGCCGATGGTATACACTGGTCTGATGGCGTAGCACAGTCTGGTGACCTTTATGACCGTTCATCTGCTTTCTATAATCCATTTAGAGGCGTATGGGCATTGAGTATGCGTTATGGTACTCCTGTTTCATCACGCTCCAGATCTTATCTTGAAAATGCAGACCCGGAACTTGCCGTAAGTTTTGCTCACAGAACGAACAGAACCACAGCTGATAAAAATATTGTATTCTGGTTTACCCCAAGTGATAAGGAGCCTCGCCATCCGAGGTTCCCAGAAGTAGATCCGGGTATTTACAATTTCGATGCAATTGCCTATGAAAGCATTATGCTGGGTATGTATAGTGTATGGCAAGGCCCTGAAAATAATGTTTGTGCCGAGCACGGAATTCAAAAGAAAAATGAAGTATTCCTGGGTTATAGCCGTGATGGATTCCATTTCTCTCGTCAGTCATTCAAACCTTTCATGGGCGTAAATGAAACAGAAGGAGCATGGAACTGGGGTAATATGCAGTCTATTAATGGTGTACCTTTAATTGTTGGTGATTCCCTTTATTTTTATTCCAGTGGACGTCGCTTGAATAAGATAATGTGGGATAGCTATACTTCTACAGGCCTTGCCATATTGCGTCGTGACGGTTTTGTCTCTATGCGTGCGGGTAAGGAGGAAGGATTCCTGACAACAGAGAAACTTTCTTTTGATGGTAAATACTTGTTCGTTAATGCTGATGTGAAGAATAAGAAAGCTTCTTTGGCCGTTGAAGTTTTGGACGAGAATGGAAATCCTATAGAAGGATTTACCCAGAAGGAATGTATTGCGCTTAAGAAAGTGGACAGTACAAAACAGCAAATTGTATGGAAAAAAAATAAGGATCTTTCTTCCCTCGCAGGAAAAAATATCCGTTTGAAATTCTATGTAAAGAATGCTGACTTATATGCATTCTGGATTTCTCCTTGGAAAAGCGGTGAGAGCCGTGGTTATACAGGTGGTGGAGGTCCTGGACTCTCTGCTGATGGCATTGATAAACCAATAAAATAGGTTAAATGAAACTGCTTAAATATTCATGCTTCATTATCGCTACAGTTGTTGCTTACAGCTGTAGTGACGATACTCCCAGCAATACGGAACCGGGAACACCGGAAAGCCTGACTCCTGGTGAACCTGAAGAACCGGAAGTTCCTTCTGATCCGAATTTGCTGTATAATGGTATTAAACTTCCTGAAGCATGGCCTCCGATTCGTTCCTATACATCAGATATAGAAAAAGGTATGTCACCTTTCTATTTGGAGACCAAGCCTGAAGTGATAAACATTTCAGTTGGAAGACAGTTCTTCGTGGATGATTTTCTTATTAAATCAACGACGTTGAAAAGAGTTTACCATTATCCGGAATTGTATGCTGGCAATCCTGTCTTAAAGGCTGATAAGACTTGGGAAATGACAGGAACAAAAGGAGCTTCATTTGCCGCACCTTTCAGTGATGGTGTATGGTATGATGAAAGTGAACAGAAGTTCAAGATGTGGTATATGGGTGGTGGAGGTTCCTATTCAGTTAATGGTGCCGGGGTCATGTGTTATGCAGAATCTACCGATGGTATTAACTGGACGAAACCGGAGTTATCCATTGTGAAAAAGACTAATATCGTAGATTATAATTCAGATCGTGATGCTTCTGTTGTTTGGATTGACAAGCAGGAAGAAAACAGCTCAAAACGTTATAAGATGTTTCTTGTTGAAAGGGTTGATTCCAAATGGAGATATACCTATAAAACTTCTGCTGATGGAAAGACATGGCGTGAAACGGCCAATTCAAAAGATATTGCAGACCGCTCAACGGTGTACAAGAATCCTTTCCGCAACAACTGGGTTTTCAGCATGAGACATAATGTGAGAATCAATGCTTCGAAGCTTGTTCGTGCCCGTGACTATAATGAAAATGACGATCCTGTTGCAGGAACTAAGAATGCAGAAGCAAAATTGGATGCATTCTGGTTTGGGCCCTGGCCAAATGAACTGCATCACCCATCTTATCCGGATGTAGTTCCTGCTATTTATAATTTGGATGCTACTCCTTATGAAAGTCTTATGCTCGGTTTCTTCTCAGTATGGGCTGGACCTGAAAATGATGTATGCGCCAGCGATAATGTAATAAAACGTAATCAGGTTATGGTTGGCTACAGTCGTGACGGATATAGCTGGTATCGAGAAGATATGAATCCTTTCATTCCTGTGAGTGAGAATGTTGCTGCCTGGAATGCAGGTAATGTACAGTCTGTAGCAGGTTCTCCGTTGATTGTAAATGACAAGTTGTATTTTTATGTCAGTGGCAGACGCCTTGAAAATGGTAATGAAATTACGACAACCGGTCTGGCTACATTAAGACGTGATGGATTTGCTTCAATGACAGGTAACGGAGAATTGACGACCAATAAACTTCAATTTGATGGCAAGTATTTCTTTGTCAATGCAAAGATTACCGGCTCGTTAAAAGTTGAGTTATTGAATAAGAATGGTGAGGTAATTAGTGGTTTCTCAAAAGATGATTGTAATCCGATAACAGGTGATAGTACTAAAAAACTCGTGACATGGTCTTCGAGCCAATCACTGGATTCTATCCAAGGAAAAAATATTATTGTTAAATTCTATCTTGATGGCGGTGACTTATATTCCTTCTGGATTTCTACAGATGAAGCCGGAACGAGTAAGGGATATACAGGTGGAGGTGGACCTGGTTTCAACGTTAACGGTCAAGATAAAAAATAAATGAGATATGAAAAAAATATTTTACTTCTTAACAATCGGTCTATTGTTGCTCTCTTCATGTAAAGATGACGATACCGTATATAACACCGCTGCAAGAGCAGCTTTTGAATATGTTGAAAATACGTATATGATTGGTGATGCCATTCAGTTTACAGATAAGTCTGTTCCTTCTGAAGGCAATACTATTGTGGCCTGGGAATGGAAGTTCGGTGATTCTGATGATAGTAAGTCTTCCGAACAGAATCCTTCCCATACGTACAATGCCAGTGGAACATTCACTATTACCTTGACAGTTACTGACAATAACGGTTTGAAAGCTAAGGCTTCTAAGGATATTACAATTTTGGATCCAGATAAATTAATTAATATTACCTGGCAATCTCCATTGTTGGGCGCAATTGAAAGTACGGTTTCTCCGGCTCTTTCCGCTGACGGTAAAACAGTGTACGCTATTGCTGACCAGTCTGCCGATAATGCTTATGACGTGCAGCTAAAGGCGTACGATGTAGCTTCCGGTGCTGTTAAATGGTCATTTAATGTAAATGATGCATTGGCTGCAAACAATTCAGGTGGTGGAGTAAGGTTGATTTATGCAAGTCCGGCTGTAGGAACCAATGGTGATATTTATGTTGTTGCACGTGACTTGAAAAATTCTGGAACAGCCCGTAAGTCATTCTTGTTTGCTGTATCTTCAAACGGCTCATTACATTGGACGTATGGATTTGGTATTGATGCTAACTTAAACTATGTAACACCTGCTGTTGATGCAAACGGTTATATCTATATAGGTCATACAACAAACTCTCCTTATGCTGTTACTGTCCTGAATCCATCTGATGGTTCGTTGGTTAAACAGATAAGTGTTCCCGTAGGTATTACTTCAGGTTTGTCTGTATCGAAAAATGGAGAAGTTTACTTCTGCTCTTCTTCTGCCGGCTTATATGGCTATGACATAAATAGTGGTTCACAGAAATTCAACTATAATCCATATACTGGTGTCAACAGTACTATTACAATAGATTCAGATGGTACCATCTATACTGTAGGTAAAACATCAGCGGGTGGTGCTGTTTGTGCAACTAATCCTGACGGAAGTGAAAAATGGAAAGTAGAACTTCCTTCTCCAGTCAATTATGGCGGTGCCGTTATTGGTGAAGACGGTACAATATATGCAACAGGCGGTAGTGTGATTGCTGACCAGGAAACTGGTGGTATTGTAGCATTGGACAAAGACGGTAATCTCAAATGGCATTTTGCAACTGCTGAAAGTGTAACAAACTGTGTACCTATGGTAGATAGCCGTGGATATATCCATTTTGTTACTGATGATGCGGTTTACTATATTGTTAAACCTGATGGAACGGCTTATGCTTCACTGAAAGTAGGAGAAAAATCAAATTCATCCCCGGTTATGAATGCAGACGGAAATGTTCTGCTGAGCGTGGAAACTGAAGCTGGTGTTTCTGCCGTATTGAACCTTTCTACAGGTGCTTCTTCTGTTGCTAATTCAGCATGGCCTATGAAAGGTCAGAACTGGCAGCGTACAGGTTTACAGAAATAAATTCTATAATATCTTGGTGGGGTAATTTACCTTACCAAGATATATAAACCTAATATCTATGAAATCATTGGTCCTTTTTATAATATCAAGTCTATTATTTTTTAATCCACTTTATTCAAGAGAGGGTAGAAATCTTTTGTTGGATAAATCTCTTGTTTCAGAAACTGATATGCAGTTTAAATATCATGTTCCTGCATATTATGCATTGAATCCGGTTTTAAAAGCTGACAAGGCATGGGAGTTTAATAAAAACGGAGATCCTTATGCAGCTCCTTTTAGTGGTGGGGTATGGTACGATGAATTATCCGGAAAATTTAAAATGTGGTATTCTGCCGGTGGAGGTAAGACAAACGGGCTTGTGACTTGTTATGCTGAATCAAATGATGGGAAGGTCTGGTTCAAGCCTTACTTGGATGTAGTACCAGGTACAAATATAGTTGATACAGTAGAACATGACTGTGTTTCTGTTTTGCTTGATAAATTTGAACAAAAGGCGGAAAGAAAGTATAAGATGTTTCTGGTTGCCTTCAATAATCCAGGCTCAGTAAGCATGAAACTGAAGTATTCTGCCGACGGTATTCATTGGAGTAGTACAAAGGCTGTGTCAGGTGAGTTATATGACAGGTGTGCCGTTTACTATGATCCTTTCATAGATAAATATGTATTATCTTTAAAGACAATAAATGGAGTTTATCGTCGTGCAAGGTGTTTCCTGGCTGATAAAGATCCTGAACTGGCGGTAAGTTTAGCCCATCGTACTTTTATTAATGGAGAAGATAAATTTATATGTTTCTGGTTCAATGCGGACGATGATGACCCCAGACATCCTTTGTTCCCGGATTTGCGTCCGCAGATTTATAATCATGAGGCCATGCCTTATGAAAATTTGCTGCTTGGCTATTTTTCAGTATGGCAAGGTCCGGAAAACAAAGAGTGCGTTGAGCTTAAGGTTCAGAAAAGGAATGAGATTCTTGTAGGATGGACGAAGGACAGTTTTAACTGGAATCGTGAGAATAAAAAGCCTTTTTTGCCTGTTGATGAAAGTCCTGAGGCTTGGAACGCAGGGAATATCCAGTCCGTAGCAGGTTGTCCGATTATAGTTGGTGATTCTCTTTATTTTTATATGAGCGGCAGATATAACAGTCGGCCTGTTCATCCGTCTAACTTTGCCACAGGATTAGCTACTTTGCGTCGTGATGGATTTGCTTCTTATCATTCAGATAAAAAAGAATGTTTTCTCAAAACAGTTGCATTTGAAGTCACCGGTTCTTATTTATTTGTAAATGCTGAAATTAAAGGTTCTTTATACGCTGAACTGTTGGATGCAAATTTAAATGTCATAAAAGGTTTCTCAAAACACGATTTCGAGGTTGTTAAAAAGAAAAACTCGACTAAGTTGCAGCTTCGTTGGAAAAATGCAGACATAAGTTCTTTAATAGGAAAAAAAATATCAATAAGGTTTTATACCAGAAATACGGATATTTATTCTTTCTGGTTCTCAAAAACAGAAAAAGGATTTAGTAGGGGATATACCGCAGGTGGTGGTCCTTTACTGTCTCCTACCGGTATAGACCAATAACTTAAATAAATAATATCATAAAATGAAAAACTCAAAGATTTATCCTTGGATAGTAGTCGGCTTATTGTGGGGTGTTGCACTTCTTAATTACATGGACCGACAAATGTTAAGTACAATGAAAGAAGCCATGCAGATTGATATCGTAGAATTACAGTCTGCGGCAAATTTCGGTCATCTGATGGCAGTTTTTCTCTGGATATATGGACTGATGAGTCCTATATCCGGCATCATAGCAGACCGTCTGAGCAGAAAATGGCTGATTGTCGGCAGTTTGTTCGTGTGGTCTTCGGTCACTTACCTCATGGGAATTGCTTCTACATTCGACCAGATATTTTGGCTTCGGGCAATAATGGGAATAAGTGAAGCACTTTATATACCGGCCGGCCTTTCCCTGATTGCAGACTATCATACCGGCAAATCACGTTCTTTGGCAATCGGTATTCACATGACCGGTCTTTATACTGGCCAGGCTGTCGGTGGTTTCGGAGCGACTGTGGCTGCTGCATTTTCCTGGCATACCACTTTTCACTGGTTTGGTATCATAGGCATTGCCTATGCAATCATCCTTATGCTTTTTTTACGGGACAAGAAATCTACAACTTCCGTTGAGACACCTGCAATTGAGCATAAAGAGAAAGAGAGTGTACTCAGGAGTCTGAAATCTTTGTTGACCAACGTAGCATTCTGGGTTATCCTTCTTTACTTTGCAGCCCCAAGCCTTCCGGGATGGGCCACTAAGAACTGGTTGCCTACTTTGTTTGCAGAGAACTTGGGGCTTCCGATGTCACAGGCTGGTCCTATCTCGACAATCACGATTGCAGTGTCTTCATTCATCGGAGTAATTATTGGCGGTATCTTATCTGACAAATGGGTTCAAAGGAATTTGCGTGGCCGGGTATATACAGGCGCTATTGGTCTTGGATTAACCATTCCATCTTTACTATTATTGGGCTTTGGGCATAACATCATCACTGTCGTGGGCGCCGGGCTACTGTTTGGTATCGGATACGGTATTTTCGATGCTAATAACATGCCAATTTTATGCCAGTTTGTTTCATCTAAACAAAGGGCTACTGCATATGGCGTGATGAATATGGTTGGTGTTTTTGCAGGCGCGTTTATTACGAACCTTTTAGGACAATGGGGAGACAGCGGTAATCTCGGCTTAGGATTTGCACTGTTGGCCGTAATTGTTGCCATGGCCCTTTGTGTCCAAATCATCTTTTTACGTCCCAAAACAGATAATGTAGAATAAAAAAACAATATAAGCTTGTATGATAGTATCTAATTTACAAAACAGTACCCGAATAGAAGCGCTTCACCCTCTATTCAGCAAATTATTTGATTACGTGAAAAGATACGATTTGCTCCATACGGATTGCGGACGCATTGAGTTGGATGGGGACAATCTTTTCATCAACAATGTAAACCCCACCTGTATCGATGAAAAAGAACAGGTCTTGGAAATACACCGTGAATATATCGATATACATATCTTGCTGGAAGGAAAAGAACGAATCGGATGGAAAGCGGAAGAAGAGCTCACAGAAGAAAAACAGTCTTATCAAAAAGACACAGACTGTGCCTTATTCACAGACCGTCCTACATCATTTATCGATTTAATCCCCGACCAGTTCTTAATCGCATTTCCGGAAGATGCCCATGCTCCGGTTATAGGAGACGGGAAAATACGGAAACTGATTGCAAAGGTCAGAGTATGCCCCCAAGAAGAACAAATATCATCTTATTGAAGTAGTAAGTATCAATCGCATATCTCCACAAAGGTTTATAGTTGTCCATCATTCTGCTATCCGCAGGCTTATGGCAACTATAACCTTATATTCATAACTGAGTATATCCGGACTTTTCCCAACGCCTACTTGCAATTATCTTTTATATCATCTATCCTTTTTTGGTGGTCGATTACGTGCAATGTAATTTCTTCTATCTTTTGCAAAAGTATTACATTCATCTCATGCTGGGAATATCCTTTTTCTGCTACTTCTTTTTTACTAGGAACGCAAGGAAGATGCTTATACTTTTTTATATACTTTTCTACTTCTGTCAAAGGAAGTAGTTTATAATTATCGTAAAAAACAAAATCAGCCCAATAGTTATTTGGTCCTATACCAACATCTTCTGCTAATATTCCTTTTTTTACAAAAAGTGAGTAATCTTGTATACTTTCAGGTCCAATAGGAACATTTCCCCCAATTTTTACATATGAATCTTTTATTAAAAGCGTGGGATTAGTATCTTTATAATTCAAATTTCCCCAAAAAGCAATACCTCCTTTGGAGGCTACCCTAAACCATGAATCATAGGAATTATAAATTAAAAAATTATTATCTGGTCCCACAGTGAAATCCAATTTTCCAATTTCAGCCCCATTTATAGGGCTTATTCTTAGACTATTGGTAAGATACGTATTATTATTATCTATAGAAAGAGCATTACTTGCTAATCCCCGTGCTTTAAAATTTATAGTTCTATCTGCGTAGAAATAAAAGCGTTCACCATATAAAGCAAGAGCTGCATAAACCTCAGAGCCTTGTTTGAAATTGAAAATACAAGGGGAAGTGATTTCTCCTCCAAAAGTAAACTTGCCACGTGAAGATATAAAGAAATTTGGGCTTGATGCCGCAATTTTAGGGTCATCTCCTAATGTTGATATCATTCCCTTGTGCTTTTGAGGTTCTCTTGTAAAAATATACTGCATATTTTCAACTTTCCCTACTGTTTTCCCACCGCTCAATTGGTCTGTCCAAGTTCCAATTTGGGCATATAAGCAATATGGTAATAACCCTAAAAATATAAATAGTATTTTTTTCATATTATTTCTCATTTAATAGTTTTTCCAGCTTCTCTATTTCTTTTTGTTGGCTGATAATATAAAGTGTTAATTCTTCAATTTTCTGCAATAATGTTATATTCATTTTATGTTGAGAATATCCAGATTCTGATATATCCTTTTGAGAAGGTACATTTGGTAAATGTTTGTTTTTTTGAATTTCTTTTTCTACTTCATAAATATGTGGCAACTTATAATCTTTTAGAAAGACAAAATCGGCCCATTCATTACTTGGAGCTATTGAAAAGTCCTCTGTTAGAACTCCTTTTCTTACAAACAGGGAGAATTTGTTTATTAACTCAGGCTTGATAGTTGCTTGTCCTCCGATTCTAACATAATTATCACCTATTAATAATGTTGGATTTACATTTTGATATTGATCATTTCCCCATAACGCAATACCACTTTTGCCTGCAATTCTCATCCATTTACTGTAAGTTGCTAACATTAGCATATTATTGTCAATATCACTTTTTATTTGGAAATCTCCTTCCAAAGGATTGGTCCTTGGTTTTATCGTTAAGTCTGTATTTAAATAAGCAAATTTCTCATCTATTTGTAATTGAGGAGTAGGAGAATTTCTTGCCTTAAAAAGAATATCTCTATCTGCAATTATATTAAAGTTCTGTTGTACGGTATTTAGACAGGCATATACATATGTCCCCTGTTTTAAGTTTAAGAATGTAGCATAACTAGGATCTACAGAACCAAACGTCAATTTTCCCAAAGAATGTAATTGAAAAAAAATGTTCTCTTGGCCTGTTGCATTAAGTTTCAATTCTAGTCCACGTCGTTCTTCATACCCCTCTTTTGGAAAAAGGAATTGATAATTGTCATAATGACCAACGGTTCTACTACCGTCCAGTTGTTCATACCACTGTCCTATTTGTGAATATCCTTTGGATGAAAAAAAACAAAATAATGAGATGAAAAAAGAAAATAAAATTTGTACTTTCATAATAGTTTATGTATTTGAATTAATTATTAGGATTGTAAAAATCATCTTTCCCTGATGGTAATTTAGTTGCCAATTCAGCTTTTATGAGTTTCCCCGTAAAAGGCTCTGTATTTGCCTCACTTTCAGCATTGGCTGAGAAAGTTATTTTCTGGCAGTTACCAATAAAAGACGTAAAGTTCAAATAAGCAAACCCTCTTGCATTTGCTTTATCTGTTTCCGTAATTTGTCCTTCAGGATGTCTCCAGTTCCATAATATTTTTTGTTGGTCTGCCTTTTCAAATTTTAAATTGGGACATGAGACATGTAAAACGGTTGCATCTTCCTCAAATTCAGAACCATATTTGCGGAAATTTTTCTTAACAGCTTCTACGGTTACGATAACTTCTTTATTTTGAAAGCCATCTTTGGGGGCTTGAATTTTCATTGAAGCATATTCTTCTCCATGCGTCATAACTCGATATAAGAAATCTCCTTGAGCAGTATAATATAATGTTATATCATTATTGTCATCACCATATATCCTAAATATGACTTGATCTCGACCTGATGGAACAGATGGTACAAGTTTTACTGCAATACTTCCTGTTGTCGCCTTAAGTGGATAGAATTTATTAGGTTCAGTTAGTGTTTGAGAAAAATCAAAAGTCTCATGACTATGCTGTGGGTCTATTGGTGTATATCCCCACCAATTTTTATTATTATAAAACGTTCCTTCTTCGATATTGAAAGGAAAATTTCCTTTTTTATCATCTTCAAACTTTATTCCATAAAGCACTCCTGCTTTTACTCCTGATTCCAAGATAATTGGGATTGAAGATAAATCATATGCCGAAATGATTTTATGTTGTTCTATAGAGTTCTCTTTTAGAAAATTTAAAAGGAGATTTTTGTCATGGATGTTAGTGTTTGAAAATGTACCAACAGACTCATAATTGTCGGAAACCTCTGTTGTACCGGGAATAGAACTCCCCATCGTTCCCCCTAATAAATGTCCTTCACAATGAGGCCTTGTTGGATCATATGAAAACATAAGGACGTATGCGTAGCTTTTTAAATCAGTTATTTTCTTATCTCGTGGATCCTCTGTAACATCTGCTAATATTAAAGGATATGGGCTGGAATTCAGCCGTAAAGCATTATAAATAGAATATAATGGTAATGCTTTTTCTGAAACATCTGGATTATCCTTAGGATTTGCAGAATAATAGATGCCAATATTGCCATTACCTTTTAATCCTGCTAATTTACCTGCTTTACCTATAGCAACAGATATACCAGGATTTCTTCCTGTTACATGTCTTTCCTGAGATGCAGCATAAAAATAATGCCATTCATTGGGTCTTGAGAACTTTGTATTACAGATAGGTTTACCTATGTTTATACATCCATGGTCATCGCTTTGTACTTCTTTCCCATTGTCAAGGAAAGGTACTCCGGGAGCAATGTACATCCAATCCATTCCATTTGTAGAAATTGCTAATTCGGTTCTTTGTAGATGCTGTACGGTAGGATCAACTGCTGTTCCATACATTGTTACTAATCCCCAAAAGATATCTTTTTCAAATCCAGGCATTTGGAAAGGTTGCAGGCTATACGGTTCCCACTGTGGCGTTGACATATCTAACCCTATACTTAAATCTACATCTTTTGAGACTAATTGGGGACCGATCTTAGTAATAGTTTCTCTTCGAAACCTATTTCTGGGATCTGGATGAAAAGGAAGTTGTTCTCCTGTTTTCAATGAAGATCTTTTACCGTTCAATCTTGAACAAAAATAGTATTCTCCATCAAATTTTATATAGTTCATATGAGTATCACCATTAATAAATTTGAATTTATACAGAAACTGATCACTCTTTCTTTTTTCTTTAAATTCCCCAAAACCTTTATAAATTCCT
The DNA here is from genome assembly GCF_000374365.1 of Bacteroides gallinarum DSM 18171 = JCM 13658. Classification (GTDB taxonomy): domain Bacteria; phylum Bacteroidota; class Bacteroidia; order Bacteroidales; family Bacteroidaceae; genus Bacteroides; species Bacteroides gallinarum. The sequence goes on from NZ_KB894117.1 coordinate 36,186, forward strand.
TTTTCTGTTACATCTCGTGTGATTTCATATCCTCCTAAATAAGTATTTTTAGACTCCCTTTGAGGAAGATAAACAAATTTTATCGGTTTCTCTACCCCTTTTTCAAGGTCATCATATATTCCAAAACTCTCTACATCAACAGCAACAATATTAGTTGGGAGAAAGCCTGTTTGCTGTGTTGGTGATATTTTTTCATCAGCAGTTTTTCCATTAGGATTGTACCAAAATAGCCCTGCTTCAGGACGCACCCATTGCAACATATTATCAGTATTATTAGTATATGCCATCACGCCAACCTTGGATGGAGGATTTTCTGAATAAGCGATAAAACTGGAAATATATATAGCTATATTTCCATTGGTGTCTTTAACAACATTAGGCATGCCATTTTCTAATTTATTTTCCCATGGATAAAGTTGAATATTAGGTTTAATAATATTTTTCCCATTGTTATACTTTTGAGGAGGTTGAACGTGAATGTCATCTAAAGTATAGGAGAACAACATTGGATTTAATGAGGAATACTTTTGCTCATTTTGAGCATATAAATTCATTCCTATTAATAAGATTAATGAAGATAGTGTTATTTTCATAGCTGTTTTTTATTTTATATAAAAATATAAATATTTTATCAAAAACACAATAGTACAATCCCAAAATAACATTTATTAAGAAGAATGCTCATAACTCTTAATGGTGTGAAAAAGCACTGTTTTTTATCAGCTTTTCATATAAAGATAGGTAATGATATTTAAAAGAGGTTAGTATAATATACCATTACCTCAAATTCTATTTTATATTTTGGACATAAAATGAGTTTTTTTATCTTTGAGGTAATAAACCAACGATTATTTCGAAAAAAAATAGAGAAAGGACTATACGCCTGGAAAGCAGCGGCATGTTTAGCGGGCACACAGCCTTTCCCAGGATACGTCAACCGTTACCTGGCTTGCGGTTTCGCATGTGGCGTGCTTCTCTTTCGCGGAGGGCTTTGCGCACGGTAGGATATTTGTTGCGGAACTTGGTAAAGGTATCGCGCGACAGGTCGAAATGCCGACAGATATCGCTTATAGATTTACCTTCTTCGAGCATTCACAGAACGGTTTCCCGGTTGGTGACAAGAACTTTCAACTTGGTACAGCTACCTTTTTTGCGTCCCAGAACCGTTCCTTCAGCCAGCCGAAGGGCTAAGGCTTCCTTGGTGCACATGGAGATAAGGTTGCGTTCCAGTTCCGCCACCAGGCCGAAAGCGAAGCACAGTACCTTGCTGTTGATGGAGTCGTCGAAACAGTACCTCTCTTTTGTGGTGTACAGGTTGATGCCCTTGCCCAGGCATTTGCCCATGATGGCCATAAGGTCGGTGAGCGTTCGGCTCAGGCGGGAGATTTCGGTGACGATGATGGTGTCTCCACGTTTCATGCGTCGCAGCAGTCCGCCGAGTTTACGGTCGCTCTCCTTCCGCTTCCCACTGACTATCTCGGTCACCCAATTGTCTACTTTGAGATTCCGGCTTTCGGCAAAGCGGCGGATCTCGTCTTCCTAGTTGGCAAGCACTTGTTTTCCTGTGCTTACCCGTAAGTATCCTATAATCATAATTGATAATAAATTAGATGAGAGCGATATTGCTCTCAACCAGGGGAAGATAGACCTTCTGGATTGGTATGCAGTACGAAATGCCGAAGGTTTGTATTAAAAACATGTAACTTTCAGTAGTAAAATGCTTCGGACACAAACGGGGACTGTCAATACAATGCTGAATAACCGAACACGCGGTTCATGGCATGATAGGTAACAATGATGTTATGAAATGGAGTGGAATGACATGAAAAATAACTATTTTATGTAAAAAAAAGATATGTCTCTTATTAATGTAATGAAAATATTTCTATATATTTGCCTGCATTATAACTACTATACATGAGTACCCTCGACAGAATATGGTCGCCCGTTCTGTCTTTGACCGGGTTAAAGACAGGGACTGGGAGTCCTCTTTCCGAGAAAGAGGGACGAAAACCTGTAAGTTTATTTTCGAACGACACCGTGGAGGGCGGGAAATCTGAAGATTGCATCAGATATTCTGTAGAATCCTTGCGTTTGTGGGGAATTTTTATACTCTCTCTCTCTCTCTTGGTTACGCGCGTCAATATACGCAATACGATTTAATTTTCAAACACTTAGCCGGGATTTTCTTTCCGGATTATCCCTTCTCCTTACCTCGATATTACACGATTCCCCCGCCGTTGTCGGTAACCCGGTGGGGAGAAAAATTTGCGCCTTCCGGCGGTATGCGGTTCATGGATATGCCATGCACGGATGCCGCCGGATTTTTTATCCCCATGCTAAACCCGAAACAGAAATAATAATATGAATGCAAGAAGAATCATACTGACATTACTGCTCGTGCTGTCCCTTTTGCCGTTGTCGGCGCAAGGAGTGGCGGACACGTCTTACGTGTTCCGCTTTGTACCGCGTGAGGACATGTTCTACGTCCCGTTCGGGGAGAACGGGAAAGAACTGCAACGCCTTCTGGAATGCGTGGAGCGGTACAAGACTGACATCCTTGCGGGAAAAATCCCCCTGCATGTGGACGGTTACTGTATTTCTGCATCCACCGAAGCGGAAAACCTCGCCGTGGCGAAGACCCGTTCCAACCGTGTGAAATCCGAACTGATAACCCGCAGCGGACTTGTGGAGAAATGCTTCATCACGTGCAATCATGCCACGGACGGCGATTTCGTCACGGTACGCCTCGCAATACCGGCAGAGAAAGATGCCCCGGACAGTACGCGGGCAAAAGCCGACAGTATAGCTGCAGAGCGTGTGAAAGCGGAACAGGCGGAGAAAGCCCGTCTTGCCGCCGAGGTAGAACGCCTCGCGGCAGAACGTGCCGAACAGGAGCGCAGGACAGCCGAAGAAGCCGTACGCAAAGCCGAACTTGAGCGGACGGAAGCCGAAAGGCTCGCTGCCGAAGAAACTGAAAAGGACGACTATACTCTTTCCCTGCGTGCGAACCTGCTTCGCTGGGCAACATTGACACCCGACTTGGGTATCGAGTGGCGCATCCATCCGTCATGGGGCGTTCTGGTGAACGGCTCGTGGACATCGTGGACGTGGAATGATAAGGACAGACGCTATGCCCTTTGGGAAGTATCGCCCGAAGTGCGCTATTATATAGGTAAAGAGAAACGCGGCTATATCGGTGCGATGTACAAGGCAGGGCAGTTCAGCTACAAGCTCTCTGCGACCGGCAGGCAGGGCGACCTGATGGGTGGAGGCATTGTCGGCGGTTATCAACTGCGGCTGAACAATACCCTCTCGCTTGATTTTAACCTCGGCATCGGCTGCGTGCGTGCCGACTATGAGAAATACGAGGTCATCGACGGCGTGCGTGTACGCAGAGGCACGGAGAGCAAGAACTGGTGGGGCCCCGTGAATGCGGGTGTTACCTTAGTGTGGAAACTGTTCTAACGGAAGGAGGGAAAAATGAAAGCAAAACGATATACGATAATGGTGGGAGTGGGGGTAATGACATTATTGTCCTCCTGCGTGAAAGACGAGCTTTTCAACACGCCGCATCCCGATCACGGCAAGGTGGCAATTACGGCTGAGTGGACGGAACGAGGCGAAGGCATAGCCGTACCGGAAAAATGGACGGTGAACATCGGTGAATACACCGGAGAGGAAACCGCCGAGATCCATGCTCCCGATTACTTGTTCGAGCCGGGCGAATACCGGATAACGGCATACAACCCTGCCGGGAATATTACGGTAAACGGAACAACGGCAACTGTCGTCGTGTCGGACGGTTTCGTTTCCAACGCTCCCGAATGGCTGTTCACCCATGTGCAGGACGTGACCATAGAGAAAGACACCGACCACGAGTTCACGGCGGAAATGAAGCAGCAGGTACGCCAGCTCACGCTCACCATCGAGCCTTCCGGCGATGCGAAAGACCGCATCGTGAGCATTGAAGGCACTCTTTCGGGAGTGGCGGGAACGCTCGATATGGCAACGGGCGAACACGGCACGCCCTCGAACGTAAAGCTGACCTTCACCAAGATAACCGAAGGCGACGACGCGGGTAAGTGGACGGCTACGGTGCGGCTATTAGGTATCGCAGGAGATGTGCAGAAGCTCACGGGAACAATCACTTTCGCCGACGGCAACCCGCAGCCTGTAAATCTCGAAAGCGACCTGACAGCGAGTTTGAAGGACTTCAACGCCGGCAAGACCGAGCCGATCATGCTCGGCGGTACGGTCGCGGAAACCCCGACCGAAGCGGGCGTGTCTGCCACCATCGACAAATGGGATACGGTAACGGGCGACCCTGTGGAAGCCATGTAGAGAGAAAAATAAAAAACAAATAATCAGAAAAACAAAGACATAGTATGAAGAAGATTTTTTTAGCAGTCGGCGTACTCCTGTTTTTCGCCGCCTGTACCAACGACGCAATGAACGACCCGCTGGCCGACGGGCCGGTGGCGATGACTTTCACGGCAGGCATCGACGCGGTGGCGACCCGTGTCAATTCGGAAGGCAAGGCTTTCACGGAAGACGACAAGGTGGGTATCGTTCCCATGAAAGACGGGGACGTGGAAACGGGGCAGTTCAATGTGCTCTACACGTATAGCAGCGACAACCAGTTCACGGCGAATCCTCCCTATTGGTTCCAAGACCGTGAAACGGTGACCTTCAACGCCTATTACCCCTACGATGCCGAACTGTCGACGAATGGTGTAATCACCATCGACACGAAAGCGAAAAACCAGACCGCAGGGGAAGAAACGGTGGCGTCCGACTGGAGAAAGAACGACTACCTGTTCGCCTCAAACACGGCCGACGTAAGCAGTCCGACCGTGAACTTTACCGGAATGGATCATACTTTCAAGCACGTGATGAGCAAATTCACCTTGACGCTGAAGGCAGGCGACGGCATCTCCGATCTTCAGGCATTGACCGGCTATACGTTAGGGAATTTTATCACGACAGGCACTTTCGATATCAAGACAGGGAATGCCGTGCCGGATGCCGAAGCTACCACTGAAGCGATATCGATGTCAGTAACCGGAGAAAATGCCGAGACGCTCGAATGCGAGCCGCTTATCCTGCTCCCGCAGGATATAGACAGTGGCAAGCTGAGCCTCACGGTGCATTACAACAATCAAGACTACCATGCCGAACTCAAGTTGCCGGAGTATACTGTAAAAAAACTTCTCGCGGGCTACCACTACCGCTATACGGTCAAGGTCAGCAACACGGCATTGGAGATAACAAATGCTTCGATAGTGGATTGGACTGAAGCGGATAACTTCGACGGTGAGGCCACATTGCAATAACTTGTAACAATAAATAATAAAAACAATATGAACAAGTATCCTTTATCAATGATTTTTGCGGTAGTCCTCGCACTGGCCGCCTGTACCAATGACAATGAGCCTGCCACACCGGACGACGGCCCCGTGGCGGCACAAGTGAACGCCTCTATCGAGGGAACGATGACCCGCGCCAGCGGTACACAGTGGGCGACAGGCGACTGCATCGGCATTTCCACGGTGAGCGATGGTCTGACGCGGTATGAGAATTTCCCGTACCGATATAATGGCACTGTATTCTCCCCTGCGGATGACGCGATTTATTATCAGGATGCCCAAGAGCAAGTAAAATTTAACGCTTACTACCCGTTCGACGGCACGGCAGGCTTCATTCCGACCTCCATCGAAGCGACCACCTCCGCCGACTACCAGATTGCGGAGAAACAGCCCAAGATAGACTTTCTCTTTGCTGAGGGGGCAATAGCGAGCAAGGCTAATCCGACCGTGAATTTCACCGGCGACAATGCCTTCCGCCACTGCATGAGCCAGATTACATTGACTTTCATCGAGGGTTCGGACATGAGCTTTCCCGGTTCCCTGACCTCCTACACGCTGAAGGGATTGAAACTCTCTGGCGCATTCAATCCGCAGACCGGCATAGCGCAGCCAACAGAAACGGCGTCAGTGGAAAATCTCGGCATCACGCTGTCCGATGTCACAGTAAATGACAAGAGAACATACACCGCCTCGCCCGTTATCCTCTTCCCGCAGGAGATGGGTGGAAAAATCGGAATAGAAGTGACAGTCGAGGGGCAGATCTACAAGGCAACGCTCATCATTCCGGAAAGCAAATCGGCATTGGAGGCCGGCAACAACTACACTTGGCCCGTCACTGTCAGCAAGACCGGCATGAGTGTGGGTCAGGCACAGATAAAGGATTGGACACCGGTACAGGGTGAAGACACTATCGCCACGATGTAACTGGACGAAAGCGAATAAAGATGAAAAAGAATTGTTTTAACCTGAATAATATCCTTTGGGTAGCCTGCTGCCTTGCAGCGATGACTGTCTTCACAGGTTGCAAAGACAGCAATGGCAAGGACAGCGAAGTCGGTATCCTGAGACCCATTGCCGAGAACATCACCGGTAAGTGGAACATGGATGAGAGCCACAGGAAACAGGACGGCAAGTGGGTGGAAGACCCTATCCCCGACGGCGAAGGACACACCTACACCCTCCGCACGGACGGCACGGCGTTGAGTGCGTTTACCGCTCCCGACGGCTACACCAAGCTCAACTCGGGCGAATGGAAAGTGGACGAAGCGACAGGCAAACTGACACTCGGCACGATGACCGTCGATGTGCTCAGTCTGGACGCGACATCGCTTGTCATGGGGCACGACGAAGCCCGCGACTCGGAGACAGGTGAAATAATGGAGGGAGAGTTCCGATGGACGTTTGCCCGCATGGACGAAAGCCAAAAGACATTGGCAGAAAAGTTAGTGGGCAAATGGATTCTCTCCAAGAGCTACGAGAAGAAAGGCGGCGAGTGGGTGGAAAACTCCTCCGGACTGCCTGACGAGGGCTGGCACCTGTACCGCGCGGACGCTACCTTCACCGCCTATTCACGCACCGGCGAACATGAATTTACGAGCGACACGAACTGGGTGGTGAACTGCACCACCGGGACGGTGCGCTGGACGGCAGAGAACGGGCAGTCTTCCACGGCAGACGTGGCCATTGAAGCCGACGGGACGCTCTCCGTGTACTACTCGAACAGTTTCGACCCCGTGACGGGACAGTCTGTCGCCGGCGAATACAAGGACGTGATGGTACGTGCACAGGAATAAATTTCAGCCATCCCGTGCAGCAGCGTAAGCACGGAGAGATACCTATCATATAAGGTGCATCGGGCGGTTTCGCAGCCGTCGGTGGCGCAAGAACAAACAATTAAAAACCGGAAATATGAAACGTAGTATATTACGACACAAGCCAGTTTTATGGTCGTTGATAGCCGCCCTGACTTTGGCCTCGTGCTCGCAGGACGAATTTGCAGACAACGGACAAAACACGCCGCTGCCCGTCGGACAATATCCGCTGGAACTGACAGCCGACGGACTGCAAGCTGTGGCAACTCCGGCGCAGCCCGCTACACGCGGCACTTTCTTCGAGGGCGACTGGGACGGAGTGACGAGTGTAAGAGTAAGAGTGGACGACCAGCAGGAGAAAGAATACAAAGTAGAACCATCAGCAGACAAGAAAACGGCAGACCTTACCCCTGCCGAACCGCTCGAACTGACCGATGAGTCCTTTTGGTGGACAAACACAGGAGATGAAAAGACCGTCACGGCATGGGCACCATCCAACTATGTTCTTGATGAAACTATTGAATTTCCGACAGAGTGGACGAAGGAAAGTTTCGCCAAGTATGACATTATCGGAGTAAGACAAACCGTCAATTTTGAAGACCGGAACGAGCCTTTGGCGTTCCAACACCTGATGGCGAAATTCATTATCAACCTGCGGGGAACGGAGTACCTGAAAGCCGCCAAGAGTGTAAAGGTACAGTTGAATGGTAACTCATGGAGATGTGGAACTATGGACATTAGTAACGGTCAGTTGAAAATTCTCCCTGAATGGAAACTGGGAGAAGGTATTACCCCTTATCCTCTTCCCGAAAAAGAGTATAAGGAAGCAGACTTCGGCGACAGACTGCCGGAGAAGCCTTTTGCCTCTTATACGGCTCTTGTCACCCCGCTGTCCGGTTCTGTTTCGCCTTTGCTGACAGTTGAAGTCGATGGCACCAAGTATAAACTTCTGCAAAGCAGTTTTACTGATGGATCGGTGAATTATAAAGCCGGACAAGTCTATACTTTCAATGTCACCGTCAAGGAGAACGGCTTGAACGTGACTGTCGGGCAAAGCATCGACTGGGATAAGGGCGACACCGGCAACGGAAAAGTAGAACTATAATAAAGGACAACAATATGAACAAGAATATTTTATCAGGAATGATTTTCGGGGCGGCACTCCTGCTGCTCGCCGCTTGTACGCAGGACGAACTGACGGAGCAAGGCGACACCCTGCCCGAAGGCGTGTACCCGTTGGAGATTTCATCCGTTACCCTCGATGCGGAAGTCAGCTCGCAGCCGTGGAGAGCGGACGGTCCGCAGACCCGTGTCAGCGAGAACACAGGTGAGAACAGCAGCAAGTGGGACGGAGGCGACATCTTCTACGCCAAGCCCAATGGCGCAAGCGAAGCAGGTAAATTCCAGATACAAGAGGGCGGCATCGCCGTGCTCACTCCGACCTACTGGACGCAAACCACCGACGACGTAACGGCATGGCACGCCTCGCCCGAAACCGAAAGCGGCACAATCGACCTCTCCGACCAAACGGGAGGACTTGCCTACCTGCTACAAGCCATCGTGTATAAAGCGCCGTATGATAACCCCGTCTCCCTCAAATTCTCCCACCAGCTTTCCAAAATCCGCGTGAAGCTCGAAGGCGACAAGGCAAACGATGTCAGCAAGGTAAGTATTGAGAGCTACACCACCTGCGTCCATACGAACGGCACGATGAATAGCAGTGAAAACAATGACGAAATCAGGATGTACCGGGTGGACAATACTAACATCTACGAAGCCAATGTGGTACCGGGGAAAAAAATAGAAAAGTTCAAGGTAAATAACGGTGATTGGGTAAAATTATCAAATCCCGTCACGCCCGTTGCAGGAAGCTATCACGAGATAACTATCACGGTGAACCTACAAACAACAGATATAGACCTTTCAAGTGGAAATGCAACCATCTCGGAAGATGGAAACTACCGCATTACCGGGAACAACTCAGGCAAGGGATTGGAAATAAACATTCCAGGCAGTGATTGGGGCACTGTTCTCAGAAGTACAATCGTCCTTGATAATACGACCTTAGAAAGTATCAACATGGCAGAAACCGGTTATGCTGGTGCGGCTTATGTCACTTTCATCATCAAGGGAGACGTAACCGTAAGCAAAGGAATTATAGCGAAGTGCGGAGGTGAAATACGCATCGAAGGTACTGCTGGCAGCAAATTGACTATTACATCTCCGGACGGTCACAATCCCGCCATAGGCAATTTGAACACAAAAAGTGCAGGAGTAGCATTGTTCATTGAAGATGCAACCATTGAGGCTACCGGTTCTGGCAGTGCGGCTGTAATAGGGACAAGCAGCGGCTGGCCGGGAAGCGGAAGCGTTGGTGATATCACCATTAAGAATTCAACTCTCACGCTTACTGCCGTTTCAGGTGATTGCGGAAATCCGGCTGTGATAGGAACCGGAGCGACAGATAGTGGTAGCCTTAGCTGTGGCAACATTAACATCTATCTAAAAGAGGGACAGAGCAAAACGGATTTCCTGCAAAATCTGAAAGGCAGTTATAATCAACAGGTGGGAGTAGGCAATGCGTCGGGAGGAAGTGTATCTTGCGGTTCTATCAACTGGTATAACTTCGACGAAAGTCCGGCAAATTGAAAATTCCCCGAATACGGCTCTTTCGAAGTGTAAGGCGAAACAGCAAGAAACGAATATAGTATCAACTAAAAGGAGTACCCGTCTCGTAAACCGGGTGGCGGAATCCGAAAAGCCGACAGAGTAGGAATAGGAAGACACCGACATCGGTAAGACCGTGCAGCCAGTAACTCCCTCCAGCATCCTGGCAGGAATATATTCGAATAATAAAAGCTCCCATTGATTGGGAGCTTTTATATTGTTATTCAGTCTTTTGCCATTTACGGTTGGTCAGGTTATCGGAGTCTGCCATTTCCAACGTACCAGCCTCGATAGGCTTTCTCTATTGTATATAAATAATCATACCATCCACGGGTTACGGTACGGGTCGTAGTCCGTCTGAAAGGTAGCCAGCTGCCAGTCGGTGACCGGCTTTTTCGTTTCATCAAGTTTTCTCGGTATTTGCGGATTAAGCCGCAGCTTGGCAGCATCGTTGAGCCATTTCATCGAGTCCTCGTAGTCACGCACGCGGACGACGGACACATTGTTGGGAGCCACGAGTTTGGTCAATTCATACAGGGCAAGGCGTACCATGTGCTTTTTGAGGTTATAGTTGCGCGGGTCTTGCGGAGAAAGGTTACTGCCGACAACCGGTATGTCCGCATTCACATCCGTTTCCGGGTGGAATACCTTTCCGGCATAGACGACGTACTCGTGTTCGGAAAGTTCATACGTGTTGTATTCCGGGTCGTAATCGGCTATTGCTCCCCAGCACTCCGATGCCATCGGGTCGGAGTTGCTGTCGAAATCATCAAGCGACATCAGCGTGAAGTAACCGCCGTCATATTCCACCACGCTCCACAAGGGATATTCAACGGGTTGCCAGGGGGAGGTTCCCGCTTCCGTCCATCCTTCCACCATCGGGATACGGATGTCATCGAACTTGTAGCCGTTCTCCGCGAGGCAGGTATAGACTGCCCCGTTATGGCTTACCTTGTCTCCGGGATAATATGTATTGAACTGGGAATAGCCGGGCACTTGCCCCGCATCCAGGTCTATTCCGGAATATTCCTCCCAGTGGCTCATTACGGCGGGCTTCCGGTAACCGCTTATGGAGCGTATCACCTCATGGATCTGTCCCTCGAAGTAAATGTGCACACCCACCGGATAGGTAACCCGCCTGTCGTATTCGGCTATGAACTTTCCTTTGGCGAACTCCTTTTCTATCTCGTAGTTTTCCGACAGGTATTCCACGATACTCATTTCCGCGGATTCTTCCGCCTGGATAAAACGCCCGTCATTGCCCCTTGTGAGCTGAGTGAGGGCTTCCGGGGTGATGATCCCCAGGTAGTCGTTGTTATTGAGAAAACGTCTGTACATGTCCTTGCCTCGAATTAGTATGAAAATCCTTCCTGAATCACGGACGTGGAAATCACGTACCCGTTGCCGTCGCCTCCGCTCCTGAACCTGTACCATGTATCGCGCAGGTAATAGCAGAGCAGGTAATCGAGGCAGTCGGACAAGTGTCCGTACCGTTCGTACTTGACCCCTGTTTTCGGGTCTGTCACCTTCTGCTTGCTTTTGCTCCCGTCCTCGTTCCGAAGCTGGTAAATCAGGTCTTGCGTGAGCTTGCGGCACTTGATGTCGATAAGGAGCTGCCAGCCCTCATAGCCGTCGAACACTTCGTTGACGAACTCACACCGGGTGGCTTGGGGCGGTTGTTTGCGCAGCAGCTTCACCTTGGGGCGGAGGATGCCCTTGCCGAAAGTGTCGGTAATGATGGTGTAGTTGTTTACCCCGTCCTCGTTGGCGGTGGAGCGTTGCAACCCCGCCGGATCGCCCGTCACGTCCACGCCACCGATATGCTTGTCCCGGTAGAGTTTCTGGCGGACTTTCCGCGCCAGCGCCGGGGTATTGTTCTCCTTGTCTTCCGGCTTGCCGAGTATCTCTTCCAGTATATAGACTTTCTTGTTGTCGTAGTCTATCTGGGCGGAAAGGACAGACATCTGCGGCGCCACGTTGAAATCCCAGACGGTGATTAACGGCCGTGTTGGGTCATAGACCTTTTCTTTCAGACCGGTAATCAGATGGCGGCTGCCGTCGAAGCCGCGGTAAATCGCCATGTCGTTGGCTTCCACGAAATCCCAGTTGCCGTACAGCAGGCGTTCCTTGGTCGCCTGGTCGCGGATTTTGTTCAGGGCGGCCTCGTACACTTGCCGGAAGGCGATGTTGGGATTGTCGAATACCGAGAACGGGATGTAGGCTTCCCCTTCACGGCAGATGACCCTTTCCCCGTTCTCGTCCTGCACGAAGCGGGAACGTACCCAGTTAATCGTCGGGTTGGTGGTAAGCAGCATCCTCGGGGTCTTGAACGTTTCATGAGTACGCCAGCGGAGACGCGAAAACAGCACCTCTACCGCACGTTCTGAAATCTCAGAAACCTCGTCCACCATGGCGATGGTATATTCGGAAGAACCGAAACGCTCGAAGTTCGGGTCGCTCGGGATATCCGCCATCTCCTTCATAATGATGACGGAGTCGTTCCAGAATGTAAGCGTGCCCTCGAGGTTGTTTATCTTGTAGTTCACGTCCTCTTTCAGGCCCCAGTCTTTCAGTATCGACTTGATGGTGTTCCATGTCGATTCCTTGAGCGACTTGAGCGTCTTTCGGGCAACGACCGCGCGGATATTCTCGAACCGGATGCAGGAGGATACCAGCCACACGCTGCCGATGAAAGAGTTATGCGTTACAGTAAAGTTGTCGGCGACATAAAGGCCGCGGGGATCATCAACCGTGATGCATCGGCCTTCCCGTCTCCCGATGTATTCGACATCAGTGATTCTTTTTCCGAGTTCCGATACACCCCCGTTGAATTCATACCGGCACCTCATTCTTTTTCTTGACAGGCTTACCAGCTCCGGGTTCATACGGGTACGGAAGTACACGTCGTAACTGTCCTTGCATCGGATGAAACCGCCTTCCCTGTCCCTGTATCCGGCGGGGTTCCTTTTGATTGTCGCTATGCCTCCCAAAGAACGGATGACAAACGCGACATCTTCCGCCAGCCGGCTGCTTGTCGTGCTGTAGGACATGTGCCCCCTTTCATCGACGTACCCGTCGGTATCCATCAGCCCTTGAACAAGCTGCTTGCGCTCTTCAACGGGGGCATATTTATATTGCCGGGGAATGAACTTGTCCGAGGAGCCGCACCCTTCCAGGCCGAGTTCCTTTAACGCTTCAACCAAATTGCGGTCATAAAGCACGTAGCTTCTGGCCCTGTTCCCGCTTTTCTCCCGGGAATGACTCATATCATATCCCACGGACATGAATCTTCGGACAATTTCATCATCCATTGTCGTGAAATGCACGGAATTGACCGCCGTCACGGATTTCGTAATACACCCGTCGCCGAGAATGGCCCCGAGGATATAAGGTTCTATGGGTTTGGGATGTCTATACCGTTTCCCCGAGGTAAACTGTACCGGTGCACACAGGGGAATAATCAGGTTGTTCCCTTTATACATCCCGCCCTTTTTACGCTGTATCCAATCGTAAATCATCCGGGTGCTCCAGACCCTCTCGTTATCCCGGTTTCCGCCCGCGTCTTTCCGCCTCGTTCTTTTATGGCTTTGGTGCAGTTGCCACAAGTGCCCGGAAGAACAGTCGAAATGCGTACCGTCAATGAAGTGGACGCGATAGTAATCATGTTCCTCGACAGGATGCAGCCGGATAACCCGCTGCTGTCCTCCGGTTGTGGCGGAGGATATGATGTCGCCGACCTTCAAATCCCGTACCTTACGGAATCCGAAAGGGGTGCATACCGTTGAATCCAAAGGCGCCGCTTTACCCCCGCCCGCCGCTCCGCCACCCAGTATCAACTGTGGCAGATGCTGGGACTTGCATTGCCTGCACCGGGGCTTGTATTGGGGATTGCGCTGCTGGTCATAACCAATCAACACCTGCTCGATTCCTCCCCCGCAATGCGGGCAGCAGTCGGGTTGCAGAAGCTTCCAAAGCTCGTACTGCCGTGGCGACGGGGAGAAATCGATACGGATGTTCTTGGGGGATTTGAGCCTGTTGACAGCCATCCGCTACAGGATTTGGATCGTTATGTCATCCTCTTTTTCAAGCAGGGCATACAGTTGCTTGAATGTAGCGCGGGATTCAAGTACTTTTCCCTTGACGGTATTCTTCCCTACAATGATACAGCCGGCGGAGTCTGTTTCCGTATTTCCGGAGTGAATCAATATCCCGAGAAAATGCGGCACATCGTGCAGATAAGGCATCTTCTTCTTGTATTTGGGACTGTACTGAAGGGTGATTTTGTATGTTCCTGCCGGGATGGCGGTCTTGGAGTACACTTTTTCCTTGCAGGCGCAGTTGTGTCCTTCGGGAGTGTCAGGGCAAGTGGCAGGAAGGTTTCTTACGGTGTCTTCGATGGTGTTACAGAAAAATCTGCCGTCAACGAGCAGGTCGCCTATGGTGTAGGTCTGACCTTTGAATTTGCGATTGAGTGTAAGTTTCATTTTTCGATACGTTATATGTATCGAAAGAGTAGAGATGTAAGTATGGCAAGGTTTATAACCCCGGTTCTGAATACATTGCCGGGGTGTAAAATGGGGCGAGAAAAATTATGCAAGAAAAGGAACCCGGTCGAAACCGGGATCTATACGGGAGGGAAAGGTGTATCCAGTGGTCGAAAATGAAAATAGACACATCAGTACGACATGTCTATTACTTTATATAGCGAGATAAGTTTTCCATCCTCCGCCTGAAACAGGTAGTGTCCATTTGCCAGCCTGCATTCATGGATATTCCGGTCATCAGGATCAGATGCCAGCAAGGAACGTGCCCCGTCTGCATCGATAGTCTGCATTTGTACGCCCCGGACCGTGGCTGTCTGGTCATCAGGGGGAAGCTGCATCAGTTCTTCCAGCAATGTATTTTCCATAACGAACAAATCGCGCCCGATGTCCCGTCAAGCAGTATTGTATTGAAACGAAAGCGTGGGACATAACCCGTAGCACCGAGGTTCTGGTAAACCCATCCGCAAACAAGTTAAGCCCACGCAAACCGTAGGCGAAAACTGTTTGTCTTGCGGATTGTTGAAATTTACCAGATTTATAAAGTAAAGCCCTAAAATGAAAACAAGAGCTAAACAAGTGCAAATAAAACCGCTTATTTACAATTGATTATAGTGTACTTGATGTTTTCAGTTGTTTTCTTTCTTTTCAGTTGATTGGTTCTTTTTCGGTACAATTTTGTTTCTCGTTTGTTTCTCAATATCGACCTTTATTCATATCTTTGCAACAGAAACAAAATTATGAAGGGATCGATATGCCACGAGTAAAGAAGCCTACAAAAGTAAAAGAGCCTGTCCGCCTTCGGACAAAGAAGCTGGCAGATGGAAGCCAAAGTCTGTATCTTGATATATACCGTTTCGGAAAACGAACATACGAATATCTTAAGTTGTATCTCATTCCGGAAACGGATAACAATGCCCGTCGGCAGAATCAGGCGACTATGAATGCCGCCAATGCCATCAAGTCCAAACGTATTATCGAGCTGACCAACGGCGAGGCCGGTATAGAAACCAAAGAGAGAGTTTACCTGCTTGACTGGATGAATACCTACAAGGAGAACCAGGCCAAGCGTGGCAAAAAGGACGGTTATCAAATTGACATCACTATACGCATCTTGAAGGATTATGCGGGAGAACGTATGTTGATGGATCAAATAGACAAGACATTCTGCCAGAATTATCTTGACTACCTTCAGTCCGAATACCGTTCCAGAGGCAAACGAGTGTCGAATTACACACTGCATACTTATTACCGGGTATTGAACGGAGCCTTGAATGCGGCTGTCAGGGCCGAGATCATCAAGTCCAATCCTTTCACGAAAATCAGCAAGTCGGAAAAGATCCGTCTGCCTGAAAGCAAACGGTCATACATGACCATTGAAGAGGTGCGTGCATTGATCGCAACCCCGATGAAAAATGAATCCGTGAAAGGTGCCTATCTGTTCTCTTGTTTCTGCGGTCTGCGAATCAGTGATATAATCAAGTTGCAATGGAAAGATGTATTCGTTGATCGTGGACAATACCGTCTGTCGGTTTCAATGCAGAAAACCAAGGAACCGATTTATCTTCCGCTTTCCCCGGAAGCGTTGAAGTGGATGCCTGCGCGTGGAGACAAAACTCCTGATGACCATGTGTTTGACCTGCCGTCCCCAGCAATGGTCAATATTCTTATCAAACCATGGGCAAAAGCGGCGGGAATAAACAAGCGTTTTACATTCCATACGGCGCGGCACACGTTCGCGACGATGATGCTGACACTCGGAGCAGACTTATATACGACATCCAAGCTGCTCGGCCATGCTGACGTGAAAATGACACAGGTGTACGCCAAAATCATCAACCAGAAAAAGGATGATGCGGTCAACCTGGTCAACGGATTGTTTGAGTGACCAATGATATACCATATCATGTCAAATTTACAAGTAGATATTTTAAGGGCGTCATCGATTGCAGATACAATCGAAAAACGATACCTTTATGATGATATATTATTATAAACCAATAAAATGTAAATCGACATGACAAGAGCTGACAAAGGCCTTCTCTCTTTTTGAGGGGAGCAAACACCCGCATCACATTGAATCGGCACAGGACGTGGCGGAAGAACTTTTCGCCCTGCTTACCGAAGCAAAAACAGTTTATCTCCAGGAGGTCAAAATCCACGGCAAACAGTATCGCCGTTATGTGGAGGATTTTGTGAACAGTCACCGGTATATTGACTGCGATAACGCGGTCTGTCGGAACTGCCACGAAATGAACATCCACATCGTCAAGGGACTGCTGACCGACTGCCCCTACCTTATCCAACCGCTTTTTTCCGCCCCGAGCCTCTCTTTCGAGGAGTGCATGGAACTAAAGCGGAAGTATGACACATCGGAACTGGCATCTTCCGATTGTAATCCGGCAAAGTTTTCATTTCTTTCTTTTGACTGCAGTCTTTCGCGCAAACAACTGGCCGGTATCGTTTCTTGCGCCAATACTTATCATCTGTTCTGTTCTCCCGTAACTATTGACGACATGGAATCTCTCTTCTCCTGCAAGATAGGTTTCTGTCTTCGGGTGAACAGCGTGCGCCGTGTGGCTATCCTGTTCGATGCCCTTCTTGAGAATTCATTCATTCAGCCTTACTGGCAATCAGTCCTCGAAAGAGGGCGTTTCCTGCAATCCAAGGACGGCTCGCACTTCATATCCGCAACGAGCATATCCACCACGCTTTCGTTGGTCAGGAACAAAATGACTTCAACCGCTTACAATATCAGAAAGTTTGTAAGCCAACTGAAGGAATGAAAGGAAGTGCTAAGAAGTCAACCATGTGAAAAGCAAAAGTATGATAACTGATATGCTACCAAACCGGTATCATACTGTCATCCAATGCTTTTAGATATTCACACTCTACCTTTGCCTCTGTATACAACGCGTTACAAACAGAGGTGCATCTCTTATTGTCTAATTTAATCACGAATAATATGTCCAACAGATTGACATTCATGGAAAGGTTGAGCGAACGGCTCACGGCCCTTGAAGCGATTATCCGGAAATTGGAACCGGTCGAGAGCTTTCTGGAACGGGTGGAATTGCTGGAAAAGAACATTTACGCGACCAAAAAGGTCTTTACTTTTTCGGAAGCCTGCATGTACATCGGGGTATCAGAAAGTATGCTGTATAAACTTACGGCCAACAAGGAGATTCCTCACTACAAGCCTCGCGGCAAGATGATCTACTTTGCCAAGGAGGAACTGGACGAATGGCTCCTGCAGAATCATGAACTTGCCGTCGATGATGCCACGCGGATGGCACACGAGGCGGCAGCAGTACAACCCTTCTTAAACGAGAAACGCCATGGAAAACGAAAGAAGAACTGACCAGAAGACGGGAATGGGATTGGAAGAGACCCGTCTGTCAGATATTCTTTCAGCTTCCCAAATCAAGGCGACGGATACATACGAGACCCCGCCGCAAATTATCTGGATTGACAATTCGACCATAGCGACTCTCGGCAATTTCAGTGCATCGACCGGCAAGGCAAAATCCAAGAAGACATTCAATGTCTCCGCCCTTGTCGCCGCTTCCCTGGCAGGTAAGCAGGTGCTGAACTACCGGGCGCATCTGCCGGAAGGCAAACGCCGGATCCTGTATGTCGATACCGAGCAGAGCCGCTATCATTGTCACACGGTGCTGGAACGTATTCTGCGTCTGGCCGGGCTTCCTACCACAGCAGACAGCGAGAACCTTGATTTCATCTGCCTGCGGGAGTATTCTCCGACAGTCCGTATAAGTGTGATAGACTATGCCCTTCGTCAGGGTAAAGGTTACGGGCTGGTTATCATTGACGGTATCCGCGACCTTATGCTGGACATCAACAGCACCAGCGAATCGGTGGAGGTAATCAACAAAATGATGGAATGGTCCTCTCGTTACGACCTGCATATCCATTGCGTGCTGCACCTGAACAAAGGGGACAACAATGTACGAGGCCATATCGGTACGGAGATGAGCAACAAGGCGGAAACAGTACTGGTCATCAGCAAATGCAACGAGAATCCGTCTGTCAGTGAAGTCCATGCCCTGCATATCCGGGAAAAGGAGTTCAAACCCTTCGCGTTCACCGTGGACGACAACGGGCTCCCGGTCATCGCCGAAGGGCACACGTTCGGTGACACCCCGAAGCCCAGGCAACGGACAAGCTTTACGGAGCTGAGCATCGAGCAGCACCGGGAAGCCCTTTCCGCTGCCTTTGACGGCAAACCCATCAGGGGCTTTGAGAATGTACTGCAACGTCTGATCGCCTCTTATGAAAACATAGGCTTCAAACGTGGCCGCAGTGTCATGATAAAACTGCTGCAGTACCTGACGGACAACCTTAAACTTGTTGTCAAGCAGGACAAGCTGTTCTACTATGACATGACCCCCGCGGAAGCAAGGCTTTTTGATGAAGAATGAAGCCGGGCGCGGGCATATATATTTCAGTTTACTTTAGTATGTATATATATAGGGAATAAAACTAAACTAAACCATTTCCGTGTGAACAAGTGAAAGAAAACAGCCATGACTATAGAAGAAGCAAAACAGGTACGCATAGTGGACTTTCTGGCGCAGCTCGGCCACCATGCGCAATACGTTAAATCGGATCAGTACTGGTATCTCTCGCCGTTAAGGGATGAGCAGTCGCCGTCGTTCAAGGTCAATGACCGGTTGAACGAATGGTATGATTTTGGGGCGGCCACCGGAGGCGACCTCGTGGAATTGGGTAAATACCTTTACCAGACTGAAAGTGTAAGCGAGGTACTGGCATACATCGGGCGGCATTCCAGCGATATGCCTTTGCCGAAAGTCCGTTTCCAGGCTCTTCCGCCCCGTCCCGTGGAATCGGATATGAAAAATCTGATTGTCGTCCCGTTACGGCATCACGCGTTATACTCTTACCTTCAGTCCCGGAAAATAGATGCTGACATAGGACGTATGTTCTGCAAGGAAATCCATTATGAATTGCGTGACCGGCATTATTTTGCCCTCGCGTTCGGTAATGTTTCGGGCGGATATGAAATGCGCAACGCCTATTATAAAGGATGTATCAAGAACAAGGACATCTCCCTGATCGGACATCAGTGCGGAGAGATACAGGAACGGGTCTGCGTGTTCGAGGGGTTCATGGACTTTCTGTCTTACCTGACATTGAAGCAGTCATGCAACTGGACCATTTGTATAGACCAGCCTTGCGACTACCTTGTCATGAACTCCGTAAACAACCTGAAAAAGGCATTGATGTACCTGCAGAGATACCTGCATATACATTGTTATCTCGACAACGACCTTGCCGGGCAAAAGACCGTGGAAACCATAGCCGGACTATACGGCGAACGGGTCAGCAACGAAGCTGTCCGATATAGCGAATACAAGGATCTGAATGATTGCTTGCGAGGCAAGAAACGCTGACCTAAAAAAAAGCGAATCTGCCAATGGAAGCCCTCCTGAACGGAGGGCTTTTTTTATGCCCTGACTTCTTCATTTTTCCCGTTCATTAAGGCGATATAGTACGATTTTATAGTACGATTTTCAAAATCGATATAAATCTTGTAAAGAAAACATCCGTTTAATACACAATTATTTCGTAGTTCGAAATTCTCCTTTTTTATTTGTGAAATCAAACTAATACAAAATTCAATATCCATACTAAAAGATATGAGATCATATTTCATTTTTGCCATTGTTCTGACGGTCGCGTACCTCATTTATTACGCGGTCATCATTATGCAGGATCTCTATGGAAAAAGGAGAACCGGCAAGACAGAGGAGGAAGTTTTCGACCTCGGCACACTGGAGGACGAAGAGAGTGTTGCCGTGAGCGAGAGTGAAACCGGGTTCCGTGTCGGCAACGAGCAATACGATACTGAAACAGCATCAGGCGGCGATTCTGCCACCGACCAGAAGCCGGCGGACAAAAAGCCGGAGACAAAGGAGACCCCGGAAGAAAGACTGGAGCGTCTCAAAGCCAAGGCGGAGGAAAAGATGGAGGAAACCACGCCCTACCTGTCTGATGGCTTCAGTGCAGATGAAATGTACAAGGCGATGCTTTCCAGGGGCAAACTGGAAAATCGTCCGGAGATGGCCTGGAAACCAATTAAAGACAAATTGTAGCATGTCGATTAAGCAAAAGATAGTATGCCTGTTAATTCTTGTACCCTATGCGGCTTTCGCCAAGAGCGGCAGCGTGAACTACAGCTGGGGAGCGGATGCGCTGGCCACGATGCACGACTTCGTGGTCACGATGATGCTGTATGTCCTGTATATATGCTACTCCATCGCATCCGTTCTGGTCATCGTGTCCGCCTTCCAGATCTACATCAAGATGAACACTGGAGAGGACGGCATCGTCAAATCCTTTTTATCGCTGCTTGGCGCGTGCCTGTTCATCATCGGGGCCTCCATCGTACTTCCGGCATTTTTCGGTTATCGCATATAAGGCTGTTTAACAATCCAATACATAAATATTAACTCAAAAACGATCAAGTATGTTTCAGAAAGTAAAACAAATGTGCCGAAAGGCAAAAGGATTCATCCAAGGTGTTTCCACCAAAGTGAAGATGCTTGCACTCACTTTGTTCTCTGGTACCACGGCAATGGCCCAGAGTACGGCCGGCGACTATTCAGCCGGTACTACCGCACTATCTACCGTGGCGGAGGAAATTGTCAAGTATGTACCAGTCATGGTCAAGCTCTGCTATGCCATCGCCGGTGTAGTCGCCATTATCGGCGCCATCTCCGTTTACATCGCCATGAACAACGAAGAGCAGGATGTCAAAAAGAAGATCATGATGGTGGTTGGTGCATGTCTTTTCCTGATTGCAGCAGCACAGGCTCTTCCTTTGTTTTTCGGCATTGACGCATAAAAGTACCGAGGGATGAAAAGCAAGGAAACACGTTATCCGGACTATCCGCTGTTCAAGGGGCTGCAACGTCCTCTTGAAGTGATGGGATTGCAGGGCCGCTACATCTATTGGGCGGCAGGAACGGCAGGCGGAGCCATCGCGGGCTTCATAGCCGCTTACTGCCTTGCCGGATTCGTGGCCGGACTGGCCGCGCTGACAGTCATTCTGTCGGTGGGCATCGTGCTAATCATCTTCAAGCAGCGGAAAGGTCTGCACAGCAAGAGAACGGACCGAGGCGTGTTCGTCTATGCCTACTCGCGTAAGGTCTGACAAAATTAAACCATCACAGCAATGTGTGGCTATATTGAATGTTGAACGCGGGTAGGTTCGTATGAGATACGGGCCTACCCCTATTTAATTGAACGTATATTGAAATGACCCTATACATTATCCTGATTTTCGTTGCCTTATGCGCGGGTATGGCCATATCCGTCCATGCGTTCGGTACCGGAGGCAAGCGCAAGCGTATCTTCCAGGACATCTATTTCTCGGTGGAAGACACGGAAGGCGTGGGTGTCCTGTACACCAAGACGGGCGAATATTCCGCCATGCTGAAGATCGAGAATCCGGTACAGAAGTATTCGGCGAACATAGACAGCTACTACGATTTCACGCATCTGTTCTCCGCCCTTGCCCTGACCTTGGGAGAAGGTTATGCCATTCACAAGCAGGACATCTTCGTGAGGAAGCGTTTTGTCAACGAGGATACCGGGAAGCAGGAGTTCCTTTCTGAATCGTATTTCCGGTATTTCAAGGGAAGGGCGTACACGGACAGCATGTGTTACCTGACCATCACGCAGGAAGCCAGGAAAAGCCGCCTTTTCTCGTTCGACAACAAGAAATGGCGTGATTTCCTTGTCAAGATCCGCAAGGTACAGGACCAGTTGCGGGACAGCGGCGTGCAGGCGCGTTTCCTGAACAAATCCGAGGCAAGCGATTACGTGGACCGGTATTTCGCCATGAACTTCAAGGACCGTATTATCTCGATGACGAACTTCAAGTCGGACGACGAGAGCGTCTCGATGGGTGACAAGCGCTGCAAGGTGTACAGTCTCGTGGACGTGGACTGCATCTCGCTGCCTTCGATGATCAGACCCTATACCAATATAGAAGTGAACAACACGGAAATGCCCGTGGATCTTGTC
The DNA here is from genome assembly GCF_000374365.1 of Bacteroides gallinarum DSM 18171 = JCM 13658. Classification (GTDB taxonomy): domain Bacteria; phylum Bacteroidota; class Bacteroidia; order Bacteroidales; family Bacteroidaceae; genus Bacteroides; species Bacteroides gallinarum. The sequence goes on from NZ_KB894117.1 coordinate 58,644, forward strand.
TCGGCCATTGACAGCATTCCGAATGCCGATACAGTGGTCTATAACCAGGTCATCTTCCTTCCCAACCAGAAGCGTGAACTTTCGCTGCTGGACAAGAAGAAGAACCGGCACGCGAGCATTCCCAACCCGAGCAACCAGGCAGCGGTCGAAGACATAAAACGTGTACAGGAGGTGATTGCCCGCGAGAGCAAGCAGCTCGTGTACAGCCATTTCAACCTTATAGTGGCCGTGTCCGGCGATACGGACCTGCAGAAGTGTACGAATCATCTGGAGAATGCTTTCGGTAGAATGGGAATCCATATTTCCAAACGAGCCTACAACCAGCTGGAGCTGTTCGTCGGCTCGTTCCCGGGCAACTGCTACAGCCTGAATGAAGAGTATGACCGGTTCCTGACCCTATCGGACGCGGCGATGTGCCTGATGTACAAGGAACGTGTGCAGCACAGCGAAGACACCCCGGTGAAAGTCTATTACACTGACCGCCAGGGAGTGCCTGTCGCCATCGACATCACCGGCAAGGAAGGCAGACAGAAGCTGACGGACAACTCGAACTTTTTTGCCCTCGGGCCGAGCGGTTCCGGGAAATCCTTCCACATGAACTCTGTCGTGCGCCAGCTGCACGAACAGGGTACAGACATCGTAATGGTCGATACCGGAAACTCCTACGAGGGATTGTGCGAGTATCTGGGAGGCAAGTACATCAGCTACACGGAGGAACGCCCCATCACGATGAACCCGTTTCGTATCCACAAGGAAGAGATGAACGTGGAAAAGACCGGCTTCCTAAAGAATCTTGTCCTGCTGATCTGGAAGGGCACGCAGGGAACAGTCACGAAGACGGAAGACCGTCTGGTGGAAAATGTAATCACCGATTATTACGATGCGTATTTCAACGGCTTCGACGGCTTCACGCCCATGCAGCGGGAAGACCTGAGAAAAAGCCTCGCCATAGACGAACGCAACCGTGACGGGAACCGTGAGGAAAGCGAGCAGGAACGGAACAGCCGTATCGAGTGCATGATAGACGAAATGGAACGCAGGCGCAAGGAGTTGAAGGTGGAAGAACTCTCGTTCAATTCATTTTACGAATACTCCGTCCAGCGTATTCCGGACATCTGTCACGAGAACCACATTTCGGGCATAGACCTCTCGACTTACCGCTACATGATGAAGGACTTCTACAGGGGCGGCAACCATGAAAAGACCCTGAACGAGAACATGGACAGTTCGCTGTTCGACGAGACCTTCGTGGTGTTCGAGATTGACAGTATAAAGGATGATCCGCTGCTGTTCCCGCTTGTCACGCTGATAATCATGGACGTGTTCCTGCAGAAGATGCGAATCAAGAAGAACCGCAAGGTGCTTGTCATCGAGGAAGCCTGGAAAGCCATTGCCAGTCCGCTGATGGCCGAGTACATCAAGTTCATGTACAAGACGGCCCGTAAGTTCTGGGCCAGCGTGGGCGTTGTGACACAGGAGATACAGGACATCATCGGCAGTGAAATCGTTAAAGAGGCCATCATCAACAACAGCGACGTGGTGATGCTGCTTGACCAAAGCAAGTTCAAGGAGCGTTTCGACACCATCAAGGCCATTCTCGGGCTCACCGATGTTGACTGCAAGAAGATATTCACGATCAACCGTCTGGACAACAAGGACGGCCGTTCGTTCTTCCGGGAGGTATTCATACGAAGGGGAACGACAAGCGGCGTGTATGGCGTGGAAGAGCCGCATGAATGCTACATGACCTACACGACCGAACGTGCTGAGAAGGAAGCCCTGAAACTCTACAAGAGGGAGCTCCGGTGCAGCCATCAGGAAGCCATCGAAGCCTATTGCCGGGACTGGGATGCCAGCGGCATCAGCAAGTCCCTGACATTCGCCCAGAAGGTCAACGAGGCCGGACGGGTACTGAACCTGAAAGCAAAACAATAAAATCAGATACAATGGGAAAATTTGATATAGACCGACCTATAGCGGAACTGTTCAGTGTTGAGCCTTACGCTCTCCGCATCCGCAACGTGTGCAACAGCCACGATATTGCCACCATCCGGGAACTGTGCCTGCACAGCAACTGGGACTTGCTTCATTTCCGCCATTTGGGGGAAAGGAGCATCGCGCACATGGAAGAAATGCTGGGCAATTTCGGATTGCGACTGGGCATGACCGAAGAGGATCTGGACGCATATATGAGATTTGAAACCGAGGATGACAAAGACGTCACTACCATCATGCGTTTCGAGGAATCGGAGGAGGTCAAGTGGGACCAGCGCCGGTATGAAGTAGCCAGAGACCTGTATGTCAGATACAGGGGTCTGTCCCCATACGAGGCTATGGAGGAAGCAGAGAAGCTGATACTGGCCCTGCAGGGAGTACCTGAGAAGAACAACCGCAGCAAGCGGAGAGGTAATATTTTCAACCGTTGAACAGAATGAACATGAAGCGACTGTCACTTGTCTTTGCAGTTCTGCTGCTTGCCTTCACGCAGCATGTCCACGCCCAGTATTACAGCGTGAACTATGACGCACGTACCGTGGCGGCAATGGCAGCCGCGTTCGGTACGGAGGTCGTGGCTGAAAGCTACTACCGTGAGCAGGTCGATGACATCCTGAAGCACTATACGGCGGCGGAGGTGGCGGCAGCCGGAATTTTCTCTTCCAAATTTCTGGAACACAAAGCACTCTCGGACCTCGGTATCTGGTGTAGCAGCACGGAAAACTACTATTACCGCCGTATCTACCACATGGTGGCCGACAAGATCATACCGAAAATCTGGGTGGTGGCAAAGCAGATGCTTCACTCCCCGCAGACAGCGATCCACTGGGGTAGCTACCTGATGAAGGTGTGCGATGAGACGAAGAGCCTGTGTATGCAGTTCGAAAGCGTTGTGACAAACAGTACACTTTCGTTCTCGGACATCGCTTTTCTGGAGATCAACAGCGAGGTCGTGCCTCTGCTGAAACTTTCGGAACTGGGCGGTATAGACTGGCAGCGGATGCTGGACGATTTTTCCCGGATTCCTGACCGCTTTACACGGGAGAACCTGCAAAGCGACCTTGACAATCTCTACAATCTGGGTGTCGGTCTGGCAACGGCCGGTGCGGGTAATCTCGGCGATGCCCTGCTGCCTGAAAGTATGTTCCATAACCTGCTTTCGGGCAAGGTCAGCGAGATTGCCAACCTGTACGACCATTACTCCGGCCTGTTCGAGGAAGCGGAACAAGGTATCGGGAACCTGCTGCTGGACAAGATCGGCGGTCCTGACAACGTGGCCGGCCTGTTCGAGTTCGGGGATTACGACCTTGCCGGCTGGATCAGTGACTATATAGACGACGAAGCCGGGACTTATTACACGCAGCGCTGGTACATCGCCAGACGTGACCAGGGCAGCGTGTCATTGTGTGACTATTACCCGCCCACGGACGACAACAGCATCCTGAACGGCGGTGAGTGGACCCGTTTCGAAACGAGCGACCCCGGTTTTTATCCCAATGCCTCGCAGCGGGAACAGGCTCTCTCCAACTCGGAACGATATGCCGGATGGTCGAGAAACCGTGTACAGCAGCTCAACAACCAGAATGACGGCAACACTTACAGCATCAACTACTGGCAGAACGCCTACATCATCAGCCGCGGCGGCAAGCAGACAAAGAAGGCTTACGCCTACGAGATACATGTCAAGAAAAGCTGGAACCATGAGGAAATCGTGTATGAAGAGATATTCGATTCCTACACTATGGATCTGGAGACCTTCAAGGCGCAGCTCAATGCCCGTCTGTCGGAATTCAACGAAAACGAGGACGGCTATGTCTATTACATAGCTTCCGACGCGTGGAACTACTATCAGGCAACGGATGCCGCCAAACTTAAAGGATGCGAGAGCGTGACCATCAGCGTCACCTGCTCGGACGGGGCTACTCTGGGCCAAGGTTCGACCCAGTACAAATGCAGGAAATGCGGCGGTTCACCCAATGCCCATACCAAGGATTGCTCCATGCAGACCTCCGTGACGGAAAATGAACTTGACTTTTCGGAATTGGATGAGCTGATACGGGAGGCAGACAACCAGGTAGCCATGCTTCAATCACAGATCAAGGCACTGGAGGATGAGAACAAGGAGCTGCTGAAGAAAATATCCGAGGCCAGTGTGGAGGATGCTGCCGTTTACAGGCAGCAGTACAACGCCAACCTGACGCGTATCGGAGAGTTGAAGGCAGAACTGGCCGAGTGGCAGAAGAAACAGAAGGAATACGCGGATGCGAAGCAGGAAGCGGCAAACGACAATGACGTGCCGACGGACGACTACTACCGTATCCCGGCCATCATGCAGGACTGCAAGACTGCCTACAGTCTGTCGTGGCAGGACGGCGGTTCGTGGAACGGATACACGTTCGTCCGCAAGGCGACCATGCCGAATATAGACGGCGAGATAACTTTCAAGGCAACCATCAGCATAGCACGCAAGCCGAAATACTTCCTCGGCATCAAGATTCACCGTGCCATTGTACAGATCAGCTGGGAACTGACCTCGCAATACACCGACACGTATGTGGCCGACGTGCTGACATTCGACCCGGACCTTCCGGAAGAAGAAAAAGAGCGGATCGTGAATGAACGTATCGCGGAAATCGCCCGGGAGCATCCGTCATGCAAGATCACGACGGAATATGCCCGTACCACCCCGATGGAAGATACCTCTACCGGAGAGGTGTACCACCTGCTGTGGTCAAGTGACCGTCTTGAAATCGCGCGTGAAGTGGATTCCCGGATTACGCAGATATACGCCGACCTGGTATCCCTGGAAAAGATGATGCATTACAAGCGCAGCATCATCGACGTGCTGAAGGATGTCCTTCCGGATCTGAATATGGACGAAGGGCGACGCCTCACTCTCGTGGAAGAATGCCATGACCGTTGGGTGGAAAACGCCCGTAGCCTGCGAAGCGGGAGAAAGGAGGAAAGACCATGAAACGGGCCTTGCTGATAACCATAGTGCTGCTTGCACTCCTGCCTGATGTCGTCAAAGCACAATGGACATTCGACGTGGTGTCCGTTGAAGCCTATATCAATGACCATAAGAAGCAGCGTAGCTTGTTGCTGGCCCGAAGTACCCTTGAGTACAGCAACCAGCTGCTGCACGAATACAGCCGCAAGGAGGTCGGCGAATACAAGGAACTGAATATCGACCTTGACCGGTACACCCGTGCCTTTGATGTCATTGATGTGATGTACCAGTCGTTACGCACGGTATTGAACGCAAAGAACACCTACAATACGGTAAGTGACCGGATAGCGGACTACAAGTCGATGCTGGAGGCATTTCACGAGAAGGTGCTGAAACGCGGACGCATCGAACCCTCCGACGCCCTGCTCATCACCATCAACGAGAAAGCCATACGGGATATAGCCCATGACGGGGAGCAACTCTACAAGTCGGTCAGCGACCTGGCGCTGTATGCCACGGGAGCGGCGGCCTGCTCCACTTCGGATCTGCTGATGGTGCTGGAGGCCGTGAACAGGTCTCTGGACGACATCGAACGGCATCTGAACCGGGCCTATATGGAGACCTGGCGATACATACAGGTAAGAATCGGCTACTGGAAGTCGAAGATATACCGTGAACATACCAAACAGGAGATAATTGAAGGAGCCTTCGGACGTTGGCGCAACTCCGGAAGGCTGGATTACTAACGATAAAAGGGAAAAAAGATGAACAGAAAACTCATGCTCATGACGGTTGCGATCATTGCAACAGCAACGGCACAGGCGCAGTATGTGACCTATAACCACGACTCGCCGAAGCAGAACCAGATTACGGTCATGGAAACCGGTGCGGGCTCCCTCACGCCGGAACTGTACTACTGGGCATTACACAACAAATACAAGAAATCGGCAGCGGCAAAGAACAAACTGGGGTTCCGCACGACAGCCGGCATCAACCTCTATAACCAGACGGACGAAGCCGAATCCATCGATTCGGCATTGGTGAGCCGCGCGAAAATAGAGGCCCTGAACGTGGCAGACCGACAGGCTGATATCGCCTGGCTTGCCGAAGGTGACAAGATCAACGGCCAGATGGAAAGGATGAAGCGTAACATCGACCGTATCCTTCCTGCCGGGGGCACCCCGGAGGACAGGGAACGCTGGACGGAATACTACCATGTTTTCCAGTGCGCCATTGATGCTACCAGGGATGCCTATATGCCCAATGCGCAGCGGAAGAAAGAGTATCTGCGAATCTACGAAGACGTGGTGCAGCAGAATGAGATTCTTGTCAGCTATCTCGCCAAACGGCAGAATGCCACCCTGACGAGCAACCTGCTGAACGCGACCTCGGACCGTACCTTGGACAAAGGCAGCGTCATCAGGGAAGCCATGAGCCGCTGGAACGAATCGCGTCTCGCGGTGCGTGGCTCACAGTCGGGCGGCAGTTCCGGAGGTGACGGTGAAGAGAGTGTAAACAGGTGAAACTAAAAAGACAGACGGCAAATGGCAGACGGAAATATACTCACTGATTTCGGTATCAATCTTCTTGAGGAGGAGATTGACGATGTGATTTTTCAAACGAACGAGTTCCTCACGGACGCGACGTTTACGGGTTCGCAGGGGCCGTTCTGGTGGATACTGCAGATGTGCATGGCTCTGGCCGCCTTGTTCTCGCTTGTCATGGCGGCAGGTATGGCCTACAAGATGATGGTGAAGCATGAGCCGCTGGATGTGATGAAGCTGTTCAGACCGCTGGCTGTTTCCATCGTTCTCTGCTGGTGGTATCCGCCTGCAGACACGGGTATGGCCGGCAGCGGAAGCAACTGGTGTTTTCTGGACTTCCTATCCTACATCCCGAACTGCATCGGTTCGTACACGCATGACCTGTACGAGGCGGAAGCCACACAGATAGCGGACAAGTTCGAGGAAGTGCAGCAGCTCATCCACGTAAGGGACACGATGTACCACAGCCTGCAGGCACAGGCGGATGTCGCCCACACGGGAACATCAGACCCCAACCTTATCGAGGCGACCATGGAACAGACCGGTGTGGATGAAGTGACCAGCATGGAAAAGGATGCGGCGGAACTGTGGTTCACCTCCTTGACGGCCGGTGTCGTCGTGGGAATAGACAAAATCATCATGCTGATTGCCCTTGTCGTGTTCCGCATAGGCTGGTGGGCGACGATCTACTGCCAGCAGATATTGCTCGGTATGCTGACGATATTCGGCCCGTTGCAATGGGCGTTCTCTCTGCTGCCGAAATGGGAAGGTTCCTGGGCAAAATGGCTGACACGTTACCTGACGGTACATTTCTACGGGGCCATGCTCTACTTCGTGGGCTTCTATGTATTGCTCCTTTTCGACATCGTGCTGTGCATCCAGGTGGAAAACCTGACCGCAATCACGGCCAGCGAGCAGACAATGGCGGCCTACCTGCAGAACAGTTTCTTCTCCGCCGGTTATCTGATGGCGGCAAGCATTGTAGCCTTGAAATGTCTGAACCTTGTACCTGACCTTGCGGCGTGGATGATACCGGAGGGCGACACGGCCTTCAGTACGAGAAATTTTGGAGAAGGCGTGGCACAGCAGGCCAAGATGACAGCGACAGGCGGTATCGGGGCAATCATGAGATAAGATAAAAAACATATAAACAACAATCCTTAAAAATAAAAAAGTATGAACGTACAAGAACAAATCAAAGAATGGTATCAAGACAGACGGTTCGTGAACTATGTGAATATGCGCGTACAAGAAGAAATCCGTCATGTATCGGAACAACGTCCCGACCAGAAGTACAAGGAACTGGACGATGCCTTTGACCTGGATGATCGGTATTTCGTCCCACTGACGACTTATCTGACCTATCGCCTGCAACTCGCCAAGTTGCAGAAAAACAGATCGAAACGCAGGCGTGGCATCTGGTGGGTGTTTGTGCAGATAGTCATACTGAGACTTTATACGGAAATCACCACCAAGGAGTTTGAGAAACTCCAAAAGGAGTCATACGGAGCAATCATACCGATGCTGCACAATGAATATGTAATGAAGTTGAATAGAATAAGACAATAAACCGATATGATTATCAAGCATCTGGAAAACAAGATACGGCTGGTGGGCATTATCTGCACGGCTTTTCTCGTGGGATGTGTCATCATCAGCGTATCGAGCATCTGGACAGCCAGGACAATGGTGTCGGATGCACAGAAAAAGGTGTACGTGCTGGACGGCAACGTGCCCATTCTTGTCAACCGCACCACAATGGAGGAAACGCTCGATGTGGAAGCCAAAAGCCATGTGGAGATGTTCCACCACTATTTCTTCACCTTGCCGCCTGATGATAAATACATCAAATACACGATGGAAAAGGCGATGTATCTGGTGGACGAAACAGGTCTGGCGCAATATAACACTCTTAAGGAGAAAGGTTTTTACTCCAACATCCTCGGCACGAGTGCCGTGTTCTCGATTTATTGTGACAGCATCCGCTTTGACAAGAGCACCATGGAGTTCACCTATTACGGCCGCCAGCGAATCGAACGCAGAAGCAACATCCTGATGCGTGAGCTGGTGACAGCCGGTCAGCTCAAGCGTGTACCGAGAACGGAGAACAACCCTCACGGTCTGCTGATAGTGAACTGGCGCACTCTCCTTAACAAGGATATAGAACAGAAAAGCAAGAGCAACTATTAAACAATCAAGGATATGAACATCAAGGGATTCAGACGGATGCTGCTGGGCGAAAAGATGCCTGACAGGAATGATCCGAAGTACAAGGAACGCTATGAGCGTGATGTGGAAGCCGGACGCAAGTTTGCCAAGGCGACCCGTATAGACAAGGCGGCAGCCAAGGTGCAGGGCTTTGCCAACGTGCACCGTACTCTTTTTCTGGTCATCGTGTTCGCTTTCGTGCTGGGCGGGCTGGCATGGAACATCTACCGTATAACAGTGGTATATCGTCACCAGCCGGCGGAGAGGACAGCGACAGAGATGCAGGATTCGGTATTGAGGGAGCGGCACAGGATGTTGCAGGAAGAGGAACTGAGGGAAACCGGGACAGGAAATACAAACCGTAGCAAAACAGACTTGCCATGAAAAAGATATTTGAGAAAATCAATTTCAGACAGCCGAAGTACATGCTCCCTGCCATTCTTTATATCCCTCTGCTCGGTGCGTCCTACTTCATATTCGACCTGTTTCATACTGAAACGGCGGATATACCGGACAAGACGCTGCAGACAACGGAATTCCTGAATCCGGAACTGCCGGAAGCGCAGATCAAGGATGACGGCATTGGCAGCAAATACGAGAACATGGAGAAATCGTGGGGCAAGATACAGGACTACTCGGCGGTCGGCAACATAGAAAGAGACGAACCTGATGAAAACAAGGAAGAATATGAATCACAATACACGCAGGATGACATCGCCCTGCTCGATGAGCAACAGCAGGAAAAAGCAGCGGCAGCGGAAATTGCCGCCGCCAAAGAGCGTGAACAGGAAGCACTCGCGGAGTTGGAAAAGGCCCTTGCCGAAGCACGGCTGAAAGGACAGAACATGGTGATGCCCCCTGAAGAGGCGGATACCACGGACACCGTTCCGCCGCAGAATGTACCGGAGGCCGGCACCATCGACGAGGAGAAACGTCCGGTGCAAGCACCGTCGGCAGACGAACCGCCCAGCGCGGTAGTCCGCAAGGTGAAGACCACCTCGGACTATTTCAACACGCTGGCGAAGGATGCCCGTGAACCGAAGCTGATCCAGGCCATCATAGACGAGGACATCAAGGCTGTGGACGGCTCGCGCATCAGGCTGCGCCTGCTGGATGACGTGGAAATAGACGAGTGCGTAGTGAAACGGGGTACGTACCTGTACGCCACGGTAAGCGGCTTCTCGTCCGGACGTGTCAAGGGAAACATCAACAGCATCCTTGTGGACGACGAGCTTGTGAAGGTCAGTCTCGCGCTTTATGACACGGACGGTATGGAGGGCCTGTATGTACCGAACAGCCAGTTCCGGGAAACGAGCAAGGATGTGGCCAGCAGTGCCATGTCGGGCAACATGAGCATGAGTACCGGAACTACAGGGAACAGCCTCGCCCAATGGGGAATGCAGGCGGTGAACAACGCTTACCAGAAGACGAGCAACGCCATCAGCAAGGCCATCAAGAAAAACAAGGTCAAGCTGAAATACGGGACTTTCGTCTATCTGGTCAATGGTCAGGAAAAAAGGAAATAAAAAGGTTCGAGACAATGGAAACAGATATTTCAAAACTACATGAGGGAACGGACGGCTTTTACTACGATGACTTCCTCGCTCCCGACAAGGCCGAAACATTCGTCGGGCAACTCGTGAGTACCCAATGGTGGCAGAAAGGTGGACGCTTCGCCCTAATATGCAACTTTCTGGCAGAGGACGGGCGGAAAATCGCCTTGTTCGCCTTCCAGAAATACACCGGCTTTTACGGGCCGGGAGACGGGGCGGTCAATTTCAAGCACGCGGAGATGAATACCTTCTGGGAGTGTGAGGTCCGGGAAAACCGGAAGGGACGTTGTACTTGGGCGAGTGCCCTGCAGCTTGGAGGGCCGAAAAACAACGCGATATGATAGAGACGGACAAGATATACAACATGGACTGCCTGGAAGGCATGAGCCGTATGCCGGAGGGAAGCGTCGATGCCATCATCGCCGACCTGCCTTACGGTGTATTGAACCGCGGCAACCGGTCAGCATGTTGGGACAGGCAGATACCCCTCGGTCCGCTGTGGGAGCAGTACCGTAGGATTATCAAGCCGGACAGTCCGATAATCCTGTTCGCCCAGGGAATATTCTCCGCGCATCTCATGCTTTCCCAACCGGGAATCTGGCGTTATAACCTCGTATGGCAGAAGGACCGTGTTACGGGCCATCTCAATGCCAACCGGATGCCGTTGCGCCAGCATGAGGACATTCTGGTGTTCTACATGAAGCAGCCCGTGTATCATCCGCAGATGACACCGTGCCCTCCCGAAAGGAGAAACCATGGACGCAGCATGACGGAAGGCAGTTTCACGAACCGGTGCTACGGGGAGATGAAGCTGGTACCGGTACGCATGGCGGACAACAAATATCCGACATCGGTCATTTTCATCCCGAAAGAACACAAGACAGGGGCATTCTATCATCCGACCCAGAAGCCTGTGGCACTGGTCGAGTACCTGATACGCACCTACACCGACGAGGGGGACACCGTGCTGGACAACTGCATCGGGTCCGGAACGACTGCCATTGCCGCAATCCGTTCGGGACGGCACTATATCGGATTCGAGACCGTGAAGGAGTACTGCGACATCGCCGAACTCCGTATCCGGGAAGAACTGGAGCGAATACATACGACGACATAAGGGTAAAAGAAAAACAAATGGAATATAAACAATCAACGACATGAATATGAATCTCAAGAAAATCGGAACGGTATTTCTTCTGACAGCCGGACTGCTGGGAACGCGGAATGCACAGGCGCAGACGACCTACGAGGAAATGGAACAACTGACGGTCAACGAACAGGTGACGACCGTCATCACGGCATCGGAGCCGGTACGCATGGTGGACATTTCCACCGACAAGGTGGTTGGCGACCAGCCTTTGGACAACATTGTACGGCTGAAACCCAAAGAAGCCGGGCACGAGGACGGCGAGGTGATTGCCATCGTGACCGTCATCACGGAACGCTACCGCACGCAATACGCGCTGGTTTACACCACACGGCTTAAGGAAGCCGTAACGGACAAGGAGATACTCCCTCACGAGCGCAACGCCTACAACAATCCGGCAGTATCGATGTCAACCGCCGAGATGACGCGCTTTGCCAGACGGATCTGGAACTCTCCGGCGAGAATCAGGAATGTGGCCACCAAGGCACACCGTATGGTGATGCGCCTGAACAACATATACTCTGTCGGGGACTACTTCTTCATAGACTTTTCCATAGAGAACAAGACGAACATCCGTTTCGACATCGATGAGATCAGGGTAAAGCTCGTTGACAAGAAACTCGCCAAGGCCACCAACGCCCAGACTATCGAGCTTACTCCGGCGATGATACTGGAACCGGGAAAGACATTCCGACATGGCTACAGGAATGTGCTTGTCATCAAGAAGATGACCTTCCCGAACGACAAGCTGCTGACTGTCGAAATGACGGAAAAGCAAATCAGCGGCCGCAATATCAGCCTGAACATCGATTATGAGGATGTGTTGTCTGCCGATTCGTTTAACGCTGACCTGCTGGAGGAGGAATGATTATGAGAAAGACTCTGATTCTGATGTTTGCCTGCATGTGCCTTGCCTTCAGCGCGAACGCACAACGCAACAGCGGCCGTCTTTCACTGGGGGTCGGGCTGCTTTACAGGAACGGTATGGACGTGACGTTTTCATACGAACATGAAATGAACTACCGGCACGCGTGGGAGTTCTTTGCCAACGGCTACCTGCAGTGGGCCGAATGCGGCCCGTGCGGCCATATCTGTCCGGAATCCTTCTGGCGCAACTACCGCACCTATGGCTTTGGCGTGGCATACAAGCCTTGCGTGGTACGGGGCCGCAATCATTACGGCAACCTGCGTATAGGAGCTTCGGCAGGAAGCGACACGAAGAAGTTCCTGGGCGGCCTGCATTTCGGTTACGAGCACAATTACGTGCTGCGGTCCGGATGGACGCTGTACTGGCAGGCGAAGAGTGATTTGATGATAAAGGGCGCGGATCTGCTTCGGGTAGGTGTAGCCCTTGGTGTGAAACTACCGATAAAATAAGGGAAAAGATGAAACAGAACATTTTCAGAAAGGTGAGCCGGTTCGTACCGGTACTTGTCGCAGCAGTCGCCGTGACAGGTTGTGACGCGCATATAGACGTACCGGACACGGCTGTCCGCCCGGGACATGTCCTGTGCGAGGACGGAACGGCCTTGTCCTACACGGAATACCAGCAATCCGGGAAAAAGGCTGTGGCCGTCGTGTTCGACACCCGGCAGCATGAGGGTGCGGAAGGAAACGGCTACGCGGTTTACCTGTGGGACATCACCCCGCAGGCATTTGCCGACAGCCTCGGTATTGCCCAAGGCACATCTGCGGACCTCGCGGCACATGACGGCAATGCCAATACATTCGCTCTATATGAAACGAAGGAAACGGCTTCGCCGATGGCGGAAGCGGTCTTTGACCTCTGGTGTTACGGGCAGAGCGCATACGTTCCGTCGGTGGCACAGATGCGTCTGCTATATACTATCCGGGAAACGGTAAATCCTGTCATCGAACAGTGCGGGGGCGATCCGTTGCCCCTGACCGACGGCGACTGCTGGTACTGGACATCCACGGAAGTGGCCGAACAGGAAACGGCAAAAGCCTGGCTTTACTCGATGGGCAGCGGAGCCATACAGGAAACACCCAAGACACAGGCGCACAAGGTACGCCCGATTATAACCATCAACCGGTAAACCAGAGATATACGATTGCGTTCTTTGACATTGTTGGACAACATACGATTACAAACCAGAGCCGAATTCACGCAGTAATGCCATCAAGCGACGTATGCTTTCCTCGACATCCGAGGGGGCCGGAATGGCACGATATGCCAAATCCGGGAGTTCACCCATGTAAACTGTCTGCAAGTTGCCCCAAACCTGCGGCAGATCTGTCATCAACGGGGACTCCTCCAGTCGCCGGTCACGCCAGCCTTCGGGCTTGTCAAAGCTCTGCCGGTCGTGTTCGAGCAGTGACCTGAAATCTTCGGGGAAAGCATCGCTATGAAGATACGTGAGGCACTCTTCATCTTTCAGCAGATGATGCAGATCGTAGAAATGACGGATTTTGGCCGTCAACTGCGGCATATACAGATTGGCCAGCGAGCATCGGATGAGTGACACCAATTTCTCGGTCAGCGTGCGGCGACGGTCAAGCACATTGACCTCGAACGGCTGCATCCCGTATTCCTCTATCATACGGTTGTTGCCGGTAGCCTGCAGGAACTCTGTCAGGAAACTGCAGAGAGAACGCCGCTCGAAAGGATATGGATTGGCAAAACTGTTGATTTCTACCAGGAGTTGCCCAGCCCGGATTGCTCCGACCTGTTCCGTATCTATGGCCCGTGGATAGGTGTAAAACGCCTTGTGGTAATGCGATCCCTTGCTTGTCATGCCGGGGATGACCAGTTCCTCCAGTCCGGCTGTCATATTCTTCGATGTACGGCGTATGAGGTTCTTTAGCTGGTTTCCGCTCAGTGTCCATGCTTCGGCGATGGCCACGTCAATGTCCTCGGAGAAACGTGCCCCGATGCCGTAGGCCTTGGTCAGGGAAGTTCCGCCCTTGAAAATGGCACGATTATCCTTGTCTCCGGTAGCCATAAGCGACAGCGAACGACAGATCCAATAGTCTTTCTCGATAAAGATACTCTTGATGCCGAGTCCGCCGTCCTGTACCGGACGTGCAGCCGCTTCTATGGCATCGGCAAACAGTTGCTGATTCTCGTGTAGTCTCATACGATGTTCCATTTTAATTTGGTGGGTAAAGCCTGTGCGGTGACAGGAAGTTTGTAGGTCGTGACCCCATTGAGTGTCGCACGCAATTGTCGGGTGTCAGCTCCAAGACTGTCCAGAATGGCACCCAGCAATGCCCGGACATACGGCTGGTAATTTTCGGCCAGGTCCGCCAGTTTCTCCAGATCGCCTTCGGACAGAGCGGCTATCAGCCGAGCAACGCCCCGCACACAATCGTCAGGTGATGTTGCCGGAATCTCACGGAGCAATTTGAGCGCGTCAAGGATCAGCAGCAGAGGAATGTTCTCCCGTGTGATTGCATTAGGCTGTACAAGGAAGGACACGCTGTATTCGCCCCGTTTCATAGGCCGGCGGTATTTGTTCGTGCCTATCGTAATGGCCGATGTGATCTGTGTCGTCAACCCCAACTGCGCAAATGCTGCCGTACCGGTCATATAGCCGATTGGCTTGCCGTTACGTTCCAGAAGGTCCTTGACCACCTCTGCCACCGGAGGCTTCAATGTGCCGAACACCGTCTGTTTAGGCTTGTAGTACCGTCCTTTGGCAATCTTGCAGATAGAGCCTTCTGCCACCAGACGGCTGAGTGCCTTGACCAACGCAGGCTGGTACTCCGGCAGCACATTGAAATCGGCAATGGTAAGCACCTTGCCCGGAGGCGTGGCGTCCAGTATTTCCTGTACCTGTTTAGTAATCACCATAATCGAATCGTTTTGTTCCGGATGCAAATATAAGAAAAGTCTTGTTTTTTACTGCAAAAACATGACATTTATTTTCGTCTGAATCAAAATAATCAAGTCCAACAATATCCGAGGCGATCAGAACCACAACCCAATAAAAAAGCTATAAAAAATGGAAGAAAGCAAAGAGTTACAAGGATTCTACAAGATATTCCGTGCAGTCGTCTATGTGTCGGTTCTGCTGGAGTTCTTCGAGTATGCCATTGACCCGGCAGTATTCGACCAGTGGGGCGGCATACTGACTGACATCCACGGACGTATCAAGCGATGGACGATCTATCAGGACGGCCATCTCGTGTACAGCAAGATAGCCACGATACTGCTGATCTGCATCACCTGTATCGGTACGAGGAACAAGAAGCATCTGGAGTTCAACGCCCGCAAGCAGGTGATTTTTCCCCTGACCGGCGGACTGCTTCTGCTTGTCCTGTCCGTATGGCTGTTCGGACATCCGATGGAAATGCGGCTCTATACGCTGCCGCTGAACCGTATCCTATACATGGCGGCTTCGCTCGTGGGAGTGATACTGGTACATATAGCCCTGGACAATATCTCCAAGTTCATCAAGGAGGGCCTGATGAAGGACCGCTTCAACTTCGAGAACGAGAGTTTCGAGCAGAGCGAAGAGATTCAGGAGAACAAATACAGCGTGAATATCCCGATGCGCTACTATTACAAGGGGAAGTTCCGCAAGGGATGGGTCAGTATCAGCAACCCTTTCCGCGGGACGTGGGTCGTGGGAACTCCCGGCTCGGGTAAAACATTCAGTATCATTGAACCGTTCATCCGTCAGCACAGTGCCAAGGGGTTTGCCATGGTTGTATATGACTATAAATTCCCGACACTTGCCACGAAGCTTTACTACCATTACAAGCTGAACGAGAAACTTGGAAGAGTTCCCAAGGGGTGCAAGTTCAACATGATCAACTTCGTGGACGTGGAATACAGCCGTCGTGTCAATCCTATTCAGGCAAAATACATCAACAACCTGGCGGCAGCCAGTGAGACGGCGGAAACCCTGCTCGAGTCATTGCAGAAGGGCAAGAAGGAAGGTGGCGGCGGAAGCGACCAGTTTTTCCAGACATCCGCTGTGAACTTCCTTGCTGCCTGCATCTATTTCTTTGTCAATTACGAACGGGAGCCGTATGACAAGGACGGAAACATGCTGTATGCGGAGAAACGTCAGGACCCGGAAACCAAATTCTGGAAGCCGACCGGAGTCGTGCGTGACAAAGAGGGCGGCAACATCGTGGAGCCGGCCTACTGGCTGGGAAAGTATTCGGACATGCCGCACATATTATCGTTCCTGAACGAAAGTTATCAGACCATCTTTGAGGTACTGGAGACTGACAACGAGGTGGCACCGCTGCTCGGGCCGTTCCAGACTGCCTTCAGGAACAAGGCCATGGAGCAGTTGGAAGGTATGATCGGTACGCTGCGTGTCTATACGTCCCGTCTGGCGACCAAGGAATCGTACTGGATATTCCACCGTGACGGGGATGACTTTGACCTGAAGGTGAGCGATCCGAAGAACCCGAGCTACCTGCTCATCGCCAACGACCCGGAGATGGAGAGCATTATCGGTGCGCTGAACGCCCTTATCCTGAACCGTCTTGTCACCCGAGTGAATACAGGCCAAGGGAAGAACATCCCGGTGAGCATCATCGTGGACGAGCTGCCGACGCTGTATTTCCACAAGATAGACCGACTGATAGGAACTGCCCGAAGCAACAAGGTGAGCGTGACCTTGGGATTCCAGGAGCTGCCGCAGCTGGAGGCCGACTACGGCAAGGTAGGTATGCAGAAGATCATCACGACCGTGGGTAACGTGGTCAGCGGTTCGGCCCGCTCGAAAGAGACACTGGAATGGCTGTCGAATGACATTTTCGGTAAGGTCGTGCAAGTGAAGAAGGGCGTGACCATTGACCGTGACAAGACCAGCATTAACCTGAACGAGAACATGGACAGTCTGGTGCCGGCATCAAAGATTTCCGATATGGCAACGGGATGGATATGCGGGCAGACAGCGAGGGACTTCGTGAAAACCAAGACCGGCGTAGGCGGCTCGATGAACATTCAGGAGTCGGAAGAGTTCAAGACCACAAAGTTTTTCTGCAAGACGGACTTCGATATGGGAGAGATAAAGAAAGAGGAAGCCGCGTATGTGCCGCTGCCGAGATTCTACACCTTCAAATCGAGGGAGGAACGGGAACGCATCCTGTACAAGAACTTCGTGCAGGTGGGTCAGGACGTGAAGGAGATGATCAAGGATGTGTTGAACAAACGGGGTGCGAAATGAAGCACGTAAGGATGTTTGTCATCATACTGCTGGTATCTGCAGTGGCAACAGTCTATGGGAAGGAAAGGCATGGGACAGAAACGGGAACTGCCCAACTGTCCATATACAAGCTGCCACCGCTGGAGAGGGCAATCAGATGCACGAAATACTATGAGGGTTGGCATGGTGAGAAAAAACATTGGCCCTATGTGGGATGGGGTCATAAGGTTCTTCCCGGAGAGAGTTTTACCAACGACATCACAAAAGCTCAGGGAGACTCCATCCTGCGAGCGGACATGATGAAACTTTGCCGTCTGTTCAGCAGATTCGGGCGTGATTCTACGTTGCTCTCGTGTCTTGCCTACCAGGTAGGCCCGTACCGGCTTTTAGGTAGCAAAGACTTTCCCAAAAGCAAGCTGATACAAAAACTGGAAGCCGGAAACAGGGATATTTACAAGGAGTACATTTCCTTCCGCTGCTATAAAGGCAAGGTAGTTCCGAGCATCGAGCGGAGAAGGAAGGTGGAATATCTGCTGCTTTTTGAAGAGTAAAAAAGAAGGGAGAATCTTTCGGTGTATTTCCGTCAATTTTCCAGGATAGAAAAGAAATATTTCACAAAAGCGAGAGAACAAGCCTATTACCGCCGATATCCTGAAAAAAAAGGATAAAAAATATTTCTGGCTTCAGTTACTATTGCCGCTTGGTCTGTGGCTGATTGATTTGTGTTTAATCTTCTGGCTTTTTACTTGGTATCATTGAATGGAATATGGAGAAAAGAAGACATGAATATAATCAGGGAAAGAAGGATGCTGTTCTGCCGTTTCAACATGCAGTTCCTGCTGCCTTGACATTAACAAATACAGATTATCAAATGAAAACAACCCGCATCATGAACAAGATTATCATTTATCTGAGTGCCGTATTGCTGCTGTGCAGTTGCGGCAGTGCAAGACATTATGCAGCGTTTCAATATGACAACGGAGACGACTATGTAAGTGAAGGACTGTACCGCATAGTGGACCGGAAAGGGCGTATCGGTTACGCAGACGAGACAGGCAAGACCGTCATCCGTCCTCGTTTTGCCTTCGGCTATCCATTCGAGGGTGGCAAGGCGAAAGTCACCGATTCGGGGGAACGGAAAGAGGTGGCAGGCTCCGGCAGCGAGCACTGGTATTGGGAAAGTGATGACTGGTACTACATTGACAAACAAGGGAACCGGTGTGAGAATCAAGATACAGACAAGGACAAAACACATCCATAACACAGCAATAACCCCGGAGGTTCAGACGCGAGCCTTCGGGGTTAGCCTATAAGTACAGTACTTCCTCAATTGCCAAATCCGAATGACATGGCTGCCTGTTCACAGAAGCGTGCATATTCCTCTTTGTCAGTTCCGCTTTCAATATGGCGGTCTATCAGTTCTCCCAGTTCATCGAAGCAGACTTCGTCACTGAGGCACTCTATGTCTGTCCCGTTCCGGAGATATACTTCATAATAGTCCGAGCCGTTCAGACAGATCAGCACTTCCCCTTGGAAGAGTCTTCCGTTTACATGGAATTTCAGTCCCGGCAGGTCATTGAATACTGTTGCCATAAACTCCCCGATGCCCCATGACATAAGGACCGGCGTGTCGGTCATCGTTACCAGCTGTTCGCGAATTGTCGCAGCCACTCTCATTACATACTCTTTATCCATAATCTTGATTTTTAATAGATTTATATATTCATTTTATTCAAACCATTCCGGGTTGTCTTCTTTCAGCATCTCAACCAGCTCGTCATCCGGCAGCTCAAGACTTCCGGCATCGGTGAAGAAAAAAATCTCATCGTATAATTTCTCAGCCTCCTTACTCGCAAAGCCCTCGTTCTCGCTGTCGAAACTACCGGGCTGGAGTGCGTCAAGCAAACCTGTTGAGCCGATAAGGAGTTCTTCACCTTCATTTGATTTCACCACACGGCAAGAATAAGTTCTGCCGGCAAATTCCACCTCTTTCTTTTTCATCGGTCTATCACTTTAATGGTATGTTTCTCCCGTGTTCTTTCAGGTACTCCATGATACATTTCGCTTCCTCGTGCGAAGCCATATTGCGTTCGTCGTACCTGCGGCTGTCATCCGCCATAACCTTGATGCACTCTTTAATCAACCTATACAGGCTTTGCTGCAGTGTCGGGTGCATGGTCGGTATTGCTGCTGCAAATCGAGCCGGATTGAAACTGTAATTGTTGACTGCCATTTCCCAGTCTTTAGCGAGACGGTACTCTCTGCTTTCTTTGATGTCCTTGTCCATAATTCTGATATTTAACGATTTTGTTTTTCTTCCCTCTGTTCGGCCTCCTTTTCGGAGGAGCCGCTTCGGGATTTACGGTGCATCGATAGACGGTCGTCAAAGCCTCTCCCGATGTTTTTTCCTGCCAATTACTCTTTCAGAGAAAGGAAGAATTTGCAGGAAATGCACTTCAAAACGGAGGGAACAGGCTCGACCGCCTACATTCGCACCAGTAAAGTCCACGCGGCGACGGGAAGGACGACGAAAGAAGAAATGACTCTCATGTCAATACAAGAGGGAAAATAGAAAGGGATAAGGGTGGTGGCGGGGGCTTATGACGGACGGCGTTAAAACAGGTGCCGCTATAAAGGTTCCCGGAGCGGCCGATGGCAGAATACGGCCCGTGCCGGATTCCGTCATCAGCCACAGATCCGGACCGGAGTGCTTACAGCAGCCCAGGGCTGCCGTCGTGCATGAAGGTTTTATAACAGTCTCCGCCTGGCGCACATGAGGGCGGCAGTATAACGGGATTTGCCGTGAAAAGAGATGCTGTCAAAGCATCCCTTCGTCCGCGTAGCTCAGATAGCCTGTATCCGAGAGGATGATATGGTCAAGGAGAGTGATGTCAAGGATTTCGCAGGCTTTCTTGAGTTTGCTTGTGATGGCATTGTCACTGGAGCTGGCCACCATGTTGCCTGACGGGTGGTTGTGGCTGAGGATTATGCCCGAGGCATGGGCCAGAAGAGCCGTCTGCAGGATGATACGGACATCCACAACGGTCTGGCTGATGCCGCATTTTGATATGCAGGAGAGTCCGAGAAGCCTGTTGGCTTGATTGAGGAACATCACCCAGCATTCCTCATGATGCTGCATACATTCATCGTATGCCTCCTTGAAGATGTCGTAGCTCACTCTGGAGGAGTTTACCAAGGTACGTTTTGCAGCATCGGCATCCTTGTAATTTACTGAAATCTGAGGGAAAGAAAATGTATTCATAATAACGAAGATTTAAGGTGAAACAATTTTTTTCGCCCGTGCACAGCTCTGTCTGGACTTCGTGCAAGATTTTGGGAAAGAATACTATCCGCAGGATTGGAGATTGTTTCCCAAATTCACCCGGATCTTGCGTTTGTCCGGAAAGATGCTGTAACTTCGCTGAAAACAAATGTTGAGACTACCGGGGTATTATAAGAGGTCCGGCTATAAAGGTTATCCGGGCCGGCCGATGACGGAAGACCGCCCGTGCGGCCTGTAGGAATCAGCCAGAACCCGGTCCGTACTGTTTCAGCAGACGGAGACTGCCGAAAGACAGGGAGGTGTATAAAAAAGGTCAGGCGGCGCCGGTCTGCCTCCGGCACTCAACAGAAAAGCAGGACGGATTTCTCCGCCCTGCATCTGAAATCAACTATGAATTATGGTCAAGCAGCAACCTCTTGGGATTGAGGTTGTTTTTCGTTGTCCGCATCGGCTTCAGTCTGCTCTGCTTCCTGTTTGGCCTGTTCCTGCACCAAAAGGACGGCTTTCTTTTCTTCGATGCGCTGATGTCTTTTTTCGTAAACTTCATTATGTCCGTTCTCGATGTCGGCAAGTCTTTCCGGCATGTGTTTTCCTGCAAATTCAAGCAACATGTCGGCTATGGCGTTGCTTCCGTATGCGTTCTTGAAATTCTCAATCAGGAAATCCCTGCGGATGACGGCTTTTGCCTTTGGGGTAAGATTGGCCACAATATTTGTCTTGTCCTCGTTGGACAGATAGGGCGAATGTTCTCCCTCTATGCCAACGGCGGCAAAGTGTTCCTTTCTCAACGATGAAAGCAGGAAGAAATAAATCATCTTTTCTTCGTCAGCCCCGAACTTGGTTTCGGTCATATCCACTTCCAAAATCTGTTTTTTGGTATCTTCCACGGTCTTTTCCCTGGCAATCTCCTTGTTTCGCTTGTCCTGCTTGTCCAGTTTTTCAATCGGGGAAAGCTGTTCCTGTCCTGCCTGTTGTCCACTGACGGCATTCATCATGGAATTCTCCACATAACATTTGACAATGTCTTCGTTCCCAATCCGTGCGAAGAGCGATATTTCGCCTACTTCTGCCCTGCGTACAAGTTCCTTGCCCTCTTCCATATAATCGTTCATATCCTGCTCATACTCAACCTTAGCTTCCTTATATTCGTCTTCCGTATCATATTCTCCGGCTTCAGGCTCTTCGGGAAGTGTCGGGTAGTCTTTGTATCTGCATTGCAGTGCCACAACCTCATAGCCCATTTCCTTGAGGCGATTAACCGCATCCGCATTATAGCAATATGCGTCATGGCTTAGAGATAGTGCAGGATAAGCCTTAATGGTCTCTATTGCCTTTTCCGTCAAAAATGCGGCATTCATTTCATCAAGACAGCCTTTGTTGGCGCATTTTCCGCATGTTCCCTCACAGAACAATGTCATGTTGTTGGTATTATGGGGGCATGACAGGCAAAGGGTCTTGTCAAAGTTGTAGCGTTCAAGGTCTGTCGTGAAGTGGCGCTCGATGTTCTTTGCCACCTCGGTCGCTTTCATGCCTCGCCAACTGCCAAACATGATACCCTCTTTCAAGTGCTTGTCGAAAACCTCTCTCTGGATGTCCTCGCCATATCGGCAAATTTCGCTTGCCACGCTGATAGTGATTTCATCCTTTTCCAACAATTCTGCTATTTCGGGGATAAGGGAGACGAACTTCAGTCGGGTGCGGATATAGGTCTCGTTCTTGCCGAACTGCATGGCCAAAGACTGAATGTCGTGCCGTCCGCTTTCTATCAGCCTCTGATAGGCGTTTGCTTCCTCGATAGGGGTTACATCCTTGCGTTGCAGGTTTTCCGTCACCGCCATTTCTTCGGCGGTCTCGTCCGAAACATTCAGAACGATTGCCGGAATTTCTTCCAGTCCTGCCATGAGTGAGGCACGATACCTGCGTTCCCCGAATATGATTTCAAAGCGGTTCTCCGCAATGGGACGCACCCCGATAGGCTGGAGGACGCCCTGCTGACGGATGCTTTCCGCCAATTCCGCAAGGCTTGCTACATCAAAATTCTTGCGTGGGTTATAGTTACTCGGCTGAATATCTGCCAAAACTACTGATACGATGTTCTTCTCTGCTACTGATTGAATGTTCATTGTTTCCATAATTCATAAATTTTGATTTGTTATACATTGATTTTCTGATTACTGCTATTCCTGTTGGTTGGTGTCATACTCGTACATTTGCGTATTGTCGTACCCCCCCGAACGATAGCCGGAACGTGTCGAAGTCTTTCCTGCCGGCCAGCCTTACGGTATCGTTCTTTCCGATGAAATAGGGTTCAAGCATTGTCCGGAACGGTGCGCCGAGCGTAGTCCTGTCTGCCAATGTGCAAACCTTGTCGGGTTGTTGGGGCATGATATAGCCCAGTGCATATTCGTTGTAAACTACCAATCTTATTTTATCCATGTCGATGTCAATTTTGAATTGTTTTTTTATTTCCCTCTGGTCGGTTCTTTTCCCGTTTGAACCGCCTTGGGGTTTTATGGATGCGGTTTACAGCTGTCGGTACAGCTTCATACGACGGCTTTTCCTGCCAATTACTCTTTCACAGAAAGGAAGAATTTGCAGGAAATGCACTTCAAGCCGGAGGATCAAGCGCGACAGCAGACCTTTGCATCTGATAAAACCAAGGCCGGTGCGGCGGGAATGAAGCCGGAAAGCGGTAAAAGATGAATTATAAAAGAAATGTTCTATGGAACTATAAAAGAAAAAGATTACCGATAATTTACCGGTAATCTATAATATAATAGGGAGATGTCTTCTTGAAGAAGATGACATATATAAGAGGTTGTCCGTCTTTAGTAGGATAGTGAGAGATCTTTAAGCATGACAAACTCCTCTTCAGTCTCATGGATGATCTTAAATCCAAGTTTTAGATACATTCGGACGGCATAGTTCGCCTTTTGTACGGACAGAGAGACGCGACTATATCCTTTGCTCTCAAGTAATCGAAACATTTCACGCATAAGATGGCTTCCTATGCCTTTACTCCTGTATTCCTTATATAGGGATATGGAGAGCGATGGGGTCCTGTCATCCACATGTCCGTAATCATTCATAATACGTACCCATACTGCACCGACCACTTTCCCTTCACAGTCTGCGACCAGACAAAAGTCATCTTTTTTCTTTCCGAAGTCCTCAATATACAGTTTCAGTTCAGGTAAATCCACCACGTCCTTTGAGGGCGGTTTGACTCCTTCAGGGATATAAATCGCTTCGTAAAGAAATTCTCTTAGCAAATGGTTCTCACTACCTTGCAAATGGCGTATTATATACTTGGCCGATCCGTTCATTCTTGTTCACATTTTCTTTTCAGGTCAGCTATATACCGTTTCTGCTGTAATTTCAAATACAACAATGCAAAAGGATATAACCACCATTTCTTTAGGCTAATTGACTCTGTAAAAATCACTTCCGTTCCATTTTCAGCCTGTCTGAAATGTCCCGTCCACTCCCCGGAAAAGTTCACATTATCCATAAGAAATGAATATTTTAGAAAAGGCTCTATAACAGTAACAGTAAAACAGGTGACATAGCCTTCATTACTTATCTCCCTGAAATGGCGCTCGTCGGAAACTTCTATGTCCTTTATGTCACTTCGCCATGAATAGTCGTAAAGTGAAGTGACAGAATGCCAGACAGATTCCAAATCAGCCTGTATAAATGATTTTATCGTAGTTCTTATCATGGGACATTTTTATATTTCTCTTACCGTTTTTTCCAGTCCTCTCTGGTAAGCAAAGTAAAATGTTCTGTACGGATATCTCCTAACGGAGAAGTCTTTCCTTCTTCTGTGTGATGGTACTTGAATCCACATTTTTCCATTACCCTGCGGGATTTGATGTTTCCGTCATAATGTCCACACCAGACCCGTTTCACATCAAGTTCGACGAAGCAACGCTTCAACAAACGTTGTACGGCTTCCGGTATAAGTCCCTGTCCCCAATAAGGAACACCTATCCAATATCCTATTTCTGCATCTCCATCCTGCATATCCGCACTGTGTACGCCATCAGCGAACATAATTCCGACACTGCCTATCGGTTCATTGGTTTCTTTCAATACTACAGCGTATGTCTCGGGTGCAGAAAGGATATCGCGTATTATTTCTCTGCTGTTTTCCACAGATGTATGAGGAGGCCACCCGGCAATGGGGCCGATAGCAGGATCTTTGGCATAATTATAAAGAGACTCTGCATCGTTTTCTGTCCAGGGACGAAGTATCAATCTTTGTGTTTCCATATTCATCGCTATACAAGTAATTTATTGATTTCCTGCTGCAAGCGATCCAGGAACTTTGCAGCATGTGCCCCATCCATTTGAGTGTGATGGAATTGGAATGAAACCGTCAGTGTCGTCCTGAAGAACCCCTTACGGTACTTGCCCCATATTATAAACGGATTGTTGAAGATACCGCTGTACATACCTACCGCACCGTCAATTTCATATTGGGCCAGTGCGGAAGTTCCTATTACCATGCTTTCAGTCAAGTCGTGGTTCTCACAGCTTTGTGCTACTTCCGTTGTCAATTTCAGATAATCTTCATTGAATAGCTGCAAATCATCAGAAAAGGGCACATCGCATGAACTGACCTCATTGTCCTTGTTCATAACAATGGTATTAACCGCAATGGCATCATATTGCATCAATTTGTCTCCGACAGGCAGCATATAAAATTCCTTGATACCGCTTGCCGCCTTGCCGATGCACCAGCACATCAGCATATTGAATTTCATACCTGACTTTTTGCTGATTTTGACCAGACGACTGACATCCAAAGTCTTGAAAAATGTAACCATCGGCATCGGGGCTTTCATCCAAAGCTCAAATGCGTATGCACGGGTGGTTTCTTTGGGATTTATTTCTCTCATAGTGCGTCTTTCAAATTTTCAATCATTTTTCATGCTTCTCCAGATATTCTCTCATGGCCTCGTTGACGATGTCACGGAGAGACATGTTCTTTTCGATGGCCAGGTATTTCATCCTGGTATGAATGCTCTTGTTAATGACGAAGTTGCAATGCACCGCCGGTTCCTTTTCCGCCTTGGCCGGAACCGTTTCTTTTTTCTGCGGGGATTTTTTGGTTGATGAAAGCAGCCCGTCAAGGCCGCTTTTCATACCGTCTTTCAATAAATCGCTTTTGCCCATATTGTTTTTACTTTAGTTTCAGTACCTCCAGCGCCAAGTCCATATAATCCTTGGCCCCGTTGCTGTTTTTGTTATACTCGAAAATGTTCAGACCCTTGATAGGAGCTTCCGCCAGAGCCACGTTGTCCCGGATGACGGTCTTGAACACCTTGTCGCAGAAAGAATCGTTGATGAGCTCGGACACGCTTTTGTTAAGCGTCTTGCGCTTGTCGAACTGGGTGATCACGATACCTCCGATGCTCAGTCCCGGATTCAGGCGTTCCCTGACGATTTTAACCACATTCGTAATCTTTGCCATACCGCGCATGGCGAGGAACTGTGCCTGTACCGGGATAATCAGGAAGTCCGATGCGGTAAGCGCATTGAGCGTGAGCAGTCCCAGCGATGGCGGACAGTCAATCAGTATATAGTCGAATTTCCGGCTGTCAAGCAGCTTCGCAATCAGCCCTTTCAGTATCAGTTCCCGGCCAGGTTCGTTGATAAGTTCCGATTCGGCAGCCGACAGGTCAAGGCACGAGGGAACGATGGCAAGGCCGTTGTTCAGTTCGACCAGCGGCAAAGGGTATTCGCCCTTCATCGCCCCGTACACGGTCTGTTCTTCCTCGATGGACAGGCCGCAGGATTCCGTGAGGTTTGCCTGACCGTCCATGTCGATCAGGAGCACACGTTTTTTCTTCAGCTGCAGTGCGGCAGCGAGATTTATGGTAGTGGTTGTCTTTCCGACCCCACCTTTATGATTCAGAACTGCTATAATTTTTGTCATGATTCAGAGTCTTAATGTTCTGGTACAAAGATAATACTATTTTTAGTCTTCACTACAATTAGTATTTACTATTTTACTACTATAACATATTTTAGTATCGTAGTATTTACTACTCTACTAAAAGACTTAGCCACTAAATGTAGTATCTACTATTTTTCGTAACCCGGGATTTACTAATCTCCTAAATTACTACAATTAGTAAATACTACATCCGTGACCGTTTTCCGGAAGATGTCAGAACGGAAGGTCTTCCTCCCCGTCCTGTGGCATGTCCGCCGGAGGAACTGGTGCGTTATCGGCAGCTGCGGCTTGGCCGTCGGCTTCGGAGGTTGTACCTTCCCGTTTACCGGTATTGATGAACTCCAGGGCATCCGCCGTGATGGAGAGCTGGATCTGGCTGTCGCCGTTTTTGTCCTTCCACAGTGAAGTTGACAATGTTCCCCCGACAAGGACCATGCGCCCTTTGGTGAGGTATTCGGAGAGGCGGATATGGTTTTCCTTGTTGCTGCGTACCCTTACCCATGTGGTAACGGCGTTTCCGTGCGAGAAGTCATCTACTGCCATGTCAAAAGCAATAAACGAACCGTGTGTACCCTCGATAACCTGACAATCCTTTCCGATGCGACCGATAGTGTGAATGTATAGCATAATTTGAAAATGTTTTGCGGCAAGGTGGTTAGTCCTGCCATTACCTGTGACTTTGTTTTTTTCTTCCCTCTGGTCGGATCCTTTCTGCCGGACCGCCTTGGGGTTTTATGGTGCATGACAAGGATGTCGGTACAGCCCATTCGACGTTTTTTTGAAGCAAAATACTCTTGCCCGGCAAGGAAGATTTTCCTTCAAAATGCACTTCAAAACGGAAGAATCAGGCGCGACAGCCTACATTCGCACCTGATAAAACCTACGCGGCGGCAGGCAAGGTATGACGAGAGAAGGTAATCCCGATACAGATATAAAAGGCAGAATTGTCCCGTATATATAAGGGGATGTTTATAAAAGTGATGAATGACGGCTTGGGCGGGTAAAAGAAACGGTCTGCCGGGCAAACAAAATGGGGACTCTTTCTGCCTGTGACATGCCGGAGGCACGACGGACGGCACAAGCAGAATGTGTCACCGTTTGCCCACGACGCCGTCGGCCCGGAAAGAAAAGCTACGGACAGAAGGCGGAATGTGCCGGAGCAACAACCAGGCAGGATGCCCATATAGCGGAATACCGGTTGTTTCGACAGGTCGAAGCTC
Source organism: Bacteroides gallinarum DSM 18171 = JCM 13658 (assembly GCF_000374365.1). Taxonomy (GTDB): domain Bacteria; phylum Bacteroidota; class Bacteroidia; order Bacteroidales; family Bacteroidaceae; genus Bacteroides; species Bacteroides gallinarum. Next base: position 86,640 of record NZ_KB894117.1, read on the forward strand.
CGGCATGAAGCGGTATGATGCAGACTGCCGTTGATCGGGCACAGCCTTCCGTACCTTGGAGTGGAGGGCGGACCGCGGCACAGACATCATACCTTAATTTTCGGGTGGGGAAAGCCGGATAGAAAAGGATTCAATTTTGAAAGATGTAGATCTTGATGTAATAACACATGTATTTACAATTGTTTTATCATATTTGAAATAGCTGTTGCACCGAGCGATAATACATTATTTGAAACCGACTGGGAATTTGATTTATCTTCATTTAAGCCGAAATACTCAAAAGCCCTTTTTTTGTCTTTATCTAATTTCTTACTATTTCGATGAAGCATATAGGAACGTAAGGATTGAAGATTCCTGAGAAATACAATAAAATTGTAGCCTTCAATATTGAGTGTTTCTAAAATTCTATCAAGATGTGATAAGGGTTTTTCTTTAGTTGATTCCTTAGTTTTTTCACCATTTACTACTTTTTCTTTGATTTCAGTTTTAGCAGGAATAATCATTTCCATCATTTCCAAATCAAGGCTTTCTTGTAGCAATAGTGATAAATATTTTACAAGGTCAGTAAGAGCTTCATAATCATCTCTATTTAGAATACAAATTTGATTGAAATATTCTGCCTGGATTCCATTTAATGACTTAAACAGTTTCCAACCATACTTCTCCTCCCATTTAGCGACAAAGGTTTTATACAAATCTCGAAAGACAAAGTCTATAGACTGTGCAACACCATTCCATTTGCCTTCAATTATCGTTTTTTGAAAAAGTTTGCTAAATGTTCTGCCGTCAGGAGTAATATTAAAACCTTTCCATATACATTGTTCGCGATAAGGAAGGTCTTGAATATCACGTAAAAACACCACCACATAATCATTATGGTCATTATCGCACCTTAAGGTGAAGTTAGGACTTATGATACGTAATTCTTCTATACGGCATCCTTGATAATTATAATACGCTTGTACTTTTTTATCAAAAAAAACAGGAGTATAAGGATCTGTTGCAACCGTAGAAGCTATCGGAGCACCATTAACATCTGTTCCTATAATATAGTTGACACTTGTCTTCATCCGTTCAATAATACTTTTCAATGATTCATGGTTAAATATGATCTTACCATTAAACCAGCTTTGAATTTTAGCAAAGTGTGGTGATATACAGATTTGATAGTTAGATTTAGCATTTGGGCTGATATCCTTAAATTTACCATTTGTACATTCTATTTCGAATGGCAAATCAATAGCTCCTAAATCAAATTCAATTTCTGACTGGCAACAACATATCAAATCCATTCTTTTAGCGGCCATAAATTCTACAAGATATTGATTCAATATTTTTACAGAATCTTTGTTAATCTGATTCTCCGCAAACACACCTAATATTTTTAGTATATTAGCGCTCAAAAAGCAGGGATTATGAACATATTCAGTTTTACGGCTCATTTCGGTTCGGAGGAAGATTGTCGTTTGCATTTCAAGGAGCAGCGTGATAAGGAAGGGGTTGTCTGCAAGCGATGCGGGGGCACTTCCCATTATTGGTTACAGGGTAAATGGAGTTATGAATGCAAAGGTTGCCGTTTCCGCACCTCGTTGCGCAGCGGTACGATCATGGAGAGCTCCAAGCTGCCGTTTCTGGTGTGGTACAAAACGATGTTCCTGATGAGTTGCACAAAAAAGGGATTCTCCACCAACGAACTCCAGAAGCAATTAGGATTGAAGCGTTACGAACCGGTATGGGCGATGGTACACAAACTCCGCAGGGCGATGGGCAACCGGGATGCAAGGTATACACTGGAAGGGATGATAGAACTGGATGAGGGTTACTTTTCGGTGGCCAGTAAGGAAATCGAGCGAGGCAAGGGTACACGTGGCCGGGGAGCCGAGGGAAAGCAGAACGTTGCGGTGATGGCCGAAAGCACCCCGTTGGAAGATATCGAAACGGGCAAAAAGGAGAAGCATGTGCGTTATTTCAAGGCCAGGGTACTGGATAGCCATCAAAGTGAAGGAATCAACGGCGTGGTCAGGGACTGCATGGAGGATGATGCCATCGTATTTTCGGACAAAAGCACTTCTTACGTTGACATCTCCGATCTGGTGGAATTGCACGTCACCGAGAAATCAGACGCCAAAACCACCAAGGAAACACTCAAATGGGTGCATATCGCAATCAGTAATGCAAAACGGACATTGCTGGGCAACTACCATAAAATCAAAAGGAAATACTTACAGTTGTATCTCAACGAGTTTATTTACAAATTAAACAGACGGTATTTTGGAGACAAACTCTTTGACAGACTAGTAATTGCGAATATAACAGGTGCATAAACGGATAATCAGAAAAATCTATATGAACATTATAATTTAAAACCATATGTCATAAGTTATATTGACACAATGTTATTTGCAGATAAACTTGGGATGCCTAAAAAAATAAAAGATTTAGCAGAGAGTTTGGACTTAGAAGTAACAAATCATCACGACCCAGAATTCGATGCAAAACTTTGTGCTTTAATATTTGGCGAATTGACTGACAAGTATCCAAGTTATCAAGAACTAATAAGAAAAATTGATGACCAGCCTAAAACAAATAATAATTATTTCAATCAACCAAGTGAAGATGTTTTAGAAGAAAATGAAGAGCATTTATCAAATTATCAAATAACTCAAAACGAACTTGAAAACATTGATTTAATAGGAAAAGGAATAGTTATTACGGGCAACTTTTCAATAGAAAGAGAAGAAATAAAAACTTTTCTAATGAAAATTGGTGGACAAATAAAATCAGGAATAACAGGTAAAGTAGATTTTGTTTTTGCAGGTGAAGATTGTGGTTGGTCAAAAATCCAAAAAATAAACGACTTAAACCAATCAAAAAAAGCAAACATTAGAATTTTAAACGAAGCTGACTTAAATTATCTTATCAAAAAATACGGCATATAACATCGCATTGGCAAAATGGCGGGTTAAGTGCCAAACTCAACTTTTGTGCATTTTATTCCGCCGAATGTGTTCCACATTCAGCTTTTTTTAATAATTTAGCTTCTGTGGAAACACATCGGCTACGTCACTGCTAAATTGAACTTTTTGTCCAATTTATCCGCCACTTCGCCAATGCGTTTCCCGTTAGTGGCAACAAAAACAAACGATAATTAGACAATAAATGAAAAATATTTTATTTGTAGTTTTTATTTCAATGATATTTTTATTTGTTTGCTGTAACACAACAACGAATAAAAACATAATTGAAACAGAAATTTCTGATTTTGACAAAATTTTAGATAGTTTTCAAGTAAATGGTTCAATTCTAATTTATGATAACGACAAGAATACTTTTTACTCAAATGACTTTGATTGGGCTAAAAACGGAAAATTACCTGCATCAACATTCAAAATTCCAAATTCTATAATTGCTGTTGAATTAGGCATTATTGAAAATGATACAACTATTTTAAAATGGAATGGCGAGCAGAGAAAAATGGATATTTGGGAAAAAGATTTATCATTTAAAGATGCTTTTAGAATTTCCTGTGTTCCTTGCTATCAGGAAATTGCAAGGAAAATCGGAACAATTAAAATGAAAGAATATTTAGAAAAATTTGAGTATAAAAATATGATTTTTGACAGTTTAACGATTGACAATTTTTGGCTTGAAGGAAATTCAAAAATATCTCAAAAACAACAAATCGACTTTTTAAGGAAATTCTATTTTTCAAAATTTCCAATTTCTGATAGGACAATAAAGATTGTCAAAAATATTATGGAAATTGAGCGAACTGAAAATTACATTTTAAGCGGTAAGACTGGATTAAGTTCGATAGAAGAAAAATATAATGGTTGGTTTGTTGGTTATGTTGAAACAAAATCTAATGTTTATTTTTTTGCAACAAATGTAATTCCGACAGACGGATTGAATGTTGATGATTTTATTTCATCGAGAATTAATGTAACAAAAAATGCGTTAAAGCAAATGAATATAATGAAATGATAAATGCCACTAACATATGGTAGCCGATAATTGCCGGCTTTCGTGCCAACTTGATACTTTGGTGCTTTTAACGAACCGAAGTGCTAAATTGATACGAAAGTGCTGTAAATCCGGCAACTACGGCTACCATTTTTCGTTATGCGGCAGCTTAAAAGACGACACCAAACCAGAAAAATCATCTTGACAACCACCCGACTTTGAACTACGAAGGATGAAATTTTTCAGGGACAACTTCCAGCATTTCCAAAAAACAGTTTACCCATTGACTTGGAGACAAACAAACAATTTGAGCATTAAGGTTTAAACCGAATTTTTCCGAAATTGACCTGACCTGACTTTTCCTGAAAATCGACTTTAAAGCTGTTTTTACAGATAAATCAGGTTTCTCTAACAGACAGGAAATAAATGCTAAGTATTTGGCTTTAAACTTAAAATCAAAAAATAACTGTTTTCTTTTAATGTTTAACAGGGCTGATTTGACAGTTGGCGGTGGAAAGAAACTTTCAGGACCTACCTCATAGACAAGTTTCAAATCAAAAAAAGTATGATAGAAAACGGTATATGGATTGTAAAGCTTCCTCGAAAATAACTTTTGTGTAGGTTCTAACTGAAGGACAATGGAACCTCCCAGAAAATTTTCAAGACTCTCAAACATCAGGATTTTGAAAATATCGGAAGTAATGCCATAAGGAATATTTGACACCACTTTGAAAGGAAATTTCGGAACTGCAAAATTCCTAAAATCACAACCGACAACTTGAACATTTCGGGCATCAGAAAATAATTTTCGTAAATGTTCAACCAAAGCTGTGTCGTTTTCAATAGCAACAACATTGTTGGCGATTTTTAATAAATGAACAGTAAGAAACCCCTTGCCTGCCCCAATATCTAAAACCGTATCCTGATTACTTATATTTGCTTGTCTTATTGCATCTTTTATTAGCACTTTATCAATAGTAAAGTGCTGACCCGTAAAACGAACGGGCAATTTCTTTTTTGTCATCCTTAATTCCGCAACACTATTATAAAATATTTTTTTTAAGTACCTGAGCAACAAAAAGTTGCTCAGGATTTTGCCATGTCAGAGGATTCACTTAACTTAGTGTTGCAAAAAAATAATCAAACAAAACCTCATCAGGCATGGCAAAAATACAAATAAAATCCGAGAAGCTCACTCCTTTTGGAGGAATATTTTCAATCATGGAGCAATTTGACTCCACATTGTCATCTGTAATCGACTCGACACTCGGTCTAAGGTGTAGCTCGTTCGGTTATCAGTACAGTGAAATCGTCCGTTCCCTCATGAGTATCTACTTCTGTGGTGGCTCATGCATTGAGGATGTCACTACTCATTTGATGAACCATCTCTCGCTCCATCCGACACTTCGTACTTGTAGTTCTGATACTATCCTCAGAGCGATAAAGGAACTGACGCAAGGAAACATCTCATACACATCAGATACGGGTAAGAACTACGATTTCAACACGGCTGACACACTCAATACCTTACTGCTCAATTGTATGTTTGCATCCGGCCAACTGAAAGAGGGCGAGATGTATGATGTTGATTTCGACCATCAGTTCATAGAGACTGAGAAGTATGATGCAAAGCCTACATACAAGAAGTTCCTTGGTTATCGCCCTGGCGTGGCGGTTATTGACGACTTGATTGTTGGCATTGAGAATAGCGATGGTAACACCAACGTTCGTTTTCATCAGAAGGACACGCTGAAGAGATTCTTTGAGAGATTTGAGCAGAACGGACTTACAATCAATCGTTTCAGAGCTGATTGTGGATCATGTTCCGAGGAAATCGTGGAGGAAATAGAGAAACACAGCAAATCCTTCTATATCCGCGCAAACCGCTGCAGTTCGCTCTACAATGACATCTTTGCTCTTAGAGGCTGGAAGACTGAGGAAATCAATGGCATTGAGTTCGAATTGAACTCTATTCTTGTTGAGAAGTGGAAGGGTAAAGCATACCGACTTGTGATTCAAAGACAGAAACGGATGGACGGTGTGCTGGATCTTTGGGAAGGAGAATACACATACCGTTGTATCCTGACTAACGACTATGAATCTTCCACAAGAGAAATTGTCGAGTTCTATAACCTTCGTGGAGGAAAGGAACGTATCTTCGATGATATGAACAATGGTTTCGGGTGGGACAGATTGCCCAAATCCTTCATGGCAGAGAACACTGTGTTCCTTCTTCTTACGGCACTTATCCGTAATTTCTACAAGGCCATTATCCACAGACTTGACGTAAAGAGGTTCGGACTCAATGCAACAAGTCGCATAAAAGCGTTTGTCTTCAGGTTTGTCTCTGTACCAGCCAAGTGGATCAGAACATCAAGGCGGTATGTGCTGAATATCTATACCTGTAATAATGCTTACGCAGATATTTTTCAGACTGATTTTGGATAACGCCTACAACTTATGGGTATGATACTGCGTATTGCCTCAAGTCGCATAGTGGGGCAAGGGGATATTGTGGGCAGAAGTGGGTATTTCAGCCTCAATTTATCTGCTAATTCAGTGATGAGAGGACGTTTAGACGCAAGAAGGACGCTGAAGAGCTTAGTTGCGGATTTGAGGGTCATTAGTAACTTCTTACAGGTGAATACTTGAATTCAAATCGTGGAGAAGTGAATAGACAGTATTACCCGACAGAGCAACTATGACAACGTAACGCCTTTACAAAAAAGTCGGTACACGAAACCCATAGACTAATTGTCTTGACCTAAAAGAGATTGGAATTTTCAGGACTGCCTATCACTTAGATAGAAGTCCAAGGTCTGCTGAAATACATAATTCAAAAATTGAAATTGCTTGACTGCAAATTTAGTAACTTTGCAGCGCGAAGTTACGAAAAGAGTGTAATTTATTGGAAATGAGCATTGGGTAATCGCTCATAATAGTAATAGGTTACGAATTAGTTAGTTATCTACTGCATTATTCTTCTGTGCGTTGCGTAACCTTCAAAGAACTCTTCGTATGCAAAAGTAACAATAAAACGGGAGATTTAGAAATGAATCTCCTGATTTTTTCTTCTCACACAAGTTTTTCCGTAAAAGCGATTTTATCCGTCAGCACACCATCGCCCAAAAAGATTTTGAACGAACGTGTGCCGACTGCCGCATAAGCGGAGAAAAGGGTGGAAAATCCAGTGTAAGCTGCCCCCTAAAACCAAGCGATTCTGCCCCCTTGTGCTAAAATAATCCTACCCCCTTGATTCCAATATAAAAATACCCCTGCTTGGCAATGCCCGGCAGGGGATTTTTCGTAGATTTGATTCCCGTCTTGACCGGTGGGATAAAATCATTTCTACTATGACAACAAAGATAGCAAACATCCTCCAATGTTACGCATTGGGGATGGGGATAAAGCAGATAAGCAGGAGCTTTGAGCTTTCCCGCAACACGGTGCGCAGATATGTGCGCCTGTTTCAAGAGTGTGGTATACCGATAAAGGAGTTGGCCGCCATGCCTTCCGCTCGCATCCAGGAAATGTTCTCTGAAGGTGTTGGCCGTAACAGGGAACCGTCACAACGCCAGCTTGAGCTTGAGGCACTCCTTCCTGAGTATGCTGCCCGGCTTAGCCGCCGAGGCGTAACAGTGAAAACCCTGTACGAAGAGTACCGCGAGACCCATCCTGACGGATACAGACATGCCAGTTTCGGCAACTATCTCATGCGTTACCGTATGGTGACACATGTCGTAGGCCATGTCGAGCATTATGCCGGAGACCAGATGTATATCGACTTCGCCGGTGACAAACTGGAAGTCGTTGACAGTGAAAGCGGTGAATGTCGCAGCGTTGAAGTGTTCGTGGCCATACTTCCGTGCAGCCACTATACCTATTGTGAGGCGGTCTGGTCCCAGTCAAGACAGGACTTGATTAAGGCGTGTGAGAACGCGCTTCATTTTTACGGCGGGGTTCCGATGGCGATCGTACCAGACAACCTCAAATCGGCGGTAACCCGCAGCGACCGTAACGAGCCGGTAATCAACGAGGAGTTTGCGGCATTTGCCGAACACTACGGATGTACCGTATACCCCACACGGGTACGTCATCCAAAGGACAAGGCCTTGGTGGAGAATGCCGTGAAGCTACTTTACCGATCCGTCTACGCTGACATCGAGGGTCTTGTATTCCACTCGCTGGAGTCTCTGAATGCGGCCATATCCGAATCGCTCTCGGCCTTCAACGGACGCAGGATGAGCGGGCGTCCCCAGTCCAGACGGGAACAGTTCGAGCAGATTGAGTCCGACTGCCTCCGCCCGCTTCCCGCCATACGCCATCAGATGAAAGAGCGACGCTCCGCAACAGTAATGCGTAACGGCTATGTCACCTTCAGGCTTCACCATTACAGCGTACCGAAAGAGTATATAGGCAAACGTGTCGAGATTGTCTATGATGCGGACACGCTGGAAATATATCATGGCCTGCGTCTGGTGACCACACACCAGCGCGATGACACGCCATACTCCTATACGACCAAGGATGCCCACGGACTGCCCGGACGTCATGGAAGTTATGAAAAGGATCTGGAACAGATTTACGAACGGGCCGGCCAGACAGATAACGTCCTGCTGCTGTATCTGCGCAAGGTGGCGGAACTCAAGAAGTATCCTCCCGCGGCGTTCCGTTCATGCAGAGGCATCATGGCGTTGGAGAAGACCTTCGGGCTGGAACGGTTGGTGGCGGCAAGCGCATGCGCCACGCAACTGCGCCTATACGGATATCAGGAGATAAGGCGGATCCTTGAACGCGGGGATGATGCAGACTTCCTGTCAAAAGACGACATTGACGATGAGGTCCCCGTAACATCTATCCACAAAAACATCCGCGGAGCAGCCTACTTCGCACAATTAAAACATTTAAATAGAGACAACAATGGAAACAAATAATCTTACCGCACCGATAGCTGTCGAAAAAGACCGCAACACGTTGACAATCGAACTGATGAACCGTATGAAGCTGCACGGCATGGCCGCCGCCTTCACTGAAAGCCTAACCTCCACTATGGCAGAAACAATGACAATCGACTCTTTCCTGCACATGTTACTTGCCAGGGAATGGGACTACCGTGCCAATGCAGCCATCCAACGCCTTATACGCGGGGCGGCGTTCCGCTACAAGGCCTGCCTCGAGCAGATAGACTATGCAATCCCGCGTGGCCTTGACCGCAATCAGATGGAGCGGCTTGCATCGCTGGAGTTCATCCGCAAGGGACAGAACCTCTTCATCACAGGGTCATCCGGTACCGGGAAGAGCTTCCTTGCCACAGCAATGGGGTATGAAGCCTGCAAGAAGGGCATACGGACATATTATGCGAATGCTCCGAAACTTATGGGTACGCTTAAGGTGGCAAAAGTAAAAGGCACACTGGAATCGGAACTCAAGAGAATCGAACGGAGCACGCTGCTCATATTGGATGACCTCTTCCTTGTGAACCTTGATGCCAAGGAACGACCCATCCTGCTCGATATAATAGAGGACCGACATGGGCGCAAGTCCATCATCATCACCTCGCAACTGCCAACGGACAATTGGTATGATGCAATCGGAGACCCTACAGTAGCAGATGCCATTATGGATCGTATTATACATACGGCGCACCGGATTGAGCTGACAGGAGAAAGTGTCCGTAAAATGGCTGCATACAGAGGGAAATAAACTAAAATAATAATAACCCCATCGGTCAAGACTTTTTAAGGGGGCATTGTTGAATGTTTTAAGGGGGCAGAATCGCTTGGTTTTAGGGGGCAGCTTACACTGGATTTTCCAGCCGGTAAGGAAAAATACGCTCGACAGCCGGAGAGGAAGATTTTTCCGAGACCCCACGGGCAGAATGCCGGCATTGGCAGGAATGGAAACCGGCGGTTACCTTTGCTGAAAAATCCAATCCCCCGAGGTCGCACGGCGGAGAACGGAAGAGCAGCTACAAGAGGGATGGATAGAAAAGGATTGAAAACAGGCGGATGGAAAGATAGAAAAGGAAGATCTGAGGTATAAAAGGCCGGTGCATGGCAATGCCGTCGATAAAAAGGGACTTTGCCGTCGGCAGACCGAAGCTGGAACAGACCCTGCCGGGGCCCCCGGTAAGGTCTGTCCGTGGATTATCAGTCAATATCGTAACCAATCATGAACTCGTCATTGATTAGCAGATAGTAATAGCCGTTGCCGCAATTCCGGTACTCCTTGCTGAATCCGGCAGCCATGTCACCATTGTCCCGCGGCTCGCACCAAAGCGTACCGTCATAACCGCAAAAGTCGAAACGAAGCGTCGAGAATTTCTCCTTATTCTTCATGGCCTGGCGGAACCGCTGCATGTCCCAGCTTCCGCAATACTTCTCAATCGTGGAGAGTCGGATGCACTTTCCGTCAATAGCCGTTCCCGTGGTGATACGGTTTTCGTACAGGGACTTCTCAAGGTCTGCTGCTGCAATCTTGCGGAGCCAGTCGTTGGTATGCGTGGCAAGGCGTGCGAGCTTCTGGTATTTGAGAATCATTTTCCTGTCCATATCCTTTTCGTCTTCCTTTTCCTGTGACGGATAATAGATTTTTTCGATGCTGTTCCAATCTGAAAAAATGTAGCCATGCTTGCGTTTTCCTTTCGCAATAATACCGACGACGTTCTCCCTGCCTCGGTTGATAAACAATTTCCTGCGCTCCCCGTAAATTCTGACATACAAGACCGGTGGGTTCTGTTCGTTACGGAGATATTCTTCTGCCGGATGCATTGTTGCTGCTGTTGTGTCCATACCTGTATTTTTTAGTTGTTCATTCTTTTAGCCGGAACCGCTTGGGCTCCCGTTTATAAGTTATCCTCACGAAATTTGACTTTTGCCCCTGACTGCAGTTCAGAGTTCGGGAAGTGTGCCTGTCCTGACTTTCTTCCCGTCGCAATAGAGTTCGATTGTTCCCGGTCTGAATCCCATTTCGCCGAAGGCTATGTTCCTGACATAGTCCCGGTACTCCTTTCCGGAAAAGTTCTTTCCGCTCAGGTTGTTGAAAAACATGCGGATGCTGAATCCGTCTTCGCTTGACAGTATTGTCCTGCCGTCCTGTCTGATTTCTTCTTTCATTTCTTTCCGTTTTAATTGTTTGAAAATCTGTTTTTTATTTCCCTCTTTTTGAACTGAGGGCTGTATTTTCAACTTTTTGAGGCATAAGGAGGATGAAGCAGCTGGTATCATAAGCCAAATCCGGATAGAAAACCGATTGTGCAGCAGTCTGTTTTCGTCATCCGAATGGAATGCGGTTTGGCATTGATACGCTTCGTCCTATATTCGCCGACGAAAAGAGAAAGGAAGCCCCATAGGAAAAAGGAAGAGACTTGTAAAAGGGGACGGCAAGAAGGATATATAATGGGATCGAACAAATTACCGGTTCCATTTCAAGGCCAGCACCGATAATTTGCTTACTTTGCAAAAGTAAAAAGGTTCAATATGAGTGAGAGACTTGTGCTCCTGGTGTTGCTCGGCATAGTGGTCGGGATGTTGCATGTCATCGCTTTCTGGCGACGGAAAGCCGGTGAAGCGGCGTATGCAGCAGCACGGAAGGCAAGCCTGGAAGACGAAAGGGACCGCTATTGCCGTATGGCAGTAATGGCCGGACATCGAGACGCCTGCCGTATGTTCTGCTGCATGTATCCCGACCGGTTCGACGACAGGCATCCGCTCAAACCGTTCAAGTTCCGTGGAATCCGGATTGCATTTTACGACTATTACTATCCGTCACGGTACAATGATTTTCTCAATGAAGCACAACGGACATTCTGCCGTTCCATCTACGGGTTCAAGCAGGGAGAGATACACGGCATCGAGTTCTTCAAGGCATGTATGACCGCCATACAGGCGGACGGCAAGCCTTATCATATCATGTTCATGCCGTGCAGCAACTGGATAAAGTATGAACAGCGGTTCAAGCGGCTGAACTGGTATATGGGCAAGCACAGGCCGGATCTGACATCAGGATTGTACGATACGGTGATCTGCGATGCCCGGGAAAGCCTACATGAAGCGGACGGAGCGGACAGCCGTGTCCTTGAGCGGAATTACGAGATTACCGGTGATATAAAGGGAAAAGAAATCATTATCATTGACGATGTGCTGACGACCGGACAGAGTGTGTCCGACTACAAGGAGGAAATAGAAAGGCACGGCGGCAAGGTGGTGGCCGCCATTTTCTATGGAAAGACGTTTTCCATGCCGCCGATGTCCGTCGTCCGGATGTCGGTATGGGGCGACAGTATCAGCCATGCAATCAAAGGGAGAAAAAAGTCATAGTTCGGCCAGTGCCGAAACACATTCCTGCTGTACTCTCCTGACATGTTCAAAAAGGATTGCGGGATCGACACTCTTGCCATTGAGGCGGCAGGTGATATGCAGGTGTTCTCCCGTGCTGCGCCCTGTAGAGCCGGTAATACCGACCGCATCACGCGGCCGGACGGCTGTTCCCCTGGCTACGAGAATCTTTGAAAGGTGGCAATAGCTGATCATGCAGTTCCCGTGCTGCAGCGTAACATACTTGCCGGAAGTCTTGTCCTGCCCGACCTTTACGACAGTTCCCGCCATCATCGCCAGCACCTTGTCGCCACGTGCCTGCAAATCGATTCCCCCATGAAATTTACGCTTGCCGGTAAAGGGGTCTTTCCTGTAACCGTATGGAGAAGTTACCTTGATTCTCGGTAACGGATAACTGACACTCAGGTAACGCTCAACCACCATCTGCCTTTGCACATCGCCGCGAGCTCCGGATTTGCCGGTGTTTTCCGATACACCTTTCCCGGAACCCGTATTGTCTGAAGCTGTTTCCTTGTCCTTGGTGGCCGCCTGCACACTTTCCTCCCGATAGTGATCGGAAGCGGAGGAAACTGTATTGAATTGTGCCATTGCCGGTATCAGACTGAGCGAAATGCCTGATATAATCATCCATAAAATTTTTCTCATGCTGCAAAATTAGCATGGTCTGTCTATGTTGGACATGAACGGCCATACATTCTGCTATTAGTTTGCATATTTTATCGCAATTAGTACGATTATTCAAAGAAAATCGTACTAATGTTATAAAAATGGTATATTATAATCATTTATATATCTGTGTTTTTGTTTGAATTTACAAGGTCATACTATATTTGCCGAACATAATTTTACAAACTTGATATAGTATGAAAAAGGCGCATTTTGAATTTGAAGAGATTCCCTTTTCGACGCTTGCCCGATTCGGGCTCACGCAGGAGATGATCGAGGATCTGCCGATGCACGTCCTTGATGATATTTACAACGGACGCCATTCGCCCGTTCTTCCCGTGCGTGTCACCGACGAGCACGGAGAAACGGTGGAAAGCCGTACCCGATTCGCTCTTATCCGCATGGAGGGTGGCCAGACGGACGTGGTCTTCTATCCGGCATTGAAATCTTCGCCGCTGGAACGCTTTGACGAAACGCAGCAGAAACAGTTGCTTGAGGGCAAGGCCATCATCGCGGATGTGGAAACTGCTGACGGCAGGCACAACAAGGCTTTCGTCCAGATTGACACGGGGACGAAGCAGGTCATGTATGTTCCCACGCCCATCATCGGGCGCAATCTGCAGGTGCTGGCCGAGGAGCTGCATCTCGGTGCAACAGAGGTGAACGGAATGCAGCACGGAGATCCGCTGACGCTGGTCGTGGACGACGAGCCCGTCACGGTAGGTATTGACCTTCATTCCAAGACCGGTATCCGTTTCTGTTCCGGCGACGAGCAGCGATGGAGGGAACAGTCCAAGCGTGAATGGGACAAATACACGTTCGGCTGTTACGGTTGCTGGGTCATGGATGATGACGGAAACCTCGACTATGTTCCGGAAGAGGAATATACCGAAGAGTTGTGGAACGAACAGAAAAAAGCCGGGGAACGCAACCGCTCGGCAGCTATTCACAAATAAAAACCGATTGATATGGCACAGCACCAGTATTATCCCGAAGAGGTATTGATAGAGAAAATGCAGAGCGGCGAATACGGCTGGCTCGACTATGTGAACCATTTTTCCGCGGAGTGGCAGGAGGAATATGCCCGTTACTGTGAGGAACGCAACCTCGTTATCGGGAATGATTCTGCCGCCGAATTTGTCCGCTACAAGGACGAACAGCTGGAAGCGGCGATGGAGGAAGGAAACGCATAGCGGATAACAATCATAACATCAGACTATGGCAATACGAACCAATACAAACCCCAGAGCGATGGACTTGCAGCCTGAAATGCGCGACATACTGATGCGCAACGGGCTTCAAGCCCATATCGCATTTGACGGTGGCGGCTACAAGCTGATCGTACAGGGACACGATTCGCCGCTGCTGACCTATCCGATTACCGAGAAACAACTGTTGGCGCTTACGGACTGGGGAACGAACACCGCCAACAAGAAAGCCTACAATGTGCTCACGAGCATCCTTGCAAAGGATTTCTATCTGCCCAAGAACTTTGTCCATGCCCGCAATGCCAACGGACGTGTGGCGATGGGTCTGCACGGCTACCGTATCGGAATGGGTGAATACGGGCGTACAGGCCGTTGGGGGCTGTTTCCTCCCATACTCGGATGGACACCGCGCCAGCAGGGCGGTTTTCATCTGCGCAGGGTCGGCGGACAGCTCTTTTTCCCCGGAGCGCCCATTGTCCCCGAACGTCCTGACGGACGCATGAAGCCCGGCGAGCTGCAGTCCGGAGGCTACGGCTTTTATTACAAGGGAGGACAGCCGGAACAACCCGTACAGCCCCGTGATGTCCTGCAGGACTTGCAGGCAGCCATTACACCGATGGTCAGCCGTCCCCGCAGCCAGGAACCTGCCCGCCCGTACAGGGAGCTTGTCGCTTCGCCAGTCTATTTCTCGAACGAAAAATGGTCGGAGTGCCTTGCTTCGCACGGGCTTATTGTCGATGCGGAGAACAGAACCCTGACCGTGCAGTCCGAGAATGTCAACGCGGACATGGTCTATGACCTGACGGAAGAGGAAATCAAAACGCTTACATCGAATTCTCTTGAAGAGCATTCCATTGAGCAACGTCTGGAGCTCCTGAACGGGGTCATTGCCGGAGATTTCGCGGATAAAGTGACCTTGGATGATCTGAACAGTGACAGGCATATCGCCATCGGCCTCCATCCTGAAGTGCACGAGGAACTGGCCGCCAGACATTACCAGGAATACGCACTGGCGAACGGGCAGACGGAAGACTATGGCAACAGCCTGCAGCTGTCGGATGAGATCGGCGGGCATGGAACCGAGATAAGCCGGATTGCCGTGGAACCCGGACCGGAAGAAGGAAAGTACAGGATGACCGCCGTCATCGACGGGCAGACCTACAGCCACGAGATTACCCAGAAGGAATACGACAAGTTTCTCGCCACGGACGATTACCATCGGACGAAACTTTTCGCGAAGATCTTCAGCGAGGCAGACCTGCGCCCCCGTCCGGAAACAAGCAAAGGACTGGGCATAAAGATTCTTGCGGCCCTTTCAGCAGGTGCCGTGGTGGTTTCCGAGGTCGTGCATAATCTCAGATGCCATCACGGGCCGGAGTGTTATGAGGAACATTACCATGGGCCGCGTCCTTATTTCAAACCCGGTGTTGACACTCCGAGGGATGTTGCCATCCGGAATTTCGAGGCACAGATGAACCGGGAAATCGGTGATATGAGAATGGGGAGGTAAACTTATGAGGAACGGAGACCTTACATACGATGATTTTCTACAGAGACTGAACATTCAGGACATACTCATTGACGCGGGCTATCATCTGAACAAGCGTGACGGTCTGCGTTATCCGTCGTATGTGCGTATGGACAGCGAAGGCCGTCGTATCCGTGGCGACAAGTTCATCGTGATGCCGAACGGCAAGTGCTGTTTCAAGGCACAGGAACAGAAAGTCTATAACATCATATCCTTCATCAAGGAATACCCGCAGTTTTTCGCGGAATACCGGGCAGGAGTATCTCCGGACCGGCTTGTCAATCTCGTGTGCAACCGGTTGCTGAACCATCCCATCGAGGAACGCAGTACACGGATTATCCAGCCGAAACGGGACGTGAAACCGTTCGACATAACGGATTACGAGATTCACAGGTTCAACCCTCAGGACAGGGATACGCAGAAGAAGTTCTATCCTTTCTTCAAACACCGTGGAATCGACCTCTACACGCAGTATGCCTTCCACCGTGATTTCTACCTGGCGACAAAAGTCCGTGAAGACGGGACCCGATACACGAACCTTGCCTTTCCGATGTCTTTGCCCAAAGACCCGGGGACGGTTGTCGGCCTTGAGGAACGAGGCCGCCCGCGTCCGGACGGCAGCGGCAGTTACAAGGGCAAGGCTGAGGGCAGCAATTCAAGCGAGGGGCTGTGGATAGCCAACCTTAAGGGTGACCTGGATTCCGTCGGCGGAGTGGCATGGTTTGAAAGTGCCTATGACGCGATGGCCTTCTATCAGCTCAACCGGGAACAGATCAAGAGCAACCCGGACCTATCCAGGAAGAGCGTGTATGTATCTACCGGCGGTACCCCTACAGAGGGTCAGATCAAGGGTATGCTTGCCGCCACACCGGAGGCACACCATTACCTCTGTTTCGACAATGATGCCGCCGGACGGCTGTTCGTGGAAAAGTTCAAGGCAATAGCCGGACAGATGAACATTTCCCCGGAAAATATCAGAGAATTTCCCATTCTGCCTTGCTACAAGGACTGGAACGATGCGTTGCTTGGCAAGACCAATCCCGAGTACCTCAAAGAGACCGAGGGGCTGGTCAATCCGATTGAAGTACGGCATTCAGGACAGGACGAGGAAGAACGGCAGACCAGTTATCACAGATAAAACGAAAACATCATGCAGACAGACCGTTTATTCCGCACTCATGTGTTTGTGCCCCACACCGGACAGTTCGTCATCAACGAGCTGCCCATTCTTGTGTTATGCTGTGCAGGATGGGTCTTTGGCGGAATTGACGGCTTGCCGTTCACGACTCTGTCCATGTGGGTCGCCCTTCTGCTTTCCCTGTTCCTGGTGTACAGGTTCATCTATCTACGACGCATACGCTATCGCATCGGGTCCGAACAGCTCGTGTGCGAGCATGGCATCATCTGGCGTAAGACAGATTATATGGAATTATACCGTATCGTGGACTTCACGGAAAATCAAAGCCTGCTGCAGCAGCTTTGCGGGCTGAAGACGGTGAGCATTTTCTCGATGGACCGGAATACCCCCAGGCTTGATCTGACCGGTATCCGGCGCAGGGATGACATAGTAACACTTGTCCGCGAACGGGTGGAATACAACAAAAGAAAAAAGGGAATATATGAGATCACGAATCATTAACTGGAGTCTGGCCCTCGTTGCCGTCCTGCTTCTGCCGCAGGTGTCCAAAGCCCAGATAGCGGCTTCCAATCCGCTGGAGTGGATTGCTCTGGCGGAGGGCAACGAGCTGATAAACGGCCAGATTGAAAAACAGATCAAGGGACAGACGCAGACGGCACTCCTGCAGAACAGCATCGCCGCCGAATTCAACCGCATCCATGAATGGCAGAAACAGTACAACGGCTACCTGAAGACGGTGAACGGATACGCTTCGTCACTGAAAGCCTGTACGCATCTCTATAACGACGGGGTCCGGATCTTCCTGACTCTGGGTAAACTGGGCAAAGCGATAAAGGACAACCCGCAGGGTATCGTTGCCAGTATGGGCATGAACAACCTTTATATCGAGACGGCCACGGAACTGGTCTCCGTATATACACTGCTGAACGATGCCGTTGCCAAAGGCGGTGAAGAGAATATGCTGACCGGTGCGGAGCGCAGCACTACGCTATGGGCGCTGAATGACAGGCTGTCGGCTTTCAGCCGGAAGCTGCATCTGCTCTACCTGAGCATCCGGTACTATACTTTCAATGATGTATGGAGAAATGTGACGGCAGGTATGCTTGACCGCAACAACGGTGAAGTGGCCCGCATGGCCATGTCACGCTGGCGCCGGGCAGCCTCCCTGACACGATAAAGAATGACGCGATGAAACGGACGATTTTGATAGTTATGCTGCTGACGGGCATCTGTATCGGCAAGATACAGGCACAGAACGATCCGGTTCTGGCCGGAATGATACTGCTCTACACGGACAAGGCGCAGAAAGAGCTGAAAAACCAGGAGAAGGTGATGATGCTGCAGACTACCGGACATATATGGACGAAAGAGGAAGTACAGGCTACGGCCGACCTGCAAAGGGAGTTCAACAAGTATCTGGATTCTTTCCGGTCCATCGTCTGCTATGCCGCACAGATTTATGGCTTTTATCACGAAATCTCAAGGCTGACGGACAATATGGAAGATTTTACCAGGCAGGTTAGCCGGAGCACGACCAACGCATTGGCAGTAGCCCTTTCCACGGAGCGCAACAGGATTTACCGGGAGCTGATGCTTGGCAGTGTGGAAATAGTAAATGACATACGAATGGCCTGTCTTGCGGAAAACAAGATGACGGAAAGGGAACGCATGGAGATAGTCTTCGGGATCAGGCCGAAGCTCAAGCTGATGAACACCAAGCTGCAACGGCTGACCAAGGCCGTGAAATATACGACTATGAGTGACATCTGGTATGAAATCGACGAAGGCGCACGCCCTGTTGCGGACAAACGCGACATTGTGGAAGCCGCCAAACGAAGATGGAAGCAGATCGGAAAAAATGTAAGACCTTAAAAAGAACGAGATATGGGAGTATGGAGTACAATATTGAAGTATGGCGGCAAGGCGGCCAAAGGTACCGGCAAGGCTGTTTTGGCAACCGGGAAAAACGTGGGTGAAGCGGCACTTCATCCGTCGCAGACGTTACGGGGCGCCGGACAAGCCGTCAAGACTGCCGCCGTCGGAGGTGCGATCGGTTATGTCGGCTGGGAAAAGCTGACGACAGACAAGAGCGTGGTGCGTATCGTGAGCGATGCGGTCATCGGAGAACCGGCCACGGATGCCTTGGCAGATACCGCCGAGGATGTACGGGGACTGACGGACAAGGCCGGAGAAGCCGTCGGCACGTTAAGCGGAGCTGTGGCGGGAATAGATTCCAAACTTGACGGGGTATCCAATTTCCTGCGGCAGGCTTCGAGTGGCGGAGGCATGAACATGCTCGGCAATTTTGTCCGTAACCTCGGCCATGGCAACGTATCTGGATTGAGCATCGCGGGCCTTATAGCCGCCGCTTTTCTCATTTTCGGACGTTTCGGGTGGTTGGGCAAGATCGCCGGGGCTTTCCTCGGCATGATGCTCATCGGCAACAATGCCGGCGTCTTCCGTGACACGAACACGGAGAGCGTGGCAAGGATACAGACTTCCCCCGGCCAAAGCGAGGAACAGACCTATAACGGAGGAATGAGAAGATAACATTATGAACCAATACAGAACGAAATGAAATATACAGAAGAAATGATACTTCACTCCGAGAGCGGCTACTGTATGCCTTTCGAGGAGCCCCAGGGCAAGGAGGTGGAAATGACTCTCGGTTACGGCGAACAGACCGACCCGGGAACGGGCAAGCCGTTTTTCCACCATGGCATTGACTTCAACGCCCGATATTACAGGCTGTCTGCCGTCGCAAGCGGAATCGTGTCAGGGGTCGGCAATGATCCGGTACACGGGATATGCCAGACTATCCGGTACGGGGAATATGAGGTGACATACGGACACCTGTCAAATGTCTTTGCGCAGTTCGGGCAACGCGTGAAAGCCGGTCAGACTGTGGCCTTGAGCGGTGACAGGCTGCACGTCGAAGCCCGGTTCAAGGGAGAGGAACTGAACCCGCTGGAGTTCCTGACCATGCTTTACGGCAACATCCGTGCGCTTCGTCAGGCGGGAGGACATGAAACGGCGGCATTCCCGGATCTGGAAATGACCGTGAAGACCGATTACGACAAGGACAAACGGGAAATCGAGGAACTGATGCTGCGTTTCCTGCCGTACTACATGGAGGATCTGCAACGCGGAGCCTACGTGTTGCCCGAGCACACGGAGCAGTCCCTGCGCCACATCTTCACCATGGGGGCGATGAGAGAATATTTCTACGAGAACATGCCGAGCATGGCCAATCCTCTCGGACTGGGACATAAATCCATCCCGCTGGTCAGCAAGGTACAGAACCTGCTCATCGCTGATTTCCTGCATTACCTGGCCCTGCGTCACAACGTGTACCTCTCCACCATGAGCGGAGACATAAAAAAAAACTCCATGACGAAGCCGTAAGCTACAGCGGCATCATTGATCCGCTGGCTGAACTCGACATCGACATCCAGAGCTTCGACATACCGCGTATCGTGTCCGTATATCCGGACCGGGCCGGTGTCCGCTGGTGGACAAAGGCATGGTTCAACAACCGGGAGGAAGGTGAAGCCTCCGTGGAGATAGAGCGTGAACAGGCGATACGCTTCATCCATGACAACATCGAGAAAGACGCATGGCTGGAGGAGTTCTTCCCCAAACAGATGGAAGTGTACCACAATGCGATTGAACAGACAAAAGAACAACTGTTGAAACAGATAAATATGATATAGGATACTTATGGACGGAACTATAAAACAAAGCAGACGATTCGCGGAACTGGAACGTCTTTCGGATGACTATTTCCGTTACCACCTTGCTTCCGTCATGGATGAGACAAGAGATTATCTTGCCCGGAAACAAGGTGAGGAAATGAAGGAATATTCCACCTCCCTTGGCGGGGTTCTCAGCATGATGGCTTCTTCAGCCCTACCTTTGAACGACCCGTACCAGCTGCTCAAAGTTACCGGCGAATGGAACTCCAAGACAACGGAAGATTATGTAGAGATGTGCAAGGAGAAAATCGCCGCATCGGAAGACATACAGCACGACCTTGCGTATATGGCCGGGCAATGGCGTGATGCAGTCGTGAAGGAAATCGGCCGCGAACGGTACGACGAACTGTCGGAACAGCTTGGCGGCGATCTCGCCTATGCCTACATGGACTATCGTCTGGAACAGCAGATGATAGACAAACTGGTGAAAGACCGTATGCCCAAGTCTTCGGCTGATTATATCATCCGCAAGGCCGCGGAATCAAGCCTGTTCGGCCTGCCGCAGATGTTGAGCCGTTCCCCGCTTGCCGAGGAGATCGAGAAGCGTGGCGAGGCCGCTTACCGGCCGAGCAAGGTCGAGCAGGGTGCGGGATGGCTGTTGGGTGCCTCGGCGGATACCGTCATGCTGGGCGGTGCCGGTTCGTGGGCGGCATTCGCCAGATTCATCGGTGTGGATGCTGCCGTCTCCGCCACCATGGCGCATTTGGAGCCGGAAGACCCCAAGTCGATTTCAGTCGAACAATGTATCAGCCAGGGTGTATTCGGCAGCGAACACAATGTGTTTGAAGATTTCCGGCGTGAAGCAGCCACCATGACCGCAGACAAGGACAGTTTCACGGCGACCGCCAATGAGCAGCTGAAGAAACAGATACCGGTCTGCAATTTCAACTTTACGGACTGGATGAAGAAGCAGCAGCCGTTCCCGTTCCTGAAAGGCTTGCAGGACAAGCTGAAACAGGAACGGCCGGAACGCTACAAGGATGTGCCGCTGGTCGTCGCACCGGGGCAGGAAGAAGCCTACCTGAAAAGTCTGGAGGAAAAGAACCAAACGGATGCGGAAGAGCCGGAACAGGTACATCAGGAATCGGTACAACCGGAAAAAGAGCCGGAGGTCATGCAGGAAACAGGGGTACATCCCGTGAATGACCTGTCTGAAACGCCGGCATCCAACGGCAACACGGGCGGATGGGAAGATCTGCTCGGCACCCTTGGACTGAGCGGCATGGGAGACATTGCCGGCAATCTCGGCTATGTAATGGCGATGCTGCCGGATATTCTGCTGGGAGTATTTACAGGCAAGACACAGTCCCTGAACATCAAGGACAACCTGCTGCCTATAGCCAGCATAGTGGCCGGTATGTTTGTGCGGAATCCGCTGCTGAAGATGCTCCTTATCGGTCTCGGCGGGGCGAACCTGCTGAACAAGGCCGGGCATGAAGTGCTGCGTGAACGGTCAGAAGGCGAAATGAACACGGCCAATAGAGGCGCAGCCCAATACCGCCATTATCCTGACGAACCGCTCAATCCCCGCATCACGAATCCCGTACTTCAAGGCAACATGCTTGTCGCGACAATTGACCGTGTACCCTGTACTATCCAATTATCGCAGACCGTGACTGACGCTTACCGGGCCGGAGCCTTACCGCTCAACACGCTGGCAAACGCCGTACTCGCCAGAAGCGAACAGCTCCGTCAAAGGGCCTCGGACAATTACGACAACGGACAACAGGAGACTATCGTGCGTACACGAGGTATCCAGTAGCATATAACCCCAAAACATATACTGTATGAAAGAAAAATCCAAAATAGAGAAAAATGCAGAGGAAAGGCAAATCAGTCTGCTTTCCACTGCTTTGGGAGAGGCTTCGAAGGCCAATGGTTACTGGCTCAACGCTTCTGGAAAGAGGTATCCGAGGCTATACCCGCACGGCGTGTCGGCCAGCCCGTTCAATGCACTGTTCATGGCATTGCATTCCGATCGGAACGGATGCAATACGAACCTGTTCACCTTGTTCAGTGATGCCAAGGCCCGCGGCACGTCGGTACGTGAGCATGAACAGGGTGTGCCGTTCCTGTACTATAACTGGAACAAATATGTCCACAGGAACAATCCTGAAGAGTTCATCAACCGGGGAACCTACCTCACATTGGACGATGAGCAGAAGAAACAATATAAGGGAGTACATAACAGAGAGATACGCACTCTGTTCAATATAGACCAGACGACATTTCCCCATGTGGACGAAGAGGCTTACAGGGCCGTTCTGCAACAGGATGGGAATGCCATGGAACGAGGATATTCGGAGGCAGACACACGGCGTATGCATATCCGCTTCAATGATTTCTTGCTGAAAATGCGTGACAACCTTGTGCCGGTCCGTTACGATGGCAGCGGAATGCCCCATTATGAAACGGACAAAGATGCCGTCTATATGCCCCGCCAAAAGAACTTTGACCATTACAACGATTATGTGCAGGAAACCCTGCGCCAGATAGTGAGTGCCACCGGACATCAGCAGCGGCTTGCCCGCGAGGGAATGGTGATGAAAAACGGTATGCCGCCTTCCGACGATGCCGTCAAACAGGAACGGCTGGTCGTGGAAATAGCATCGGGAATCAAGATGCTGGAGCTGGGACTGCCAGCCCGCTTGTCCGACGAAAGTCTCAGTTTGGTGGAATATTGGGACCGGGAACTCAAAGAGAACCCGAATATGATAGATGCCCTCGAGAGTGACGTGAACAATGCTCTCGAAGTTATCCGTAAAGCGGAACGTGGAGAGAAAATCGAATATGCCACCTTGCGGAACAGGAAACAGACATCTGACATGCAGGACCAGCTGCCCAAGCATTATTTCGTGGCCGATGAGTTACGGAAACGTCCGGACAAGGACAAGAAAACCATTGTCCTTGTCATAGATCCCGTATCAAAGTCGGCTGATGTGATCCTTCCCGCCGGGGCATCACCGGAGGTGGACAACGAGATTCCCGGCATGAACAAAGCCCGTATCGGACGTGCTTTACGTCGGGAAGGCATCGAGACTGTGCGTTTCTTCAATCCGGACGGAGCCTTGGGTTACAGACCTGATGACAAGTATTTTGCCGAGAAGCAGGTCTCTCTGGCACGGTTGAACAACTGGGCCCTGGAAGTGCTTTCGACCCTGAACGTGAGCCCTGCAGTAAAACGGGCCAACGAAGTAGGATTTGACAAGATCCAGATGATTCAGGACGACAAGAACAGATGGGCTCTCTATATAAAGCCGGAGCATCAGAGAGGTTATAGCATATACCCCGACAAGGAAGACATAAACCGCTTCTTTTCCACACTCAAGCAGTCCATGGATAATATAGACAAGGTCCGCATGGAACTGGCTCATAAATATTACGCGCTTGCTGAAATCAAGCCCGACCTGAAAGTCGATCTGTTCAACAGCGGAACACAGGACGTGGACCTGAACCGGATACAGCGTGTATCCGTGTTCAAAACCAAGCAGGACGGTGTACTGTGTGCCGTAACGATTGACGGGCAGAAACTGCAGCCGCGCAGTGTATCACCGCAACAATGGCAGCGCATGTGGGTGGCGGAAGACCGTGACAGCTACAAACGGCACCTGGCTGCCTCGCTGTTTGCCGATATACTGCAAAAGGGACAGTCGCAGGAGGAACACGCCGGGGAAAAGCAGGAGAAGGAAACCGAGATACGGCAGGGAGAAGCTGTCAGCCGACAGAATGGAGAAGAGCGTACCGTTGAATCCGTCAGTCCGCAGAGAGAGGCTTGGGACAAGATAAAGGCCAAACACCCGGACGCTATCCAATTTGTAAGAACCGGTGACAACTATACGGCTTATAACGAGGATGCCGTCAAGGTAACGGAAACGCTTGCCTTGAAAATGGAGAAGCACGAGGCTGACATGAAAAAAGGCTTTACGGCTTCCGTGACATTCCCAGTCAGCCAGCTCGATACTTTCCTTCAGAAACTTGCGAGAAGCGGTGCAAGAGTGGTGATACGGGATGCAGAAGGACTCGCGGATGCCCGGAACAGAACAACGGGCATAACAGAAAGGACAGCCGGAAACGGCCAGACACGGACTCTCTTTGATACGGCACAGGAGAAACAGTCCGAACGCAGGATTGAGCCGGAAGAAAATGAACAGCGTTCAAGCATGAGGAGGTAATGATATGGCAGGAAAAAATAAAGAATATGCAGACAAGTATGCGGAGTACGCCATGGAGCAGATGCGCCGGTATGGCATCCCCGCTTCGGTAACACTTGCACAAGGAATCCTTGAGAGTTCCAACGGACAGAGTGAACTGGCCCGCAAGGAAAACAATCATTTCGGCATCAAGGCCACACAGTCATGGATTGCGGAAGGCGGCCGGTACAACCTGTATTCGGATGACAAGCCGAACGAGAAATTCTGCAGCTATGATAACGTAGGAGACTCCTATGAACACCATTCGAGGTTCCTTAAGGAGAACAGCCGCTACGCGGAATGTTTCAATCTCCGTCCCGATGACTACAAAGGATGGACGGAAGGTATAGCCAAAGCCGGTTACGCGACCGGGGGCAACTATGCCGGGACTCTGCAGAAGATCATCGAGCAGAACGGCCTGGACAAATACGACCGTCAGGTCATGCAGGAAATGGCCGCGCAGGGCAAGCAGTTCGGTCTGGAAAGCAATCCTCTCCAGGAGAAAGAAAAGGCAGAAGCCTATTCATTTCCGGTGGAACGCAAGGAGTTCCTCTTTGTCACTTCCGCTTTCGGAATGCGTCAGGACCCGATGGACAAAGAAAAGCAGCAGATGCACAAGGGGCTTGACATACGATGCAAAGGCGATGCGGTGCTGGCCACGGAAAACGGCGGAAAGGTCGTTTCGGTAAACGGCAATGCCAACTCTGCCGGAGGCAAGAGTGTAACCGTCGAATACAGCCGCCCGGATGGAAGCAAGGTGCAGTGTACCTATATGCACCTTGGCGATATCGCAGTCAAGGCGGGAGACAGTGTCAAGGCAGGACAACGCCTTGGAACCTCGGGCAACACGGGAACACGGACCACGGGAGAGCACCTGCATTTCGGGGTGGTGAACATCCATTCGGACGGGACGCGCCGTGACATCGACCCGGCTGCATATCTGGCCGAGATTGCGCAGAAAGGCAATATCAAGCAGCAGGTGCTGTACAACGGCAATGACCTGCTCGCGAAATACCGCAGTACGGAAGAACCGAAAATCGAGAAACCTCTTTCTACCGAAGACTGGATGAAAAAGCTGCTGTCCTCGGAGGACAGTGGCGTCGGCATGTCCGGATGCAATGACCCTGTCATGGAGATGGCCATGACGGCCTTTACCTCACTGATGGTGCTGGCCGTTCAGATTGACAGCAAGAACGAGGAAGAGCAGAAAGCCGCCGTTTCGGGGGCCATGGATAGCGGAAAGATCGACTTGAAACCACTGCTGCCTGACATGAAAAGCTGTAGTCTGACCATGAAAGAGAACGGGAAAGCCGTCCTTCAGGCGGATAACGGCGAACAGCATATATCGCGCGAGTTGAGTTCCGCAGAATTGAGCCGGCTGTCGGCCGTGCTGAACAACAGTAGCCTTACGGATGAAGCCAAGCGGATGCGCGTGACGGGATTGCTGAATACTGCCATCCTTTCGGAAATGGCTTCACAGAATTTCGAACAGGGCATGTCCGAGCAGCGAGGACAAACGGAAAATCTGAAAAGATGAAGCATGGCGATATGATAAAATGCGTGATGATACAGCTATGCAAGTATCTGGCAGGATTATCCTACCTGGCTTTGTATGTCCTGTCCTGCTACAAGCTGTTTGGCTTGACGGCAACATTCCTTATCGTGGGAGTGCAGCTGCTCGTTGCCGGATGGCTTGTCTGGGCAATGATCCGTGCGCCCGATTAGAATATGCTCTCAGACCTTCAACATCAATATAACCAGCATTTGCCGGATGATATGTACCATTCTAAAAACAAAACGAGTTATGATTAAATGTAATGTTACTGTATGCGGTATTATCAACCGCGATGCTACTACACGCACAAACAAGGATGGAAAACCGTTTTTTACGTTCCCTCTTCAGATAATGGTTCCTGCAACTGACGGTCAGGAAAAGCCTGTCGAGATCGATGTGAGCAAAGATGGCGGTCAGGAGGAAGCCTCCTGCTACAGGAAAGGCTCACGTGTCGAGATTGACGGTACGATGTACCTGAAGCACAGGGGCGACAGGACCTATTTCAACCTTTTCGCAAACGAGATCCGCGATGTGGCTGCCGATGCGGCCAATACTCTCAAAGGAGAGATGGTTTTCTGTGGAAAGGTCGGAAAGAACATCGAGGAAAAGAAGGACAAGAAAGACCAGTCCTACACGATGTTCTCGGCATTCAGCACGGAGAAAGTCGCTGACGGCTTTGAGTACCAATGGGTACGTTTCTTCTGCTTCAACAGGCAGCGTGAAGAATGGCTCCAGCCTGGTGTGAAGATCGATGCCAAGGGCGAGATGGGCCTGACTGTCCATAACGGTAAGCCTAATGTATCCTGCCGTGTAGAGGAACTTACACAATGTGTCGCAGATTCGTCTAACTCCAATCAGTAACGGTTATGGCAGGCTACAGGAGACAAAATACAGATGGGCCGAACAGCGAAGACAAGACTCTCGACCTCTTTGCGGAAATGATGATTGAAAAGCTGGAGAATATCAGCAAGGACTGGAAGAAGCCCTGGTTCACCGAGGGCAGCCTTCAGTGGCCACGCAATCTGTCCGGACGCGAATACAATGGTATGAATGCGCTTATGCTCATGCTGCACTGCGAAAAGGAAGGATACACTATTCCGAGATTCTGCACATTTGATTGCGTGCAGAGACTGAACAAACCGGGCAAGAACGGCGAGGAACTGCCGAGGGTATCGGTACTGAAAGGCGAGAAATCGTTTCCCGTCATGCTGACCACATTTACCTGCATCCACAAGGAGACCAAGGAGAAGATCAAGTATGACGATTACAAAAACTTGTCCGAGGACGAAAAGAAAGAGTATAACGTGTATCCCAAGATGCAGGTATTCCGCGTGTTCAACGTCGCCCAGACGAATCTGAAAGAGGCTCGTCCTGAACTGTGGGAGAAGCTGGAAAAGGAAAACGGCCGTCCATTCGTCCATGAAGGTGAAATGTTCAGCTTCGAACCGGTGGAGAGGATGATACGCGACAATCTATGGATATGTCCCATCAACGTAAAACATCAGGATGATGCCTTTTATTCGATTAGCAAGAATGAAATCACCGTACCGGAGAAGGTGCAGTTCAAGGACGGGGAAGCATTCTACGGAACACTGTTCCATGAGATGGGACATTCGACTGGAGCGGAAGGTGTGCTAAACCGTTTCCAACCGACCTCTTTCGGTTCAAAGGAGTATAGCGATGAAGAACTTGTGGCCGAATTGTGCGGTGCATTGATCTCCCAACGCTACGGAATGGCCAAACATATAAAAGAGGACAGTTGTCCGTATCTGAAATCGTGGCTGGATAACCTGAAGGAGTCACCCCAGTACATTAAGACCGTACTTATGGACGTGAAGAAGGCATCATCCATGATCACGCAGAAAATAGACCAGATAGCCAGGGATATAGAAAGGGAAAAGACCGAAAATCAAGAACGGACGGAAACCCCGAAGGAAAAGGTATATTATGCTTCTGTAGCCTATCTGCAAATGGCGGACGATACCAACCGACTTGACGCACTGAAAGACAAAGGGGACTACAACGGGCTGCTCACTCTTGCGAAAGAGTATTACGACGGGAACGGAATGGATGAACAGTACACCTATGCCTCTCCTTTGCAGAACCGTGGCGATGATCTGCTGATTGAAGACCAGCATTTCGCTGTCGTGTATAACGGTAGTGTAGGAGGAACTTATGACGTGATGCTGAAATACACCGAACAGGAAGTACGAGACCATATCCGAAGATATGGAGTTGACAGGGCCAGCGAGGATGTGAAGGCATTGGCGAGGGAGATGGCTGCGGAACAGTTTGCGGAAATGACGCGGCACAAGATGCCGGTCTTCGAAATGCCGAACGGTGACGTGCTGCATGTCAATTACAACAGGGACAGGGACTCGCTGGATGTGGGGACGATGACCAACGCGGGCATGACCGTGAAGCATCATTACCCTTATGACCACAACATGACACTGGATGCCAATCTCCAGGGCGTGAATGAGCAACTGAACGACCTGGAAGAATACAGGGAGGAACAGCAGGAGACCGAATATAGCGGTGGAATGCGACGATGAATGAAAAGGATTTGGGGCTGGTGTGAATGCCAGCCCCTTGTCATTGTTCGCTATGTCGGAAATATTCTTTCCAGTTTTCTTCATCTACTGTCAATTTTCCCATTTCCCAATCATATTCCACTTCCGGCATGTTGGAGTAAGGGAAATGCACGGTGTAGCCGATTTGGCCATAGGAACAGTGCAATGGTGTAACGCAAATCTCCTGACCGAAATAAGTCTGAGGCGTACAGTATCTCCGCCAGTTAAAACGTCCGGCAGCTATATTACGGCAAAGCAATTTAAGAACCGCTGTGCTTTTCCTGCCTTGAAAATCTTTTCTGCAAGTCTTCATGTTACTATTTTACTTATTTACTATTCTACTATTTTACTACTTTACTAAAATACTAATGTGCTACTTTGTAGTATATTTCAGGGGCACTTGACACATTGTAAATATAACTGCCACAACGCACAAGCAGGGCGTCCCGTCCATAATAGGCTTTTTTCATTCCACTGATGCTTCCTGACTTGTGAAAATTGGGAAAACTGCTGATGCCAACTTTTTTTGCATCCTGACTATGGAGTGTTTTTGTCTTCATTGTAATACTTTCGATTGCTGTACTTCATTAAATGAGTTGGGTGAAACCACCCGCATGGTAGCGGGTGGCTATACGACATATACCGTCAGAAGTGATAATCAATGACGCCTCCGACATAGAGCAAAGTGCCGGGTTCAAGAGAGCTGACAAACAGCATGAACTCAAAGGATGGCTCGGCAAATGACTGGCATCCGTCTCCATTCAGATAAAAATGATAGCCGGTATCCAGCGGATTATCTATTGCCTGCTTGAGGTAATATGTAGAACTCCACTCAAACATATTTTCGACAGTAATTGCGTCCGCTTTCTTCCGGATTTCTGCGACATACTTCTCTTTCCATTGTTCCATGCCATCACCTGTATAACGTATCGTGTCTTCCGATACAAGTTCGAACATTCCTTTCGGCAGGATGGAATTGACTAAATTGGTTATCTCTTCCTTGCGCTCTTCATCGCTGATGTCGGCACAATAATCGTAAAAACTGTTGTCGCCCTGATTGAGGGTGTCTTCGTTCAGATAGTTTTCCTTGTCTATCTGTGTTGTTGAAATTTGAAAAACTCTGCTGTGCATAATTCTGAATTTTAAGTTGTTGTTTTTATTTCCCTTTTCTTGAAGCCTTTCGGCCTTCTTGTCAGGGAATGATTTTTATGCAGGACAGACAGCGAGCATAGGACGAACAAGACAAGTAAACAGTGGACAGGATAAAGCGGAATACCCAAATCTATGATTTGCGGAAGGCTGCCGTGAATATCCGGGAACCGTTAGCATAGCGGTACTTGGCGACCGTCCGTCGCTGTACCTTCGCATATAAAATCTCTCCGACAAGAAAGTGCCGGCAGGTAGGAAATCATATATTTCTTACAAGAGGAATAACCTGGCCGAATATAAAGGGTATGCAGCTCCAGCGCAGTTTTGTAAAACAGGCGGTCTATAAAAGTATAGAAAAGACTCCCGAACAAATAATGCTCGGGAATCATTTGCTGATGTCGGATTGAATTAGTTTACTATTTGAAATTCATGCAGGTAGCAGAAGGCATCTTCGCTCTTGCTTTGCCAGCGTTCGTCAAGTGCCTTGACATCCTCTGCTGACTTTATCGGCTCTCCGCATTTTTCTTCAAGCCAAGCGAACGCATCTTCTTGGGTCTCGAAATATTCACTGAGATACTCTTCCTCTGGGGAACATGCGTCCAAGAAGAACCTGTCACTGAAATATGTACCAAATTCATCGTTTGTTTCATATACTTCCATGCCTGGCTCTTCCGCCTGAAAGTAATAGCGAAGATTGGGGAACGCTTCCCTCACAAGGTCAAATGTCTCACTGCATGGGGCCCACGCTGTTTCTGTGGAAAACTTCAATACATCACCGTCCATTTCAAGTCCGTTCCAAGAGCCACGGCAACGTACATCGTTCCAATCCTTACCCAAAGCATCCACGAGACATCCCAGCCAAGTAGTCCCAAATCCGTTTTCTACTGAAGGTGTCTTACGTTCTTCCAGTCCTTTCATCAACTCATACAGTTGCTTCACTTCTTTTGCGTCGCCATCTATCACATACGCAGTACTGCACCAATTCGGCATAATCGTAATAATTTAATTGTTGAACATTGTTTTTGTTTTCCCTCTTATCGAAGCTCTTCCGGCTTCTTGTAGGGGAATGATTTTTATGCAGGACAGACAGCGAGCATAGGACGAACAAGACAAGTAAACAGTGACAGGATAAAGCGGAATACCCAAATCTTCGATTTGTGGAAGGCTGCCGTGAAGATCCGGGAGCCGTTAGCACAGCGGTACTTGGCGACCGTCCGTCGCTGTACCTTTGCATATGAAATCTCTCCGGCAAGGAAAGCCGGTGATGAGAGAGAATATCAATTTATTGAATATAGAAATGGGTATAAAAATGGCATTATCATGCTATTCATGATATAACAGAACGCGTTCTGACAAAAGAATGATATATTTCAATATCTTTGCCAACGTATTGTATTATATAAATGTATTGTAATATGGAAAATTCATTTGCTCAGATCAGCGAATTGTTCGCTCAGTTTTCAGAGAATGCCAAACTTCAGATTGAAAAAGGCAATAAGGCAGCAGGAATGCGTGCCCGTAAAGCGTCACTTGAACTTGAAAAGCTTCTGAAACAGTTCAGAAAAGAATCACTGGAAGCCTCCAAATGATTCCTTTCGGAATACGTACATACCAGGTATCAAGTAAAAAGCCTCTGCGCTTCACAGCGGAGAGGCTTTTGGTTAATAATAGATTCTCTATGGCTAAAACAGTTCAACTTTCGTGTGTCTGTTGGCTTCGGTCGGCAGATGGTCGGCAATTCCACCTCTGCTGATTTTTGTGATCCTTTCTGCAGGAATGCCGCGCTGTTTCAGTTCCGAAACGATAAAGTCCGCTCTTGACTGGCTCAATGAATCATTGATGCCGGATGTCCCTGTAGAACTGTCCGCAGCCCCGGTAACTCTTACATGCAAGTCATATTTCTTTGCGACCCTTGCCAATTCATCCAGATTGAGTTTCTGTGAAACATCTGTCAGGCGGGCCGTGTTAAGAGTGAAAAAGAAATATACAGGAGCTCCGATACAGCTATCCGAGACATGATTCACAACCATGGGATTGTGCCCTTCAGCCGTTATGAATTTATTCGATACCAGGGAATCCGGATTCTGTTTGTCCTTGTTGTTATTGTTGTTATGAATGAATGCCGTATCGAGAGGAGATATTCCGTCCCAATGTCTGTGTTTCAGTCTTGCACGCAATGAGTTCAACCCACTATAATTGTTTACAGGATATCTTTGTTGTCCATTCTTCTCATCTTCCAGCAAGTGCCCGTAGGTATCAAGCAGACCTTCGATTTCCAGAATCTTCTTCAGTTCAGCAAGCGTTCGTTTGTCGCGGTCATGTTGTCCGGCATAGCGGCTGTTCTTCTCGGACAAGGCACGGGAATAATCGATGAGCTGTTCATTCCTGTGGATGTAATGCGTGACATCAGCAGCTCGTTTCCAACCTATTTTCCCGAGATGGAAGGTGAATCCGGCTGTCAGTGATACCATATGATCACCCAGGCGGTTTGTTCGGCCATAGCCATCAAATTTTTGTGAGGTTGTTGTCCCCGAGAACTCCAGTACTGCACTTACCCGTTTTGAAATCCGATATTGTCCCTGAATACCGTATGAGAAGGCGAAAGGAGAAGTCTTGTTGGAGGAATTGTGTATCAGTCCGACTCCGACAAATGGGGCAAGTCCCCAGCGTGTCTGCTCCTGTCCGGAATACCGATAACCAAGCAGGTTCCATAGCAGGTCTGCATGGACGCTATGGTAATTTTTCGTGGATAACCCGGCATCTTTGAATTGCAAACCGCTGTAATGTATGCGGGCGCCAACGGCAGGAGTAAACCATTTTCCGACGGCAAGGTTGTACGAGGGTTTCACACGTCCGAACAGATCTTCGCAGCCAAGAGGCGTTCCGAGAAAAGCGGTTGCACCTCCGGTGACACTGACAAACCAATTGCCACTCCCGGTTCTTGGCACTACCACACCGTCAAGATAGACCGGCTGGAGGGGTTGGAACAGTTCTGTGGCATCATGGAAGAACTCATGTTGTACAGTATCTCTTTCTGTATATCGTGAATTTGCCTGTACCTGCACGGAGCAGAGAACGGCAAAGATAAGAATGATTTGTTTTGTCATATTCAAATGATTTTTATTTGTTATGAATTAGTCAAGACTTAATCTGACAGTTACGCATAAAAAGAGTAGATTTGTAACATAAAAGCAGATTAAGTTATGACCACATCAGAAAAAGTCATCAAGAACAAACTGGGACTGCTTGAGCTGTCCCAACAGTTGGGAAACGTGTCACGAGCCTGCAAGATTATGGGATACAGCCGTGACAGTTTTTATCGTTTCAAGGAACTGTACGAGCAGGGCGGAGAACTGGCCCTGCAGGAGATTTCCCGTAAAAAGCCGGTGATAAAGAACCGCGTGGAGGAGCGCATAGAGCAGGCTGTAGTGCAGATGGCCATAGACAACCCGGCTTTGGGACAAGTACGCGTATCCAACGAGCTGCGCAAGAAAGGCATACTCGTATCTCCCGGAGGAGTGCGCTCCATCTGGCTCAGGCATGACATGGAGACCTTCCAGAAACGCCTGAAGGCACTTTCGACCAAGGTGGAGCAGGAAGGCATCGTGCTTGACGAGAACCAGGTGGCGGCATTGGAGAAAGCAAAAGAAGAAAAGCAAGCTCATGGAGAGATAGAAACCTATTATCCCGGTTTTCTTGTTGCCCAAGACACTTATTATGTAGGATATATCAAAGGAGTGGGGCACATTTATCAGCAGACCGTCATTGACACTTACTCCAAAATCGGATTCGCCAAACTTTACGACAGGAAGAACGCGCTCGTGGCGGCGGACATGCTCAATGACAGGGTGGTTCCGTTCTTCGAGCAGCATGACCTGAAACTGATGAGGATGCTCACGGACAGGGGAACCGAATACTGCGGAAACAGGGAAACTCATGAATACGAACTGTATCTGGCCATCGAGGACATAGACCATTCCAAGATCAAGGCCAAGAGCCCGCAGACAAACGGCATCTGTGAACGCTTCAACAGGACTGTCCAGAACGAATTCTACGCCATCGCTTTCAGAAAGAAGATATACACCTCGATAGAACAACTGCAGGCAGACCTTGACACTTGGATGAACTCCTATAACACGCAAAGGACGCACTCCGGGAAATACTGTTTCGGGAAAACACCCATGCAGACTTTCCTCGAAGGAATGGAGGTGGCAAGGAGATATCAATTGCAGGATGCAGGGAAAATACAACCTGATGAGCAGGTTATTGGCTCACCAGGTTGTGAGAGTGAGAATAGTTGCGTATCTTCGCAGATGGCATCGGACACTTTTTTTGTCCGATAGTATAGAAAATGTCAGAACAAGTCTTGACTATTACATTTGTTATAACTTTGATTATAATACATTTCTGCCATTTATCGTTTGGCTTTTTTGCCACTGGAAGGACGCATCATGCGACTTGCCATCTTCATGCACCGGAGAGCCCAGGCACGGTTGTCCTCGTCTTCATCACGTCCCCACTTGAGGTCATTTCCGCCACCTCCGCCGCCATGTGTTTCGGCAAATGTTGTGGCATCATCGACCATTCCAAGAAACAGCATTGTCGCACAGCGCATGACTTCCGTCCCCCGTTCCGCCACGGAACACAGGAGCGTGTCATCGAACTGTTGCCGTTCGGAAGGCTTCATCTGTGCCGACATTTCCCGCCACTCATTGACCATATTCTCCAACATGGCATCCTTGAGCAGACTGTCCACTTTGGAATGTACATCACGCGAGTATTTGTATGCTTCTTCCTTCAGTTCTTCTGTCCGCTCCTGAATGGCATCCATATTTTCCTTGAGCTCGGAAAGTTGTCGGTCAGCGGTCTGTAGCTTCTCCTGTTTGTCTGCCAATTTATTCTGGATAGCGGCCAGCTCATTTTCGAGCTTTTCTTTCTCGGCAGATAAAGTCTGTGCATCACCTTTCCGGGCTTCCATATCATTTTTGAGTGCCGACAATTGGGCTTCTTTTTCGGCCTGCTCCTTTTTCAAGTTTTCCACCATTGAAGTCAAGCCCTTGACCCTGCGCTCTGCCATCCGGATGTCCGAATGGAGAGAGGAAAGGACTTGCTGATGGCGGCTGATATTCTCTTCTATTGTAGAGCATTCCTCTGACAGCATACGACGGTATTCTTCTGTACTGCGATGCTTCTTTCCCGTTTCGGAAACACTTGAGCCTCTGGACATGCCCCATTTGCTATTGACTTCTGCATAAAAGTCCGTATGAAGCTGTTTCATGCGCCCGCTGAATTCATATTTGTCCTTACCGGCAAATATCTCCTTGTACGCAAACTTCCCATCTTTGATTGGCAGCAAAGTACAATGCACATGTGGATTCAACTCATCCAGATGTACAATGAATGCGGCAATATTCTGTTCACCATATCTGCCGCAGACAAATGAATAGACATCCTTTGCCCAACGTTCAATCTCACTCTTCCTTTTTATGTGTCTATTGTCCGCACCTTTTTCAAAATCGACTTCCTGCTTGCCAAATGCGAGTTCCTGCATCCGTGTGCGAGAGCCCCCAAAAATGATATTTACGACTGTACGGAATCTCGGTTCTTCCAAACCTTCATTGGGATCCTTTATGCCTCGTTTATGCAACAGTTCAGCCATTCGCTCAGGAATGCTCCGGCCTTTGTCGATAGGACGGATCTTACCTCCTGATACGACTTCAAAATTCAGGTGTTCACGTGTCGTGTCATAATTACCAAGGTCAGTAGCCCTTTTCCAACCTTTCTCTGTCCAATTGCGCATATGTTCATTACTCTGAGCCACTGTTATCCCTTTGGATACATGTACGTCAAGTACCTGTTTTGCATTTGCCATATTGTTTCCGTGTTGTTTTGTACAATCCATCATGTCCCAGCTTGCTGCTTGTTCGGACATGCCTCCCTGCGACGTTAGTCGGCAGGGGTATTAGGCTACCCACTCCCTCTGTTTCGTGGCATGTGGGCAAGCCCACTTGCCTCATAAAACTGGAAGGATGTCAGGACTGAGATAGGGATGGATTGTTCCTGGTTATACAATTCATTTTCGTTTCCCGGTTCAGTCCGACAATGTCTGGGCTTTTGCCGCAAGCGATAAAAAGGGAATACGGAACGATTTAAGGAGTTCTTTGTTCCTGTCCATATCAACACCTGCGCCGGATGTTTCGGGATTAAATACAAGCTCCGCAAGCTCTTTGGCGGTCTCGATAAACGCGCCCCATTCACCGCCGAGGTCAAGGGTGAAGAACTGCGACAGTTGTGAACTGTTATCGAATCTTGACTTACGCAACACACGCTGGAGAGCGGCATTGGCAATACACTCTAATATTGTTTCCCTTAGTTTTTCTTCCTGTCTGACGACTTCTGCCGATACCGTATCGGTGCCGTTGCCGGAAGCCTGAGAATTATCTTTACCGGCAATGGCGGCTAATGCCTGGCAAAGAGCCTGACCACATGAATGACCGGCATCCTCCGATGTCTTTTTGCCGATGACCCATTCGGACAATATACTGCCGATTCGTGTGGCAAAGTCCGGCTCTTCCTGTTCAGTTCCGGCTATTGCATTTTTTCCAGACTGCACGGTCATGGTGATGATGACGCTTTTATTAAGTTTTGTGCGTTCAAGTAGCCCGAAAGATTCCAGAGCATCCAGAAAGGTTCGGACAGTGGCACGATGCCAATGCCAGAATTCCGCAAGATCGGAGATTGTCACATGACATTGGTTGGGAAGAAGTTTTCGCTCCACTTTTCTTACAAATGGAGAAACAAAACCTGCCATTGATCTGTCCAGCAGGTCCCAATACGCTTCCGTCTTCGTTTTACGGTCTCCGGCTTTCTCCTTCAGGAAATCGAACACCTTGACATCTGCCAATATAAAGGTCGTATTCTCTTGACTATTTTCCATTTTACTTTGTTTTAATGATTATTACAGTGCGGAGTTTCTGAAATGCTGCCTTTGTCCGCTTCAAAGACACCATCGCGTGATGATTATCGTGTTTCTTTTCGGATATCGTTTCAGGATGCGTTGTCGTTCCTTCAGCCTTTTCTTCATCATCGCATTCGGCTGTGACCGGAGCAGAGGGATAGAACAAGGCTGCCAAAAGAATATAGTACGCAGTTACGGTAGTAGTGTACAGATACGGTTCAAAGCAGCTGACCAATGTTATAGCACTGATGCCGGCAAACAGACTCATGGAATCATGCAAACGGCTCAGACACCTGTCCGCCAGCTTGAACGAGAACATAGCGGCACAGATAACGGTTGATACCAGGATGCCGAATTCACCAGCATGTCCACTTGCATAGACATAGTGGAAAAGCAGTAGCAGGAACAGAATCACCCGTGTATAAAGTTTGCGGGCTCTGATGTTTTGTTTCATGGAAGCGTGAAACTTTGCCATAAACCGGTATGGCTTTTTGTACAATATCAATGACAGTACAAGAGGGGTCACGCAAAAGATGAGTTGCAATATTTTCAGTAACATAAGTAATATGGTTTTTCGGGTACGTGTATAGGTGTTGCTCTGAGTTCCAAGTGGACAATATCATAAGTTGCCAAGCGGATAATGGTTTCGGCATCCACGGCCGTGAGGTTCATTGCAGCTTTTTTGATTCGCTGCTTGAATGACCGGTCCTGTTTGCGATAGATAGCCAAAGCTTTGTTCAGTTCATGTTCAGGGATGGCCCATGTGGTACCTTCGAGGTATGTTCCGTTTGTCTTGAACGCCCGCAGGACCAAAGTTCGGGAGACAAGGTAGTCCGTCCTGTCACTTCTTGAGATGATATGTTCTTTATAGAGGTTGTCGTCTGCGACCTCTATCCATGTTCGGTGGGCATTGATCCAATAGACCATCTGCCTGTATAATGTATTTCTCATGATGATGTTGTTTTTATAAAAAGTCAATAAGTATGTCCTCCTTGTTCTTCTGGTATTTCAGCTTTCCGCTTTTAGAATGGAGTTGCAAGTCAAGGCAGAGATCCCCGTACATTTGTTCAAGTGAATCATATATGGTTACAAGGATGGTATGGACCTTGCCATCGGAATCAGTCTTAGCGTTCACCTTGAACATTTGGCCGAAAGATGGATTGGAGTAAGCGCATGTACTATGGCCGAACGGTTCGTCTTGCATAGGAATGTGATGATAAAGCACAATCAGTTCCATATCATCCTCCAGCATATCCATCACTTCTTCCAGGTCATAAGGATCATGCAATGGAAAAGTCAGCAGGACATAGTCCCCGTAAAACTGCGGCTCCTCCATAGTGGTTACATCGAGCAGCTGTGGCAACTGAAGGGGGACAAACGTCATAAAGTCTTTCAGAAAGTGTCGTAGCATATTCATTTGATTTTATGTTTATAGCGTGTGAATGTAAATCTCCATAAGCATTCCGGGTAATTCATCCAGGCGGTTGTCTCCCGAGTTCAAGATTCGGCACAAAGTCTCAAATATGGCCGGAGTCTGTACGGCAAACCGTTCAAGCTGTTCCTGGTCTTTGGAAGAAAGCATCGACAGGTGGAAACTGTCCATAGAAACGTATGGGCGCATAAGCATCCAGATATATGCGTAGGCTTGTGCTTTTGTTTGGACCTTTTGATTATGAATGTCATTGATGCAGGTTCCGGTATTAAGTATCAGTCTGCGATTGGTTCGCATGGCCAGGTAAACGAGGGCATCCTGGTGAGGTATCTCTTTACGTTCGGCGGCAAACAAAATCTGCAAACAGCATTTTTCCGTATCACGCGTTATATCGGAAATGTCTTCATCACCAATGCTGCACAGATATGGCAAGAACGCCCGAAAAATAGCATCCTCTTTTCCGATGAACTCTGTCATGTCATCTGTCCCGTGTATGCCATTTCGGAGAGTGTTGGCCAGCAAAGTACGATAATCCGAAATGATTTGCTTCCTGTCTCCCTTATGGATTGGGCGTTTATCTAATGACTCAAAGAATGGACGGATCTTTTCCACGGTCCGGATTAATCCATTGTCTTTGTCATTAGATGAAAGTTTTCTTTTCAATAGGAATAACTCCTGATAGGAACGTGGCCTTGACAAAGCCAGACGCGAGAACTCCACGCGTAGGGAATCATGTATGCCTTCGCATGTTTTACGAAGGTCTTGACCATGGATCCCAACCGTGTCCTGCCGGACATGGTTAAAAACGGAATCTCTTATGGCTTGCCATTGGCAAAGGTTTTCTGACAGCTCTTCAAATGAAACAGATTTCATCTTCCTTACTTCGAGCAGATAATTTCTGTATGTACCGGCAGGATCGCTTTCGGACTGTTCAGTCAATCCGCCATTACATGATGTGAACATGCATACCGTGATTGAAGCGGCAGCTATCATGTGTAAAAAACTTGATGCTTTAAGGTTCGTTTTTTGAATTTTCATACTATATGTTTTCGTACTATTTCACGCAAAACTATATATAATTTTCTATACTTAATACCATTGGAACTGTATTTTGTGTATTTTTCAATATCGTACTTAATAGTATGATTATCAATGAAAACAAGTGAAAGGAAAAAGGACGAAAAAATAAATAGTTCGATTTTTATAATGGTTTGATTTGGCCACTCAAATAAAACTTGTATATTTGCACTTGTTATCATTTGTATTGGATATTGACATGGCAAAAGTTGGTTATATATTTAAGGCAAATTCGTATGATGAATATGATGCGGACAAGGAATGGATGTGCCAGTACGGTTGTGTACAAGTGATAGAGGAATCAGTCCAGCACGAGACGCTCAGACCTCGCTGGAAACAGCTCATGACAAATCTTGAGAGAGGGGACGAACTGGTTGTCTCGAAATTCAGTAACGCCGTGCGCGGTTTGAGGGAGTTGGCCGCATTGATAGAGTTATGCCGGATCAAAGTGGTTCGCATTATTTCCATCCATGACAAGATTGACTCCCGTGGTGAATTGTTTCCGGACACGACGGCGGCGGAGGTGCTGACCATGTTCGGATCTCTTCCGGAAGAAGTGGCTGTATTACGCAAGTCATCTGACCGGGTGATACGCCTGCAACAGAGTATCAGTGTACCGGTGAAGACGAGCAAAATGTTGAGCAAGACCGAGCGGGATAAAATAGCTGTGGACATGTACAACAACGGTTATTCAGTCAATGAAATCATGGCGCATTGCAATGTCAAGAGCAAAAGTACTGTGTACCAAATTTTAGGCAAGTACAATGTGGCACTCAGCAGGAAACCTGGCCGCGTACCTGGAAATCGGAAATAGGAAGTCAAGGCAACCGATGCCATATTAGTGACGGATTTGCCTGTCAGTTTAAGTATATTTAGGGAAGCCTCTGACCCTTATTGGAAATTTGTAACGCTAAATATAAAAAAGGATATGGGAGAAATTATAGTCGTAGTATTGGTACTTTATGTCTTTTGCAAAATCGTGAAGGGCATATTCGGCGGATTCAGCAAAAGCAGCTTCCGTCATGATAAATAATCATTGCTGCCAACTGTTCACGCAAGGGAACAGTAAAAAAGGAAAACTAAAAGAGGAAAACTGCGTCATGAATAGCGTCCTCGTTATATCAATATAAGCCCCCCAAAGGTTTTGCTTGACTTTTAGGGGGCTTGGTGTCATTTATTCATTTCCTTTTTGTATTCCAAAATCTTGTCCATTGTCAGCCACTGCGGCTTTTCTCCTTCCTTGAAGCTGTCGTGCAACTTTATCATTAAATCGATTTGCCGTTCTTCATCACCTGCCCACAGGCGTTTGGGGTCTCTGCCTCCGTAATCCAAATAATACTCACAATCTGACTGCATCCTGGCTAACAGCATATATCTGAACCGTGCGTCTCGTTGCAATATATCATCAGCCGTTGTCCTTCCTGCTGTGCTTGGCTTGTTATTCGTGTTCATACTCAATTTACATTAACTTGTTATACAATCAGTCCGTTACGTCATAATAATAGCTTAACTCTTCGTCCTTCAGATTCTCAACCGCATACTGGTCTGCCTGTCTCCAGAGTGCATCATACAACGCCGCCACATTCGGTTTCGTTTTATAGTGCTGCCATATCTTGTGATTCAATACCAACACCAATTCCGTAAGGTACTTGCAGTTGCCTTTCCACTCTTCAAAGGCACGGTTGAAAGTGTCCTGAATAGCCGATAACCCGAAAATGTCGGCCGCTGAAAAATCTTCCCAAAAAGTAGTCTGTACGTTATACCCGTTCTCTGCCATAAATGCTCTGAATGTCATATCATTAAAATTTTTAATTGTTTTTATTTCCCTCTGATACATCCTGTATCGGAAGGTTGATTATTTTTCTGCCCACAAGATTGGCGGTCTGTCAGGCAAGGAGGATGCGAAAAATACTCTTTCCGACATGTCGGAAAGGAAGATTTTTCAGCAGCAAGCATAAGCGTTCCTTGACAGGACAAACAACCGGCAATCAAACTTTGCAGAAGAAATAACCGGGCTTTCGAAATAGGCGTGTAGGGAATTTCAGGCATTGCAATAAAAGGGGAAAACGTGAAATACAAAAGGCTATATTACGGAAGGCTTCGAGCAAAACAAAAGCGGCCCGAAAGCCGCTTTGTCAGGAAAACAGGGATTACTTCTTGCCCTTTTTCGCTTCTTTTGCCGGTTTCGAAGGAACTTCTTCCTCCTTCTCGACAGCCGGATAGAATTTGACTGCAACCGTCACGATGCGGTTGTGCTGCACTCCATCTTTGTCAGTCCATTCTTCAGGCTTGAAGTAGCCTTCTACGGTCAGCAGCGTACCTTTGGTAAGCTGGTCAAACGACCCGGAATTTTCATTCTTGCGCCACGCTTCAATGTTCATGAAAGCGGATATGCGCTTGGTTTCTTCGCCGATCTTCTCCTGGCGGGCAACAGCCAGAGGGAAACGTGCAACACTTGTGTTAGTGAATTGATAAACCTCGGCGTCTTTTGCGACATAACCGGTTACTGCGAAATTGTTCTCGTACTTTTTCATTTCGATTGCTTTTTGAAGTTAATAAATCAGTTTTACGGTGCATAAAAAGTAGGTGCAGTAAAGGGATGCACCAAGGATAACGTATAAATACTCTTTATTTTGGGGTTCTCCCAAACCGGAGGCTTGATAAAGGAAGATTTGTACTGTTACGCCATTGGTCAAGACCATGGGTCGCGCCCGGCTGCATACTAACTTTGCAACGAAAAACGATATGGCGACTTCAATAGAAAGCAGTCACGAAAAAGAAGAGGAAAAACAATTGGCAACTGGTTAAAGGAATAATAAAGACGGACGGTGCTGTCAATGGGCACGAATTGGTTTCAACTCTCGGCTGGCATAGGAAGAAGAGCTTCTGGCGAGAAACAGCACCATGTCTCATGATTTGAAGCGGCAAGGATGATATGCCGTACTGGCAGTAAGCGTATAAGCTGCGGCGTGGGAAAGGCCGTAAGACGAAGAATTGGCAAAGGGGTGCTGGCGTATCGGTGTTGCAGCCTTTATCCGGCAAGAGAAATGAGGGAAAAGAAGGCAAAATGAAAAAAGGGCTGAAGCCCGATTGGGAGACAAAGCGGAACGGGCGCGTTATGCGAGTTTCAGCTTCTATTTTATAAAGGGATATGGCGCAGCCAAAAGAGAATATAAATGGATAATCCGGCAAAAATCATTGTCCGGCCAATGGCCATCTGCGTCTCAATGAAGTTTTGGATATAAAAGGTTATTGCGGTAAATGAAGTTACGGGCTGGAACTGAATATTCAACTCCAGTCCGTATAGTACAGAGGCTCCATGTCAGAATTGGATCATCATGATGCGGTGTGGAAAGATTTTGTTTTTGTCGCTCGGTTTTCGTTTGCATATCCAAAGATGGTGTGCCCCATAGCCGAACGTGAAATACTCGTCAAGCCGGGTCTCTTTCTTTAGACTCTCCATGCTTGTGCGAAGTTCGTTTTCGTCTTTTGAAAAAAGAAGCGTGTTAATAATTCTGAAATATAGATTTGTCACTTCGCTGCAGTAAGGGCAAAAAGGGTGTTCAATCGTTACGTTCATAATTGTCTTCGTTTAGTGCATTAGTCATGATAGATTCTTCTTCCTGGTTGAAAATCTCAATAGTCGAGTAACCATCGTTTTCTTCGGGAAACAAAAGCTCGGAAGTATCACGCAAAGCCTCACTTCTTCCATGAGAAAGACGGCTGTCAATGATATTCGAAACATCTTTGCAACGCCAGGACCGGACGATTGCCTCTGCTTCCTCATAACTGTTGGCTTCCACAGTGAAATAGTCTCTTTCCCAACTTTTGACTTTACAGTCTTGATAAAATTCAAATTTTCCCATAAGCCATGTATTCTAACGTACTACTTCAACTATATCCTCAATCCTGCCATACAGTATTGAGCGTAATGCGGTTTTGTCTATGGCATAATATTCTTGGATATGCCCGTATTGTTTGACGAAATACCGCTTGAGAACATCGGAAAAATCAAAATGATAACCGCTCAAGGCAATCCCCCGTTTGAAATAGGTGCTTTCGCTCACGTTGCGAGTAATCCAATTCTTGTCTTCTCTATTGAGTTTGCCGCCATTATTCAGATGTTCCCGCAACTTATACACTCGGCTGCCTTGTAATGTTGCCAGCTCCGGAACATCCCATTGAACGAATTTTGTTGCTATCTGTGCCATATTGCTTAATCATGAATAATAATTTCATCTCGGAATACTGAAATCTCTTTGCCGCTTTCAAGGCGGACAACTATGGTAGTGCCATAGTCGTCCACAATTACACCTTCCGTGTAGCCTTTATAAGCCGTGGATAAAGTACAGGATAAACCTATAATATCGCTTTCGTTATCAAATGTTCTGTTGCTCATCACTATTATATTTTTATTTCCCACTTGCCTTGAGAGAAGATTCTAAAACTCACATATTCATTTTCAAATTCATAAGTTAGAATTTTAATATAGACTTTATCTTTTGCTTCCAGTGAGGCAACCAATTGGTCCATTTCTTTTTCTGGATATTCCCACCGGGAAGGAAATTCTGCATCAACAGAATTACCATACTTGTTTGCATAACAACTGAAATTGTCATCCAAGAA
The DNA here is from genome assembly GCF_000374365.1 of Bacteroides gallinarum DSM 18171 = JCM 13658. GTDB lineage: Bacteria > Bacteroidota > Bacteroidia > Bacteroidales > Bacteroidaceae > Bacteroides > Bacteroides gallinarum. Next base: position 130,794 of record NZ_KB894117.1, read on the forward strand.
AGCCTCTATCTTATTGAGGTCATTTTGGTTTTCCGTACTTGCGTAGAAAATGTTTGTCGCATAATTTGCCATATAATTCTATTTTAAGTTTTCTTTTTTTCCCTCATGTAGCATTTACTACTTCAGGCTTGATTAATTATGTCGCTTCATAAGGTGTCATGGCTCTTTATGCAAGGTTTCACGACCAAATACTACCGCTGCAAAGCAAGGTGGAGATTTTGTTGTGAACCTCAAGGATACCTTGCATACAAGAAAGACATGACAAATACCTTTGCGGCACAATTCATCAAATAGCCCGAAGTCGAATGCTTATAGGGACAAATATTTACTCGTAAACTTATAAAGGAATATATTGCAGCGAAAAGAGAAAGGATGGAGTCAAAGGGAGTCCACTTTCTGCGGTCTAAAAAGGGAGTGGCAGAGTGAGCAAAAACAGTTTAGTTTAGTCCATTAGCCTATATATATGCTAAACTAAAGTAAACTAAAAATAGACAAATATTTGATTGCTTGGATGATTATTTTTAACTTTGCACATATTGATACCGATCATTGAAAACAATACTTTTCTCTTTTCGCTGCGAATTCCTGGATATATGAAAAAACATATATTGAATCAGGATGAGAAAGCATAGTAATAGCTTGGATTGGTGCTTTGATTGCAAGCAAGTGAAAGGAATGAAAAGTAATGCAAACAAAAAAACGAGGATTTACCTAAAAAACCATTTTTGTTCCTGATTTGTTTCTTGTTTCAGAAACAAAATTCATAAACTACTCATTTACAAATGGTTAAATAGTTGTATATTAAATTTAACAGATTTCGGTGCAAAACAAAAGCTAACGCTTTCTATTTTCTGTATGTATCGGATATGAATTTCATATCCTTGAATGAAGAAGACCGCCTGTTATTTCTTGGATTCTTCCAAAGAGATTTTGCGGAATTCCTTCATCATTTTCTCTATTGCCAGAGAGGCCTTGCGGGCACGTGTCCCGGCAGCCTTGTTGCCGTTTTCGGCCTGGAGAAGGGCATCTTTTGCAAATGCCTCGTAAGTCTCCTGGATTTTCGTCATCAATTCTTTCATAAGATACAAGTGTTATTTACGGGGGCAAAAGTACTATAAAATCAGAACATTTCCTCCATTTTCCGCTTTATTTCCTCTCTTTTAGTGTTTTTATAGTAGTGCTTGTAGATGGTGAGCGGGCTGTTGCCCGCCATCTCCGCCACGACATAAGGATTGTTGCCGGCATCCACCATTTTCGAGATGAAGGAGCCTCGGGCGGAATACCATGTGATCTTTTCCCTTACCCGGAGCATCTTGCAAGCCTTGGCCAGTGTCTGGGACAGCCTGGTGGATATCTGCTTGACACGGTGGGTTTTCTTTTCTGTGGTCGTGTGCTTGTGGGTAAAAACCGGAAAGACATAGTTGCCGTAACTCTGTCCCCTGTATTTTTCCATGATGACCTTTGCCTTTTTCAGCAGCGCGGGTTTTGCCGTTTTCGGGAACTTGATACGCTCGTACACTATCTTGTCCTCCTGGACCAGATCCCAGGTCAGGTTGCAGACATCCACGTTGGCCATCCCCCCGGTATAATAACTGAACAGGAAGAGGTCGAGGTGCAGCTGTTCCTTTTTCGTGAAGAGGGTGCGGTCAACATTCGCTATTTTCTCGATGACCTTGTCGGATACTGCTTTCGAGGTGGTCTCCGGCCATTTGATGTCGTTGCCAAGGACATTGAACGCTTCCATGTTTACCCCGTACATGCCTTCCTTGTTGGCATAGTTGCATACGGCGCGGAACATGCGGAGCTTGGTGGTCAGTCCGCCCCTGTTGCCCTCACGGATTCCTTTCTCCTTGATCCAGAATGCATAGTCGAGAAGGAATGTCTCCGTTATATCCGCGAAGAAATAGGAGGAAAAGGCCCGGTCGTATTTTTCTTTTGTGAATGCCTGGAGTTCTTTACGCATGGCCTTATACTTTTTGGCATTGCTGCTACTGTCAACTATCTGTCCGTTTTTGATACGTTTCTTTTCGTAGAATTTCGCTTCAAGGCAGTCTATCATCTGCTGGACGGATTTTACCCTCGGCTCAGGCTTGGTCGCTTTGACCGTATCGAAACAATGAGAAAGCTGGACGGGTGACCAGTTCCTCTCTTCGGCTTCCCACGTGTCGGCCACATGGAGGTATTTGGTCTTCATGTCCAGCAGCAGCTTGTTTTTTATTGTCGCCTCCGTGCTGCCGATACGGAATGTCTGGGACTTCTGGTCCCAGTCTTTCAGCAGGCCGGTAACATTGAGAACTTTAGGAACTCTGGCATAGCCGGTCTTGAAGAAGATCATCTCCAGCTTGACCATCTTCTGGTCGTTGGGGTTTTGTCTGCCCCGGATGTTAATCGTGTGCATAACAATAACGTGTTGGTTTATAAGTACTTTTAATTCAAACTGGCAGGCATCGATTGGTATCAATTTACCTACATAGAAACCTACATGAAAAGAATAGGTTTCCCGGTGAAATAAAGTTTCTACAGTATATCACCGTACTTACTTCTAAAACCAACACGTTATTAATCAATGCTTTCCGTGTCAATCAAAAATTAATCACAGAAAAAGGGCAACCCAAATGAGATTACCCGCTTTTTTTTCAGAAAAACCTTTTTTCATTTCATAGAAAAGCATTATCTTTGCGCACTGAAAAAGACCATTACACTATTTATTACCGAAATAGCAACCAGAATAATAAATTAAAAAAACAAATATTGAAATGAAAAAAGGTATTCATCCTGAAAATTACCGTCCGGTAGTATTTAAAGATATGTCAAACGGCGACGTATTCCTGTCTCGTTCCACTGTAAGTACGAAAGAGACTATCGAGTTCGAAGGCGAAACTTATCCGTTGGTAAAGTTGGAAATCTCCAGCACTTCCCACCCGTTCTACACCGGTAAGTCCAAATTGGTAGACACCGCCGGCCGCGTCGATAAGTTCATGAGCCGTTACGGTAACCGCAAGAAATAATCCGTTTCTTTAGAAACAGAAAAAAGGGAGTCTGATATACAGATTCCCTTTTTTATTTACCGCAATAGCAGCCTTACACCTTCCCCCGGAACGGCGGACGTACCACCACCGCCTTCAACTTACGTCCGCGCATGTCGATACAAATCTCCGTGCCGGGCTTGCTGTATTCGGGCTTCACATACCCCATGCCGATACCGATTTTGCGGGTAGGCGACATCGTACCCGAAGTAACTACGCCGATAGGAGCGCCCTCCGCACTCAGCAACTCATAACCATGGCGGGGAATACCGCGTTCTACCATTTCAAAACCTACCAACTTGCGCACCGTACCTTCCGCCTTCTGCTTTTCCAGCATCGGACGGTTAATGAAATCCTTGCCCTCTACAAACTTGGTAATCCAGCCTAACCCCGCCTCGATAGGCGATGTAGTATCATCCAAATCATTCCCGTACAGGCAGAAACCCATTTCAAGACGGAGCGTATCACGGGCGCCCAGCCCTACAGGCTTGATACCGAACTCAGCTCCCGCCTCGAACACGGCATTCCATATCTTCATCGCCGCTTCCGGGTAGAAATAAAGCTCGAAGCCGCCCGCACCGGTATAGCCCGTATTAGAAATAATGACATCCGGCTCGCCTGCAAACTCACCGTGCGTAAAGGTATAATACGGAAGCCCCGCGAGGTCGATAGGCGTCAGTTTCTGCAAGGCATCAATCGCTTTCGGTCCTTGCACGGCAAGCTGCGCCATGCGGTCGGACGCATTTTCCAATTCGGCTCCCTCCGTATTATGAGACACACACCACTCCCAGTCCTTCTCTATATTGGAAGCGTTGATAACGAGCAGATACTTCTCCGGCTCGTACTGATAGACAAGCAAGTCGTCCACGATACCGCCGTCCTCATTAGGAAAGCAGGTGTACTGCACTTTGCCCGGAGTAAGGGCAGCTACATTGTTGGAAGTGACTTTCTGTAAAAAGCCCAGGGCATGCGGGCCCTTCACCCAGAACTCTCCCATATGGGAGACATCGAACACGCCGACACCCTGGCAAACGGTCAGATGCTCGTCGATGATGCCGGAATACTCGATAGGCATATTGTATCCCGCAAATTCGTGCATCTTAGCACCCAGCGAGATGTGTGTTTCTGTAAACGGAGTGGTTTTCATAGGTTTATGATTTATAAATTACGATTTATTTACTGGCAACGAGCTCGGCTATCTTGACGATAACTTTCATCGCCTTCTCCATATTCTGGATAGGAACGAATTCGTAACGTCCGTGGAAGTTCAAGCCGCCGGCAAAGATATTGGGACAAGGCAGCCCTTTGAACGAAAGCTGCGCACCGTCCGTACCGCCCCGGATAGCCTTTACACGAGGCTCTACGCCCACAGCCTCCATAGCCTTGAAAGCGGTGTCGATAATATGCATTACCGGTTCAATCTTCTCGCGCATGTTATAATACTGGTCGTGCAGCTCGAGTACCGCCGTCCCTTCGCCGTATTCGGCATTAATCTTACGGACAAGATGTTCGAACTCCTTCTTGCGGCTCTCGAAACGGGCACGGTCGTGGTCGCGGATGATATAAGAAACAGTAGTCTGCTCCACCTCACCCGTAATGCCGATAAGGTGGTAGAAACCCTCGTAACCCTCGGTATGCTCCGGCGTTTCATGGCTGGGAAGCATGGATATGAAACGGTTGGCTACACGGATAGAATTTATCATCTTATGCTTGGCATATCCCGGATGTACGTTGCGCCCCTTGAAAACAATCTTGGCGGAAGCCGCATTGAAGTTTTCAAACTCCAGCTCGCCCGCTTCACCGCCGTCCATAGTATAAGCCCACTCACAGCCGAACTGCTCTACGTTGAACTTATGCGCCCCCAGACCTATTTCCTCATCGGGATTGAAGCCGATACGGATTTTGCCATGCTTTATCTCAGGATGCTCTTTCAGATACGCCACCGCCGAAACAATCTCTGCGATACCCGCCTTATCATCGGCGCCCAGCAAAGTCTTTCCGTCAGTAACAATCAAATCCTCCCCCTTATGGTCGAGCAGTTCGGGAAACTGGGCAGGCGAAAGAACCACCTTGCCGTCTGCGCACAGAACGATGTCCTTGCCGTCGTAGTTCTCGACGATGCGCGGACAAACATCCTTGCCGCTCATATCAGGGCTCGTATCCATGTGGGCAATGAAGCCTACAACGGGCACAGGCTTATCTATATTGGCAGGAAGGGTGGCGAACAAATAACCGTTTTCGTCCAGCGTAATCTCCTCCAGCCCCAAAGCTTCCAGTTCTTCTTTCAGATACTCGGCAAACACCATTTGCCCCGGAGTACTCGGCGTTACCCCGCTCTCCTCATTCGATTGCGTATCGAAACTTACATACTTCAAAAAACGTTCTACTAAAGTCATAATGATAGTTATTAGTGATTAGCAGTTAGTGATTAGTTATTAGCGATTAGCAGTTAGCGATGAACGATTAGCGGTCAGTAGACTACAACCGCGCCCTCCCTCTTTATCCGAACGGCATTAATCACTTATCACTAAACCCTAATCACCATTTACTGCCGTAAAGTTAGAAAAAGGGGCGTGAACTGCCAAGCAATTCACGCCCCTTTTTTATTCCATACCAATTAATTTGTCAATCAAAAATGGCTGCTACCGTCAAAGCAATGGGTGCAAAGTTTACATTTAGGCAACCCGATAGCCTCGACCAGCGTTTCCAGCGTATTGAACTTCAACGACGAAAGCCCGAAACGTTCGCGGATAATCTCCACCATTCTCTCATATTCCGGCGAACCGGTAGTGGCATATTTTTCAAGATTCTTATTCTCATCGCCCTCCAACTCCTTGATAACCCGGCGGGTAATCAGCTCCAAATCGCCTTTGGATGCGGTGAAACCCACAAACGGGCAGCTATATATCAGCGGCGGGCAGGCAATACGGATATGCACTTCCTTAGCGCCATACTCATAGAGCACCTTCACATTATCCCGCAACTGGGTTCCGCGTACAATGGAATCGTCACAAAACAGCAGGCGCTTGCCCTCCAGCATAGCGCGGTTGGGGATAAGCTTCATTTTCGCCACCAACGAACGCATCTCCTGCCTGCTGGGAGTAAAACTGCGAGGCCATGTCGGTGTATATTTTGAAATGGCGCGATGATAAGGCACACCCTTTCCTTCGGCATAACCCAACGCCATGCCTACGCCGGAATCGGGAATACCACAAGCACAATCCACCTCCGAAGTATCGGTCTGCCCCATTTTCAGTCCGGAAGAAAAACGTACATCCTCCACATTCCTGCCCTCGTAGCACGAAGTGGGGAAACCGTAATAAACCCATAGGAAAGAACATATCTGCATCTCCTCGTCCGGCTTGCGCATCTGCTCCACCCTATCGGCATGCAGGCGGACAATCTCGCCCGGCCCCAGGTAACGGTCTATCTCATAACCCAGGTTCGGGAAACTGCTCGACTCGCTCGTTGCGGCATAAGCCCCCTCCTTCTTGCCGATAACAATGGGAGTACGCCCCCAACGGTCACGGGCGGCGATGATACCGTCCTCCGTCAGCAACAGCATGGAGCACGAACCTTTGATATGCCTGTACACATTCTCGATACCCTCGACAAAGTTTTTACCTTGTATCAAGAGCAGGGCGATAAGTTCTGTCTGGTTGGTTTTACCGGAACTCAACTCGCCGAAGTGCATGTTCTGTTCCAGGAGCTTCGTTTCCAATTCTTGCAAGTTTACAATCTTGGCAACCGTTACAATGGCAAAACGGCCGAGGTGGGAATTCAAGATAAGAGGTTGAGGGTCTGTGTCGCTTATTATTCCGATGCCGGAACTCCCTTTGAACTTGTCCAGCTCGTCTTCAAACTTCGTGCGGAAATAAGTACTTTCCAGATTGTGAATGGAACGTGTAAATACGGCCTCGTCCTGGTCATAAGTAGCCAAACCGCCACGTTTCGTTCCTAAATGCGAATTATAATCTGTACCGTAAAACAAATCGGCCACGCAACTTGCCTTGGCGACTGTTCCGAAAAAACCTCCCATAAATTCCTTGTGTTATTAGTTATTTTATTAACGGCTGCAAAGGTACAAAGAAGTTTCCTTGTTAGTGCCATTTTCCACCAATACAATTTCTAAAAAAACTTATTTTCGCTCACGGAGCCGCCCTGCAACCACTGCCGCCGGACTTGCACCATACAAAACTCCCCGCCGGATTGCAGTCCGGCGGGGAGCTTGGCCAATACCTTATCGAAAACACTTTTTTATCCTAATCATCTCCACTTCTTCACAGCCTTCTTGTCGGCGGGAGTAGCCTCAATCAAGCTCAGGGCAAAGCCGCCGCTGCGTGCCTCCTTAACAGACATCTTGGTTTTGCTGGTAACGATACCTTTCTTTATCTGGTAAGAAGTGGGATTTTCCTTGTAATCGGCATCCTTGCCGTCGGCATACAAGGTAGCTACATACTGCTTGCCCGGCGTCAAGAAATCGAGGGTAAAGTTGGCTGTACGGGCATTCTCATCCGTAATACCGCCTACAAACCAGTTTTCGGAACCTTTCGCCTTACGCGCCACGGTAATGTAATCCCCCGGTTCAGCCTCGATATATTTGCTGTCGTCCCAATCTACGGCTACATCCTTGATAAATTGGAAAGCATCCATATGCTTCTCGTAATTCTCGACCAAGTCGGCAGCCATTTGCAGCGGACTGTAAAGAGTTACATAAAGAGCCAGTTGTTTGGCAAGCGTAGTCTGTACCTGTCCATGCGGCAAGTCGCCCATGAAGTCCAGCTTCGTATCGAAAATACCCGGCGTATAATCCATAGGACCACCGATAAGACGGTTGAACGGAAGCAGAGTAGTGTGGAACGGCTTACTGCCGCCGAAAGCCTCGTATTCCGTACCGCGGGCGGACTCGTTACCTATCAGGTTGGGATAAGTACGGCACAAACCCGTAGGACGTACAGCCTCGTGTGCATTCACGCAGATTTTATAATCGGCGGCTTTCTTAACGGCATAGAGATAGTGATTATTCATCCACTGTCCGTAATGGTATTCGCCGCGGGGAATGATGTTGCCTACATAACCGCTCTTCACCGCATTATAACCGTTGTCTGCCATAAACCGGTAAGCCTCGTCCATATGCCGCTCGTAATTGCGCACCGACGCCGATGTCTCATGGTGCATCATCAGCTTCACCCCTTTGCTCTTGGCATAAGCATTCAGCATCTTCACATCGAAATCGGGATACGGGGTAACAAAGTCGAAAACATAATCTTTGGAATGTCCGAACCAGTCCTCCCAGCCTTCGTTCCAACCCTCTACCAAAACCTGATCGAAACCGTGGGCGGCTGCAAAGTCGATGTACTTCTTCACATTCTCATTGTTGGCGCCGTGACGTCCGTTTGGCTTCATTTTGGAATAATCCGTCTCGCCCAGCTTAACGGAAGGAAGTTCGTCCGTATACGCCCAAGTGCTTTTACCGGCAATCATCTCCCACCATACGCCTACATACTTCACCGGCTTAATCCAGGAAACATCCTCGTAAGCGCAAGGCTCGTTCAAGTTCAGGGTCAGTTTCGAGGCAAGGATATCGCGTGCATCATCGCTGACGATGACCGTACGCCACGGAGACTTGCAGGGAGCCTGCATATACCCCTTATCGCCTACTGCGTCGGGGGTCAGCCAAGATTCAAAAACCATATTCTTATCGTCCAGGTTCAGGTGCATGCAAGAGTAGTCCACCAAAGCCGCTTCGTGCAGGTTGATATACAGCCCGTCATCGGTTTTCATCTGCAAGGAAGTCTGCACGCCGGTCGGCGAGAAAGGAGTCTGCGATGAATTCGGAGTGATAGCGCCTTTCATCAGACCGCGGATTTCAGAAAGCTTGGATTCTGTATAGTCGTATTCCTGCGTATCATAGTCGCCCGGAATCCAGAACGCCTTATGGTCGCCCGCCATAGCAAACTGGGTACGTTCTTCTTTAATAACGAAATAATTCAGGTTCTTCTGCAAGGGAAACTCGTAACGGAAGCCCAGCCCGTCGTCGAAAAGGCGGAAACGGATGATGATATTACGCTCCTGCGCTTTCTGGTTCAACGTTACAGCCATTTCGTTGTAATGGTTGCGGATTTGCTTCACTTCGCCCCACACCGGTTCCCAAGTTTCATCGAAGGTAGAGGTTTCCGTACCCGCCAACGTAAACCCGTTAATCAGTCCCGGGTCATTTTTCAGTTCCAATCCCAGTTTAGAAGGCTTAATCACAACCTTTCCCTTATAGAAAAGCTCGTAAACGGGTTCGCCCTGAGGATTGACAGAAAAATTCAACTGGAGTTGACCGTTAGGCGAGGTTATACTCTCGGCCATTGCTGCGCCGCTCATAAAAAGAGCGAGCAGGAAGCAGGTTAGTTTAGTGCAGATTGCTTTCATGTTTCTCATACTATGGTTTAATAATTTGTTATCGTGAGGCAAATATAAGCAGGAAAGAGACAATATATGAAGTAATTAAATGAAATTACGAATCATTCACCGGCAAACGTTTGCATAAGGACGGCTTTCCGATTCCCACCTCCCCCCAAAACAGAAAATGGGAAGCTGCCGTGCTCCCCATTTCCCTATCACCCCATTACCGTCCTGCCGGTTCATCATCACCTGTACACCCGGCGTCTACCGGCATCATCCCAAAGGATTTTCTTCATCGCCGCCATTACCGGAACTGCCGTTACCGGAGCCACCGTTACCCTTTCCGCCGTCGGTATAATCCGTATCGGGCATCGCCATTCTGGTAACGCTCATCTGTCCCAGCATCGTATTGAAAGCTTTTCCCGGGAAAAAAATAATACGCTTGCGAACGATATTGTTCGCCGTAACGCCGGCTTCCGTATCGGCGCACTTCCCCACGAAAGAAGGACGGAACAGCCCGAAATCTCCCAAACGGACAGTCTTTCCGTCATCTATTTCCTCCGACATGATATCCACAAGGCCGGCAGCCACCAAATCCACCGTTTTCCTATGAATACCCAGGATACGGCTCACTTTGGCACACAACTTATCAAAATCCAACCCGCCCGTCCCTACTGACTTGGCAACATACTTTACTTTTTTCTCTTTGTCGAAACCGAAAACACGTTTAGCTACTACATACTGAAGTCCCATAATCTTAATTTTTTAAAAAGTTAATAATAAATAGATAGGCCGAAGCCTTTTTTCTCCCCTTCAAGAAACAGAAGCTTATCGCGAGGCCTCAACGAACAGGCATCCGTTTCCTTGAATTCGATGTTGCAAAGTTAGGGCGGGAAATAAGGGAATACAAGAAAACGGCATCTACAGCTACATTCGTTAAAACACTAAATGACAGCACATTATAAAACAGGTATCTCTACAACAGGAAAAGGATTGGCTGCCGGTAAAAAGAGAAAGAGAATGCAATCTCTACAACCATAAGGGATAAAGTGCTAATTATCAGTATCTATATTTTGAGGAAACTCTACAATGCAGATTTAAATACCCAAAGAGCCTTCACCACTATGCAAATAATGATGAAGGCCTCTTTTTACTATTTACACATTATTACTTACCCAACGATTTAAACATCTTGTCGACAAACCATGGGATTTAAGCTTGAGAATTTTTCAACACCCGAACCGTCCTTGACTATCAGTATCGTATCACCATTCATTTGCGAGCTATTAGTATAGCCGACCAACCCACTCGCACCAAGCACTTTATATACCCCACTGGGCAAGTCCTCACTTTCTTGAAGTGTAGAATTATGGCACTCTAAACATTGAGAGATAACAGTATTCGGCTTCCTTTTGGTTGTCAGCGAGATTATAAGCCCTTTAATTTATGAATGTGTCTAATCACTCAATTCATCCTTAAATACGAGCAATATTTGGCAAGTAGGTTTTCTAATGAGAGGTCGCCATTCTCAAACCGTTTTGCGTCCAAAGGCAAAATTCTTTCGCGTACATGTGTCTTACCCTTGTAGAGAGCTTTAATATATTTACTACCGTTTTCCTCTTCAACACTGATTTCAGAAAAAAAGGCAGTGATATCCTCCGGGTCATATATAATAGAATAGCTCGGACGTTTAGCACCGGGAATATCCTCTCGAAGAATGTCTTTTTCTACAAGGTCTTGAATATCCCGTATGGCTGTGTCTTTGGAACACTTAGCCAATGTTGCCCAAGTCTTGGAAGTTATTTTAGCCTCATAACCGTCAAGGAACAGATTCAGTATATCTGTCTGCCTTTGGCTTAGTGGAATGAACGAAACTTTTTGCCAAAAGAAACTTTTATTCAATATAGTGCTGACGATATTTTCCGCTTCGTCAAGTGCAACAGACAGCGTATTGGCGTACCAACATATCCATTCAGTGATATCACTATCGCCATGTTGAGCCTTTTCCAAAATATCGTAATAGTGATTTTTATCCTTATTTATCTGCGAGGAAATATTGTAAAATCGGAACTCGCTCTTGTCGGCGCGTGCCAACAGCATATCAGAAAGTATGCGTGCCAATCGTCCGTTACCATCTTCAAATGGATGAATACTAACAAACCAGAAATGTGCAATAGCCGACCGAATAACTGAATTTACATTTTCCTTACTATTAAACCAATCAAGGAACTGTGTCATTTCCTCATCCACACGTTCCGGTACAGGAGCAATATAATGGATTTTCTCGCGACCGAACATCCCGGAAATTATATGTTCCTCGCTTGTACGATACCTACCGGCCTCAATCTGCGAACCCTCGCTGAAACCAGTCGGGAAGAATGCTGCTTGCCATGCACAAATTTTCTCCTTCGTCAACGTCTGGTCGTAATGATTTACTGCATCAAGCATAATCGCCACAACAGAATCTACATAATGTGACGGTGCTGCCTGTTTTATATTTTCAATACCCAATTTTCGAGCTATGGATGAGCGTACTTCGTCTACATTCAGGCGTATGCCTTCAATTTCTGACGAATAAACAATATCATACGTCAAGTTCTCTGTCATCGCTTTTAACTTGCTATCAAAACCAAGCGAAGCAAGTCTGCCATACAACAAGCCTTGTTTACGATTTACTTCTTCAAGAAGCGCTGTCAGTTCAAGAGCGTTCCAACGGAATGCAGTCCAATTGTCTCTTTCGTGTATATACATACTTAGAATATGTTTGATGCGTCATTAAATTATAAATAACGCCGCAATATTTGCGATAAAATTAATCATTTATTGTCGTATTACCAAACAGAATAACGTAATGTCGCAAAAAGTGCAATGATTTAAGGCACAAAGCGTCTGATTGTCACGACTCATATCCAGTATTGATACACATTAAGGATTGTTCATTTGTAGTGTCTGTAATTGAAGAGCAAAAATCCCTATTCCACCCAAAAACTCTCCCCCTACCCTACCCGTTTACTAAAACCTACCCGACGATTTAGTAAATCTCGAAGGAAGATTTAGTAAAACGTTGCCGGAGATTTAGTAAATCGTTCTTTGCCCCGTACAGCCTATCCGAAGCAAGGTTTTAACGGCCGCATCAATGCGAGCAGATTATTTACATCGAAAATACTCCCGGCGAGATTGGTAAAAATTCCTTCGCCTTCACTACCTTTGTAGCCTGAAACATATCCCGGACACTCTATGACTAAGATACTGATAGCCGTATTTCTCGGTGGCGGCACGGGCAGCGTGCTGCGCTATTGCGTACAAATGGCACTCCACGAACGGATAGTACCCTATTCCTTTCCGTGGGCAACATTCGCCGTCAACATTGCCGGCAGTTTCCTGATAGGATTGTTCTATGCCTTGTCCGCCCGCTTCAACCTGTCTACGGAAATACGGATGCTGCTTACTACCGGGCTGTGCGGCGGCTTCACCACGTTTTCCACATTCTCCAACGACGGATTGGTGCTGATAAAGCAAGGATTTTACGGACTGTTCGCCGCATATACCCTGCTGAGCATCCTGTTGGGAATTGCGGCGGCATTGGGCGGCAACATATTAGGACGAACTTTTTAAAACAAACAGCCATGAAATCACACAAACCTTTCAGTATGCCACCGGTACGGGTCGTAGCTCCCCGTCTGGAAACCCAGACCGAAAGCCTTAAATCGCTAAAGGAATGGTTCGGGACGGAAGAAACCGTCAGAGGACAGTATTTCCGGAAACGGAGGGAAGAGACGATAGACTGTGCTTACAAAAGCATCACCGATTGTACGTTCAGTCATGTACAGTTTGCCGGATGCAAGCTGAAAGCGACCCACCTGACGGATGTACGTTTCGAATATTGCGACTTATCCAACATATCGTTTGCGGAAAGCTCCCTTTTCAGGGTAGAATTCATTTCCTGCAAACTGGTGGGAACCAACCTGCCCGAGGCTGTATTGAACCATTGCAGAATGCAGGATTGCAGCGCAAGGTATCTCAATCTCTCCATGAGTAAAATCAACCAGGCGGAATTCGCCGCCTGCGACCTGCGCAACAGCGATTTCAGCGGTTGCAAGCTGACCTCCGTCGGTTTTGCCGGTTGCGAACTCATCGAAGCGGAGTTTTCTCACACTCCTTTAAGAGGCATCGATTTGAGCGACGCACATATCGGGGGCATCCGCGTCAACCTGCCCGATATACGGGGAGCCATTGTCAATACCGGGCAGGCTATGGAGTTGACGAGCCTGCTGGGACTTGTAATCAAAGACTGACAGCCGAACAATTTTCTATTCTCACTTGTTGTAACCTCATACTAAAAACGAAATTAAGATGAAAATAGAAAAGATTATCGGACGTGAAATTCTCGATTCGAGAGGAAACCCTACCGTAGAAGTGGATGTAATATTGGAGTCGGGCATCATGGGACGTGCCTCCGTACCTTCCGGCGCCTCTACCGGCGAACACGAAGCGTTGGAGTTGCGCGACGGCGACAAGAAACGCTATGGCGGCAAAGGGGTACTGAAAGCCGTGGAGAACATCAATAGCATAATCGCCCCCAAGCTAATCGGCATGTCGGCGCTCGAACAAATGAGCATCGACCATACCATGCTGGCGCTGGACGGCACAAAGACCAAATCCAATCTGGGCGCCAACGCCATTCTGGGCGTTTCGCTTGCCGTAGCCAAAGCGGCGGCAGCCTATCTCGACATCCCCCTGTACCGCTACATCGGCGGTACGAATACGTACGTAATGCCCGTACCGATGATGAATATCATCAACGGAGGTTCGCACAGCGACGCCCCCATTGCTTTCCAGGAGTTTATGATACGCCCGGTAGGGGCGGCTTCTTTCCGCGAAGGCCTGCGCATGGGCGCCGAGGTGTTCCATGCCTTGAAGAAGGTGCTGCACGACCGCGGTCTCAGCACTGCCGTGGGCGACGAAGGCGGTTTCGCTCCCGCCCTTGAAGGTACGGAAGATGCCTTGAACTCAATCATTGCCGCCATTAAAGCTGCCGGTTACGAACCGGGCAAGGATATAATGATTGCCATGGACTGCGCCTCTTCCGAGTTCTACCGTGACGGCATTTACGATTACAGCAAGTTCGAAGGCGAGAAAGGCAAGAAACGTACGGCCGACGAGCAGATAGATTATCTGGAAGAATTGGTAGATAAATATCCTATCGACTCCATTGAGGACGGAATGAGCGAGAACGACTGGGAGGGCTGGAAGAAGCTGACCGCCCGCATCGGCAACCGCTGCCAACTGGTGGGTGACGACCTGTTCGTGACCAACGTGGACTTCCTTGCCATGGGTATCGAAAAAGGGTGTGCAAACTCTATCCTGATTAAGGTAAACCAGATAGGCTCTTTGACAGAAACGCTGAATGCTATCGAAATGGCGCACCGCCACGGCTATACCACCGTTACCTCGCACCGTTCTGGCGAAACGGAGGACGCCACCATTGCGGACATTGCCGTGGCTACCAACAGCGGGCAAATCAAGACCGGCTCGCTGAGCCGCTCAGACCGCATGGCGAAGTACAACCAGTTGTTGCGCATCGAAGAAGAACTGGGCAACAACGCTGTTTACGGCTACAAAAAGATAAGATAGGCGAACCGGAAAGCCGGCAATAAGCAATGCCGGTAAGATATAAGGAAGGGGCGGACGTACCGGAAATACATTCTCGATACGCCCGCCCCTTTTCTTTTCAGTTCCGCACCGGCGAAATCACTCTATCACCTCGAAGGGGATTTCTTCTCCCGACTGGCTGTCGGGGGCTACCCAAAGGGCAAAATCGCCCGGCTCCACCACCTTCTCCATATCGATGTTCCAAAAAGCGAGTTCGCTTACGGGCAACTCGAAAGTAATGCTTCTCTTTTCGCCCGGTTTCAGGGTAACGCGGGTGAAACGTTTCAGCTCTTTTACCGGACGGGTAACGGAACCCACCTTGTCCTGCACGTACAGTTGGGCGACCTCCGTGCCTTCGTATTTGCCGGTATTCTCCAAGTCGAAAGTAACGGTCAGCACATCGTCTTTCCTCAACTCTTTGGAGGACAGCCTTACATTGCCGTACCTAAAAGTCGTGTACGACAATCCGTAGCCGAACGGATACAAAGGCTCGAATCCGGCATCCAGATAGAAAGAGGTACAGCCCAAAGAGGTTTGCCCGGCTTCGACGGCGATGTCATCCAACAGTACTTCATTCTTCGTGGCAGGACGTCCCGTATTATTATGTGCATAGTAGACGGGGATTTGCCCGGTCATCCTCGGGAAGGTCATGGGAGTTTTGCCGCTCGGCACGGATATTCCCCAAAGCAGGTCGGCTATCGCCGGTCCGCCCATTGTTCCCGGGTGGAACGAATAGAGAACGGAGGAGGCAAGCTCCGCCTCTTTCTCAATGGTCAGCGGACGGCCTGCCATAACAATCATGACCACAGGTTTGCCGGTGCGTGCCAATGCGGCAATCAACTCGGACTGCGCCCCCTGGAGATTCAAATCGGCCAGGCAATGAGCCTCGCCGGAAAGAATGGATTCTTCGCCGACAAAGGCAAGAATCACATCGGCACGCGAAGCCGCCGATGCGGCCTTAGCTATGCCTGCCGTGTTCTTATCGCGGCTGAATGCCAGCCCCGGTTCGTAAATGATTTGTACTTTATCGCCGACTAGGTTCTTTATGGCATTCAGAGGGGTGATGACTCTCGATTTATCGCCGTCGAACACCCATGTGCCCATTTGTTCATACGGGGCGTTTGCCAGCGGACCTACGACAGCCACCGACTTCACAGAAGGCTGTAAAGGCAGTACCTCGCGGTCGTTCTTCAAAAGAATGGCAGATTCGACCGCCGCCTGCCTGGCAGCCTCCAAGTGGGAAGGGGCATAGAGGATGTCTGTTTTCTTTTCGTCCGTATAAGGATTGTCGAACAGCCCCAAACGATATTTGACACGCAGGATATTACGTACCGCCTCATCGACGACGGCTTCCTTTACCTTACCCTCCCAGACCAGTGCCGGCAGTTCTTTAACGAACGTATAGCTGACCATTTCCATATCCACTCCGGCATTGACGGCTTTCATGGCGGCTTCTTTCGAATCGGTGGCAAAACCGTGGCCTACCATTTCGTTGGCAGAAGCCCAGTCGGTGACAACCAGCCCGTCGAATCCCCACTCGCCGCGGAGCACATCTTTCAGGATGAATTTGTTTCCGGTGGACGGAACGCCGTCATTGTCGTTGAAGGAGGTCATAAATGTTGCCGCACCCGCCTTTGCCGCCATTTCGAAAGGCGGAAGGTACACATTGCGCAAGCGGCGTTCGGGGATAAAGGTGGAGTTGTAGTCGCGTCCGCCCTCTACCGCGCCGTAGCCCACGAAATGTTTGGGGCAGGCTGCTATCGAAGTAGGGCTGTTCAATGAATCGCCCTGAAAACCTCTCACCATAGCTGCTCCCATAACGGATGTCAGGTAGGTGTCTTCTCCGCATCCCTCGGCTATACGCCCCCAACGTGGGTCGCGCGCCACATCAATCATTGGGGCGAATGTCCAGCGGATGCCTACCGACGATGCTTCTATCGCCGCCACCCTTGCACCTGCCTCTGCCACCTGGGGGTCGAAAGAGGCAGCCTGTCCCAAAGGAATGGGAAAAATCGTTTTAAAGCCATGAATCACATCGCGCGCCATAAGCAGGGGGATGCCCAGGCGGGATTCTTCTATCGCCACACGCTGCAAGGCGTTGATACGTACAGGGTCTACCTCGTTCAATATGGAGCCGACCTCGCCTTTCTTTATCAGCCCGCTTATATCTTCGATATTTCCATAGGAGGATACCTGGTTCATCTGCCCCAGCTTTTCTTCCAGGGTCATTCGGGACAAGAGGTTTTCTATCTTCTTATCCATTGCCGCCTCTTTCTTATCGACTGCTACCTGCGTACACGAGACGAAAGGGAGCAACAGCATACAAAGCGGGAAAAATTTCACTGTTTTCATTCTATATCATTTAATTATTTGAAATGGGATACTGTCGATTTACTTAATTACTTGAAACGGAACATTTGCCGTAGATACGAATCCCGTATTATCCAGCACATATACATAGACACGGTATTCGCCAGGCGTTTCCAGCACGGCAGTATAGGCTTCCGTATCCGTAACCGACACTTCGCCGGCTCTATCAGGACGTGGTTCGAAAGAACCGCCCGTGCCCACAGTCGTCGCTTCTTCAAGGATTTCCCATACATAGGTCAGGGTATCGCCTTCTTTATCGGCTGCATCCACCCGTACCCGGAAAGGGACGCCTGCCCGAACGCGTACACTCCCGACGGCCTGCTTGCCGTCGACCGTCATTTGCCGGACAACAGGAGCTGTCGCGGTAAGTTCCCTGCCGCCCCAAACTCTCTGCATCGCTTCTACCATAGGCGTTTTCTCTCCCTTCAAAGGGAGTTGCGCCACGTTATCTTCCACAAACATGCTGAACCAGGTGGGGGTACGTTCTTCTTTCTGTCCCCAAAGAAAGACAAAAGAACCCAGACAACGGCGGTTGGTAAGGATATATTTCGTATAGCGCTCCTCGTATATCTTCCTTTTTTCTTCGCCGGTCTGTTCCACAGGGGCTCCCCAGTCCGTGACAGCGGTTTCCCACCACCCGGCAGGCCCCCATTCCGTAACCATGAAAGCGCCTTTATAGGCGGAGGCATCTACCGCCTTCCGTACATCCTGCATCGGTCCGTACACATTGATGCCTACATAGTCCAGCGACGGTGCATACTTGGCAATGGAATCCAAGGCGGGCGGGTTGTAAGATATTACGGTCGCTACCAAATGGCGCTTGTCTATCGACTTTATCAGTTGTGCCAGCTCCTCTACGAACTTCCATGCCACTCCGATACCGGCATTGCCCAATTCAATCTCATTCCCGATGCCCCAGGCAAGCAGGTTCGTGTCGTTCCGGAATGTTTCCGCCAATGTCCGGACTTCTTCGCGCAGCTTGTCCTTATAAGCCTCGTCGTAATATCGTGCGGAATCTTTCGTCAGGGCGATGCCTTGCATTACGTACATGCCGTTGCCGGCAGCTTGCGCCAGGTCTTTCTTTATTGTTCCGATGTCTCCTCCCCAAGTCCTGAAGGCATTGGCGCCATTACGACAGGCTACATCCAGCCGGTAGGTTCCGCCTACTCCCTTTATGTAAGTTTCCCTGCCGTCGATGTAAAGCTTGAAGCCGCCGTTGTCTTGCCTTATCTCTATTCCGGAGGAAGAACAGCCGCAGCACAGCATATAAAGGAAGCAGTTCAGTATTAAAAGTTTTCTCATTACCGTTTATTTTTAAGGACATTCCGGAATTTCGCAATCTGTTCCGGAATGTCCTTGCTATTGTTATTTTTTTTGATAAACACGTACGTAATCTATCTGGAACATAGCCGGATAGCAGGTATCGTCCACTCCTTTTTTCCCTCCGAACATACCGCCTACAGCTTGGTTGAGTATGATATGGAAAGGGGCGTCGAAAGGCCAGGTTTCCTTATCGCGCTTTTCGTCGTTCCGGAACCGGAAGTGTAAAGTGCCGTCGATGTATCCTTTGATGTCCGTTTCGGTCCACTCCAACCCGTATATATGAAAATCGTCCTGTACATTCCCGATAAGGTTGATTGCGGTTTTCTGCGTTCCGGCAATGTGGTTGTACTTCCCGGTATGGACAGATATATGGATAGAGTCGGGATGACTGCCGGCATGTTCCATAATGTCTATCTCGCCGCACGAAGGCCATTCCCCGGAATTGTCCGGAAGCATCCAGAAAGCCGGCCATGTGCCCCGCCCTTCGGGGAGTTTCATACGGGCTTCGAAATAGCCGTACTTCCAACCCCGAACGGTATTCATGCGCGCCGACAAGTATGTATGGCCTTCCACCGCCTCCTGAGGTATCCGGACGGCTATATTCAACAGGCCGTCTTTCAAAAAGGCCGTCGTATCCGTTCCGGACACTGCCGGTACATAATATTGGAGTTCTCCATTTCCCCAGCCTCCGCCACCGGTTTCGTACTTCCAGTCCGAAATACAGGGCAACGAAGGGGATGCCGACTCGAATTCATCATTCCAAACCAGCTCGTATCCCCCGGGCACGAAGGCACTGCCGGTACTTTTTACCGAACCGGCATGCTCCGTGCAAGAGCCGATGAGAAGAGCCGACAGGAGTGGCAAAACCAACTGTTTGGCATTCATGGTTATCAGTCGGCTAACAGGGGATTCTTCTGCTGTTCCGAGAGGGGAATGGGCAGGTAGTAATGCTCGCCCGTGAATACGCGGTCTTCGACTTTGGATACTTCGTACTTCAAGGTTACATTGTTATCGTAGATGTTCATCCCCATAATAGGCTCTGCCAGGACAGCCCCGTCTTTCCAGCGGCGCAAATCATAGAAACGGTGTTCTTCCAGCAAAAGCTCGATACGGCGCTCGTTCTTAATTCTCTCGCGCATCGCTGTCTTGGACATGCCGGCCGGAAGCCCGGGTTGGCCGGAACGGCTGCGTACTTCGTCGATTGCTTTATACACGCTTTCGTCGGGAGCCGCCATGGATTCATTCTTGGCTTCCGCATAGTTCAGCAAGATTTCTGCATAGCGGAAATAAGGCCAGTTGTTGCTTTGCGCATAGCCGCCGTACAGGTTGGTGGACGGGTCGAGCTCTTCCATGAACTTCTTCGGCCCGTATCCGCAGCGCGCCTTGCCGATTTTCGGTTTGCACAATCCGTCCTTGGAGTCGTCTACCGTATTGTCTACCATGGACATCGTATGGGTTTCCCAGGTGGAACCGTTGTAGATGATGCTTTGATAGAAACGGGCGTCTCTGCTCTGGTAGGGGTCTTGGGCATTATACAATGTATTGCCGGCATCGCCAATCATTTTTCCGTCGGTGGTTTCATAAGCGTCCACCAGGTTCTGCGTAGGATACAGTCCGTTCCATGAGCCGGCATCTTCCGAATCCAGGCTCCACATCATATGGATGTTATGGGGTGCTTCGGGTAAAGCGAAGCGGCGTTCGAAGATTATCTCTTTGTTGGCTTCCGTCTTGTCGAATTCCATATCGCGGTAAGGAGTAGTTCCCGCTTTATAAAGCTCGTACACATGCAAGTCCATTACATCCTGCGCAGCGGCTGCGGCTTCCGCCCACTTCTGGGCATTGTCCTCGCTGTTCAAAGGGCTTGCCAGGTACAGCAACGCACGGGATTTAAGCGCCAGGAAAGCTCCTTTGGTGGCATGCCCTACCTCGTCTCCGGAGGTTGTTGCGGGCAGGTTCTTTGCATACAGGTCGCACTCTTCTTTTATGAAGGTTACGATATCTTCGAAGGAGGACGGGGCTACCTTCAGCTCGTCTTCCAACTGCTGTGCCCGGGTCAGCAAAGGGGCTTTGCCGAACGTACGCGCCAGCTCGAAATGGCAGAAGGCTCTCAGGAAGCGTGCTTCCGCATCGAGTTTCGCTTTCCCGGCAGCGGACAATACGTTCTCGGCAACCGTCGGTATGCGTTCTATGATGATATTGCACTTGCGGATGACTTTATACTCCTGCTTCCAGATTTCCTCTACAAAAGGACAGCTTTGCGCCGTAATGGCGTCCTTATTGAGCTGTGTGTAGATAGGCGAATCGGCTACGCTGGCAAAATCGTCCGTACCTGCATCCAGGTTTCCCGCCCACGACATAGACCAGTCCTGTTCATAACCCGCCGTACATCTGTTGAATCCGCACAGCATCGTGCCGTACGTGTTGGCTACAAACTGGTTTATCAGCTTGCTGTCTTCCCAAAGGGCTTCGTCGGAAATAAACGTGGTGGGGTTAATGTCCAACATATCAGAGCATCCTGATGTCATGGCCACCAGCAATGTCAATACTAAATTTCTATACTTTTTCATAATCGTATCGTTCTTTAAAATTAAAATTGAAGGGTAAGGCCTACATTGAATGCTTTCATTTGCGGGTAAGTCCAACCTTCCTGCTGGGTATTTTCAGGGTCTATCTGGGGCACGCTGGAGATTGTGAACAGGTTCTGTGCATTCGCGTAAACGCGCAACCCGGTTATGGATGCCTGCTTCAACCATTTCGAGGGGAATGTATATCCTATCTCGATATTCTTCAAACGCAGGTAGGAGGCATCGTAAAGATAGATCTGTACGGCGCTGATGTCTGTTGTGGGGAAGTTGTGGGTAGACTCTGCCAGACGCGGATACCTGGCGTTGATGTTCTGCTCCGTCCAGCTTTCGCTGACCCATAGCTGGGGAAGGTTGCCCTGATTGAAGAACGGTTGGATGATGCCGCCTTTCAGATAGACTTGCGCCCGTGCCGCTCCCTGGAACAGGAAGCTGAAATCGAAGTTTTTCCAGTTCAAAGAGCCGTTTATGCCATAGATGATTTCGGGAATATTGCCGTTGCCCAGGTAGGTCATATCATTGGAATCGACCACATGGTTACCGTCCACATCCACGTATTTGATGTCGCCGGGCTTGGTTTCGTAACCTACGCCCGCTACTTCCTGCTTTGCATATGCGTCGATTTCCGCTTGCGACTTGAAGATGCCGTCTGTCTTGTATCCGTAATAGCCGTCGATAGGTCTGCCTGTTTTGCGCATGTACTCGGATGTGCCGGCGGCCTCAGCCATTTCTACGATTTCATTTCTTGCAAATGTAAAATTGCCTCCCAATGAGAAATCTACCTGGTGTATTCTCTGGTGATAGTTAAGAGACAAATCGACTCCTTTGTTTTTTACTTCACCGATATTCTCGAGCGGCAATATGCCTCCGAAAGAGGAAGGAATTTCGTCGCCGCGCTGTGCCAAGATGTCGGTTCTTTTCTCCATGAAGAAATCAACGGTCATGTTCAGGCGGTCGAAGAGGGTCGCATCTACCGCAATATTGGTTTTAGTGGACTTTTCCCAGGTGGCCAGCGCATTGGCAATGGCGCCGGGAACCATGCCCTTGGTCATCAGTTCGCCGAAAACATAGTCGCCCAAATTGTTGATGAATCCGTTGCTTGCCGCTTTTCCCTCGTATAAATCGAAACGGCTGTAGAACGGGAAGGATACACCGCCCGTATTGTCATTGCCCAATGTTCCGTATGAAGCTCTTACTTTAAGGAAGTTGACGGTGTGTTTCAGGTTTTCGAAGAACTTTTCTTCCGAAAGTACCCAGCCCAAAGAGGCCGACATGAATGTACCCCACCTCATGGAGGGAGCGAAATTCTCGGAACCGTCACGGCGTACATTGAACTCTACCAGGTACTTCTGTGCATAGTTGTAGTTGATACGCCCCATGTAGCTGGCACGGGCTGTCTTGCTGTCGTAGGCGCTCAATGTCTGGTTGGCGGTGTTTCCGGCATTCATCTGGTCCAGAATTTCCGAGTCATAGGAAATTCTTCTCATGTCCGACCGGTCGAGGTAGCCTTTCCGCGCCAAAGCCATTGCCATTGCCGTGATATTGTGATTGCCGAAGGAGCGGTTATAATTGAGCTGCAACTGATACTCCTGGTATTCGTCGCTGTTCTGAGTCAAGCCCAAACTTGCGCTCGAGCGCGGTTTCAGCACATACTCGCCCTCTGCATCTTTCGAATAGACGTAAGGAGAGACATTCCAGTCTTTTTGCTTATATATGTTCTTGCTGAAAGACATCGTACCTTTTACGGACAGGCCGGAGGTGATGAAGTCCAGTTTCTGGTCCAGTTCCGCACGGGCATCCACCACGAATGTATTGCCTTTGCTGTAACTCCCTCCCGGTTGGTTGGAGGCTACGATATTAGGGTGCGTGGCATCGGGTACGGCAAACGTTCCGTCCTGATAGCGGCACAGCAATACCGGAGTGTTACGGACAAGCTGCTGGAAAATACCCTGGCTGGCTCCTACGTTCAATGTTTTTTCGACCCTGCCGGAGATGTCCACGCCCAAACGGGTGGTTTTCGTAATATCGGCATCGATGTTGCTACGCAGGTTATAGCGTTTGTAGTCCAAATCTTCCCAAAGCCCGCCTTGGCTCAGGAAGCCGGCACTGATATAATAGCGTACCTTGTCCGTACCGCCCGATACCGAGAGGTTGTGCTGGTGCTGGATAGCGCGTTGGGAAAGCATTTCCTTATACCAGTCGGTATTAGGATAGTTCTCGGGGTCTGTTCCGTCCTTGAACTTGGCAACCTCGGCCGAGGTGTAGATTTCTTTTCCCATATACTGGTTGTACAAACGGGCATAATCGTACGAACCGGCAAACTCGGGTAGTTTGGTAGGCGACTGTATAGATACGTTTCCCGAATACTTGATGCTCGTTTTCGCCTGCGTTCCCCGCTTCGTAGTGATAACGATTACGCCATTAGCACCGCGCATACCGAAGATAGCGGCGGAAGCGGCATCTTTCAATACGTTGATAGATTCGATGTCGTTAGGGTCCATACGGGCAAAGTCGGCGGACGTACGCTCTATGCCGTCGATGATGAAGGCCGGGCTTGTTTCGCCTTTAAAAGTGGCGATACCGCGGATATACAGCTTCGCATCGTCGGCTCCGGGTTCGCCCGTAGCCTGTTTCGAAATCAGTCCCGGCATCTGTCCTACCAGGGCATTGGTGGAGTTCGCCGACTTCGATTTCAGCAGTTCGTCGCTTTTTATGGACGCCACCGCTCCGGTCAGGTTGGCTTTCTTTTGAACACCGTAGCCTACAACGATTACCTCATCCAGGGATTCGGTATCTTCCTCGAGGACAATTTTCATTATCTTCTGCCCCTTCACCACAATATCCTGCGGCTTGAAGCCTATATAGGAAATGAAGAGGGTGGAGTTGGCAGGAACCGATAAGGTAAAATCGCCGTCTATATCGGTGATTGTGCCGAGGGAGGCATTGCCTTTCACTACCACATTTACTCCAGGTAAGGGTTCGTTGTCCGAACCGCTCACCACCGTACCTTTTACCTGTATATTTTGCGCATACACAGAAGCTAAGGTAAAGCTCAACAGAAATAAGACTAATAACAACTTTTTTCATAAGTTTTACTAAATTAAGATTAACAATTCTCAATACTGTTCCCATCAGAACGGTGCAAACATAGAGTAAAAAGAAAAGGGAGTAAGTTAAAGGCATAATTCTTTAATACATCAAGCGCAATAAAATAATACGCCAGCAATACGTCAACCAGGAATAACATACTGTAATACAGACAAGTATATTACAGCTATCAAATACATCAGAATGGATTATAAGGCACAAATCATGCCTTTTATATACGTTTCACAAATAAACCGGGAAGCCCGGACGATACGTTAATAGTAAAAAGGGAAGTTTAACCTGCCGAATACCGGCTGCCGATAAAAGCCGTATCTCCCGCCCTTCATACGGAACCGGAACAGAAAAGAGATGTACCAGGCCGGATTAGAATACATCATTCAAATAATCGAGCAAACTGTCTTCCCGTTCCAGTACGAATTTCTTGCGCAGGCGGTAGCGTATCGTCTCCACGCCACGGACGGATATATTGAGCAAGGGAGCTATCTCCTTGGTGGAAAGGTTCATCTTCAGATACGCGCACATCATGCGTTCGTTATTGGAAAGGTCGGGATGCCTGGCATGCAAACGTTTCATGAAGTTGTTGTGTATCAGGTCGAATTGGTCTTCTATACGCTTCAAGACTTCATCGCTCTGGATATTGGAGTCTATTTTGTTGTTAATGAGCAATAATTGCTGTCTGCCCTCGCGTGAGTTTTCGCCTTTCAGCATAGCGGTTACTTTGGCTATCTCGGATTTTATCTCGGTCAGCATCTCGTTCTTACGGACAAAATTTATCATCAGGTTGGCCATTTCCTGGCTTTTATGCTGTAAGTCGTACTCCAGCTTTTCTTTCTCCAATTGCATGATTTGATTTTCCCGACGTGCTTTTTCTTCTTCATACTCTTTTTCCATTTCATGCAATTCTTTGTCTTTTTGTACCACTGCCTGCCGCTCTTTACGCTTCACGCGAATATCATCCCAACGATACAGATACCACAACGCCAACAGTGCCAGGACAATGTAGCAGATGTATGCCGGAATACTGCGATACCACGGCGGCAGAATACGGAAGGATATTTCATCCGAGGAGGTCGTACCGTTAGGAAAAGTTACTTTGGCCTCGAATGTGTAGTTGCCTTCGGACAAATTGCTGTACTCTTTGGTACGCACAGCGGTAAAGTCCGACCAGGCGCCTTTATTCAAACGGTATTGAAAACGGATATCGTCTCCCATGGCAAAGTAAGAAAGCCCGTAATCGAAACGTACGGAATTCAATGAGTAGGATATGACAGGCTGGGGTTTATCGCCCAGAAAGTTGCCGGTATATACCAACGAGTCTTTAGGATAAGACAAATGCATATTCCTTATATATAAGGAAGGAACATAGTTCTGCTGTTCCCTTACAGCAGGAATGCCGAACAAGGCAAAACCGCTTTCATTGGGAATAATCATCAGGGAATCCGACAAAGGTATAATCGCCTCAAAAGCAGGAACCAGTTCTATCAAAGAGCGCTGAATAGGATTGATGCTCGTATTTGCTCCCCTTTTGTAAGCTCCCAGGTTGGCGATGCAAATCTCGTGCGGACTGAGGCTGATAAGGCGGTTATGATATTCTGACAGGCGTAGATACCCTGACGTACCGTTCAGCAGGTTATTCATCTCCGGACAAACTTCCATAATGTCTTTATAAGGGTTATATTTATAAATACCATGGGATGTGGCAAAGTAGATGCGTCCTTCTATCTTCGAAAGGTATATGTCATGATTGGAGGGTAAGCCGTCAGCTATTCCATACTCTTTTTGACGGATAACTCCGGATAAATCGTCGTTCAACTCTATCCGGGTGACATGGTCGGTATTATAGACCCATAAAATCTTGCCGGTTTCCTGCTCGAAAAGGCGGCAAGAATCCCCTACTCCTTCTATCTTGCAGACGGTCTGCCACTCGCCGCCTTTTTTGGCAACCAGATAGATGCCGTTGTACACTCCCACATACATCTTGTCGGAGCATCCCATTACAGGCTGGCAGCACCAGGCTCCGGTTATATCCGTTATCCGCTCCATGACCGTACCCCGGATAAGGAAAAGGCCGCGGTCGTGCAGACAGAACAGCTCGCTGCCCACCCTGCACAAATTCCATACCTGTCCGCTGGACTGAGGGACAGGACGGATATCGGGCAAATTCCCGTTCAGCTTTACGGGATAGGCGGTGTAGTAAAGTCCGCGGTTGGTCCCTAAATACAGGGTTCCGTTTTCTACGGCGGCGGTATATCCCGTACCATACGAATACGGGTACGAATATAAATTGGTAAAGGTGGAATTCAGGCAGACATAATCGATTCCGCTATCCAAGCCTGCCCATAGATTGCCCGTAACATCAAAGGAGACGGAAAGCACCGTATTATTGCGCAGGCCGTTGTTCTCATTAAAGTATTTAAGCTGCATCGTTGTACAGTCTATCAGCACTACTCCTTTATGAATAGTACCTAAAACAATCTTGTTCTCTTTGCCGGCAACGCAGAATATCTCATTGTCGTACATGAAATCTTCCGCACCGGTCACCAAGGGCTGCACGGTTTTTCCGTCGCAATAATACAAGCCATTGTATGCCGTTGCCACCAGTATGCCGTTTTTGTAGGAGATGATACCGCGAATTCTTTTAGAGGCTAATATATCCGCTCCCTGCAAGGGGAAGAAAGTATTTCCGACCAAGAACCATACACCATGGTCTGTACCGATATAGAGGATACCGTTCACCATATTCGAACAGTCTATTTTGGCATTCATCCCAATGGCGGTGTATCGTCCGTTCAAGTATTTAACGACACGGTCATCGCCCTGGAAGTACAGTATATTGTCTGTTTCATGAATTCCCCATACATTCCCCAAAGAACGGCAGGAAGCGTCCAGGGTATCGGACATGCAATGATAAACCAAAGAGCCGTCCGTACCCGGCTCATAATAGCCGAATTCATTAATCCCGCCGGCATATATTTTTTTCTGAGTGGCAGATACCAGTACCGACCGTACATCCGAGCCGTTATTTATCGGAAAGACGCTCCATACATTGCCGTCGAACTGCAGCATGCCGTTCTTGTTGGCAAAATATACCCACTTGTCATCATAAGGGGCTATCTGCCATGTCTGCGCGCCCTTACCATATAGGTTCTTGTCAAAGTTGACAATAAAACTGTTCCAGCCGGCAAATGTATATAGTGAAGAAGAGAGAGTGAACAATAGCATGAGCAGCTTATGCAGCATCAGGAATCTCATCTGTTTCATAGTATCTTATAGTTTACCGCAAAGGTATTCTTTTTTTCCTCCCCCGGAAGCGCAACGGGGAGAAAAACAAAAATGAGACATATCATTTCTGACATGTCTCATTTTCGAGCCTCTTGTCGGATTCGAACCAACGACCCCGAGATTACAAATCACGTGCTCTGGCCAACTGAGCTAAAGAGGCGGGTGGGTAAGCTTACTATATCGCGCCGCTACAACCAACTACCTTTGCTGCGATCAAGCCCTGGAGGATTCGAAGGGAGCTGGCCGTATAGGACTTACCCGTGTTTGCGGGTGCAAAGGTAGATATTTTTTTTTATCCCGCAATACCCCGTCCTAACTTTTTTCAACTTTAACAAGAATACAAAGGCTACAACCAATATTATTTATAACTTTGCGCCATATTTCTAAGAAAATGGCAGCAAATAAAGGTTACATGCAATATGCAATGTTGTTCGGCACTTATTTGGGGGGGTATTGGATTTTAAAGTTCATTCTCTTTCCGCTGGGGCTGACAATACCGTTTTTATCTTTTCTTTTCGTAGGACTTACATTATGCGTACCCTTCATGGGGTATTACTATGTACGGATGTACCGTAACACGGTATGCGGCGGAGGCATCGGCTTTCTGCATGCCTGGATATTCACCGTATTCATGTACATGTTCGCCGCACTGCTGACGGCTGTGGCTCATTTTATTTATTTCCGTTTCATAGACCACGGTTTCATCATCAATGCCTACGAATCGCAAATAGATATCCTGAGGCAAAGCGGCGTACCGGACATAGAAGCCTATACGGACTTATTTCAACAAACGCTGGATACTGTAAAATCGCTCACACCGATAGATATTACCATGCAGTTGGTATCATGGAATGTGTTCTGCGGCTCGTTGCTCGCCCTTCCCACCGCTTTATTCGTTATGAGACGCAAAAAAGAATGACGGGAAGTGCCGGTTTTTAATTCTGGATTATCAGGTATAGTGTAATTAGTAAAATCGTAAATAAACAAATGGATATTTCAGTCGTCGTTCCTTTATATAATGAAGAGGAGTCTCTTCCGGAATTGTTCGCATGGATTGAGCGGGTGATGAAAGCCCACGGCTTTTCTTATGAGGTGATATTCGTCAATGACGGAAGCACCGACCGTTCCTGGCAAATAATAGAGCAGTTGCAAGCGAAATCGGACGTAGTACGGGGGATAAAGTTCCGCCGTAATTACGGCAAATCGCCGGCGTTGTATTGCGGTTTCGAGCAGGCGCAGGGAGATGTCGTGATTACAATGGATGCCGATTTGCAGGATAGCCCGGACGAGATACCGGAGCTGTACCGCATGATTACGGAAGACGGCTACGACCTGGTGTCCGGCTGGAAGCAGAAAAGATATGACCCGCTGTCGAAAACCATTCCTACGAAACTGTTCAACGCTACGGCACGCAAAGTTTCCGGCATAAAGAATCTGCACGACTTTAACTGCGGGCTGAAAGCCTACCGCAAGGAGGTTATCAAAAATATTGAGGTGTACGGCGAAATGCACCGTTATATTCCTTATCTTGCAAAGAATGCCGGTTTCAAGAAAATCGGCGAGAAAGTGGTGCATCACCAGGCGCGGAAATTCGGCAAAACAAAGTTCGGCGGCTGGAACCGTTTCTTCAACGGATACCTGGATTTAATATCCCTCTGGTTTCTTTCCACTTTCGGCATCAAGCCCATGCACTTTTTCGGTATATTGGGGTCGCTGATGTTCTTCATTGGTTTCGTTGCCGTAATCATTGTGGGTGCCAGCAAGCTGTATTACATGAACCACGGTATGCCGTACCGTCTCGTAACGGATTCTCCTTACTTCTACCTGTCTCTGACATCTATGATTATCGGAACGCAGTTGTTCGTGGCAGGCTTCCTCGGCGAGCTGATATCCCGCAATGCACCGGAACGTAACAAGTATCAAATCGAGAAAATGATTTAACCATGAAAGCTTTAATCAGATTTATCATATTCGGGGTTATTCTTTTCCCTGTTTTCAGTATAGTAATATCCTGCTCGGAAGAGGCGGACTGCTCTATGGCTACACGTGCCATGATGCAATGTTACCTTTACACATTGAATCCCGAGACACAGACGGTATCCAACGATACACTGGATTCGCTGACGGTTACGGCCTTCGGCACGGATTCTGTCATCATCAACAACCAGAAAAAGGTGCATGACCTCTCGCTGCCGCTGAGATATACCGCGGACTCCACCGTACTGGTATTCCATTACAGCAAGACATTGACAGATACGATTGTTGTACGCCAAACCAATACGCCCTATTTCCTGTCTATGGACTGCGGTTATCAGATGAAGCAAGCCATTACGGATGTCCGTTACAGTCGCCACAGCCTCGATTCTATTCGCATTGCAAATAAAGAAGCCGGAATTTATGGAACAGAGAATCTTAAACTATTCTATTAGCCTGGCATTCTGCTTGCTGCTGTTCCTTCCGCTACAAGCACAAGATAACAGCACCTCGGCTCCTCCGGCAAACACTCCGCCCAAAACGGAGAAAGATGATGCCAAGGAGGAGGTGTACTATCCGCTGTACAATGGTGTTTCTGTAAGTGTAGATTTGTGGGGGCCCGGCAGCAAACTGCTCGGAAGCGATTTTTTCAGCAGTGAAGTGGCTGTGGATGTGAACCTTAAAAACCGTTTCTTCCCAATCGTAGAGTTAGGATACGGTACTACGGATACCTGGAGCGATAAGGGTATACATTACAAGACCGGTGCGCCTTATTTCCGCATCGGCATGGATTATAACGCGCTCTACAATAAGAAACACGGACATATGATACTCGTTGGCCTGCGCTATGCAGCTACCAGTTTCAAATACGACGTGGAATCGCTTGCCGTCAATGACCCTGAGTATGGCGGTAGCTTGGGTAATCCGAATTTAGTAGACGGAATCTGGGGGAACAGCCTGCCTTTCGATTATAAAGGGATGAAAGGTTCGATGCAATGGGCTGAATTCTGCGTCGGCATACGGGCGCATGTATGGAAAAGCCTGTACATGGGCTGGGCGCTACGCTTTAAATTCCGCCTGAAATCTTCCGTTGCCGAGCATGGAGACCCGTGGTATGTACCGGGCTACGGCAAATATAACGGGAATACGACAGGCGTTACTTATACGATAACCTATAAACTACCATTCTAAGGCAATGACAGGATTGGAAATCTGGCTGCTTGCGATAGGACTTGCAATGGATTGTTTCGCCGTATCCATAGCGAGCGGTATCATATTGAAGCGTGTCCGGCTACGCCCTATGTTGGTTATGGCAGCGGCTTTCGGCTTCTTTCAGGCACTCATGCCGCTGCTCGGCTGGATAGGCGCCAGCTTTTTCAGCCACCTCATCGAAAGTATAGACCATTGGATAGCTTTTGCCATTCTGGCTTTCCTGGGTGGGCGTATGGTCTTGGAATCTTTCAAAGATGAAGATTGCAGGCATGAGTTCGACCCCACCAGCCTGAAAGTAGTCTTGGCGTTGGCAGTGGCTACCAGCATCGATGCTCTGGCAGTAGGTATTTCGTTCGCGTTCCTGGGTGTCCGCGGCTTTTCGGCCGTCCTGCCTCCTATCTGTATCATAGGGCTGGTGTCATTCGTTTTGTCATTCGTAGGACTGACGTTCGGCATCCGGTTCGGTTGCGGCATTGCCCGCAAGCTGCGTGCAGAACTTTGGGGCGGCATCATCCTTATTGTCATCGGTACGAAGATATTGACAGAGCATTTATTTTTCAGTTAAACCGAAAATTTGCAAGAAAGCTGTGAGGATGAAAGCCGGATACCGGAGAAGAAAAAAGATTAACGGTTTGATTCATTAATTTAGCAGTAGATATTATGGAGAAGAAAGCACAACGGAATTTTTTATGGGTTGCTTTGCTTGTATTAGGCACTATCGGGATACTCGCACGACACAATCGCACAGTTCCTTACCAGACCGTCAGCGGACTGATTTTCGGAACTGTCTACAATATAACTTATCAGTACGACGGCGATTTAAAAGCCGAAATAGAAGCAGAACTCAAGCGGTTCGACGGTTCATTGTCTCCATTCAACGACACGGCTACCATTACGCGTATCAACCGGAACGAAAACATTGTTCCCGATACTTTCTTCCTCAATGTATTCCGCCGCAGCATGGAAATATCCCGGGAAACCGAAGGTGCTTTCGACATCACAGTAGCTCCATTAGCCAATGCCTGGGGGTTCGGCTTCAAGAAAGGGGCATTTCCGGACTCTGCCATGATAGACAGCTTATTAGATATTACAGGTTATTCGAAAGTTACCTTATCGAACGAAGGGAAAGTAGTAAAGCAAGACCCGCGTATCATGCTTTCGTGCAGCGCCGTAGCCAAAGGGTATGCGGTGGATGTTATCGCACAACTGCTGGAGAAGAAGGGTATCGGCAATTTCATGGTAGACATAGGCGGAGAGGTAGTAGTACGTGGAGAAAACCCGAAGAACAGTTTATGGCGTATCGGCATCAACAAGCCGGTAGACGATTCGCTTGCCATGAACCAGGAACTGCAAACCGTATTGCATGTTACCGATGTAGGTATAGCCACTTCGGGCAATTATCGTAACTATTATTACAAGGACGGTAAAAAATATGCCCACACCATAGACCCGCGTACAGGATACCCGGTACAGCACAACATCCTGTCGGCTACCGTAATTGCCCGCGACTGTATGAGTGCCGATGCCTATGCCACCGCTTTCATGGTTATGGGGCTGGAAGAAGCCGAGCGTTTTGCCGATGCGCATCCCGACCTCGATGCATGTTTTATATACAGCGATGAAAAGGGTGAGTTCCAGATGTTCCAGACAAAAGGTATGGAGAAGTACATGACGGGGAAATGACAGGTGGAGATACGCTTGGCTTCATTCCGGAAGGGGGTATCATAAGGAAGCTAATCGCTTTCTTCCCGACTTATTTATAAAAAACGAAATACACCGCCAGTACCAGGCAGATGAATGCGGCAAAATGATTCCAGTGCAGGGACTCGCCTTTAAAGAGTACAGTGGTGAATATCGTAAAAATAATAAGTGTCACTACTTCCTGGATTACTTTCAACTGCATCAGCGAAAAGGGACCGCCATTACCGATAAAGCCTATGCGATTTGCCGGAATCTGGAAAGAGTATTCTGCGAGAGCTATCATCCAGGAAAACAGGATAACCGCATAAAGTGGCCAACTGGATATTACTTTCATTTCCTGCAACTTCAGATGTCCGTACCAGGCGAATGTCATAAATACATTGGAAACGACCAACAGCAAAACGGTATAAAAAGCTTTCATATAGCAATTGGATATTAATAATCAATAGTTTTATTTCATTTTTTTCGGCAACAAATCTTCCTGTACATTACTCATGCTCCCCCATAGGCTATACCGTGCCTCGGGGTTCATTTCTTCCAGCCGATGCAAAATATCCTTCATCGTACTCCGACTGGATTGCGACTCGTAAGGGCAATTCTTCATTTGTTTCCGGTATGCCCTTATCTCTGCCAATTCTATCAGGTCTGCTTCGTGTACAAGACACATCGGACGGATAATCGTCATATCGAACTTTTTCATCACTAACCGTGGCGGCATCGAGCTGAACGCTCCCTGATAAGTGATGTTCATCAGCAAAGTTTCCAGAATATCATCCATATGATGCCCTAATGCTATCTTATTGCATCCCTGCTCTTTAGCTACTGTAAACAGAGCCTTGCGCCGGTTCCAGGAGCATAAAAAACACGGTGATTTACGGGTATCCGTACTTGCGTCGAACTCCGTCTCATATAGTACAAAAGGTACTCCCCACGACTCTGCATAGTTCCTAAGATAGCCTGCATCGCTCTGATAAGGAATATTTTTCATCACTACATGGACGGCGACTACAGAAAACTTCGGCTTAAAAATCCGGGCACGGCGAGCCAGCAGTTCAACCAGCGCCAGGGAATCTTTTCCGCCGGAAAGCCCCACAAGAATCCTGTCGCCTTCTTCTATAAGCCCATACTCCACTACTCCTTTGCCGAACCGTTTCTCAATACGCCGCAATGTCTTCTCTTCCTCTGTAAACCGTGTCATAAGAATCTGTTGAAAATCGGCTGCAAAAGTAACTGAAAAGAATCATTTAAAGAAGAATTAACATAATAGAATCACGGAAATCAACTTTATTCCCGATAAATTTGTATTTTTGAACTCATTAAAAGATTTTTAGCATGAAGAAACAATATATACTGCTTTTGTTGTTTGGCTTACTGGGAATACATGTTTCAGCGCAAACTCTTGCACAGGCAAAGGCATTGTATGAAAAAGGCCGGTATGAACAGGCAAAACCTGCCTTCAAAAAATTCGTAAAATCACAGCCCAATAACGGAAACTACAATTTGTGGTACGGTGTATGTTGCTTGAAAACCGGAGAAGCGGAAACAGCTATAAAGTACTTGGAAACAGCCGTAAAACGCCGGGCTACCAGCGGACAACTTTACTTGGCACAGGCTTATGATGCCACTTACCGGTTTGAGGATGCCGTCAACACCTACGAAGAGTATATTACCGAACTGGCGAAAAGGAAACGCTCCACGACCAAAGCGGAGAAACTGTTAGAGAAGAGTAAAGCCAATCTCCGTATGCTGAAAGGGGTGGAACAGGTTTGCTTCATCGACAGTTTCGTCGTAGACAAGAAAGATTTTCTGGAAGCATATAAACTCAGCCCCGAATCGGGCAAACTGTTTATGTACGATGCCTATTTCGGAAATACCGGCGGTAAAGGCGGCACTGTGTACGAAACAGAATTAGGAAACAAGATTTATTACAGTGAATTGCAAAAGGACAGTACGCTCAACATTCTGTCGCGCAACAAGATGCTGGACGAATGGGGCAAAGGCAATATGCTCCCCGGTATCATCAACGAATCCATGAATGCCAACTATCCGTATGTATTGGCAGACGGCATCACCATTTACTATGCTGCAGACGGTCCTGCATCGATGGACGGCTACGATATCTTCGTAACGCGTTATAACATGAATGCCGATACTTATCTGACTCCGGAAAATGTGGGAATGCCTTTCAACTCCCCTTACAACGATTATATGTATGTTATCGACGAATTCAACAACCTGGGCTGGTTTGCATCCGACCGCTACCAACCGGAAGGAAAGGTCTGCATATACGTGTTCATTCCCAATGTATCCAAACAGGTGTACAGCTACGAAAGTATGGATAAAGATAAGCTGATAAAACTTGCCCGGCTTCATTCCATAAAGGATACCTGGACAGACGCAAGCCTGGTAGCCGATGCCCGGAGGCGTCTGCAAGAAGTAATGCAGGAAAAACCGGAGGCAAAGAAGCGCCATGAATTCGAGTTTGTAATCGATGACGGTCACATTTATTATAAGGCTGCCGATTTTCGTTCTCCGCAGGCAAAAGCACAATTCAAGAAATATCTTCAACTAAAAGATAGTTATAACCAGCAGCAGAGTAAATTGGAAAATCTGCGTACCCGATATTCACGTGCCAACCAAAGCGAAAAGAACGATATGGCTCCGGCCATACTCGATTTAGAAAAACGGGTAGAACAGTTGGTTGCCGAGATAAACCGGGCAGCTATTCAAGTGCGCAAATTAGAAAAGCAAACCATTAAATAGAACTCTATGGACATCTTCATCATCGCAATATTGGTCGTTGCAGCAGTTATACTGTTCCTCGTAGAATTATTCATAATACCGGGTATCAGTATTGCCGGTTTCCTGGCAGGCGGCTGTATCATTTATGCCAATTATTATGCTTTTGCCAATTTAGGGACGGCAGCCGGTTTTATTACACTCACCGTATCTGCCATAACCTGCATAGGCTCGCTTATATGGTTCATGCGTTCTAAAACCTTAGACAAGATAGCATTAAAGAAAAACATCACCTCAAAAGTAGACCGCAGTGCCGAAGAAAAAGTAAAGATTGGCGATACCGGCATTACCACTACCCGCCTCGCCCTCATCGGGTATGCCGAGATAAACGGGGATATCGTAGAGGTGAAATCCACAGACGGTTTCCTGAACGAAAAAACACCTATTGTAGTCAATCGTATTACGGACGGGGTAATACTCGTAGAAAAGAAAAACAATCATATTTAAATTATAAATTATTAACAACTAAAATCATGGACCCAAGCACAATGTATCTCACTGCCTTCATTATCGTAGGCGGTATCATTTTCCTGGTACTGTTTTTCCATTATGTACCATTTTTCCTATGGCTGTCGGCTAAAGTTTCCGGAGTCAACATATCATTGGTACAGCTATTCCTGATGCGCATCCGTAACGTACCGCCTTATATCATTGTGCCAGGTTTGATTGAAGCGCACAAAGCCGGCCTGAGTAATATCACCCGTGACGAGTTGGAGGCGCACTACCTTGCCGGTGGACATGTTGAAAAAGTAGTGCATGCACTGGTATCCGCATCTAAAGCCAACATCGAACTACCGTTCCAAATGGCAACTGCCATTGACCTTGCCGGGCGCGATGTATTCGAAGCTGTCCAGATGTCGGTAAATCCAAAAGTAATCGACACGCCTCCCGTTACTGCCGTGGCAAAGGACGGTATCCAATTAATTGCCAAAGCACGTGTAACCGTACGTGCCAATATCCGTCAGTTGGTGGGTGGTGCTGGTGAGGATACCATTCTTGCCCGTGTGGGTGAAGGTATCGTATCGTCTATCGGTTCTTCCGAAAATCATAAATCCGTTCTGGAAAATCCGGATTCTATCTCCAAACTGGTGCTTCGCAAGGGACTGGATGCCGGTACTGCCTTTGAAATCTTGTCTATCGATATTGCCGACATCGACATAGGTAAGAACATCGGCGCCGCTTTACAGATTGACCAGGCAAATGCAGACAAGAATATCGCCCAAGCTAAAGCGGAAGAACGTCGTGCCATGGCTGTTGCCAGCGAGCAAGAGATGAAAGCCAAGGCACAGGAGGCGCGTGCCAAAGTTATCGAAGCTGAAGCTGAAGTACCCAAGGCTATGGCGGAGGCATTCCGTAGCGGCAACCTGGGTATCATGGATTATTACCGCATGAAAAACATCGAGGCCGACACTTCGATGCGCGAAAATATCGCCAAGCCGTCAACCGGAACATCCAGCCAACCATTGAGCAAGTAAACCGGCAAAGTCGTCGATATAAACGCCGGGGCCGGTGAACAAAAGCCGGTTGCCGGCGTTTTCTCTTTATAAACGAACTAATATCCTGCCATATGAAAAAGTATTTTGCATCTTCCGAACTAATTATCAATGAAGACGGTTCTGTTTTCCATTTACATGTAAAGCCCGAATGGTTGGCAGACAAAGTTATCCTTGTAGGTGACCCCGGTCGGGTGGCATTGGTAGCTTCTCATTTCGAAAACAAAGAATGTGAAGTGGAGAGCCGTGAATTCAAGACTATTACGGGTACTTATAAAGGTAAACGCATTACCGTCGTTTCTACCGGCATCGGTTGTGACAATATAGATATTGTCATGAATGAACTGGATGCTCTTGCCAACATCGACTTCCAGACACGGGAGGAAAAATCTCATCTACGTCAACTGGAATTGGTGCGTATCGGTACTTGCGGTGGCTTGCAACCTTACACTCCCGTAGGAACTTTTATCTGCTCCGCCAAATCTATCGGTTTCGACGGCCTGCTGAATTTCTATGCCGGACGCAACTCCGTCTGTGACCTACCTTTCGAACGTGCTTTCCTTGACCATATGGGTTGGTCGGGGAATATGTGTGCCCCCGCCCCTTACGTCATCGACGCAAACGCAGAATTAATAGAGCGCATAGCCAGTGATGATATGGTACGTGGTGTCACTATCGCTGCCGGTGGTTTCTTCGGTCCGCAAGGGCGTGAACTCCGTGTGCCTTTAGCAGACCCGCATCAAAATGAAAAAATAGAGAAATTCGAATGCAATGGTTACAAGATTACCAATTTCGAAATGGAAAGCTCTGCACTGGCCGGTCTGAGCCGCCTAATGGGACACAAAGCCATGACGGTTTGCATGGTAATCGCCAACCGTTTGATTAAAGAAGCCAATACAGGATATAAAAATACGATTGACCACCTCATTCTGAAAGTGCTCGAACGCATTTAAATAGCTTGCTACAAAGCTTTAATTACTTTTCACAGTTTTTTCTAGGGAGCTAATGAATGGGAGTTACTATCTTATTCCCCCTCACCTATTGTTGTTATACACGATTGAATATTTCGTTATAGCGACAACAGGCAAGGAAAGGATTAGCAATATTTGAGTGGGTGATTTATCTGTTTAAAAATAATAATTCTAATTTTCTAGTATGGATATAACGACAAGTTGAAGTTTGTCGTATGGCTAAGAGGGGAGTATTATTTGCCGATACAGCATATTTACATCACTGATTATCAGTGGCCATTCATTTTAATCGGTACAACCTCTGTTTTGACAAATACACAGAATGTAGGGACAAATGCAAATCGTTGTGTTTCATTGTTTTGCATATACGTGTTGTACCGCTTCTTTTTAGCCCTTTTGTAGAATGTCCGCTATCAGATACAATGTATTGAGTGATAGGGCATTTCCGCAGGTATGTTACAGAACGCTTGTTGGACGCAAAGATAGTGGTTTTCTTGGGATTTCTGTGGTTTGCGGTGTGGTTTTTCTTCCCAAGAGGGTACTTGATAATAGAATTGATCATAGAACTAGGGAACTTTTGTAGAATACACATTTGATTCGCTTGAAAAAGTGTAGAACAATTGGTAATATTCGTTTGGAAAAGTGTAACAAATCTGTTTTATTCGCTTAGAAAAGTGTAAAACTATATGCGTTATATTTGTTTTTAGCCTTAATATTAATGTCTCAATCTTCATTAGATTATACCCTGTCTGATATAATTGCTATAATAAACCAATAAATTATACCCATACTGATATAATATCGAATATTTGTGCTAACTTTGTACCCGAAGAGGTGTAAAGTATGATGCTATGAATAATCTTTCTACTACGGTCAAAATGTTGCGAAAGCAATATAATCTGACGCAAGAAGAACTCTCGTTGAAGTCGGGGGTGGGGTTGCGCTTTGTGCGAGACCTTGAACAAGGCAAAGAGACGCTACGTCTCGACAAGGTGAATCAACTTCTTGACTTCTTTAATTATGAAATGGTTGCCACTCAAAAAAACAGTAATCAATGAGACAAGCCCATATATTTTATAAAGACCAATTGGCTGGTATTCTGACTGAAAACGATGCTGGATATGAATTCCGTTATTTACCAGAATATATATCTCTTGAAACGGCAAAGGCTGTCAGCCTGACATTGCCTTTACAGGCAGATGCATATACAAGTCCTATGTTGTTCCCATTTTTCGACGGTTTGATTCCTGAAGGATGGTTATTGGATGTTGCACTGCGGAATACTGACATAAGTATTCTTGACCGGATGTCGTTGCTCTTGACCTGCTGTAAGGATTGTATCGGAGCGGTAAGTGTTGTTCCTATGGAAGAAAAGGAGGTAAGCCATGTGTAATTGTCTGTATTGTTATCGTCCGCTCCTGAGGGGGGAAAAGGATATGCATCAGGCTTGTTTAAAGAAGTTCTTCGGAACAGCAACATTGCCTGTTCTTGATTATACGACAGAACAACTTGATCAGCTTGCTCTGCAAATCATTCAAGATCAAACCTCTTTGACTGGTGTTCAGCCGAAGTTGTCCTTGCATTTGAAAGAGCATGAGGGCAGCAAACGATTGACTATTGTTGGTCTATGGGGCGGTTATATTTGTAAACCACAGACCTCGCAATATGAAATGATGCCTGAGGTTGAGGATTTAACCATGCATCTTGCAGAGGTGGCACGTATTGAGGTGGTTCCTCATACGCTGATGCGGATGGCTGATGACACGCTATGCTATCTTACCCGTCGGATTGACAGAACTTCTGCCGGAGAGAAGATTGCGATGGAGGATATGTGCCAACTGACGGAAAGGCAAACAGAGCATAAATACAAGAGCAGTTATGAACGTATCGGCAAGGCTGTTTTGAAATACTCGTCTTTATCCAAAATGGATGTTACCAATTTCTTCGAGTTGGTGCTTTTCTCTTGGTTGACAGGAAATAACGACATGCACTTGAAAAACTTCTCTTTGTATGAGATGGCGGATATGATACGTTTAACTCCTGCTTACGATTTATTAAATGCGGCTATCATTAATCCCAAGGATGATGAAGAGTTGGCATTGACCTTGAATGGTCGGAAGAAAAAACTTCAAAGAGAGGATTTTATTAGGTCAGCAGCCACGCTGGGTATAGAGAATGTGATTGTAGAGCGATTGATAAATAAGTATGTCAAACTATTGCCCAAGTTTGAGACTGTCATTCAAAGCTCTTTCCTAAGTGCTGAATTAAAAGAAAAGTATGGTGAATTGTTGAAGGAACGGCTTAAACGACTTTTATAGGCATCTAATAATACAGCAGAAACTTAAACAGTAAATTATTACACATGTAATATGATAAATAAGCAATTTATTCCTCAAGTATTACCTCCAAAGGTTAAGTCATCTTGGAAAGATTATCAACTAACAGAAGCTTTCCTTTCAATGAAAGGTGATAAGAAAAAATGGTCAGAGATTGCATTTACATTGAAGTATACAGGAAACAATACTTTGATTAATTTGACATTGGGTAGTCTCTTTAAATCACACCCTATTTTAAATAGTGTTATATGGGGAAATACAGTGCCCAAACGGATAGAAGAACTTGGTACAGGTTGGAATCGTTATTTCTATAAACCTCAATCAGTAGAGGTTGAAATCAACTGGGTATTACAGTGTTTGAAGAAACATAAAAACATTTTAAAACAATTCGTTTCTTTACGTGACAAGATTGAAAAATACATTCTTTTGGGGGAGTATTCGAAAGCGGAATCATTATTAGAAGAATCTTTAAGGAGTATAGGATATACTGTTTGGTATTATGAGATGCGACTAACTATAGCTGGGCTTCAGAATGATCTGTCAAAAGCCATTGGAATTATTAGCAATTTTAATACGATCCATAAAGATTTAAAGCGTGGAATTGTTCCAATAATATTATCAAATATATTTTCAAGGAGTCAACGTTCCGTTCCTTCTTACGAGTATGATACAGAGCTGTATTCACGGTATAAGAAAAATAGAACTGAATTCCAAAACGATCGCTATAATTACTATTTATTTCGTCTGAACTATTATCAAAATTATAACATAGACGATCTTTCTGTCGCATTAATGATGGAAAGTTTGAATTCTGTGATAGATAGGTATATATTGATGGATTATATTCTGCGATCTTATAAAATAAAAAATGTAAACAATGATGGTATTGTAAGTGATTTTGCTACAATGCTCTATGACATAACCTCAGATCGCCGTTGGATGCCGTATATTTTACTTAGTAAGTGTGAAAATTTGCCTAAAGAATATTACGATAAAGATTTTATATCCATACTTGATAAATATTATACAGGAGAATATGATGATGTGATTTCTGAATGTAAAGAATTTATTTCTAACAAACCATATCATTTTGATGTCCTAAAGTTATATTGTAGAGCTTTGTTGTTCAAAAATAATGGTTTTAAGCAAATAGCCAATAATGCTGATTCTGTTTTGAATGAAATTGCAAGTTTGATTTATTCTGTTATGACCGAACAAGACAATGCCGTGAGTCTTGATTTATTGTATCAACGTTGCAAAAACTTGTACGGTTTAAGTTTTGCATGTGGATTAGATTATTACATAAAAGAAGAGAAAAAGTGGGATAAGGATCCGTGGCTCCATTTATCAACTATGAGTTGTTTTGATCCGCTTTTTACTACTACTTTTGAGGATAATGCAGAAAAGCTGATTTATTTGGATTGGGGGCTAAAACATGGTGAAGGATCAGTTGTTATTCCATATCAAAAAAGAAGAGTAGAGAAATTAACTACAGAGGAATCAAAAGTTGTTGCCTATATACGTGAAGTAGATAATGCGAAAATTACTTTTGAAAACAAAGAATATGAAAAGGCAATAGTGTTATGGAACTCCATAATTGAAAAAAACACTGAATATATACCTACTGTACAAACTGCAGTTGAATATACATTTATGTCGTACATAAATATGGGGGTAGCATATCGACAAAAAGCTATCCGTTTTTATGTAGAGAAGTATATTGAGAATAAAGCTTTTGTGTCAAAAGTAGATACAAGACAATTTATGATGGATATTAAGAATTCAAGATATGAGGGTTTAAAAAATGATATTGATTTCCTAATATTTATTTTATTAAATGCAGAGAACTATCCTCAAAAACAGTTTGTATTAGAAAGTTATTGTAAATATGAAAATGCAACATATCCGTCAGATTTATTGGATAAACTCAAAAAGAGAGATCATAGGAAAGTAGAGTTGTTTTTATATTTACTTGTCACAGATGATTTATTGTATCATCACTATAAGCTAAAAAGTACATTAGATGTGCTTGATGAAAAAATAAAGATTGTCAGCTATCTGAAAAGTGAATTTCTCCCAAATGATCTATATTCCAATATGTGTACGGAATTAATGCATGAAATAGTTGCATACAGAGGAATGAAAAAACTAGATGATAGTAAGATTTTTGTAAATGAAGATGCGATAATGAAATATGAACTATGTAAGATTGACGACTTGTATGACAGATTTAAAAAACAGGCAGCCTTGGCTCGCAGTAATAGAGTTTTTGTACTAGTTAATGGTAGTGATTTTTCGCATAACAATGCAGCAGACTTAATTGACGATATTGCTACTTATTCTAACAATGCGATTGAAGAAGTTGCC
Organism: Bacteroides gallinarum DSM 18171 = JCM 13658; assembly: GCF_000374365.1. GTDB lineage: Bacteria > Bacteroidota > Bacteroidia > Bacteroidales > Bacteroidaceae > Bacteroides > Bacteroides gallinarum. The sequence continues at coordinate 173,383 of NZ_KB894117.1, forward strand.
CTTCAAATTTTTAATGTAATTAGATATGCATTCTTGAAAAGTAGATTTGGTTTAGGAACATATTTAAGTACACGAATTCGGCATGGGGTATTTGAAGGGGAATTAAGATCCGATTTTGAACGATTGAATCTTATATTAAATCAGTCGGGCCAACAATATATGCCTTCAGATTATTGGTCCGTTGAGTATTCTTTAGATTCGGAAATGCGTAAAAACTTGTATCAAGCACAAATGAAATTTTCTCAAAATATTGATTTTCTTATATCTACGTTTAAGGATTCTGTTATTCAAATTCGTGTAGATGAAGACGATGGAAGGCAGGGAGAATTTAATTATGCTGTAAACACGAAAGAATTATGTGATCGCTTGATGGATATTGAATCTAAGACTCAAGATCGGGAATCATTTTGTAAGAGTGTGATGACTTATCTTTGGGAAATAACAGAAAAACGATTGGAAATTATTAGAGAGAGAATTACGGATCAATTAAAGCCAGATATATTTAGATATTTGCAAACATTAGAACTTTGCATTGATTCTCTTTCTGGTCATAACACTTTGACTGCAGATTTAAAAACGGCAATTAATAATGCAAGAGCAGCTTTGACCAATAAGTTAACAAAGGTAGAAAACTGGTTTCATAGACAGGAAACGAAGTTTGAAGATTTTGATATTGAGAATCATATTCGCATGACTATGGAACAAGCTGCAAGGTATTACTCAGATGTTCAATTTGAAATGAATGTAAAAATGGTGTCTCTGCCTGCTCAAATACGTTCTGAATATAGTTCTTCTATGTTTGATTTATTTTTTATTTTCCTAACAAATATGTTAAAATACAGCAAGGAAACAAATCAGAGAATTTTTCAAATCAATTCTCAAATGCTGAATGATGATATAATAAAAATATCACTGATAAATGATCTTCAAAGTAATATTCAAGAAAATGAATTGAATCATCTTTTTGAAAAGAAAATGAATGATATTGCAAAATTACAGCAGGAAGGTGGCAGTGGCTTGGTGAAGGCTATGACTATTGTAAAATATGACTTTGGTAACACGAATAATACTTTTACAATTAAAGCTATTGAAGGTAAGTGTGTTGTTAATGTATTGTTTAATATAAAAGACATGCTAGTTGATGAAAAAAATATTATTAGTTGAAGATTATGAAGAGAAAGCAAGTAATATACTTGCTTTTCTTAAGCAAGAGTTTTCTAATTATAAAGTTATACAATGTACATCGTATAATTCTGCGCAAGAAGAAATATTTGAACACGGGAGTGATTACTCGCTGATATTGTTGGATATGTCTATGTCAACCTATGATTTGTCTACAGATGCAAGTGGTGGATTACCTGAGCCTTCTGCTGGTCAATATATTCTTGAAGGAATGTTTCTTCGACAAATTATGACCCCTGTTATTGTTGTTACAATGTATAACGTATTTGGTCGTAAACAGTTGGAGGCTTTTGATATTGATCTTAAGAAAGACTATCCTCAAAATTACAAGTCTTATGTGTACTATTCTTCGCAAAAAAACGATTGGAAGAATCAATTAAAAAAACAAATAAAAGAAATTATAGCATGATCCAAATTTTAATATTAGACGATAGTCAAGATAAGAGAAACTCACTTAAGTCTGTTATCCAACCTTTATTTCCTCAGGGTGAAATAGTGATTGATGAGGCAAGTTGTTTGGTTGATGGTAGAGAATTGCTTCAGACAAAGGCATATGATATGCTCATTCTTGACATGGTGCTTCCTGAACATCGGGAGGGTTTAGAAATTGAGATGAATAGACGTGGTGGCGTAGAGTTGTTGGAGGAAATATACATTAATCAAAGTATAAAGAAGCCAATCCAAATAATTGGCTTGACAGAATATGAGGAAGAATTTTCTGAACAACAGAAGGAATTTAAGGATAAATTGTGGTATTTGTTGTTTTATTCACGTAAGAACAACGAATGGAAGATTCAACTCAAAGATAAAGTCTGCCAGTTAGGACAAATGAAGAAAGATCTAGAAGCATCTATCAAAAATGATAGTATTTATGATTTGGGAATTATTTGTGCATTGAATGAGGAATTTATAATGATGCAAAAGGCATTTGTTGGGTGTGAATGGGAAACTATACAAGTTGAAGGACTTCCATATGTATTTAAGACGACCAATATTACAAGTAGTCATTTAAAAGATTATAGTATTATAGCAGCATGTGCAAATAAACCAGGTATTTGTGCAACTTCAATTCTATCCTCTACCATGTATAATCATTTTGGAGTAGGTACAATTTTTATGACAGGTATTACTGCGGGGATAGATAATGGTGATATCGCATTAGATGATATTATTATAGCTGATGCAATACATGATTATGCTTCGGGTAAACTTAAAGAACAGGTGTCTGGCGATATTAAATTCTTGAAAGAAATGAATCAGATACCTGCAAATCATAGTTTGATTGCATTGGTGGCTGAGTTTATATCAGATCCTGTACATTTAAGAGATATAAATGACTCCATTCATGATGCTAATCTAAAAGATGAAAAATCAAATGTGTCTGCTTGTATAGCCAAAACAGTCTGTGGTCCTTTTGTTGTTGCTTCTTCGTCTGTCGTAAAAGACTTACAAGAGGACGAGCGAAAATTACAAGCACTTGATATGGAGGGATTTGCTCTTTATGCAACAGCTCATACTCTTGGCAAAAAAGCTCTTTGGATTAAAGCTGTATCTGACTTTGCCGATATAAAGAAAGCTGACGGACATCATAAAACTTGTTGTTTTGCAAGTGCTACTTTCTTATATGAATTTATTAGAGAAATGCTATAAGTAAAAGATGTTTCGATATTGGCAAGGCAATTCTGATTATTGAATATAATTCACTATATTTGCATGACAAAATCGTATCAAAGAATGAAACTGAATAGAATAAAGGCAGTCCTTTTAGAAAAAGGCATTTCTCAAACGTGGTTAGCCAAACAGTTAGATAAGAGTTTTAGCATGGTCAATGCTTATGCTTGCAATAGGATTCAACCTAATTTGGAAACGCTTCAGCGGATTGCCGAGATTCTACAGGTTGATTTGAAGGATTTGATAACTGATAAAAAGGAAAGACTACAATAGAACTTAAAGCGATTTTGGTGGTCTTAGATGTATTTAATCTATATGAGGTTGAAAATACACTGAATGTCAGAATACTAAATAGTAAGATAAATAAGTAGTAACTACTCATAAAAAGGCAAGGATATGTCAACACAAAGTGAAGCGGCATTGGAAGCCGGACTGATAGCCACTCTTCAGCAAATGGACTATGAATATGTCCAAATTGTGGAAGAGGATAATATGTATGCCAATTTTAAACGGCAGTTGGAGATTCATAACCGCAAACGGCTGGAGGAACATGGGCGCAGCGAGTTTACGACAGAAGAGTTTGAGAAGATTCTCATATACCTTGAAGGTGGTACTCGCTTTGAAAAGGCAAAGAAACTCCGTGACTTATATCCGCTTGATACGGCTGATGGACAGCGTATATGGGTGGAATTTCTAAATAGGCAGCAGTGGTGTCAGAATGAATTTCAGGTTTCCAACCAAATCACGGTGGAAGGACGTAAAAAATGCCGTTATGATGTGACGATTCTAATCAATGGTTTGCCACTTGTGCAGATTGAATTGAAACGTCGTGGCGTGGAACTTAAACAGGCATACAACCAAATACAGCGTTATCACAAGACTTCGTTTCACGGATTGTTTGATTATATTCAGTTGTTTGTTATATCCAATGGTGTTAACACTCGCTATTTTGCCAATAATCCAAATAGTGGGTATAAGTTCACATTCAACTGGACAGATGCCGCCAATCATCCGTTCAATGAATTGGATAAGTTTGCCATATTCTTCTTGGAAAAATGTACACTTGGCAAAATCATAGGAAAGTATATTGTGCTGCATGAGGGTGACAAGTGCTTGATGGTACTTCGTCCTTACCAATTCTATGCGGTAGAAAAGATTTTGGATCGTGTACAAAACTCCAATGATAATGGTTATATCTGGCATACAACAGGTGCTGGAAAAACATTGACCTCATTCAAGGCAGCACAACTTGTATCAGAATTGGATGATGTGGATAAGGTGATGTTTGTTGTTGACCGTCATGACCTCGATACTCAGACGCAATCGGAATACGAGGCATTTGAACCGGGTGCAGTGGATAGTACCGACAATACGGATGAACTCGTGAAGCGACTTCAAAGCAATTCCAAAATTATCATAACCACCATTCAAAAACTTAATGCGGCAGTTAGTAAGACGTGGTATAGCAGCAAGATTGATGCTATCCGTCATTCACGCATCGTAATGATTTTTGATGAGTGTCATCGTAGTCATTTCGGGGACAGTCATAAAAAGATTATGAAGTTCTTTGATAATGCTCAGATTTTTGGCTTTACGGGAACACCTATCTTTACTGAAAATGCAGTGGATGGACATACGACAAAAGAAATTTTCGGCAATTGTCTTCATAAATATCTCATCAAAGATGCTATTGCTGATGAAAATGTGCTTGGTTTCCTAGTGGAGTATTATCATGGTAACGAGATTGTAGATAACGATAACCAAGCTCGTATGGAGGAGATTGCAAGATTTATCCTTAACAACTTCAATAAATCTACATTTGATGGAGAGTTTGACGCATTGTTTGCTGTACAGTCTGTTCCTATGCTTATCCGCTATTACAAGATTTTCAAATCATTGAATCCTAAAATCCGTATAGGTGCAGTATTTACATACGCAGCCAATAATAGTCAAGATGATGAACAGACTGGTATGGGTACGGGAAAATATGTCAGCGAAAGTGTGGGCGAAGCAGATGAACTACAATCCATTATGGATGATTATAATGAAAACTACGGCACATCTTTTACAACAGAGAACTTTCGTGCTTACTATGATGACATCAATCTGCGCATGAAAAAGAAGAAAGCGGATATGAAACCGCTTGACCTTTGTCTTGTCGTGGGAATGTTCCTTACTGGTTTTGACAGTAAAAAACTGAACACACTTTATGTGGATAAGAATATGGAATATCACGGTTTGCTGCAAGCATTCAGTCGTACCAACCGAGTGTTGAACGAGAAGAAACGATTCGGTAAAATCGTATGCTTCCGTGATCTGAAAAACAATGTTGATACGTCTATAAAACTGTTTAGCAATTCCGACAATCCTGAAGATATAGTACGTCCTCCGTTTGAAAAAGTTAAGCATGAGTACAAGAGTTTGGCAACAGATTTTCTGCAAAAATATCCAACGCCAAGTAGTATAGACCTTCTGCAAAGTGAAAATGACAAGAAGAATTTTGTACTTGCGTTCAGAGACATTATCCGTAAACATGCAGAAATCCAGATATACGAAGATTACAGCGAGGATGCTGAAGACCTCGGTATGACCGAACAGCAGTTTAATGATTATAAGAGTAAATACCTCGACATTACGGTTGGTTTTATTGACCCACCTGCTACACCGTCAACTGTTGCGGAAGATCCTGTTCCATATGGCAATAGTCAAGGGCTGGAAGACATTGATTTCTGTCTTGAACTTCTGCATAGTGATATTATCAATGTAGCGTATATTCTTGAACTCATTGCGGAACTTGACCCATATAGCGATGATTATTCAGAAAAGCGCAAGCATATCCTTGATACAATGATTAAGGATGCTGGAATGCGAGGCAAAGCAAAACTCATCGACGGCTTTATTCAAAAGAATGTAGATGAAGACAAGGAAAACTTCATGAATGGGCGCAATAGAGCAGATGGAACAAATGAATTAGAGGAACGTTTGAACCAATATATTGTGTCAGAACGCAATAAGGCTGTGAGTGATTTGGCGGATGATGAACAAATTTCTGCCGAAGTGCTTAATCTTTACATAAAAGAGTATGACTATTTACAAAAAGAACAGCCTGAAATTATACAAAAGGCATTGAAAGAGAAGCATCTCGGTCTTATCAAAACCCGAAAGGCTTTGACGAGAATAATGGAAAGATTGCGTAGTATTATAAAAACGTTTAATTGGGAATAAGATATTATGAGCGAAGAATTACAGCAGAAACTCCGTGACCAACTTTGGGAGGTTGCAAATCGTTTGCGTGGCAATATGTCGGCAAGTGACTTTATGTATTTTACATTAGGTTTCATCTTCTATAAGTACTTGTCGGAAAAAATAGAGAAGTATGCCAACAATGCCTTGGTGGATGATGAAATAACCTTTAAGGAATTGTGGGAAATGGATGATGCCGATGCGGTGGAACTTCAAGAGGAAGCAAAGAACCAATGCTTGGAGAATATCGGCTATTTCATAGAACCGAAATTCTTGTTTTCGTCCGTAATAGAGGCTATCAAGCGTAAAGAAAATATCTTGCCTATGCTTGAACGTTCATTGAAGCGTATTGAAGACAGTACTTTAGGACAGGATAGTGAAGAAGATTTTGGCGGATTGTTTTCAGATATAGACTTGGCATCACCTAAATTGGGCAAGACTGCCGACGATAAAAACACGCTCGTTAGTAACGTGCTTCTTGCATTAGATGATATAGACTTCGGAGTAGAGGCATCACAGGAGATTGATATTTTGGGTGATGCTTACGAATATATGATTTCGCAATTTGCCGCAGGAGCCGGAAAAAAGGCTGGAGAGTTCTATACTCCGCAGGAAGTCAGCCGTATCTTAGCAGAAATTGTTTCCATCGGACACCAGCGTTTACGCAATGTATATGACCCTACTTGCGGTAGTGGTTCGTTGCTTCTTCGTGCTGCTAATATTGGAAATGCAGTTGATATTTATGGACAGGAAAAGAATCCTACAACTTATAACCTTGCCCGAATGAATATGTTGCTTCATGGCATCAGATTCAGCAACTTCAAGATTGAAAATGGTGATACACTTGAATGGGATGCTTTTGGTGATACTCAGTTTGATGCAGTGGTTGCAAATCCTCCGTTCTCAGCCGAATGGAGTGCTGCCGACAAATTCAATACTGATGATCGTTTCAGCAAAGCAGGACGGCTTGCACCACGTAAGACTGCCGATTATGCATTTATTCTGCACATGATTTATCACTTGAACGAGGGTGGTACAATGGCTTGTGTTGCTCCGCATGGTGTACTATTTCGAGGAAATGCGGAGGGAGTTATCCGTCGTTTCCTTATAGAAAAGAAAAACTATGTGGATGCCATTATAGGATTACCTGCGAATATTTTCTATGGTACAAGTATTCCGACTTGTATTCTTGTTTTCAAGAAATGTCGTAAGGAAGATGACAATATTCTGTTTATTGATGCAAGCAAGGAGTTTGAAAAGGTAAAGACCCAGAACAAACTTCGTGAGCAACATATCCAAAAGATTGTCGAAACTTATCGTGACCGCAAGGAAATAGAAAAGTACAGTCACCTTGCCTCTCTTCAAGAAATAGCCGAGAATGATTACAATCTGAATATTCCACGTTACGTTGATACCTTTGAAGAGGAAGAACCTATCGACATAAAGGCTGTAATGGCAGAGATAAAGGAGTTGGAAGCCAAACGTGCTGAACTCGACAAAGAGATTGAAGTGTACCTGAAAGAATTGGGACTGGTAGAATAGTTCAGAAAAGTAATAGCAATGGGTGAAAATGACAACATACCTCAGATGACTCCTTCATTTGAGAATATATGCCGCAAGGATGAAAACGGGAATGAATACTGGAGTTCCCGTGACCTTTGTGGTGCAATGGGCTATTCTGCTTACTGGAAATTCCAACGAGTCATAGACAAAGCCATTAAGGTGGCTGGAGAAAAAGGAATGAATGTGGACGAGCATTTCAACCAAGCGGTTGATATGGTTAAGATAGGAAACGGCTCATTCCGCAAAGTAAATATATTCCGTCTTTCCCGTATGGCATGTATGATTATTGCGGAAAATGCTGATAATAAAAAGGTGCTCGTTCAACAGGCGCGAGACTTTTTCTCGCAATCTGTCTCAATGGCTGAACTCATGCATAATTCTCTAAGTTCTAATATATTGTTGTATAAAACAGCACAAGGAGAGGTACGGGTAGAAGTCATTTTCAACAGCGAAACATTTTGGATGTCACAAAAAAGAATGGCGGACTTGTTTGGGGTTGATGTCAGAACCATTAATTATCATCTCGGACAAATTTACGAAACAGGAGAACTTTCCAAAGAGGCAACTATCCGAAAAATTGGGATAGTTCAAACAGAAGGAGACCGGGAAGTGGAACGTATGCCACTATTTTACAATCTTGATGCTATTGTTGCAGTGGGATATAGGGTAAATAGCTATCAAGCTACTCAATTCCGCATTTGGGCTACTTCAGTGCTGAAAGAGTTTATCATTAAAGGATATGCCCTTGATGATGAGAGGCTGAAACAGGGTAAACATTTTGGAAAAGACTATTTTGACGATTTGCTTGAGCGTATTCGTGAGATACGCACCTCAGAGCGCAGATATTACCAAAAGATAACTGACATTTATGCAGAATGCAGTGCGGACTACGACCCGAAATCAGAAGATACAAAGTTGTTCTTCAAGATGGTACAGAATATGATGCACCTTGCCGTTACCCATCATACGGCAGCGGAAATTATCTATCAACGAGCTGATTCTGAGCAACCTTATATGGGGCTTACCACATGGAAGAGAGCTCCTGATGGAAGAGTGCAAAAGTCTGATACCATCATCGCCAAAAATTACTTGTCAGATTCTGAATTGTCCCAGTTGAATCTTATCACAACTGCCTTTCTTGATATGGCGGAATCACGTGCTGCACGTCATATCGTTTCAACTATGGATGATTGGAAAAAGTTCCTTCAACAATATCTTGCAACGATGGATTACGAGCCGTGCGATACAGCCGGAAAAGTGACACAGGAAGAAGCTAGAGATAAGGCTTATAGCGAATACGAAAAATATAAACTGATTCAAGATAAATCATACATATCGGATTTTGACCGTTTTAATGAGGGTAATGGTGAAACTCCATTGCTTCCATTTGACTTGAATCCTACAAAATAATGACAACTATGGCAATAGATAATAAAGATAAAAAAGTCCTTAATGTTCCCCATTTGAGATTCCCGGAGTTTA
>NZ_KB894118.1 GCF_000374365.1 Bacteroides gallinarum DSM 18171 = JCM 13658
CGTTCAAACGGGAACACTGAGTGAAGCCTGCCAAGCTCACTCTCATTAAAACTTTTGCGGTATTTTTCCAGAACATCAAATTCTGTGAAGCCCAAAGTTGGGTGAATTTCGGAAATATTTTGTATCTTAGCCATATCTTAGTCGGGGAATTTCCCCCGTTTTGGCCTTCAAACCTTATTTGCGGGGGAATACCTAAAGATACAAAAAAGCCAGCTAATTCGCAATATTTTGTGTATGAATTAGTTGGCTGATTTTATATTATTTACTGAATGTCCCTAAAATATATCGTGATGATATACGTCAATTCTATTAACTGGTTTTATGAGGATGAGCGTCCGGTACTACTGTCCCGGACGCTCTTTTATGAATAGAGGGTGTTGTTTCGCTCTTTTAGCCTTCTATGTTCTGTATCTCTACCTCTTTTACTTTGCGGAAAAGGTCGGATGCGAAGATGAAGTTGTTCAGGCGTTCGTTGGTAGAGGTAAAGATGTCGTCCTTGCTGCCTTCCCACTCTTTATGGCCTTCGTAGATGTAGATGATTTTTTCTCCGATACCCATTACGGAGTTCATGTCGTGGGTATTGATGAGTGTAGTCATATTGTATTCGCGGGTAATATCCTGTATCAGTTCATCGATGACGAGAGATGTTTTGGGGTCCAGGCCGGAGTTCGGCTCGTCGCAAAACAGATATTGCGGATTCAGGGCAATGGCGCGTGCAATGGCTACGCGCTTCTGCATACCGCCGCTGATTTCGCCGGGAAACTTGTCTTTGGCTTCACCGAGGTTTACGCGTTCGAGGCAGAACATGGCGCGGCGCGTACGGTCGCGTACAGTGTCCGAGCTGAACATGTTAAGAGGGAACATCACGTTGTCCAGCACTGTCATAGAGTCGAACAGGGCGGCGCTTTGAAATATCATTCCCATTTCACGGCGCAGGGCTTTCTTCTCTTTCTTACCCATTGTGAGGAAGTTGCGGTGGTCGTATAGCAACTCTCCCTTATCGGGTGTCAGCAGGCCTACGATACATTTCATCAGTACGGTCTTTCCCGAACCGCTTTGGCCGATGATAAGGTTGGTCTTTCCATTTTCGAAGGTGGCATTGATATCCGTCAGTACCTCTTTCTCTTCAAACGACTTGCAAAGTCCTTTCAGTTCAATCATTCTTACTTAATTTTGAATTCGGAATCAACTTATTATCCCATTAGTAACTGCGTCAATATGAGGTCGGCAAATAAAATCAGTACGCTGCTGCATACCACCGAATCCGTAGATGCTTTACCCACCTCGATAGAACCGCCTTCTACCGTATAACCGAAGAAAGCCGATACGCTGGCAATGATGAAGGCAAAGAACAGCGACTTGATGATACCGCACCAGATGAACCATTCTACGAACATGTACTGCAAGCCGTATTCCAAATCGACGGCCGACATGATACCGCCGAACCAGCAGGTACAAAACGCACCTATAATTCCTGCGAATATACTGAACGTCACCATTAAAGGAATGGTTGATACCATTGCTGCGATTTTGGGTAATATCAGGTAATTGGCGGAGTTGACTCCCATGATTTCGAGAGCGTCTATCTGTTGGGTAACCCGCATCGTACCCAACTCGGAAGCGATGTTCGACCCCACTTTGCCCGCCAGTATCAGGCACATAATGGAAGATGAAAATTCCAGCAACATGATTTCACGAGTGACGTATCCTACCGTCCAGCGCGGCATGAAGGGGCTTTCTATGTTCAGCTTGATTTGTATGGTAATAACGGCTCCGATAAAGAATGATATCAGCAATACGATGCCGATGGAATTTACACCAAGCTGTTCGATTTCATTGATGTATTGCCGAAAGAACATACGCATACGTTCAGGGCGGGCAAAAACACGTCCCATTAGCATGATGTATCTTCCGACTGTTCTAAGTGCTTTAATCATGACTCGTAAGTATTTGTCTGCAAATGTACACTATTTCGGCTTATTTTTGCTACATTTGCGCCAGTTTCACCACAGATTACGCCGATTGGCACAGAAATTTTTCATAAAATGCAATAAGATTTGTGTACGGGTATCGTAATCTGCAGGAGAAATGATAAACTTGCAGATTGATATTAATCTGTGCAAACCTGTATAACGTGGTGATATAGCCTTATGGAAGAAGAAAGCAAAATGGTGCTCCGGACGGAAGATTTGGTAAAAAAGTACGGTAAACGTACAGTAGTGAGCCATGTTTCTATCAACGTAAAGCAAGGGGAAATCGTTGGATTGCTGGGGCCGAACGGAGCCGGTAAGACTACTTCATTCTATATGACCGTAGGATTGATTACTCCCAATGAGGGACGTATCTTTCTGGATGATTTGGATATTACGAAATATCCCGTGTATAAGCGTGCGCAGACTGGTATCGGTTATTTGGCGCAGGAGGCATCCGTATTCCGCCAGATGAGTGTGGAGGACAATATCGCCGCTGTACTGGAGATGACGGATAAACCTCTGGACTACCAGAAGGATAAGCTGGAGAGCTTGATTGCCGAGTTTCGCTTGCAGAAAGTCCGTAAAAACAAAGGTAATCAGTTGTCCGGTGGCGAGCGTCGCCGTACGGAGATTGCCCGCTGCCTTGCTATCGACCCGAAGTTCATCATGCTCGATGAGCCGTTTGCCGGAGTAGACCCCATTGCGGTGGAGGATATTCAGCAGATTGTGTGGAAACTGAAAGACAGGAATATCGGTATCCTGATTACCGACCACAATGTGCAGGAAACGTTGAGTATTACCGACCGGGCTTATCTTTTGTTTGAAGGGAAAATCTTGTTTCAAGGTACGCCGGAGGAACTTGCGGAGAACAAGATTGTACGTGAAAAGTATTTGAGTAACAGTTTCGTGCTTCGTCGCAAGGACTTTATGGTATAGGTAAAAAGTGAAAAGAGTGCTGTTGTTTATAGGAGCGGTATTTCTTTTTGTTTCGGTTTCAGGACAGAATACTGCGGAAATCAATCGCATCCTTGAAGTTACGGATTCGCTGTATTCGCTCGGTAAGGCAGATTCCGCATTGGTCGTTTGCCGGAAAGCGGCTCCGTTGATTCGGCAGGAAAAGAATCCCGGTGTTATCGTTTCGTTCTATACTTCGCAGGGGGTATATCTGCGGTCGTCCGGTTTGTTGCCGGATGCGGTGAAGTCTTACGATACGGCACTGGAATATGTGAACCGGCTGGATATGTCGTCGGAGGACGACAGGCAGAGTGCTGTAGTATTGTACAATAATCTTTCTACTTTGCATATGGATATGAAGTCGCTCGACAAGTCCGAGGAATATGCGTTACGTGCCGTTTCATTAGCTGATAAATGTACCGATAAGGCTTTTCGTGCACAGATTTACACTGTGGCCTCTTCTGTTTTTATTGTCAGGAAACTTTACGATAAAGCTAAAGAGTATTTAGAGAAAGCGGTTGAGCTGTCGCACGAAGAAGGACTGTTCGATAACGAATTGAGTGCTCTTACTTATTATATGCTGGTTTTGCAGAGAACCGATAGTCCGAAAGGCGAGATAAACAGATATGCCCGAAAAGCGGATTTTATTCTTCCCCAGGTAAGCTCGGTAATGACTTTAATAAATTATTATCAGATTTTATTTGTAATCCGGCGGGATAATAAAGAGTATCGGGAGGTTATTGCCACAGCAGATAAATTGCTAAGCTTAGACGGGATTAAAAACTATCCTTTCCTTTTATACGATATTTATAATAACCTGCATTCGGCATATAAGCATGTACATGATTATGAACGTGCTTATGCAGTTTTGAGTCAGGCGCAGGAACTGAATGATTCCTTGTTCCAGAAGGAAAAGGCAAAACAGTTGGAGGAGCTTTCCGTAAAATATGAAAGCAAGGAGAAAGAACTTGAAATACAGAAACTGAATGAGGAAAAACGCTGGGAGCGGCAACGTTTATACATCGTTATGGGTTGTTCGGGATTCGTATTGGTGATTTCGGGTTTATTTTTTGCTTATTCCGTACAGCGGCAGAGGTTGCGTGCGGAACGTCAAAAAAGGGAAATGGAAGCCCAACGGCATGAGTTCGAGCAGTTACAGCGTGCTACGGAACAGAAAATGACCCGTAACTATCTGGATAAACTGGAGAATGAGCATGCACGCCTGGCAAAAGAATTGCACGACGGTGTTTGTAACGACTTGTTCTCTATGGAGGTAAGTGCGGGTTCGGAGCCGATTGGGCAGACGAAAAACTGGATTGCAAATTTGCGGAAGATAAGGGAAAATGTCAGGCTCGTTTCTCATGAACTGCTTCCGCCGGTATTTCAGGAAGCTACAATCAACGAGGTTATATCCAACTACCTGGAGAACCTTTCCACACCGGAATGTCCGATACATTTTGAAACATTTCCCGAGGATGTGGAATGGACGGGATTACCGGAGGCAATGTCGCTGGATATCTATCGAATTATTCAGGAAGCGGTAAGTAATTCGTTGAAGCATGCCCGGGCTACCCGGATTTCAGTCGTTATGGAATGGAAACTTCCCTATCTGGAAATCAGGGTATCCGATAACGGAAGCGGCACTGCAATAGACAGACCGGGGATAGGGATGCAAACGATGAAGGAACGGGTAGCTGTCTTGAAGGGTACTTTCACGATAGAATCCACCTCATCGGGAACTGCGGTTATTGTGCTCATTCCTGTCTTTTGAAGTAAAAACTACGGTTTCCCGTAGGGTATATGTCGGCTTGTATGTCTAATTTTGTCAATGATAATAAATATAAAACAGACATCAAATGAGGTTCGACATAGTTCTTATAGATGACCATTCTTTAGTATTGGAAGGGCTGAAAACTCTATTGGGAGATATTGCCGACGTAAACAATGTTTATACGGTGACTAACGGTACTGAATTACTGAGTTTAATAAAGTCACATACTTTTCATATATACATTACCGACCTTGAATTGCCCGATATCGACGGTTTCGAGCTGATACACAGAATAAAAGAAAATAATCCTCAGGCTAAGATAATAGTTTGCACCATGCACGAGGAGATATGGATTGTAAACAAACTGAGGCATCCGGATATCAATGCTATCGTTTTTAAGTCTTCGGGAACGGAAGCGCTGCGTGAAGCGGTACGTGCCGTTATGCTGGGGGAAAACTATTACTGCCAGCGTTATCAGCAATTATATAAAGAAAAAAGCCGGACGGAAGATGAAACGGAATTGCCGGATATGTTGCCCACCTCGCGCGAGCTGGATGTCTTGAAGGCGATAGCTCAGGGTATGAATACACATGAAATTTCCCGTCATCTGTTTATCTCCGAAAATACGGTTGAATGGCATCGGAAAAATCTGATGTTGAAATTTGCTGCGCGTAATGCGACGGACTTGGTTATCAAAGCACTTACCAAAGGTTATCTGACAATTCCACTTTAGCACTACAGCCGGGATAAGCCCTGCCGTTTGTAGGTAGTTTTGAGAAACTTGGATATAGGGCTGTACTTAAAATCATTACAATACCATGAAAAAAGTTATTTTTACATTTATGGCGGAAACGGGTAAGGCCATTGACAGGGCTTGCGAAGATGCCGGTACTACTTTATCGGCTTGGGAAAAATCGTTGACCGATGATGAAAGGAAACAATACCGGGATATAACGACTGAGCTTCGGAAAACGGCAGATAAATAAATTATATACGGATTACTAAAACAAGGAGATTATGAAAAGGCTGTATTATTATGCAATGAGTTTGGCTTTCCTGCTTGCATTTCCAGGGTGTAGCGATGATGAGAATCCGCCGTCGCCCCCTCCCTCCAAAGGCGTGGAAGCAGTGAATAAGATTGTGGAAGTGCTGGAAACGAAAGAGGAGGTCAGTGTGTTTGTGGAAATCCTGAAAACGGTCGATGTAGCCGACCTCGAAGAGGATGAATTGACTGTTTTTGCGGTACGTAATGCTGTTCAATCGCGGGCTACGGCCGAAGTTTTGGACTCTGCATCTATCAAGCGCCATATCGCTGTAGGCAGTTATCAGAAAGCAGAGCTTAAGAATGGCATGGTACTGAAAAGTATAAACGGCGAAAACCTCTATGTTTCCCATTCCGGTAATGGGGAAGTGTATATAAACGGAGTGCCTATAGAGGGAGAGGCTATTGCAGCAGGTAATAGCTATGTGTATGTCATTCCGGAAGTTTTGGCAGAGCAGGTAGAAAAGAAACATACCACTACAATCGAAGTGAAAGAGCTTATTGCCGGTTCGATGACCCCGGGACCGTTGGCAGGAGTTGCCGTGACGGTGCAGGACGGAGCTGGCAGTCTGTTGGGTGAATGGACTACCGATGAAGCCGGACTTGCTGTGATAAAGCACGACGGAGATACTATTGTATACCAAGTAAAAAAGGAGGGATACTCCGAACTCTACAACGGTTATTTATTGAACGGCATTTCGGCTGACGGCGGCTTTGCTTATGTAGACTTGAACGGTGATGGTAAATGTGATGAAAACGACAAGGTTACCTCTTCTTCCTATTCGTTTTTCCTGAGTTATAAAGATATGGCGGATGCGGAAAGCACGCAAACATGCTATATGACGGCTGTAACGTCTGGAACTGACTTGGTAAAGATTGAGGCGGATTGGCATGCCGCGTTCCTGGAGTATATCGAGGAGAATCTTTCGTTGGAAATGACCTTGCTTACCGGTTACGGAGGATTTAACTATGCGGACGAAGAATTAAAAAACTGTTCGGAACGTTTATGGAAAGTAGCCTATGAAACCCTGGATAAGGGAAGGGAGTATACGGAACAGCTTGCCTCTATGGAAGACGCGCAGGATTTGTTGATGACTATCAATGTAGAAATGGCGATAATCCGTAGCCAGCTCTACGGATATTATGGTGATAATTTACTTGACGGCGAAACAAAAGTTCCTGTAGACCAATTGATTGCTGACCTCCAGCAGGCAATAGATACGTATCCTTCCGAGAGCTCACACAGAGATGCCATGAATCTCTTGCTGGCAAAGATGTATATGGGTAAAAATAGCTGGGGAGACGCGTTGGAATACTGCCGGAAAATAGAGAACAGCGGACGGTATGAGTTGACTTCGCTATATTATCCCGAAAAGGGAGAGGCGATATGGAGCGAATTTAAGTATATGGATGAAAACGGCAATGAGGTTGCGGAGTATCTGTTGCTTTACCGTGAAGTTTATTTGCTTGCTGCCGTTGCTAACTATAAACTCGGAAAAGAGAATGACAGTAACGAATATATCGACCTTTTGGAGGGGATTTTGGGCGATACATTTGCAGCTACTCCTGAAAGTTTAGCGGAAATGGCTCAAAGGCTTTTGCAAGGTAACGGAGGTCAGGTATATCCTTATTACAGATTCTTGAATACTCCTATATTGTTAGGAGGTTTTACTGCCGATAAGCATTATTATCTTCCTATCCCGGAACAGTATTTGGATAGATTATCCCAGAATCCGGGATATAATTAATTTCTCTTAATGTCTTTACAAATTAAAAGGACTGCATCGGGTAGTGTTTGCCCGATGCAGTCCTGTTTTTTCTCCCTTAATCTATATGATTAGAATTTCGGAGGTCTTGCTTCTTTTACTACCATCTGGCGGCCGAAGAATTCAGCACCATCCAGCTCGGAAATAGCTTTGGCAGCAGCTGTGCTGTCTTCCATTTCTACGAATGCAATGCCTCTGAAACGTCCGGTTGCACGGTCCATAATAAATTTAACAGAAGATACTGTGCCGTAATCTTCCATGACCTTCTGCAGGTCGCCTTCCTTAACACGGTAGTTAAGGTTTCCAACATAAATGTTCATAATGAAAAATGTAAATAAATGAAATAAATAAAACTCTCTTTAGAAAGACGGCGGAATAATAAAAAGATTACAACGACAGAGAGTTTACAAAAACGTTTTTTCAACGGAAGTAAAAACCATGTAATGGAAATCGAGAAACTAATATGCCATCATTCCGTGACAAAGGAACGCATTAATTTCGGAACTGCAATATTTTTCTTTGATTTTTTTACATAAATGCGGAAACTGCATTATTTTTCTTGCCCGGCGCTGCCGGTTAGCGGCAGAAAATGCCGGAATATCCCTCGGTTGCCTTTCTTTTTCCTACGAATGAATAGGTTGGCGTATACAGGCAAATGCACGGAAGATAAACGAAATATATTTCTTGTTTTTTTGATAATTGAAAGATTAACGCTAATTTTGCACGCTCAATTTGAGAATGGAATAAAGTATAAATCAAATAAATAATTGTCAGAATGAACGTTTCATTGCAAAACATTGACAAAGTAAGCGCCCTGCTTACTGTAAAGCTTGAGAAAGCAGACTATAAAGAAAAGGTAGACAAATCATTGAAGAACTTCCGTCAGAAAGCTCAAATTCCCGGCTTCCGCAAAGGTATGGTGCCGATGAGCCTCGTGAAGAAGATGTATGGTAAGTCGGTATTGGCTGAAGAGGTTAATAAGCTTCTTTCTGATTCCGTATATAAGTATATTCAAGACAATAAAGTGAATATCCTGGGCGAACCTCTGCCTAACGAAGACAAGCAGAAAGAAATCGACTTCGATACTATGGAAGAATTCGAATTCCTGTTCGATATCGCTTTGGCTCCGGAATTCAAGGCAGAAGTTTCCGCTGATGATAAAGTAGATTACTATACGATTGATGTAACCGAAGAAATGGTTAACAACCAGGTGAAGGCTTACACGCAACGTAACGGCAAGTACGAAAAGGTAGATGCTTATGCCGACAACGATATGCTGAAAGGCCTGCTTGCAGAACTGGATGCGGAAGGCAATACCAAAGAAGGCGGCATTCAGGTGGAAGGCGCTGTAATGATGCCGTCTTATATGAAGAATGACGGGCAGAAAGCTATCTTCGCCAATGCAAAGGTGAACGACGTACTTGTGTTCAATCCCTATACCGCATGGGACGGAAATGCTGCCGAGCTTGCTTCCCTGTTGAAAATCGACAAAGAAGCCGTTACTGAGATGAAGTCGGATTTCAGCTTCCAGGTAGAAGAAATCACCCGTTTCGTAGAAGGCGAGCTGAACCAGGAAATCTTCGACCAGGTATTCGGTAA
Source organism: Bacteroides gallinarum DSM 18171 = JCM 13658 (assembly GCF_000374365.1). Taxonomy (GTDB): domain Bacteria; phylum Bacteroidota; class Bacteroidia; order Bacteroidales; family Bacteroidaceae; genus Bacteroides; species Bacteroides gallinarum. The sequence continues at coordinate 9,106 of NZ_KB894118.1, forward strand.
GGATACTGTCAAGAGCGAGGAAGAATTCCGGGCTAAAGTGAAAGAGACCATTGCCAATCAGTTTGTAGCGGACAGCGATTATAAGTTCCTGCTGGATGCCCGTAAGATGCTTATGGCGAAAGTCGGCAAGCTGGAATTCCCGGATGCATTGCTGAAGCGTATCATGCGCCTGAACAATCAGGATAAGGACGAGAAGTTCGTGGAAGATAACTACGAAAAGAGCATCGAGGAACTGACCTGGCACCTGATTAAGGAACAACTGGTGAAAGCCAACGATATCAAAGTCGAGCAGGACGATATCCTCAATATGGCAAAATCGGCTACCCGTGCACAATTTGCACAGTACGGCATGCTGAATGTGCCCGATGAGGTCCTCGACAACTATGCAAAGGAAATGATGAAGAAAAAAGAAAGCATCGAAGGCTTGGTAAACCGCGTTGTCGAAACAAAATTGGCTGCTGCCTTGAAAGCTCAGGTAAAACTGGAAAACAAAAATATTTCAGCCGAGGAGTTCAATAAAATGTTCGCATAAGATTTTGCGGGGAAACCGCTGGTTTTTATAAAGAAACACAGAGTTTGACAAACTATAACTCTGTGTTTTTTTGTGTCTCTGTGTTCTTTTTCGTTTCTTTGCATTCACATTAAAAATTAAAAACAGAAAGAAAATGGATGATTTTAGAAAATACGCTACCAAGCATTTAGGAATGAACAGCTTGGTGCTGGATGATGTGATTAAGTCACAAGCCGGGTATTTAAATCCTTATATCCTGGAAGAGCGTCAGTTGAATGTAACCCAACTGGACGTATTCTCCCGCCTGATGATGGACCGTATTATTTTCCTCGGTACACAGATAGACGATTATACAGCCAATACTTTGCAGGCGCAGTTGCTATACCTGGATTCCGTAGATTCGGGCAAGGACATCTCTATTTATATCAATTCGCCGGGCGGTTCGGTATATGCCGGGCTGGGTATTTACGATACCATGCAATTCATCAGCAGCGATGTGGCTACCATTTGTACCGGTATGGCTGCCAGTATGGCTGCCGTGCTGCTGGTTGCCGGAGCCGAAGGCAAGCGCTCCGCACTGACACACTCGCGCGTGATGATTCACCAGCCTATGGGTGGCGCACAAGGGCAGGCCTCGGATATCGAGATTACAGCACGCGAAATCCAGAAATTGAAGAAAGAACTTTATACTATCATAGCCGACCACTCGCATACTCCTTTCGACAAGGTATGGGCCGATTCCGACCGTGATTACTGGATGACGGCACAAGAGGCCAAAGAATACGGTATGATAGACCAAGTCTATACGAAGAAATAAATATGGCAGACTCTAAACGAAATAAAAACAGATGTAGTTTCTGCGGGCGCTCGGAAGATGAAGTCGGGTTCCTCATTACGGGGATGAACGGCTACATTTGCGACAGTTGCGCTACCCAAGCCTATGAAATTACTCAGGAAGCCTTAGGAGCTAAAAAAGACAAAGCTACCAAACTGAACCTGGAAGAACTTCCCAAACCGGTAGAGATAAAGAACTTTCTCGACCAGTACGTTATCGGGCAGGATGATGCGAAACGCTTTCTGGCGGTATCGGTATATAACCATTATAAACGCCTGTTACAGAAGTCGGGCGACGACGATGTGGAGATTGAAAAGTCCAATATCATTATGGTGGGCAGTACCGGAACCGGCAAGACTTTGCTTGCCCGTACCATAGCCAAATTGCTTCATGTGCCTTTTACCATTGTAGATGCAACCGTGCTGACGGAAGCCGGCTATGTGGGCGAGGACATCGAAAGCATCCTTACCCGCCTTTTGCAAGTGGCAGATTATAATGTAGCGGAGGCGGAGCAAGGCATCGTGTTCATAGATGAAATCGACAAGATTGCCCGCAAAGGCGACAATCCTTCCATTACCCGTGACGTAAGCGGTGAAGGCGTACAGCAGGGGCTATTAAAGTTGTTGGAAGGTTCCGTCGTGAATGTCCCGCCCCAGGGTGGGCGTAAGCATCCCGACCAGAAAATGATTCCCGTAAACACCAAGAACATCTTGTTTATTTGCGGCGGTGCGTTCGACGGTATCGAGAAGAAGATAGCGCAGCGCCTCAATACCAACGTCGTGGGATATGGCGCAGTACGCAATACGGCTGCTATCGACAAGAATAACATGATGCAGTACATCGCCCCCCAGGATTTGAAGTCGTTCGGCCTGATTCCCGAGATTATCGGCCGTCTTCCGGTATTGACCTACCTGAATCCCCTGGACCGTACGGCATTGCGGGCTATCCTGACGGAACCGAAAAATTCCATTATCAGGCAATACATCAAGCTGTTCGAAATGGACGGTGTGAAGCTGACTTTTGAAGACGCGGTATTCGAGTACATCGTAGACAAAGCTATCGAGTATAAACTGGGAGCCCGCGGATTGCGTTCCATAGTCGAAACCATTATGATGGATGTAATGTTCGAAATCCCTTCGGAGCACAAGGACAGCTTGACCGTGACCCTGGATTATGCCCGCCGTCAGTTGGAAAAAGCGAATATGGCAAGGCTTCAAAGTGTTTAAAATCAGAAGGTAATACAAATATAGTTGACTTTTTTGTGTTTTATTGAAAAATATTCGGCGGATTATGCTTGAAATTTAAGAAGTTGTTTATAACTTTGTTAGAGTTCTTAAAAACAAGAAACGTCTTAGCGGCGCTACTAATTGATTAACTCAATAAACAACCTAAATGAATCATGGCAGGGAAGATTAATTTGACAGACCAGCTGAAGAACTACTTCGGGTTCGATACTTTTAAAGGAAATCAGGAAGCAATCATACAGAATCTGTTGGAAGGTAACGATACTTTCGTGTTGATGCCTACCGGTGGGGGGAAGTCTTTGTGTTATCAGTTACCTTCTTTGTTAATGGACGGCACGGCTATCGTGATTTCCCCTTTGATTGCCTTGATGAAGAATCAGGTGGACGCGATGCGTAACTTCAGCGAGGAGGACGGGATAGCCCACTTCATTAATTCTTCCCTTAATAAAAGCGCGATAGACCAAGTGAAGTCCGACATCCTTGCCGGAAGAACGAAGCTGCTGTATGTAGCTCCGGAGTCCCTGACCAAAGAAGAAAACGTGGAGTTTCTGAAAACGGTGAAAATATCCTTCTATGCCGTAGACGAGGCCCACTGTATTTCGGAATGGGGGCATGACTTCCGTCCGGAGTATCGCCGTATCCGCCCTATTATCAATGAAATCGGAAAAGCGCCGCTCATAGCATTGACTGCGACGGCAACGCCGAAAGTGCAGCACGACATCCAGAAGAACCTGGGTATGGTAGAAGCACAGGTGTTCAAGTCGTCGTTCAATCGCCCGAACCTTTATTATGAGGTACGTCCTAAGACAGCAAACGTAGATAAGGACATCATCAAGTTCATCAGGAACAATCCGGAAAAGTCGGGTATCATCTATTGCCTGAGCCGGAAGAAAGTGGAGGAACTTGCTGAGATACTCCAGGCGAACGGCATTAATGCCCGTGCCTACCATGCCGGAATGGATTCCGCCACACGAACACAGAACCAGGACGATTTCCTTATGGAAAAAATCGATGTGATTGTGGCTACCATTGCTTTCGGTATGGGAATAGACAAGCCCGATGTGCGTTATGTGATTCACTACGATATCCCGAAAAGCCTGGAGGGATATTACCAGGAAACCGGACGTGCCGGAAGAGACGGAGGCGAAGGACAGTGTATTACTTTTTATACCAACAAAGACTTGCAGAAGCTGGAAAAGTTTATGCAAGGCAAACCTGTTGCAGAGCAGGAAATAGGCAAGCAGCTTCTGCTGGAAACCGCTGCGTATGCCGAATCGTCCGTTTGCCGCCGAAAGACGTTGCTACACTATTTCGGTGAGGAATATACGGAGGAAAATTGTGGAAATTGTGACAACTGTTTAAATCCGAAAAAACAAGTGGAAGCTCAGGAATTATTGTGTACCGTGATAGAAGCTATTCTTGCGGTAAAAGAAAATTTTAAAGCAGACTATATTATAGACATTATACAGGGAAAAGAAACCTCGGAAGTGCAGGCACACCTGCACGAAGACTTGGAGGTATTCGGTTCCGGTATGGGAGAAGAAGACAAAACTTGGAATGCCGTTATCCGCCAGGCGCTGATTGCCGGTTATCTGACGAAGGAAGTCGAGAACTACGGTTTGTTGAAAGTAACCGACGAAGGAAAGAAATTCCTGAAACATCCTAAATCTTTTAAGATAACGGAAGATAACGATTTCGAGGAAGTGGAAGAAGAAGCGCCGGCACGCGGCGGCGGAGCTTGTGCGGTAGACCCCGCGCTCTACTCCATGCTGAAGGACCTGCGCAAGAAACTCTCCAAGAAACTGGAAGTGCCGCCTTATGTCATTTTCCAAGACCCCTCCCTGGAGGCAATGGCAACTATCTATCCGGTAACCCTGGATGAATTGCAGAATATCCCGGGTGTAGGAGCCGGTAAGGCGAAACGTTACGGCGAAGAATTCTGCAAATTGATTAAGCGCCACTGCGAGGAAAACGAGATAGAGCGCCCCGAAGATTTGCGTGTACGCACCGTAGCCAATAAATCCAAGATGAAAGTGGCTATTATCCAGGCTATCGACCGTAAAGTGGCGTTGGACGACATTGCCATGTCGAAAGGAATCGAGTTCGAGGAACTGCTGGACGAGATAGAAGCTATCGTCTATTCCGGTACGAAACTGAATATCGACTATTTCCTGGAAGACATCATGGACGAAGACCATTTGTTGGATATATACGACTATTTTAAAGAATCCACCACAGACGATATCGACGACGCCCTGGACGAATTGGGAGACGATTTCACCGAAGAAGAAGTGCGTCTGGTACGCATCAAATTCATCTCCGAAATGGCAAATTAATCCCTGGGCGCTGATTTAAAAAAAAGAAAAAATATTGCGTGTAGATATACGGAATGGAATAAAAACCGTATATTTGCACGCAATAAATTTTAAACGCATAGCCCTATGTCATTTATTGCTGATAAGATTGTAATGGACGGATTGACCTACGACGACGTTTTGTTAATCCCTGCTTACTCTGAGGTACTTCCTAAAACAGTCGAGCTCTCGACTAAGTTTTCACGCAACATCGAGTTAAAAATACCGTTTGTAACAGCCGCCATGGACACTGTTACCGAGGCGAAAATGGCTATTGCCATTGCCCGTGAAGGCGGAATCGGTGTCATCCATAAAAACATGTCTATCGAGGAACAAGCCCGTCAGGTTGCTATCGTAAAGCGTGCCGAAAACGGCATGATTTATGACCCGGTAACCATAAAGAGAGGCTCTTCGGTTGCCGATGCCTTGGGGTTGATGTCCGAGTACAAGATTGGCGGTATCCCGGTAGTAGATGATGAAGGATGCCTGGTGGGTATCGTTACCAACCGCGACCTCCGCTTCGAGAAAGACCATAACAAGCGTATCGATGAAGTAATGACGAAAAAGAATATCGTTACTACCAATCAGACGACCGACCTGGAAGCTGCCGCCCAAATCTTGCAAGAATACAAGATTGAGAAGCTACCAGTAGTCGATAAAGACAATAAGCTGGTAGGCTTGATTACCTATAAAGACATAACCAAGGCCAAGGACAAACCTATGGCATGCAAGGACAGCAAAGGACGCCTCCGCGTAGCTGCCGGCGTAGGCGTAACTGCCGATACGCTGGAACGCATGCAGGCACTGGTCGATGCCGGGGCGGATGCTATCGTTATTGACACAGCCCACGGACACTCCATGTATGTGATTGAGAAGCTGAAAGAAGCCAAGAAACGCTTCCCGGACATCGACATCGTGGTAGGTAATATCGCTACCGGAGAAGCAGCGAAGGCATTGGTGGAGGCCGGTGCCGACGGCGTAAAGGTAGGTATCGGTCCGGGTTCTATTTGTACCACCCGTGTGGTGGCCGGTGTAGGCGTTCCCCAGTTATCTGCCGTGTACGATGTGGCGAAAGCCTTGAAAGGCACAGGTATTCCTTTGATTGCCGACGGCGGTTTGCGTTATTCCGGTGACGTCGTGAAAGCATTGGCTGCCGGCGGTTACTCTGTAATGATTGGCTCGCTGGTTGCCGGTACGGAAGAATCTCCGGGCGAGACGATTATTTTCAACGGACGAAAATTCAAGTCCTACCGTGGCATGGGCTCCCTGGAAGCTATGGAGCACGGTTCCAAAGACCGTTACTTCCAGAGCGGAACGAACGATGTAAAAAAACTCGTGCCGGAAGGTATTGCAGCCCGTGTTCCTTATAAGGGAACCTTATATGAGGTAATCTACCAGTTGACAGGCGGCTTGCGTGCAGGTATGGGCTATTGCGGCGCTGCCAATATAGAAAAGCTGCACGATGCTAAATTCACCCGCATCACCAATGCCGGCGTGCTGGAAAGCCACCCGCACGATGTGGCAATCACCAGCGAGGCTCCGAATTACAGCCGTCCCGAATAAAGAATTCGACTATGAACATAGGTGCCCGGAGAGTAAATTATGCTTTTCGGGCATTATTTGTTTATGATGTTGTATCTTTGTGACGTGCCTGCTATCTTGATTTGGCTTATTTAATAGACGATTATGGTAAGAATTTGTTTGGCGATGCTTTTTCTTTGGTCGGGTTGGAACGCTTTCTCCCAACAAGACCCGGTGTTGATGCGTATCGGCGGGAAGGAGATACTGCGTTCCGAGTTTGAGTACAGCTACCGTAAGAACAAAGCCACGCTTGCCCCCGGACAGGCTACGCCGGAAAAGTACGTGGAGTCTTTCGTAAACTTCAAGCTCAAAGTCGCTGCCGCCGAAGCAGCCGGGTTGGACACGCTTCCCGTTTTCCGCGAGAAGGTGGAGGCATACCGCAACCGGCTGATAAAATCATACTTGGTCGATGAAGCCGCAACGGAAGATGCAGCCCGGCAGATATACGATAAAATGAGAACCTCCCGCCTGGCCGGGCAAGTACGCGTAAGCCATATCTTTAAATACCTCCCTCAGAATATCTCCGGCCATATGCTTCGTAGCGAAGTTGCCCGCATGGACTCCATTTATGAAACCCTCCGGAAAAATCCTGCGGATGAGGTTTTCGATACCTGCGTAAACCGCTTCTCCGACGAGAAACAGACATTCTGGGTAGACCGGCTGCAAATGCCGGTAGAGTTCGAGGACATAGTATTCGGATTGCCGGTAGGAGAGGTGTCGCAACCCTTTTTTACCCCGCAGGGCATTCACATCGTAAAAGTGCTCGAACGGAAAGAAATGCCGCCCTTTGAGTATGTGAAAGATGAAATAACGACCAGCCGGATGCGCCGCCACGGAATAGCCCCGGAGGTGGGGGCACAGGTGGAGAAACTGAAGAAAGAGTACCGCTATACCCCCGACAAGAAAGGCATGGATGAACTGCTGGCTTCGGGGCATACGCGCCGTACCCTGTTTACCTTGGCGGACATAGCCTATACGGGAAACGATTTTGCCCGTTTTGCAGCGGCATATCCGGCAGGCGTACGCAGGCAGTTGGATGCTTTTATCACGAAAACCGTGCTCGATTATGAAAATACACGTCTGGAGCAGAAACATCCCGATTTGCGTTGCCTGGTGCGGGACTACCGGGAACAGCTTTTATGGAATGAAATCACGGGCAAAGAACTCGGCGGGCAGGTAGTTACGGATGATGCCGGGCTGAAAGCCTATTTTGAAAAACACCGTTCCCGTTATCAGTGGAAAGAACGGCGGTATAAAGGCATCGTGCTGCACGGCGTAAGCAAACGCATCGTCAGGCGAGCCCGCAAATTCCTGAAAAGCCTGCCGGAGGAAGAATGGAAAGATGCAATCCGCCTGACCTTCAATGCCGGTGCACAACCCCAGATACTGGCGGAACAGGGTACATTCGCCCCCGGCGACAATGCCTATGTGGACGATTTGGTGTTCAAAGGCGGGGACGCCGTACCTATGGCGTCATTTCCTTTTACCGTCGTACTGGGCAAAAAGGTGAAAGGGCCGGAAGACTACCGGGAAATAAAAGACAAGCTCGCCGCAGATTACCGCAGCTATCTGGATAACCGGTGGATAGCCCGTTTACGCGCTTCCGCTAAGGTTGAAATAAACCAAGAGGTTTTAAAAACCGTTAATAATCACTGATGCAACCGATTAAAGCAGTATCTTCGTACCTTAAATATAGTAAATATCGATTGGTAATGCGAACAACCTGTTTGGGGCTTTTGATTCTTCTTTTCTGCGGGTCGTGCAAGGAACAACACGACCACGGAGGGCGAACGCCGCTGGTGGAGCTGGATGGCAACTTCCTTTACCATGAAGACCTGCAGTCGGTGCTTCCCGCGGGCTTGTCCGCAGATGACAGCCTGCTATTTGCAGAGCATTATATTCGTAACTGGGCGGAAGACGTGCTGCTGTACGAGAAGGCGCAGAGCAATATCCCCAACAGCGGCGAGATTGACCGGCTGGTGGAGAACTACCGGAAAGCATTGATTATGCACACCTACCAGCAGGCGTTGATAAACCAGACCCTCTCCGAAGAAATCTCGGAAACAGACCTGGCGGATTATTATGAGAAACACCGGGAACTTTTCAAGGTAGAGCGCCCTTTGATGAAAGGACTGTTTATCAAAGTCCCCCTTACGGCTCCCCAGTTGTCCAATGTCCGCCGCTGGTATAAGTCGGAAGCCCGCGAAGCCGTGGAGCATCTGGAAAAGTACAGCCTGCAGAATGCCGTGAAGTACGAGTACTTCCATGACAAGTGGGTGCCGATAGCGGAAGTAATGGATTTGATGCCGCTCAAAGTGCCCGATGCCGGAGAATACCTGGACAAAAACCGCCATGTGGAATTGAAAGACACCGCATTTTATTACTTCCTGCACGTAAGCGACTACCGTGCGGTGGGAGAGCAGGAACCGTACGAGTTTGCCCGTACCCAGGTAAAGGACATGATGCTGAACATGAAGCAGGTGGAGTTTATGAAGCAAGTGAAAGACGACCTGTACCGGCGTGCGGAGAAAAGAGACAGAATTAAATATTATTAGTATAAGACACCAAGAATGAAAAAGTGTATGAACTTTAAGTTTGTAGTTTTATTTGCCTTGACACTGTTAGCCGGTTCTGCCGTTTATGGACAAGACAATGTGATTGACGAGGTAGTGTGGGTAGTAGGCGACGAGGCTATATTGAAGTCCGAAGTAGAGGAGGCGCGTATGAGTGCCCTGTACGAAGGACGCAAGTTCGACCGCGACCCCTATTGTGTGATACCGGAGGAAATAGCCGTGCAAAAGCTGTTCCTGCACCAGGCGGCACTCGACAGTATCGAGGTTTCCGAGGCCGAGGTAATCCAGCGTGTGGACTATATGACGAATATGTACATCACCAACATCGGTTCCCGCGAGAAAATGGAGGAATACTTCAATAAGACCTCCAGCCAGATTCGCGAGACGCTGCGCGAAAACGCCCGCGAAGGCTTGAAGGTACAGAAGATGCAGCAGCAACTGGTCGGCGAAATCAAGGTAACGCCTGCCGAGGTACGCCGCTACTTCAAAGACCTGCCCCAAGACAGCATCCCCTATATCCCCACGCAGGTGGAAGTGCAGATTATCACCCAGCAGCCCAGGGTTCCTTTGGAAGAAATAGAAAGCGTAAAGAAACGCCTGCGCGACTTTACCGACCGCATCACGAAAGGCGAAACCAGCTTCTCCACGCTGGCGCGCATGTACTCGGAAGACCGCGGTACGGCTATCAACGGCGGCGAAATGCCGTTTACGGGACGCGGTTACCTGGACCCCGCCTTTGCCAATGTAGCGTTCAACCTGCAAGACCCCAATAAAGTATCGAAGATTGTAGAGTCCGAGTTCGGCTTCCATATCATCCAGCTCATGGAGAAACGCGGCGACCGTATCAAGGTACGCCATATCCTGCTGAAACCCCACGTGCCGGAAGAAGCGCTGATTTCGGGCATGGCACGCCTGGATTCCATTGCCGACGACATCCGTAATGGAAAATTCACCTTCGAGGAAGCGGCATCCGTACTTTCGCAGGACAAGGACACCCGCAACAACCACGGCCTGCTGCCCAATCCCAACACCAATACTTCCAAGTTCGAGATGCAGGAGCTGCCGCCTGAGATTGCCAAGGTGGTAGACAAGATGAAAGTAGGAGAGATTTCCGAGGCATTCACTATGATTCCGCAGAAAACCGGCAAGGAAGAATGCGTTATCGTGAAGCTGAAAAGCCGTACCAACGGCCATAAGGCAACTGTTGCCGACGATTATCAGAACCTGAAAGAGATTGTATTGGAGAAACGCCGTGCCGAGATGCTCGACAAATGGATTCGCGAGAAGCAGAAACGCACGTACGTCCGCATCAACGAAAATTGGAGAAACTGTACATTCAAGTATCCGGGATGGATAAAAGACTGATAATTGGTTTGATATGCCTGTTCGGCATTTGTGTATTGAGTGCGCAGGACAAGAAAAGCGAGCCTGACAAGAAAAAGAAGCGTGTAGATTTGCTCTATGCCGATGAAGCGCAGGCAGACAAGCAGTCGCGTCCCGATGTGCAGGTGCTGATAGGCTCTGTCAGGATGAAGCACGACAGCATGTACATGTTCTGCGACAGCGCCCTGATTTACGAAAAAATCAATTCCGTGGAAGCCTTCGGCAACGTCCGTATGGAGCAGGGCGACACCCTGTTCATATACGGCGACTACCTGTACTACGATGGGATGTCGCAGCTTGCCATGCTGCGCGAAAACGTCCGCATGATTAACCGCAATACGGAACTCACTACGGACAGCCTGAACTACGACCGCCTTTACAACCTGGGATACTACTTTGACGGCGGCACGCTGACCGACGAGGAAAATGTGCTGACATCCGAATGGGGAGAATACAGCCCGGCAACCAAACTGGCGGTGTTCAACCACGACGTGGAGCTGGTAAACCCGAAGTTCGTCCTCACTTCCGATACGCTGAAATACAGCACGGAGTCCAAAATCGCCACAATCCTGGGACCTTCCGACATTGTCAGCGACAATAACCACATCTATTCGGAGCGCGGAATCTATAACACCGTATCCGAGCAGGCAGAGCTGCTGGACCGTTCGATATTGACGAACGAAGGCAAGAAGCTCACCGGTGACAGCCTTTTCTACGACCGCAAGTTAGGATATGGCGAAGCCTTCGACAACGTGCAGATGAACGATACGGTGAACAGGAATATGCTTACCGGCAATTACTGCTTTTACAATGAGCTCACGGGCAATGCCATTGCCACCCGGCGCGCCGTCGCTATCGACTATTCCCAGGGCGACAGCCTTTTCATGCACGGCGACACCCTGCGGCTGGTTACTTATAACCTGAATACCGACTCCGCCTACCGCGAGATGCGCGTCTATCACAAAGTGCGCGCCTACCGCACGGATGTGCAGGCGGTATGCGACTCCCTGGTCTACAACTCCAAAGACTCCTGCATGACGATGTACACCGACCCGGTGTTGTGGCACGGTGCGCAGCAACTGCTGGGCGAGGAGATAAAGGTGTACATGAACGACAGCACTATCGACTGGGCGCACATCATCAATCAGGCATTGGCAATAGAGCAGAAAGACTCCGTACATTACAACCAGGTTACGGGCAAGGAGATGAAAGCCTACTTCATCGGCGGAGAGATGCGCCGCGTAGATGTGAACGGCAACGTACTGATAATCTTCTATCCGGAAGAAAAAGACAGCACGATGATAGGCATGAACTATGCCGAAGGCAGCTTCCTGCGTATTTTCTTAAAAGACCGCCGCATGGAAGAAGCCGCCCTGATAGGCAAATCCAACGGCATACTGTACCCGATGGACCAGATACCGGCGGACAAGATGCGGCTGCCTTCATTCGTATGGTTCGACTACATCCGTCCGCTGAACAAATACGACATCTTTGAGTGGCGGGGTAAAAAAGCGGGTGAAACATTGCAGAAAATCGACCGGAAACCTTTAACTTCGCCAAGAGACATGCATATAAAACGAACTAAAAAATAACGCTATGGGAATGTTTACAATGCGCAAGCCGCGGAGGTTCCACCATTCGTACATCTACGTGGACGAGCGGAAAGAGAAACTGGCAAAAATGGAAGAAAATGCCAAGCGCGAGTTGGGCATGCTGCCGGAAAAAGAGTTCTCGCCCGAGGATATCCGGGGGAAATTCGTCGAAGGAACCACCCATTTGAAGCGCCGCAAGGAGAGCGGGCGCAAGCCTGTGCACCTGGGAGTCCTGCTGATAGTCATAGCCGTACTGCTATATCTGTGGTATGCCATTACCAACGGCATTATCTGACCTCCCTATATCTTAACCTCGTACTTTATAATTTTATACTAATCATGAGCGATATCATTCATTTGCTGCCCGATTCGGTCGCGAACCAGATTGCTGCCGGAGAGGTGATACAGCGTCCGGCATCCGTCGTCAAGGAACTGGTGGAAAATGCAATTGATGCCGAAGCCGGAGAAATACATGTTTTGATAACAGATGCCGGAAAAACCTGCATCCAGGTTATCGACGACGGAAAAGGCATGTCCGAAACCGATGCCCGCCTCTCTTTCGAGCGCCATGCCACATCCAAGATACGCGAAGCTTCCGACCTGTTCGCCTTGCGCACCATGGGATTCCGCGGAGAAGCGCTGGCATCCATTGCTGCGGTGGCGGAGGTAGAGCTGAAAACCCGTCCGGCGGGAGAAGAACTCGGCACGCGCCTGGTGATTGCCGGTTCCAAGGTCGAGAGCCAGGAAGCCGTTTCCTGTCCTAAGGGAAGCAATTTTTCCGTAAAGAACCTGTTCTTCAATGTACCGGCACGCCGTAAGTTCCTGAAAGCCAATTCAACGGAACTAAGCAACATCCTGGCAGAGTTCGAGCGCATTGCCCTGGTACACCCGGAAGTTGCCTTCTACCTGTATAGCAATGACACGGAACTGTTCAACCTGCCCGTCATGCCGCTACGCCAGCGCATCCTTGCCGTGTTCGGCAAGAAGCTGAACCAGCAACTGCTGTCGGTAGACGTGGATACGACGATGATAAAGATATCCGGTTTCGTGTCGAAGCCGGAAACCTCCCGCAAGAAAGGTGCCCACCAGTACTTTTTCGTAAACGGGCGCTACATGCGCCACCCCTATTTCCATAAAGCGGCAATGGACGCCTACGAGCAACTGATTCCCGCCGGAGAGCAGATATCCTATTTCATATATTTCGACGTTGCCCCCGCCAATATAGACGTGAATATTCATCCCACAAAGACGGAAATCAAGTTCGAGAACGAGCAGGCTATCTGGCAGATACTCTCGGCAGCCGTTAAGGAGTCGCTCGGGAAGTTCAACGCCGTACCCTCTATCGATTTCGATACGGAAGGCATGCCCGACATTCCGGCATTCGAGCAGAGCCGTCCCGTACAGCCGCCGAAAGTCCATTATAACGCAGACTTCAACCCTTTCAAAACCTCCTCCGCATCCTCCTATGGCGGCGGGGGAAGCTATTCGCGCAAGAGCGTGGAGTGGGAGGGGCTGTATTCCGGTCTGGCAAAAGCGAGCAAGATGAACGCGCCCGCCGAGGAAGAACCGCTCGATTACGGAGAAATCTCCTCTACCGTATCGGAGCCGGAAACGGACATTTCGCAACCCTCCCCCCTGTATGCCGGTACGCCGTCTGCGGTAGAGAAAGGAGCGCAGCACCTGCAATTCAAGGGGCGCTTTATCCTTACCTCCGTAAAGTCCGGCCTGATGCTGATAGACCAGCACCGTGCGCATATACGGGTATTGTTCGACCGCTATATGAGCCAGATTTGCCAGAAGCAGGGCGTATCGCAGGGAATGCTATTTCCCGAGATAATCCAGTTGCCGGCTTCCGAGGCGGCTGTCCTGGAGAGCCTGTCGGACGATTTGGCGGCAGTAGGTTTCGACCTCAGCCCTTTGGGAGGAGGCAGCTATGCTATCAACGGCATTCCCTCCGGTATCGAGGGGCTGAACCCGGTGGAGCTGGTGCGCAACATGGTACACACCTCTATGGAGAAAGGCAGCGACGTGAAGGAAGAAGTCCGCACAATCCTTGCATTGACGCTGGCGCGTGCGGCAGCCATAGTATACGGGCAGGTGCTGGGCAATGACGAAATGTCCAACCTGGTAGACAGCCTGTTTGCCTGCTCCACACCCAACTATACGCCCGACGGGCATACAGTCCTTGCCACTATCAGGGAAGAGGAGATAGAAAAGCTGTTCCTGAAGTAAGGAACACAGAGGTGCGTGAGGGCATGAAGGTGCGAATACAGAGGCACGGAGATGCGTGAATGTAGGGGCATGAAGGTATGCGAATACAGAGGCGCAGAGATGCGTGAATGTAGGGGCATGAAGGTATACGAGTACAGAGGCACGGAGATACGTGAATGCAGAGTCATGAAGGTATGCAAATACAGAGGCACGGAGATGCGTGAATGCTGAGTTATGAAAGTATACGAACACAGAGGCACAGAGACACAGAGGGGAAAGTAAAAGCATAAGAGAAAATATATTTTCGATGAATTTTCCTCTGTGTCTCTGTGCCTCTGTGTTCGTCCTAATGCGATTATTTAAAAAAATCTTCTTTTTCAGAACCTTTTAGTCTTGTCGGTGTTAATTAATCAGTTTGAATAATAAAGAATTTAATTAACCAACTTAACTATTAAGGTATATGAAAAAGATTCTAATGTTGCTGGCATTGGCCGGCGTATCTTCTGCTGTCATGGCGCAGCAAAAGACTGAAGTTGTAGAACAAGTTGACATCATCCAGGTACAGGACAAGTACCAGGTAATAACGAATCCGTTCTGGAGTAACTGGTTTTTCTCTATCGGAGGCGGTGCTTCGGTGATGTACGGAGATAACGACCAGCAGTTGGGCGATTTCGGCAAACGTATCAGCCCTACAATGAATATCTCCGTCGGCAAGTGGTTCACCCCCGGGCTCGGATTGCGTTTACAATATAGCGGTCTCCAGGCAAAAGGTTTCACAATGGACCCGTTTGCCGATTATGTAAAGGGAACCCAGCGCGGAAACGGCTCGTATAAGCAGCGCTTCGAATATATGAACTTCCACGGCGACGTGATGTTCAACCTGAATGCCCTGTTCGGCGGATACAATCCCGACCGTGTGTACGAAATCATCCCCTATCTGGGAGCCGGTATCACTCATAACTATACGAAACCGCATCGCCAGGCGCTGGCTATGAATGCCGGTATTATCAACCGCTTCCGTATTTCGGATGCGATAGACATTAACCTGGAGCTGAGTGCTATGGGCGCCGAGGATAAGTTCGACGGAACCGTTGCCGGCAAGGGATATGACGGCGTGTTCAGCGCTACGCTGGGGCTGACGTACCACTTCCCCAAACGCGGGTTCAACCGTCCGGTTCCGCAGTTGATTTCCGCTCTCGAACTCTCTGCCATGCAGCAACAGATTGCTGAAATGGCGGCTGCCAACCAGCAGTTGGAGTCGGCGCTGACCGCTGCACAGAACAGACCGGTAGAAGTTACCGAAACCGAAGTAATCGTAGCCGACCCGAATATCGCGCCGCGTACCGTATTCTTCAAAATCGGTTCTGCCGAGGTATCTCCGCGTGAGGTGATGAACATCTCCTACCTGGCAAAACAAATGCAGGAATTCCCCAACGCTACTTATACCGTCAACGGCTATGCCGACTCTGCAACCGGTACTCCCGAATTCAACAAGCAGTTGAGTCTGAAACGTGCGCAAGCCGTGGTAGATGTTCTGGTAAAGGATTACGGTATCTCTGCCGACCGCCTGAAGATTTCCGCCGACGGTGGTGTGGATAAGTTCGGACAGCCGATTCTGAACCGCGTGGTATTGGTAAAATCTGCCGACTGACAGATAACCGGACAAGAATGATAAAGGCCGTATCCTGCAAAAGGGGTACGGCCTTTTCTATGTTTTTTCACCACAGAGTTGGGGTTCCGCCGAGTTGACGTTTCACGAGTTGAGGTTCCACAAAATAGAAGTTCCACAGAGTTGAAAATTAAAAACTCTGTGGAACTCTGTGTATTCTGTGGTGAACGTGCCCCCTGCTTTATTCTCCGCTGAATTTCTTCACCTGCTCTGCAATCAGTTCCGCATCGTCGAAATAGTTGATTTTCATGGCGCGGCGTACATCGTCCAGCGTTGCCGCTGCGGTTTCGCGGGCGGTTTCGCAGCCTTTTTTCAGCATCTCGTAGATAGCGGGGATATCTTTTTCGAACTCCTTGCGGCGGTTGCGGATAGGCTCCAGCGTTTCCTGCATGATGTTGTTGAGGAAACCCTTCACTTTCATGTCGCCCAAACCGCCGCGCCGATAATGCGCCTTCAGCTCCTCCAGCGAAGGATAGTCGGGCAGGTAACGCTCGAAGTGCTCGGGACGGCAGAAGGCATCCAGGTAGGTGAATACGGTGTTGCCCTCTATCTTGCCCGGGTCTTGCACACGCAGGTGGTCGGGGTCGGTGTACATGCTTCTCACCTTCTTCTGAATCTCATCGGCGGGGTCGGAAAGGTAGATGCAGTTGCCCAAAGACTTGCTCATCTTGGCTTTGCCGTCAGTTCCCGGCAGGCGCAGGCAGGCAGCATTCTCCGGCAGCAGGATTTCCGGCTCCACCAGTGTGTCGCCGTAGATGAAGTTGAAACGGCGGACGATTTCGCGCGCCTGCTCAATCATCGGTTCCTGGTCTTCGCCTACGGGAACGGTGGTGGCGCGGAAAGCGGTGATGTCGGCAGCCTGGCTGATAGGGTAGGTGAAGAAACCCACCGGGATGCTCGTCTCGAAGTTACGCATCTGGATTTCCGTCTTTACCGTGGGATTGCGTTGCAGGCGCGATACGGTGACGAGGTCCATATAATAGAATGTAAGCTCGCACAGCTCCGGTATCTGCGACTGGATGAAGATAGTACTTTTTGCCGGGTCTAACCCGCAGGCCAAGTAGTCGAGAGCTACCTCGATAACGTTCTGGCGTACCTTTTCCGGGTTCTCCATGTTGTCCGTCAATGCTTGCGCATCGGCTATGAACACGAATGTCTTGTCGTACAGTCCGGAGTCCTGCAACTCCACCCTGCGTCTCAATGAGCCTACATAATGTCCAATGTGCAGGCGTCCTGTGGGGCGGTCGCCCGTGAGGATGATTTTCTCTTTTGCCATATCTGTATTTATTGTTTTTCCTTATAAATCCTGTTCATTGTAACGGAATGCAAAGATACCATTATTTTCAACGAATGCAGTGCATTGCCATAAAAAATGCGCGGCAAGAGTCCCGTCCCGCTCCCGAAGCCCTGCTGAAATGCCGGGCGGAGGGCGGCTGTCCCTTCTTCTGCCCCGTCCTTTATTCCTTAGTATATAGGCGGTGGCTTCCGTAGCCGCTTATGCCGATTCCGCTTCCGGGCGTATGCGCCCATTTGCGCAGTTCCGTGGTGGCGGTACTTTTCAGCAGCCCGGTCAGTTGGCAGTAGATGCGCACGGTGAGGTGGGGATTTTCTTCCAGGAATTTCCGGGCGATGTCCAGGCGCTGTTCCGGGGTGTATTTCTGCGAGGAGCTGCGGGGACGCCAGTGGGCACGTTCCAGGCGGCATTTCTGGCGGGTTTCCCCAATCAGCTCCTTGTCGGCGCGGAAGTTGATGTTGCTCACAGCGATGCTCTGGGCGTTGCGGTGCGTGGCTTCCTCGCCGGTCTTTTCGCGCTCTTTGTCCTCGCGCAGGGCAAGCGCAGGCGAAAATACGCCTATCCCTTCTATTTTCACCGAGCGCCCCATAGCCATTTCGTGCGCCAGCGCTTCGCCCAGCTCCAGTATCACCCCCTCGGTCACTCCTTTGGGGAAGGCGCATTTCAGGGATATGTACTCCGCCAGTTCGCGAGTGCCCGTCTGCCCCGTCATAACCATTTGCGGATAGGTAATTTCCTCGCCCGTTCCGTGGATATCGGGCATTCTTTTCATTATGTACTGTGCAGACATCTTTTCCTCGTATTATAAAGTTCGTACCGTTGCAATGCAATCTCGGAATCGAAGTTCAGTTCTTAAGAATCGAACTTCGGTTCTTATAAATTAAACTTTAGTTCCTGTAAATTAAGGTTTAATTCCAAGATTGCATTGCGACAAAAGTAACTATTCTTTTCGGATAAGAAATTTATTACGTTGATTAATTTGCTCAAATCGTAAATAAGTCGTTACTTTGCAAAAATTTTAGAGATAACTATGCAATCGCGGAAAATGAGAAGTACATACAACCTACGCTCGAATGAATTCCATTCGATAGCCGTCGGTTTTTCCTTTTCCGGAAACGATATTTTCAGTTCTTTGGTGATGCGTTAACCCTTATTCGGGTAACGCATTTTTTTTGCCGGAACGCGAAGGATGAACTTAACAGACAACAAGAGAATATGGAAAAGAATTTGAAGAAAGTGCTTGTCTTGGGCTCAGGTGCGCTCAAGATTGGTCAGGCCGGTGAGTTTGACTATTCCGGTTCGCAGGCTTTGAAGGCTTTGCGCGAGGAGGGTGTGAGTTCGGTATTGGTGAACCCGAATATTGCTACGATTCAGACGTCGGAGGGTATTGCCGATAAAGTTTACTTCTTGCCGGTAACTCCTTATTTCGTAGAGGAAATCATCAAGAAAGAGCAGCCCGACGGCATCCTGCTGGCTTTCGGCGGACAGACTGCGCTGAACTGCGGTACGGAGCTTTACCTGAACGGTACTTTGCAGAAGTATGGCGTGCGCGTGCTGGGTACTTCGGTAGAGGCTATCATGTACACCGAAGACCGCGACCTCTTTGTGAAGAAGCTGGACGAGATTCCGATGAAGACTCCCAAAAGCCACGCTGTGGAGAGCATGGAAGATGCGCTGAAGGCAGCCCGCGAAATAGGCTACCCGGTAATGGTGCGTTCGGCGTATGCCCTGGGCGGCTTGGGTAGCGGTATCTGCCCGGATGAGGAAGCGTTCGTCAAGCTTGCCGAAAGCTCCTTCACTTTCTCCAAACAAATCCTGGTGGAAGAATCCCTGAAAGGCTGGAAAGAAATCGAATTCGAGGTAATCCGCGATGCCAACGACCACTGTTTCACCGTGGCGAGCATGGAGAACTTCGACCCGCTGGGCATCCATACCGGCGAATCTATCGTGGTGGCTCCTACCTGCTCGCTCACCGACGGGCAAGTGAAGATGTTGCAGGAACTTTCCACGAAGTGCATCCGTCACCTGGGTATCGTGGGCGAGTGTAACATCCAGTACGCGTTCAATGCCGAAACCAACGACTACCGTGTAATCGAGGTGAACGCCCGTCTGTCGCGTTCTTCCGCACTGGCATCCAAAGCCACCGGTTATCCGCTCGCTTTCGTTGCCGCCAAGATTGCGCTGGGCTATACGCTCGACCAAATCGGCGAAATGGGAACGCCCAATTCCGCTTACGAGGCTCCGCAGTTGGACTACCTGATTTGTAAAATTCCACGCTGGGACTTGACGAAATTCGCGGGCGTGTCCCGTGAAATCGGTTCGAGCATGAAGTCCGTAGGCGAAATCATGTCTATCGGCCGTTCTTTCGAGGAAATCATCCAGAAAGGACTGCGTATGATAGGGCAGGGCATGCACGGCTTCGTGGGCAATGACGACGTGGAATTCGATGATTTGGAGCATGAGTTGTCGCATCCTACCGACCTGCGCGTGTTCGCTATCGCCCAGGCGCTGGAGAAGGGTTATTCTATCGACCGTATTTTCGAACTGACAAAAATAGACCCCTGGTTCCTCGGCAAGCTGAAGAACATCGTGGATTATAAGAATAAGCTGTCGCAATATAATAAGGTGGAGGATATTCCTGCCGATGTATTGCGCGAGGCAAAGGTGCTGGGCTTCTCCGACTTCCAGATTGCGCGCTTCGTGCTGAGCCCGGAAGGCAATATGGAGAAGGAGAACCTCATGGTGCGTGCCCGCCGCAAGGAGCTGGGCATTCTTCCGGCTGTGAAGCGTATCAATACCGTAGCTTCCGAGCATCCGGAGCTGACGAACTACCTCTATATGACGTATGCCGTGCAGGGGTATGATGTGAACTATTATAAGAATGAGAAATCGGTAGTGGTGCTGGGTTCGGGCGCTTACCGCATCGGTTCGTCCGTAGAGTTCGACTGGTGTTCGGTGAATGCTATCCAGACTGCACGTAAGTTAGGGTACAAATCTATCATGATTAACTACAACCCCGAAACCGTGTCTACCGACTATGATATGTGCGACCGTCTGTACTTCGACGAGCTTTCCTTCGAGCGTGTGCTCGACGTTATCGACCTGGAACAGCCGCGCGGCGTAATCGTGTCCGTAGGCGGGCAGATTCCGAACAACCTGGCTATGAAGCTTCACCGCCAGTCCGTTCCCGTGCTGGGCACTTCGCCTATCTCTATCGACCGTGCGGAGAACCGTAACAAGTTTTCTGCCATGCTCGACCAGTTGGGTATCGACCAACCGGCGTGGCAGGAGCTTACCAGCCTGGAAGATGTGAAGGGCTTCGTTGCGAAGGTGGGTTATCCCGTGCTGGTACGTCCGTCGTACGTGCTCTCCGGCGCTGCGATGAACGTATGCTACGACGAGGAGGAGTTGGAGAACTTCCTGAAAATGGCTGCCGAGGTTTCCAAGGAGTATCCGGTGGTGGTTTCCCAGTTCCTGCAGAATACGAAGGAAATCGAGTTCGATGCGGTGGCGCAGAACGGCGAGGTGGTGGAGTATGCTATCTCCGAGCACGTAGAGTTTGCCGGTGTGCACTCCGGCGACGCCACGTTGGTGTTCCCGGCGCAGAAGATTTACTTCGCTACGGCGCGCCGTATCAAGAAAATCAGCCGTCAGATTGCAAGGGAACTCAATATCTCCGGTCCGTTCAATATCCAGTTCCTGGCACGTAACAACGAGGTGAAGGTTATCGAGTGCAACCTGCGTGCTTCACGTAGTTTCCCGTTCGTTTCCAAGGTGCTGAAACGCAACTTTATCGAAACGGCCACTAAGATTATGCTGGACGCTCCTTATGCCCGTCCGGACAAGTCGGCGTTCGATATCGACTGGATTGGCGTCAAGGCTTCTCAGTTCTCGTTCTCCCGTTTGCACAAGGCAGACCCGGTATTGGGCGTGGATATGTCCTCTACGGGCGAGGTGGGCTGTATCGGCGACGACTTCTCCGAAGCGCTGCTGAATGCCATGATTGCCACCGGCTTTAAGATTCCGCGTCCGGAGAAGGGAGTGATGTTCTCCTCCGGCGCCATGAAGTCGAAGGTGGATTTGTTGGATGCCAGCCGTATGCTTTTTGCCAAGGGGTATAAGATTTATGCCACGGCGGGTACTGCCGCATTCCTCAATGCGCATGGGGTGAGCACCGAAGCGGTGTTCTGGCCGGACGAGCGTGCCGATGCCGAGAACAATGTGATGAAAATGATTGCCGAGCATAAGTTCGACCTGATTGTGAATATCCCGAAGAACCACTCCAAGCGCGAGCTGACCAATGGATATAAGATTCGCCGCGGTGCTATCGACCATAACATCCCGTTGATTACGAACGCCCGCCTGGCAAGTGCTTTCATCGAGGCTTTCTGTGAAATGAAAATGGAAGATATCCAGATTAAGAGCTGGCAGGAGTATAAATAATCCGACCGGTATAATCTGTTGCGATATAAAGCGGGCATCCGATTGCGGGCGTCCGCTTTTGTCGTTGTACAGGAGGGGGAGGAAGGGAAGGTTGTAATCTTGCGTCGGTAGTTTTGAGGCGGTTGCGGCTTTATGTCAGTTGTTGTTTTGTGTCGGTTACGGCTTCGCGCCGATTGTGGGTTTGCGACGGTTACGGTTTCATGCCGATTGTCGCTTCGTGACAGTTGTGGTTTCACGTTGATTGTCGCTTCGTGACAGTTGCGGTTTCACGTTGATTGTCGCTTCGTGGTGGTTGCGGTTTCACGTCGATTGTCGCTTCATGGCGGTTACGGCTTTACGCTGATTGTGGTTTCGTGGTGGTTACGGTTTCATGCCTATTGTCGCTTCACGGTGGTTGTCATTCCGGGGGAGGAGCTTGGGACGGTAGGGAAAAAGAAAAAAAGTGAAAGTTTTCATTTCATTCGAATAATCCTTATTTTTGCGGGTATAATGAGTACGGATATAGCGGGTGCGGATATAACGGGCATAGATATAGCAGGCGTAGATTAACGGGTACGGATATAACGGGTACGTTACACGGGAAGTCGTACCGGCAAACTGCATCGGTAAGGATGTGGGAGGTTTTACGTTTAAAAATGGATATATATGGTGAAGAATATACTGTTTGATATGGGCGGAGTGGTATTCCGCCAGAATTCGGAGGAGGCTTACCGCCGCTTCCGGGAGGCGGGCATCGACCCGGACGATTATATGGGCGAATACGGGCAGAAGGGGTTCTTCCTCGATGTGGAAACGGGTAAAATCGGTGCGGATGAATTTTGCCGGAGAATGGCGGAGGCTGCCGGACGCGAATCCGTCAGTTGGGACGAGGCGCAGCATTGCTGGCTGGGCTTTATACGCGATGTTCCGTTGGAGCGGCTCCATAACCTGTCGAAGCTGAGGGAGAAATACCATGTGTGCCTGCTCAGCAATACCAACCCGTTTATCATGGCTTTTACCCGCAGCGACCGGTTCAGTGCCGAGGGCAGGCCGATAAGCGATTATTTCGACACGCTGTTTTGTAGTTATGAAATGCAGGCGTACAAGCCCAATCCGGATATATTCCTCAAAGCGCTTGCCGCCGACGGCATGAAGGCGGAGGAAACGGTGTTCGTAGACGACAGCCTGAAAAATGTCAGGGCGGCGGAAGCGCTCGGCATACGCGGGTTGCATGTGGCTCCCGATGAGGACTGGATGAAGAACCTGACAGCGCTGTTGCGCGGGTGCGGGAGTTTGTAACGGTTTTCCGGTAAAAGTTGAAGTGTAGAACATAATTTGAATGACATATGAATGAAGTGGACAAAATGAGGAGTTCGCAACTGGCGAACACTGCCTCGCCCGAAATCCAGGCGAGATTCAAGCGTGCCAAGCAACTGCTGTTGAAGCTGAACGGTATGAGCGGCTACGATGAGGGGTATCGGGCGGTGTTGGAAGAACTGATACCCGGCATTCCCGCTTCGGCTACCGTCTGGCCGCCTTTCTGCTGCGACCACGGCGACGGCGTGCGCCTGGGCGAGCATGTGTTTATCAATTCCAACTGTACCTTCCTGGACGGTGGCTATATCACGATTGGAGCCTATACGCTGATAGGCCCTTGCGTGCAGATTTACACCCCTCAGCATCCGTTGGATTACCTGGAACGGCGTGTGGAGCAGGAGCATGCTTATCCGGTGACGATAGGCGAGGATTGCTGGATTGGCGGCGGTACTGTTATCTGTCCCGGCGTTACTATCGGCGACCGTTGCATTATCGGTGCGGGGAGCGTGGTAACCAAGGATATTCCGTCCGATTGCGTGGCGGTAGGCAATCCGGCAAGGGTAATCCGCAAAAATGAGGTGAAAAAGTAGCGCGGCTAATTGCTTGAATTTCAATGAGGGTTGGTACGGTACGAAAAAAAACTTGCAAAATAGATTGCTAAAGTTTTGGTAGTTTCAAAATAAGCTGTACCTTTGCATCGCTTTTGAAACGAAAGTGTACGGGCGTTTAGCTCAGCTGGTTCAGAGCATCTGCCTTACAAGCAGAGGGTCGGCGGTTCGAATCCGTCAACGCCCACACAAAATTCCGAAACACTTTCGTTCCTCAAAAGGGCGTTTAGCTCAGCTGGTTCAGAGCATCTGCCTTACAAGCAGAGGGTCGGCGGTTCGAATCCGTCAACGCCCACGTTTGTTTTTAGTTTTTCTATTAGCTTTGCAGCAATGCAAGGCTTTTTTTGTCCCCGTTAACTTCCTTTTTTAATTTATTTTCTCTTTATATCTTATTACTCGGAAAAAAGCCGTAATTTTGCAGCCCGATAATTATCATAAATACGACGTATGAAACTTGATTTACTTACCGCAATCTCTCCGGTTGACGGTCGTTATAGGGGCAAGACGGATGCGCTGGCTGCCTATTTCTCGGAATTTGCACTGATAAAATACCGTGTACAGGTTGAAGTGGAATATTTTATAGCCTTGTGCGAACTGCCTTTGCCCCAGTTGAAAGGGGTGGATAAGGGTGTGTTCGAAACCTTGAGAAACATTTACCGCAACTTCTCCGAAGCCGATGCAGGACGCATCAAGGACATCGAAAGCGTAACCAACCACGATGTAAAGGCGGTGGAGTATTTCCTGAAAGAAGAATTCGATAAGTTGGGCGGAATGGACGATTACAAAGAGTTCATCCACTTCGGGCTGACTTCGCAAGATATCAACAACACTTCTATTCCGTTGTCCGTAAAGGAGGCTCTGGAACAGGTGTATTATCCCCAGGTAGAAGAGCTGATAGCCCAGCTCCGCACGTATGCGGAAGAATGGGCGGGTATTCCGATGCTTGCCAAGACGCACGGGCAACCGGCCTCACCCACTCGTCTGGGAAAAGAGGTAATGGTGTTCGCGTATCGTCTGGAACGCCAGTTGGCCGCCTTGAAGGCGTGTCCGGTCACTGCCAAGTTCGGCGGCGCTACGGGCAATTACAACGCGCATCATGTGGCTTATCCGGAATACGACTGGAAGGCTTTCGGCAGTAAGTTCGTTGCCGGGAAGCTGGGGTTGGAGCGCGAGGAGTATACGACACAGATTTCCAATTACGACAATTTGGCGGCTATCTTCGATGCGATGAAGCGTATTAATACGGTGATGATTGATATGAACCGCGACTTCTGGCAGTACATCTCCATGGAGTACTTCAAGCAAAAGATTAAGGCGGGTGAGGTAGGTTCGAGCGCCATGCCGCACAAGGTAAATCCTATCGACTTCGAAAATGCCGAAGGTAACCTGGGCATAGCCAATGCTATCCTCGAGCACCTGGCGGTGAAGCTGCCGGTATCGCGCCTGCAACGCGACCTGACCGACTCTACCGTATTGCGTAACGTGGGTGTTCCGTTCGGGCATATCGTAATCGCTATCCAGAGTTCGTTGAAGGGATTGCGCAAGCTGCTGCTGAACGAGCCGGCTATCTACCGCGATTTGGATAATTGCTGGAGTGTGGTGGCGGAGGCTATACAGACCATTTTGCGCCGCGAGGCATACCCGCATCCTTATGAGGCGCTGAAAGCGCTGACGCGTACCAACCAGGCAATTACGGAGGCTTCTATCAAGGAATTCATAGAAGGGCTGGATGTGAGCGAGGACATAAAGAAGGAATTGCGTGCGATTACTCCCCATACCTATACGGGGCTTTAAACCGCGGCGGGAGAAGTCCGGAGGGGTTTCAACTTTTTAATCCGGAATTTGTTTATAAAGCTAAAATAAAAGTTATCAGAGATATAAAAGAATGGCCGTGAGGCCAGCAGGTTTAATTTTATTCGAATAAAAAACAATGAGTACAGAAAACGAAACTTGGCGCGAGGCTTCTTCCTCAGAGGAGAGCTCGGATGCCGGCCGTGATGGTAACCAATTTAACAGGGAGGGAAGCTATAGCCGCCCGTCTTACAACCGTGAAAATGGGGACCGCCCTTATCGTCCGCGATTTAATAGTGAAAATGGAGAACGTCCGCAACGTTCTTACAACAGCGACCGTCCTTACCGTCCGCGTTTTAACCCGAATGCGGAGAATGGCGACCGCCCGCAACGTTCTTACGGCAATAGTGCCGGTGGCGACCGTCCTTACCGTCCGCGCTACAACAGTGAAGGCGGCGAGCGTCCGCAGCGTTCTTACGGCAATAATTCCGGTGGCGACCGTCCTTACCGTCCGCGCTACAACAGCGAAGGCGGGGAGCGTCCGCAGCGTCCTTACGGCAATAGTGCCGGTGGGGACCGCCCTTACCGTCCGCGCTATAACAGCGAAGGCGGGGAGCGTCCGCAGCGTTCTTACGGCAATAATTCCGGTGGCGACCGTCCATTCCGTCCGCGCTACAACAGTGAAGGCGGTGACCGTCCGCAGCGTCCTTACGGCAATAGTGCCGGTGGCGACCGCCCTTTCCGTCCGCGTTATAACCCGAACGGCGGCGAGCGTCCGCAACGTCCTTACGGCAACAGAGACAGCTACAGCCGTCCGATTCGCCGTACGGGAGATTACGACCCCAATGCCAAGTACAGCAAGAAGAAACAGATAGAGTATAAGGAACAGTTCGTAGACCCGAACGAGCCGATTCGCCTGAATAAGTTCCTTGCCAACGCAGGTGTATGTTCCCGTCGTGAAGCCGACGAGTTTATCACGGCCGGCGTGGTGTCCGTAAACGGAGAAGTGGTTACGGAGTTGGGAACTAAGATTAAGCGTGGCGACGAGGTGAAGTTCCACGACCAGACGGTGAGCATCGAGCGTAAGATATATGTTTTGCTGAACAAGCCGAAGGATACGGTAACGACTTCCGATGACCCGCAGGCACGCCGTACGGTAATGGATTTGGTGAAGGGCGCCTGTACCGAGCGTATCTATCCGGTGGGACGTCTGGACCGTAATACCACCGGTGTGTTGTTGCTGACAAACGACGGCGACCTGGCTTCCAAGCTGACTCATCCCAAGTACCTGAAGAAGAAAATATATCATGTGCACCTGGATAAGAACTTGACGAAGGCGGACATGGAGCAGATTGCAGCGGGTATCCAACTGGACGACGGCGAAATCCAGGCGGACGCTATCAGCTATACGGACGATTTCAAGAAAGACGAAGTGGGTATCGAGATACACTCCGGCAAGAACCGTATCGTGCGCCGTATTTTTGAATCGCTGGGATACAAGGTGGTGAAGCTGGACCGCGTATTCTTCGCCGGTTTAACCAAGAAAGGCCTGCGCCGCGGCGAATGGCGTTACCTCACGGAACAGGAGGTGAACTTCCTGCGCATGGGGTCTTTCGAGTAATATATAATAAGGTATAATAACTGTTTTATGGAAAAGATTAGTAGAACAAAGATTGTCGACCTGTTGAAGCGCGAGGATTTTGGCGCTATGGTCAACGTGAAAGGCTGGGTTCGCACCCGCAGAGGTAGTAAGCAAGTCAATTTTATCGCGCTGAACGACGGTTCTACAATAAATAATGTGCAGGTTGTAGTGGATTTGGCAAACTTCGATGAGGCGATGCTGAAAAACATCACTACGGGGGCTTGCCTGAGTGTGAACGGTGTGCTGGCGGAATCGGTAGGTTCCGGTCAGAGAGCCGAAATCCAGGCACGTGAAATCGAGGTGCTGGGTACTTGCGACAATACGTATCCTTTGCAGAAGAAGGGGCATTCCATGGAGTTCCTCCGCGAGATAGCCCACCTGCGTCCGCGTACGAATACCTTCGGTGCCGTGTTCCGCATCCGTCACAATATGGCTATCGCCATTCATGAGTTCTTCCATAAGAAGGGGTTCTTCTATTTCCATACGCCTATCATCACGGGTTCCGACTGCGAGGGGGCGGGACAGATGTTCCAGGTAACTACGATGAACCTGTACGACCTGAAGAAAGATGAGAACGGCTCCATTATCTACGACGACGACTTTTTCGGAAAGCAGGCGAGCCTGACGGTTTCCGGACAGTTGGAAGGCGAGCTTGCTGCTACGGCACTGGGTGCTATCTATACGTTCGGACCTACGTTCCGCGCCGAAAATTCCAATACTCCCCGCCACCTGGCGGAGTTCTGGATGGTTGAGCCGGAAGTTGCGTTCAATGATATTACCGACAATATGGACTTGGCGGAGGAATTCATCAAGTTCTGCGTGCAATGGGCGTTGGATAACTGCGCCGACGATGTGAAGTTCCTGAACGATATGTTCGACAAGGGTCTGATAGAGCGTTTGCAGGGTGTCCTGAAAGAGAGCTTCGTACGCTTGTCTTATACGGAGGGTGTCAGGATTCTGGAGGATGCCGTTGCCAAGGGGCATAAGTTCGAATTCCCCGTATATTGGGGTGTCGACCTGGCTTCCGAGCACGAGCGTTACTTGGTGGAGGAACACTTCAAGCGTCCGGTTATCCTGACGGATTATCCGAAGGAAATCAAGGCGTTCTATATGAAGCAGAACGAGGACGGTAAGACTGTACGCGCCATGGATGTGCTTTTCCCGAAAATCGGCGAGATTATCGGCGGCTCCGAGCGTGAGGCCGATTACGACAGGCTGATGAGCCGTATCGAGGAGCTCCATATCCCGATGAAAGACATGTGGTGGTATCTGGATACCCGTAAGTTCGGCTCATGCCCGCACTCCGGTTTCGGATTGGGATTCGAGCGCCTGCTGCTGTTCGTAACCGGTATGACCAATATCCGCGACGTGATACCGTTCCCGCGTACTCCGCGCAATGCAGAGTTCTGATTGCAGGAAACAGACCGGAATAAAGAAAGTCCCGTATAAATTTTTGTTTATACGGGCTTTTTTTATGCGGTAAATTGTTATTTTCTCGAAAGAAATCTTTATATTTGTGTCAGTAGGAATGACATGACGTTAACCAATATCATACGAATATGAAAAAGAATTATTTCTTTACCATGCTGGCGGCGGTGCTGCTTGCGGTAACAGGAGCCCGGGCGCAGGAGAAGGCCGCTTTCGAGCCTGCACATCTGGAAGGTATTTGGCAGTTGTGTCATTATGTGTCTGAAAATCCGGATGTTCCCGGAATATTGAAACCGAGCAATACATTCAAGGTGCTGAGCGACGACGGCCGTATCGTCAACTTTACGATACGTCCTGGTACGGATGCCATTATAACGGGCTACGGCACGTATCGGCAGGTGTCGCCGAACGCGTATAAGGAGAGTATCGAGAAGAACATCCATTTGCCCATGCTGGACAATAAGGATAATATCCTCGAGTTCGAAATGGGCGAGGGCGGCGTGATGTACCTGAAGTATTTCATTGCAAAAGATTTAAACGGAAACGAACTGAATACCTGGTTCCACGAAACATGGAAACGGGTGAATATGCCTCCCGTTTTTCCGGAGGACATCGTTCGCTGACCGAAACCGAATTCCGTTTCATGCCTCCTGCACGTCTCTTGAAATCCTTTGTACGTAAGTGTTTGCGTGTGCAGGCAGGAGTTTTTAGGGTTATCTTCCGGGGATGTCTTCGTTTCCCCGGAAGATAATTTCTTTTTGTTGTATATCAGCCAAGTGCAACTTAAAAAAAAGAAGAAAACGTTTGCCAGTTCTAAGAAAATCCGTACCTTTGCAAGCCGATTATTATCTCATAAGGATAAGCATTTCATTCATAGCGAGTTAATCTCCCTTTGTCCGAGGCGGTTGATTCGTGGTGAAGCAAAACATTTAGTAGTAACATTTAAAAAACAATTAAGAGTGGATACTTTAAGTTACAAGACCATTTCTGCAAACAAGGCGACGGTGACTAAAGAATGGGTCATTGTCGACGCTACAGACCAGGTATTGGGCCGTCTGGGCGCAAAAGTTGCGAAACTGTTGAGAGGGAAGTATAAACCAAACTTTACCCCTCACGTAGATTGCGGCGATAATGTAATCATTATCAATGCCGACAAGGTAAAATTAACCGGTAACAAATGGAATGACAAGGTATATCTGTCATATACAGGCTATCCCGGCGGTCAGCGAGAAATCACTCCTGCTCGTTTGCAGGCAAAACCGAACGGTGATGACAAGTTGCTGAGAAAAGTTGTAAAGGGTATGCTGCCTAAGAACAAACTGGGTGCTCAATTGCTGGGCAATATGTACGTTTATGCAGGCAGCGAGCACAAACATGAAGCTCAAAGCCCGAAATTGATTGATATTAACGCACTTAAATAAGAGATAATGGAAGTAGTAAATGCATTAGGCAGACGTAAAAGTGCAATTGCACGTATTTTCGTAAGCGAAGGTACTGGAAAGATTACTATTAACAAGAGAGACCTCGCAGAGTACTTTCCATCAAGCATTCTTCAGTATGTAGTTAAACAACCGTTGAACAAATTGGGTGTTGCTGAAAAGTACGACATCAAGGTAAACCTCTGCGGTGGCGGTTTTACCGGCCAGTCTCAGGCATTGCGCCTGGCGATTGCCCGTGCACTGGTGAAAATCAATGCTGAAGACAAGGCTGCTCTCCGTGCCGAAGGCTTCATGACCCGTGACCCCCGTTCTGTTGAACGTAAGAAACCGGGACAGCCGAAAGCCCGTCGTAGATTCCAGTTCAGTAAACGTTAAGAGTTGGAGAACGGTTGGGGCGGACAAGTTGCTTAATTCTCGACTTTCACCTCTCAACTCTCAACTGAAAAAGCGTTTAGTATCTAAACTACCGGGACTCTTCATTTGGATAGGCTACCCGGCGGTTGGTTTAGAAAAAACAAAAAAGAAAGTAAACGATTTAAAGATTAAAACAAAATGTCAAGAACAAATTTCGATACATTATTGGAAGCCGGTTGCCACTTCGGCCACTTGAAAAGAAAGTGGAACCCTGCAATGGCTCCTTATATCTTCATGGAACGCAATGGTATTCATATCATTGACCTCAACAAGACGGTTGCTAAAATAGACGAAGCTGCGGAAGCTTTGAAGCAAATCGCTAAGTCAGGAAAGAAAGTCCTGTTTGTTGCTACTAAAAAACAAGCTAAGCAGGTGGTTGCCGACAAGGCTGCATCTGTAAATATGCCTTATGTAATCGAGCGCTGGCCGGGTGGTATGTTGACCAACTTCCCGACAATCCGTAAAGCCGTGAAGAAAATGGCTACTATCGACAAGTTGACTAACGACGGTACTTATTCCAACCTCTCCAAGAGAGAAATCCTGCAAATCTCCCGTCAACGTGCCAAGTTGGACAAGACCTTGGGCTCTATCGCCGACCTGACCCGTCTGCCGTCCGCTTTGTTTGTTGTCGATGTAATGAAAGAGAACATTGCAGTTCGCGAAGCTAACCGTTTGGGTATTCCGGTATTCGGTATCGTTGATACCAACTCCGACCCTACGAGCATCGACTTCGTTATTCCGGCAAACGATGACGCTACCAAGTCGGTAGAAGTTATCCTGGATGCTTGCTGCGCCGCTATGCAGGAAGGTCTGGAAGAGCGTAAGGCTGAAAAGGTAGATATGGAAGCTGCCGGCGAAGCTCCTGCCAACAAGGGCAAGAAGAAAGCTACGAAAGCAAGACTCGACAAATCCGATGAGGAAGCAATCAATGCTGCTAAGGCTGCTGCTTTCATCAAGGAAGACGAAGAAGCTTAATCATAGAACCGAGAGTTGAGAATTGAAAGTTGAGAGTTACTTTACGGCAATTCTCTATTCTCAGCTCTTTTTTGCTTTTTAGAACGATATTTATTAACTAAAAATATAAAGGAAAGATATTATGGCTGTAAGTATGGCTGATATAACCAAGCTCCGCAAAATGACCGGTGCTGGTATGATGGATTGCAAGAACGCATTGAACGATGCTGAAGGCGATTTCGACAAGGCAATGGAAATTATCCGTAAGAAGGGACAGGCTGTTGCCGCCAAGCGTTCAGACCGTGAGGCTTCTGAAGGTTGTGTCTTGGCTAAGACTACCGGTGACTTTGCCGTTATCATCGCTTTGAAGTGCGAAACGGACTTCGTTGCCCAGAATGCTGATTTCGTGAAACTGACTCAGGATATTCTCGACCTCGCTGTTGCCAACAAATGCAAGACTTTGGATGAAGTGAAGGCATTGCCGATGGGTAATGGTACGGTACAGGATGCTGTAACAGACCGTAGCGGTATCACCGGCGAGAAAATGGAACTCGACGGCTATATGACCGTAGAAGGTGCAAGCACTGTCGTTTATAATCATATGAACAGAAACGGCCTCTGTACTATCGTTGCCTTCAACAAGGAGGTAGACGGACAGTTGGCTAAGCAAGTGGCTATGCAGATTGCTGCCATGAATCCGCTGGCTATCGACGAGGACGGCGTTTCCGAAGAAGTGAAGCAGAAGGAAATCGAAGTCGCTATCGAGAAGACGAAAGCCGAGCAGGTACAGAAGGCTGTGGAAGCTGCCTTGAAGAAAGCAGGTATCAACCCGGCTCACGTGGATAGCGAAGACCATATGGAAAGCAATATGGCTAAAGGCTGGATTACGGCCGAGGATGTAGCGAAGGCAAAAGAAATCATTGCCAGCGTTTCTGCAGAAAAGGCTGCACATCTGCCCGAACAGATGATTCAGAATATCGCTAAGGGACGTCTGGGCAAATTCCTGAAGGAAGTTTGCCTGCTGAACCAGGAAGATATCATGGATGCCAAGAAAACGGTAAGAGAAGTACTGAAAGAAGCCGATGCCGAATTGAAGATTGTAGATTTCAAGCGTTTCACTTTGCGCGCTGAATAATTCTTATACGAATAAGAATATAAGAGAACGGCCGTACGGATTATCCGTAGCGGCCGTTTTTTTATTTCTTTGAACGGATTAGGAAAACCGGATTGATCCGTAAGTAAATTCCTACGGAAAAATTGGCGGTATTTGCAGCGTCTGCAATTCCTGCTGCGGGATGCTTGCTCTTGCCGGGGCATGAGTAATATAAATCGGCCTTGATTCCCATTGCATAGTGTTGCTTGAACTTGCGCGAATATTCTACCGAGGCGTACCATGTCTGCATCTTGTCGAATGCTACATCCTTGTTGCTGGTAGAAATCGTGCCGAAATAGGGTATTCCGAATAAAGAGATAAAATCTTTACCGAAAAAATATCCGCCTTCTATTCCGAAATCCTCGGTGATGCCGGCGCTCGCTTTCATGTAGAGAGCATATCCTTTATTCAAAGGCCACAATTCTCCATTCTGTTGATAATATCCTAAAACATCGGTTTCCAGGTTGATTTGGTTGAGGTACCTGCGGTTAAGGTTCCAGGTTACTCCTGCCCCTATCGAGCCGTTCATCAGGGTGTGTACCGAGTTGGTGTATAAAGTATCTATTTCTCCGCCGCGGTGTTGGATAGTCATCTGGACAGGTAGGTAGAAATGAGTGCGGGACGCGGGTGCGTTGAACTTTACCTGCGAGGACAATCCTATGGTAAACGCCTCCTGGTGCGTGTCTTGCCGGAAGATGAAGCTTTGCCAGTTTATCCATGCATCTATATGCAGGGGACGTATGTCGTAGAGGAGCTGGAAACCTGTTTCCGGGTCTGCCGTCAGGTTCAGCTCCGGATTATAAAGAGGCGAAATCAGGTTGTGATTGCTCCCGCCGTATAAGTTTCCCCAAACGAGGTTGATGTTAGACAGCTTCAACTGCGCCCGGAAATAGGGCAGGATATGGCTGCCCCGTTGAAACTGGTTGCCTTTCCACTGTGCGATATCCTGGTAGCTGTAATTGGGATATTTATAAGCGCCGCTGTAAACCAGAGCATGGAGCCCTAATTCCAGCTTGATGTTTTTTAGCGGAAAGAATACCCCTTTAGGCTGTAGCCAGAAGCCCGGCAATGTATAGCCTTTCATCACCGGGCCTGTAAATTCATTGTCCTTGAAGAAGCAGATGTTATCCACCTCTATGGATAATCTGCCGGCTTTAGCCGGGTCGATTTGGTAGTCGTTATAACAAATCCGTTCTATCAGTTGCGCCTGCAGCGGGGGCGTTGCCAGGCAGATAACGAGCCAGATGATTACGGACTTCCTTCCGGTTTGTACTCTTTTCATCGTTGGCTATTCTTGGAATACAGTACCGGGTTTAAAGCGGGGTCGTTGTACATTTTCATTTGTTTGTAGGTTTTCATGTATTTCTTTCCTGTGCTGATGTCTTCTATCAGTCGGTCTATCGCTGTTGACAGGTCTTTTTGCTGTTCGAGCAGGATATCTAGCTTTGTCCGGCATTGCTCCCTATGCATTTCGTCCACATCCGTGCGTTCGGTCTCTTGCCGCATATGGTAGATTTTCAGTTGCAGGATAGAAAGGCGGTCGATAGCCCATGCCGGGCTCTCGGTGTTGATAGTTGCATCCGGCCGTATCTCGGTATCTTTATAAGTATCCAGGAAGTAACTGTCTATTAGCTCTACGAGGTCGGTGCGGTCTTGGTTGGAACGGTCTATGCGGCGTTTCAGTGCCAATGCTTCTGTAGGGTCGATGTTCGGGTCTCTGATAAGGTCTTCGAGATGCCATTGTACGGTGTCAATCCAGTTTTTGGTATATAGATAGTATTCTATGCAGGGCGCCTGATAGGGGTTCTTCATAGGAGTATCCACATGATTGGCCTGGTGATAATCGGCAATGGCCTCATTGAAAACGCGGTTGTACAAGTTGCTGTATTCCATATTCTTTTGATTGATTAAGTGATGATATTCTTTTTAAGAAGGCTCGGGCGGTCAAGTCCTGCCCCATATGCCTATTTTGTGCAAGATGTATTTGAGTTTCCTCTCGATTCTACTGTGATTTCTGATAGGAAGATTGTTCGTTCCCGAAATTCTGGTATAAATAGGGTAGGTTGCAAAGAGGGTGTGGCTTCCTCGATGTTTTTTCATCTCTTTGATAGCGGCAGCCAATGCTTTTTCGAACGTAAAATGGGCAGAATCATTTATCCTCTCTGCTTTAGCGAAGAAAAAGTCGGGATAAAAATCTTTGTAAGCGATGATTAGCTTTGACGGAGCGGCAGTGAGCTTACAGTTCGCATCGCAAATTATGAATCTCGTTCTTTTTATATAACCGAGCTGTTTGAGCACATCGCCGAGGTTATCGACGATTATTCTACCTGTAATCTTTATCGTATAGTCGCACTCTTTCAAGAGTAGGGAATGCGTGTATATGTGTTTTAAAATAATCGCTTCTCCATACCCTTTCCCCAAGTTCCTGTCGAAACAATTTCCGTTGAATGCCAGATACTCCAATCTGCCTTCCCTGATATAGCCGGAAAATTCGTTGCTGAAGTCGGTGTTGCTATTCTCGCAGAAGATAATCTTGAAACGAGTGTGCGTAAGGTAGTACTTTAAAGCGGCTTTATATTGTTTCAGCCTTTCTGCCGTATCTTGCAGTTCGGTATAAACCATTTGACCGGGGTTTACACATGCCGTTAATATGATGATTCCTTTCATGGCTGCTGATGCGGGTTAAAAACGTATGATTTCGAAAGGGTGGTTATACACCTGGGCTGCCCGCATGGAGAAAGAACTTTTATACATCTTGTCCGTTATGAGCAGGTAGGATTTCTGTGCATGGGCTATGGCAAAGAAGTCGACGAAAGTCTTTTGGTGTTTGTCCGCTTTGGACTTATCCGGTATGTCTACGTGTAAAATCTCTCCGGGAATTATATAGGCATATTCCAACTGCCGGCAGGCTTCCAAAAAGCGGTTACTGTCGGATGTTATTAGAATCCGGGAAATATCGGGATGTTTGCTTTTGATGATTTCTATCTGTTTCAGACAAGCTTGTATCAATGCCGTTTGTTTGGAAGCGGGTATGTGCGGAGATGTTCCGGGCTCTTTGAAGTCGCCCAGCAATTCCAGGAAACGGGTTGAAACCGAAATATAATTTCCGGCTCCGCCTAAAATCCTTAATTGCTCGTCTATTTCCTTCTGTATCGGCACGGCCGGTTTGAACAGGCGGGTGAATAACTCGCCGAAATATCGTTCTTCATAATAGAAAGTGCTGTAAACATGTATTTGCTTATAGGGTGCGGATAGGAATTCTTCTGTTATGCTACGTTGGAATTTCCTTTCACGCTCTCCGGAATTACCGGAGGTATCCATGAAAACAGCTTTAGAATCTTCGGAATTGAAAGAAAGTTCGGAAGAACCGATTCTCCAGTCATAGAGGTTGGGAACCAAGTAATCCT
The DNA here is from genome assembly GCF_000374365.1 of Bacteroides gallinarum DSM 18171 = JCM 13658. Lineage (GTDB taxonomy): Bacteria > Bacteroidota > Bacteroidia > Bacteroidales > Bacteroidaceae > Bacteroides > Bacteroides gallinarum. Next base: position 44,928 of record NZ_KB894118.1, read on the forward strand.
CTAATCGGAAAGGCGTAGTAAAATAAATCCGGAAATCCACCTTGTGTTCCAGGCAGTATTTAAAAATAGTAATTATGTTTCTCAATCTGTCTACCAGCCCGCCATGCGGATATTTTCCGTCGGCCATACAGATAATCTGCTTTTGCGTATTGGCCGCATGCGGGTTGTCCGGAGAGTAATATTTCCGGAAATGTCTTCTTATCGTTCGTTTAAAACGGTATCTCCTGAAGAACAGGTAGTTGATTTCGGATTTGATGCGGAACCGTATTTCTTTTAAAGCCATATTCTTTCGTTTAACGTTTGCCAAGGTCATTGTACAATGTTTGCAGGATTGCTTTCCCTCTTTCTTCGCGGGCTTTGTCCTCTCCGTATAATGCTTTCCCGGCAGTATTGTCGTACACGGTGCAGCCTGTGGAATCCCTGAAAATAAAACCGTTGTTGAAAGTATTGAAAGCAAACGGGTATGTGTAACTGTTCGACATCACATCCCGGCTGAAAGTAAATTCTTCGTAAGGAATGTTTAGCTGGGCAAGAACGGTTGCCGCCAAGTCTGTCTGGCTGATGAGCCTGTCGATTCTCCGTGTATCTTTGATAGCTCCGCCGAGTAACAGTAACGGTATATGGGGAAAATCGGGCGAGGCAATCTCCTGATGATTGAAGCCGTGGTCGGCAGTACAGACAAATCAATAGGTTATCCCATGCGGGAGTGTTTTTTAACCGGTCTATGAAATCTCCGAAACAACTGTCTGTGTATGCAAATGCGTTGAACTTTTTGTCCGCTAACCGGTAATAAGGAACATCGAACGGGGCATGCGAGCTGATAGTCAGGAAAGTAGTGTACCATGGCTCCTTGCCTTGCCCGTATTTCTGCTGTATGTCCCGGTAGAGCCAGTTGAATGCAATATGGTCGGGTACACCCCATTTGCAGGTACGGTCGGATGCCGGAAAACTGTCCTGGCTTATCAGCTTGTCGTGCCCGGCACTGATAAAATAATCGGCCATATTGAAGAAAGTCATGTCGCTGGCATATAAGGCTTGTGTCCGGTAGCCGTAGGATTTTAAGGTTTTGGGTAGCCCGGGAAGCGATTGTATCTTGTGCGAATATCTCATAATGCTTGTCGTGGGTTGCGCCGGATAACCGCTGAGAATGGATACTATGCCCCGGTCTGTCCTGAAACTGTTGCAGTAGCACCGGGTAAAGGAGATTGCCTCCTCGGATATCCTATCGATATTGGGGGCTATTCCTTTCATTCCGCCTAAGTTCTCGATGAATACAGCTCCGAAACCTTCCAAAACGATGAACAGGATATTGGGGCGTGTGGTTTTAAGCAGGCATTCTGTGGTATCGGTAGGAAAGGCGTTCCCTTTCCGGGGAAGTATGGAGTCGTAAATATCGGCACGTTCTTCTTCGGTGAAGAACCTGAACTGTTTACTGAAGTTTTCGGCCTTGAGAGAGGTATAGGCTATATTGAATAAAGGATTCAATGCGCTATGGTTATGGAATGCTGTCTTTGAGTAAAACGCCCTTCCGGGAGTGTTAGGCCAGATTCTCAGCCCGCGTATCATACAGAAAAGGCATCCGCCGAATACTGCGAGGCATATCAGGGCAGGAAACCGCTTGCTCTTGTCGGCATGGCCGAATTTAATCTTGTACACAGGCATTGCCAGGATGAAGAAATAGGCGGCGGCCAGTACGATGATTGCCGTAACCCTCAATAATATATATGAAAACGAGACGCTGGCAAATGCATTCTTAGGGTCGTTCAGGTACATGAAAACCGTGGCGTCGAGCTTGAACTCCCAGAATTCGTAGAGCGAAGCGTCTGCCAAGGTTACTGCAGAAAGCAGGAAGGCTATCGCGATATTATAACCGATGAGCGGTTTGCGGGGAGAGAACCGGGGAAGAAACAGATAGAGGCCGATAATGAGGAAAGGGATGACTGTCAGGTATCCGGCTGTTGCAACATCCAGTGGAAGGCCATGACGATAGATTGCCGCCCAGTCCGTAAGCGTGCATGATGAACCTCCGCACCCCCAGTTGTATAATAGGAATATGGGCTTCTGTATAAACAGGAATATACCGATGCAGAGCATCAGGTGGGAGAGCAGGTAGATAATGGACTTCTTTAGCATAATGTTCGTTTTTCGTTGAGCAATGTTTTTTCTATTTGCCGGAGAATCCTTTCCGGTGTAATCCTGTTCATGCAGTCGAAATGGCGTAGCGGGCACTTTTCCGCTCCGCTGATACTACATGGCTGGCAGTCTGTGCCGGCTACTATGGCATTGTCCTCCCGTTGCCCCCAACCGCCGAAACCGCATAACGGGGTAGTGCTGCCCCATATGGAGATTACCGGAGTACCGGTTAGCGATGCCAAGTGCATATTGGCGGAATCCATAGACACCATGACCTCCAGGCGGGACATCAGCGAGAGTTCCTGCTCGAGGGATAACCTGCCGGGCAGGGCTATGGTAGCGGGATATGCAGCCTCCCATTTTTTCAGGACAGCCGTTTCTTTCTCTCCACCGCCGAAAAGGAAAATGGTGTACCCCTTTTGAGCGGTTAATAGTTTTACGACTTCCTGCATCTGTTCCAGCGGGTAAGTCTTGTTCGCATAACGTGCGAAGGGAGCTATACCTATCCCTTTCGTACCGCTTGGGACGGGTATATCCAAAGTAAAAGGTATGGGAGGGATGTCCTGGAAAATACTCCGGAAGGTAGGGGTTACAGGAAGTCCCAACCGCTCCAGCACATCGAAATAGCGTAGGATATAATTCCGTTGGGCTATCGGGCTTTTGTTGTGACGCCGTGTCAGCGCCTTTCTTTTGCTTCTTTGCTTCCGTACTATGCTTACCGGTTTTCCGGTTATACGGAAGTAGCAATCTATGCACCACGAACGTAGTACATTGTGAAAGTCGGCTACCTTGTCTATCTTCTCCTTGCCCAGTATCCCTATCAGTTTTAGTACACCCCTTATCCCCCGGTGGATATCCCTGTCGGTTGTAATGAATGAGATATTGCCGGGCGCATTGACAAACAGCCGGGTGAAGAAAGGACGCGTCAGTACTTTTATCCGGTATTGCGGATACTGCACGGCAAGGGAGTAGATTGCGGGAATCGTCATCGCTACATCTCCCAATGCCGACATGCGGATAATCAATAGTACCGGTTCTTTTTTCTTCATAGTCATTGGCAATAAGGGATTTGCCCGCTTCTCTGCAGATACTTTTGTATGACAAGCAGGGATATGGCTCTTTCTACTTTCTTGTTCTTGAACCGGCGGATGTACTCGTGGGCATGTTCGATGATAAGCTCCGCTTCGTCCGGATGCGAGATATAATACTCTATCTTCTCTATCAAGTCCGAATAGTCGGGCTTGATTTCTATGTAATGGTAGCCGGGAACGAGTTTCCCTTCCATGAACCACGTCTCGTACCGCGGGCGCGGCATTACGGGTACGGAGTTGGAGGACATTACCCATTTCAGGTTGCTTGCCACATCGTTACCCTCGATGCAACAGATGAATTTGTACTGTAATTGCTCCTCGAGGGTGAGGTAACCTTTCACCCATTCCGGATGCTCCCGGGCGGTATCCGTATTGATTTGCCCGATGTCGCATAAGGGATGTCCGTAATACATCTCGAGCAGTTTCCGGCGATGCGGCTGCCTTACGACGTTGCGGCTGACCAGCATATCCTTTTTCTCACGGAAATTCCTGCTGTCCCTGATAAAGTGGAAATGCCGTACCCGGTTCAGCTTTAGCAGGACGGCGTTGGAAGTTGCACCGCCAATGGGACGGCTTTTGACGAAAGCCGGCACGGACGGTTCACGGGTAACATCGCCGAACTCATACCTGAACCTGGAATGCGGGCTGAAAAAGCGGATGTTACTGTATAGGTCGAAAAAATACATGGAGAACTTCTCTTTCTTGCCGAATGGATACCTGAAAGAGCGGATTGCAGTCCACTCCTCCGAAGTGCGGCATTCCGGCATCCGGTTGTAATAGGCTACGCGTTCCTCAATTTCCCGCTTTCTGTTTTGGGGAAGGGATGCAAGAATACCCCGGAGTTGCCGCCTGTACAGGTAGTTCGGCAGGAAGTAGGTGCTGAAATTGCAGATATAGAAATAGATTCTCCTGAATCCTTTCTGGAATTGCAGATAATACCGGGCATTCATGTTACAACTCATTAATCAGGATTGTAGTACTTGCCGATAGACGTTCAGCAGGCTTTGCATAATTCTCTTTTCGGAGAAATCCCGGGCATGCTCTTTTCCCTGCTCTGCCATGTACGTAGTCCGTTCGGGGCTCTCCAATATGCTGTCTGTCAGTTCCGCTATCTTTTGGTAATCGAACGGATTGCAGTATAAAGAGGCGTCGCCACCGGCTTCTTCCAGGCAGGAACCTGTGGCTGCAACGACCGGTACGCCCGAAGTGAGCGCCTCCAGTACGGGAATGCCGAATCCCTCGAAATAGGACATGTAGAGAAATACGGAACAGCCCTGATAGAGTGCGGGCAAGTCGGCATTAGGGACGTTGTTCAAGATATGCACCCTGCCTTGCAGCCCGAGATTGCGTACCCTTTCCTCTATGCTGCTTTGAAACTTGGTATGTTTGCCCACCAGTACCAGGTGTATGTCCTCATCATGCATAAGCGGCAGCGCCTGCAGGATAGAACGGTGGTTTTTTCTGTGCTCGAAAGTCCCTACGCTGAGCAGGTAGCGGTCGGGAATGCCGTATCTTTTTCGTATGGCCTGCTTTTCTTCAATGGAAACGGTGCGGCTGAATATCCTGTCGCATCCCTGGTATACGATTTCTATCTTACTCTCCGGTATATGGTAAAAGTCGATGATATCCCGCTTGGTTTGCCGGCTGATAGCTATAATCTTATCGGCGTGCCGGCAGGCATAAAGCGTTTTCCATTTCAATATCAGCCGGCTGAACAAATCGTAAGTCTCGGGAAAACGCAGGAAAATCAAGTCGTGAATGGTTACTACGGAAGGTATTCCCGTTTTCTGTATGCCCCATGGCAACTCGTTGGTCAGTCCGTGGAACAGGTCGATTCTTTCGGATTTCAGTACCCCGGCGATGTTGCGGCACTTGCGGTATTCCTGCAGGAAAACCGGCTTTTTCGAGGGATACAGGCTGTAGTGCAACGCGGGCGAGTTGACAATCCGTTTCATCGCTTTGTCGTTTACCGGTTCTGTGGCAAATAGGAAGTACTGGTGTTCGGGAGCGTACGAGCAAAGGCCGTTGATTAGACCTCTGCTGTAATTCCCGATTCCCGTTAGGTTCTTGACCGCCTTTTTGGCATCGAATCCGATACGCATAGTGAATTATAGTTTAGCTTTGTTCTCGTTTAAGTATTTCTCTACGCCCTCGATGTCTTTCCGGTTGTCTACCGATAAAGATTTGCAATGGCAGTTGTAGTAATAGATAGGCATATGGTTTTCGAGAAAGCGGAAAGAATCGTTTTCTTCAATCTTCTCGATAGGACCCCGGGGAGTATTGTGATAGAATTCCAATGCTTTCCGGTTGAAAGCACCTACCCCTACGAACTTATGATATACGTAGTCCATATTTCCTTTGGGATAAGGAATGGGGCTGCGCGAAATGAAAAGACAACGGTTGTCTGCGGCGGTAACGATTTTCAGGTTCGTGGCATCGATTACTTCTACGGGGTTGCTGAAGTCCGTCATCAGGTTCGATACGTAGATGTCGTTTTCCGGCAACTTGTCGGGAATACATTGAACGATGTATTCCTTGGTCAGTAACGGCTCGTCGCCGTTGACCATGACGTACAGGTCTGCCGGTATCCGGGTGGAAACTTCATAGAGACGTTCGGTGGCAGTGTCGTGGTCGGAAGAAGTCATCACGACCCGGGCTCCGAAAGCTTCGCAGGCATTTTTTATCTTTTCGCTGTCGGTGGCTACGTAAACCTCCTCGAAGCATTCCACTTCCTTGCAATGGGTATATACCCATTGTATCATCGGCTTGCCGCAAATCAGGGCAAGAGGTTTTTCGAAAAAACGGGTCGATTCGGCACGTGCCGGTATTACACAAACAATTTTCATTTCAATTCTTTTTTAGATTGGTATTTGAATTATCTTGTTTAGAAAATCTCCATCTCTTATGCGACCATAGCCAGTATTCCGGCGAGCGGCATATCGTGGCTTCCAACATTTGCAGGAACCGGAGGGTATAGGGATACTCCGTCTCCGTACAGCCGGGCTGTATTTGCTTGAAAGTCATCCTGTAATGCCCTCTCCCGGTCTTTTCTATATCGAGATATACATAATTCGCACCGGTTCTTTGCCCTATTGCTTCGCCGCCGGTACTGTATGCCGTTTCCTGGTGGAGGAATGTAGTCCAGTAATACAGGTTCGAGCTGTTGGGGCGTTGGTCGGCTATAAACCCTATGATGCTCTGTTGCCCTTCCTTATTCATGCGGAGCAGCGTACGGAAAGCCTGTTTTTGCGGAATGCTGGTCGTAGGGAAGCGGGAGCGTATCCTCAACATGATATTGTCCATGACCTTACTGCGTACCGGGCGATATATCTGCCCGCTGATTACGGAGCGGGTGTAATGCCGTGTAATCGCCTGCGCCCATTCCCAGTTTCCGTAATGGCCTAAGAACAGGATAATAGGCCGTTTGCTTTCCAGCAGCTTGTCTACCAGCTCACCGTTGGTAACTTCTATGCGCCGGTCTATCTCCTTGTCGGAGATGTGCAGCAGCTTGACAGTCTCTACGATGCAGTCGCAAAGGTGGTGGTAGAACTTGCGTTCGATGTCTTTTATCTCACCGCTGCTCTTGGCGGGGAACGAGCGCTGCAAGTTCCGCCTTACCGTTTGCAGCCTGTAATGGAGGCAGTGGTAGAGCAATACATAGATGCCGTCGCTGAATATATAGAGCACCCTTAACGGCAAAAGAGCCGTCAGATGCAATAAGCCGATAGCCAATCCGTATAGAAGCCTGCTTTTCATGATTTGCCCAATAATCGGATGATATGTGAGGTAGCCCCGCTGTTCCGGTCGGTATAGGCTTGCGCTGTTTTTTTGATACGGGCCAGCTCCGCCCCGTTTGCATGTAGTTTGACAAACCACTCGTCCAAATCCTTTCCGGAACGCACAATACTGCCTATGTGCAGCTCAATCAGTTCGTTCGGGGTGGCTTTCCTATGTATGAGCGGGCCGAAAGCTACCGGTAAACCGTAAACGGTAGCTTCGATGATGCTGTGCAGATAGGGGGTGAAACCGCCTCCCACGTACGCCCATTTCCCATAACGGTATAAGTAGGCCAGGTCGCCCAGGTAGTCTATAATCAACGCCTGCGTATCGGAGAAATCCGTGTTTTCATCGCATTCGGAATAACAGAGGGCATATCCGTCCAGGCAGAACTTTATTTCGTTAAGTATTTCTTCGCTTATCTCATGAGGCACTATGATGAAGTGTACATCCCTATGATTGTTGGCAAGGCTGCTGACGAGCGCCATGTCCTTCCTGTCGCTGATGCTTCCGGCTATGAAAAGGTCGCCTTGCCGTGCGAACCGCTCGATAACGGGATTATGCCACGGGGTGGTGCTTACGGCGATTGCATTGTCGAACAACGGGTCGCCGGTTATACTTATATTCTCGAAACCCAACGCCCTGAGATTGGCTTTGGACTGTTCGTTCAACACCATGAAGTGGGTGAATGCCTCCAGCGATTTCCGGTATATCCCGCCATACCATTTGAAAAAAGGAGCGTTCCGGCTGATTACTGCCGAAATGAGATAGGTGGGGATGTTCCGCCTTTTCAGCTCCGATAAATAGTTAAGCCAATATTCGGAGATGATGAATATCGCCTTCCGAGGCTGTACGGTATCGAGAAAGCGGCGTACATTTCTCCGTGTATCCAGCGGAAGGTAGAAAACGTGGTCGGCATCCGGGTGATGCCACTTGAGTGCCTCATAACCGGTAGGCGAGAAGAATGTAAGGATGATGCGGTACTTCCCCTCCCTTTTTAGCTGCCTGATGATAGGGCGTGCCACTCCGTATTCGCCTAAAGAGGAGGCATGTATCCATAAAGCCGGCAGGTTGCCGGTATCGCCGGTTTCTTTTTGTATGGTTTCGATTAACCCCTGCTGTCCTGCTGCGAACTTCCGGAATTTCCCGCTGCCCGGAACCATAACCTGTATGCGGGCAATTAACGTGAGGATTAACCCAGCCAAAGTAAGTATTGCGTTATATATGGAGCTCATTGTGCCGATAGTATAATAATCGGCGCAAAGGTACGGTGAAGGCAGAAGGCGGACGGTATGCAAGCCGTCGGTATTCTGTACGGAAACGTTCTGATTTGATACGGTCTTTCCGCTGCTTACAATAGCTGTTGTTTCAGCAGTTCAAGCAGCTCCTGCGGAAGGTGGGAGAGGTCTAACTCCCTGTTCTTGAAAGGGAGTACGATGCAGGGGGAGTCTTTGCCCGCCTGTTCTTTCCGGTTGAGGTAAACTTCGCCGATGAAGTCGTATTGAAGCACTTCGGAGATAAGCAGGAGTCTTTCCACATCGATGTTCTTGCTGTTGAATATGTGATAAAGCGAGGTACGGGCACAATGTATCTGGCGCGCAAATTCTGCATAACTGATATGGCGTTCGTCTACCTTCTGCTGGATGATTTTCCCGATGTAGATGTCTTTGAATTTAGGTTCCACAGATTCGTTTCCTGTACACTCACCATCTGTTCCCCTGGTGTCCGGCGATTTTTGTTCAACAAAAAAGCGTGAGGAACTATACTGTTCATCAAAAACGTGGTATCGCCAAACACCAGACCTACGAATGAACCGAATAAACACCCCACGCTGGTGCTATATGTATGCGACACACACGGTCGCAAGAATACATACAACCAACGGAAGCATCATACTGTTCCATCCTCGTAGGTCGAAATTTTGGCGATTTTCGTTTTTGGATGAAGCTTATAACGCTTTCTTTCTATATATAATGTATATATATGTCCGCTATGGATAGTCACCTACCCCCTCGGACATTGCAAAGATACAAAGAAAGTTGAACAGTGTGACGCAGGAGAGGTGTTTATTCATACGAAAGATATGAAAATAATGTAATACAAAAGGAGACGCCCGGCGAAGAATGTGGGGTTATCCTACGGGCTTGGTCTGCGTATATCCTTCTTTCTTCAATAATTCCAGCACCTTCTGCTTGAAATCTCCCTGTACGATGATTTCCCCGTCTTTGGCACTGCCTCCTACGCCGCATTTGCTTTTCAGGAACTTGCCCAGCTCCTTCAAGTCCTCCTCCGTGCCGACGAAGCCGGTAACGAGAGTTACTACCTTGCCACCGCGGTTTTTGCGGTCTAACTGCACGCGCAGACGCTGTTGGGAGGGTTGGAGAGTGGCCGGTTCGTCGTCCTTCTCCGTTTCGTACTTAAAGTCGGGATTGGTAGAGTACACTACGTTCAACCGCTCTTTCCAGTCATTATCTTTTAAATTCTTAGCCATATTCACCTGTATTTACTTATTATGAAAAGATGCTCAAAAGTACGGCTTTGCAGGAAACTTTGCAATCGTAGGTAGAAATAATGTTAACCTTTTGTGATAGATATGTTAGAGATTAGAAAAAAAACAGTACTTTTGTCGGTCATAATATTGAGAACTTAAAGAGAAAGCTATGAACAATCAGTTACAAAAGAAAGACTCCATGAAGGTTCCGGAACCTACCTTGCGCCGGCTTCCGTGGTACCTTTCCAATGTAAAGTTGCTTAGAAAGAAAGGCGAACGCTTCGTTTCCTCCACTCAAATCTCCAAAGAAATCAATATTGATGCTTCCCAGATAGCGAAAGACCTGTCGTATGTCAATATCTCCGGTCGTACACGCGTAGGCTACGAGATAGACACGCTGATTGCCGTGCTGGAAGACTTCCTGGGCTTTACCAATATACACAAAGCTTTTCTTTTCGGTGTCGGAAGCCTGGGAGGCGCTTTGCTGCGCGATTCCGGCCTGAACCATTTCGGCCTGGAGATTGTGGCGGCATTCGATGTAAACCCCGACCTGGTGGGTACGTCGCTGAACGGTATTCCTATTTATCATTCCGACGATTTTCAGGAGAAGATGCGCGAATACGATGTCAACATCGGCGTGCTGACAGTCCCTATCGAGATTGCGCAGGAAATTACGGATACCATGGTGGCGGGCGGCATCAAGGCGGTATGGAACTTTACCCCGTTCCGTATCCGCGTGCCCGAAGACATCGTAGTGCAGAACACCTCGCTGTACGCTCACCTGGCAGTGATGTTCAACCGTTTGAACTTTAACGAAATCAGGTAATGAAAATCATTGCAGTAGGAATGAACTATGCCCGGCACAACGAGGAGCTGGGGCATACCCAGGCAAATCGGGAACCGGTGATTTTCATGAAGCCCGACTCGGCTATCCTCAAAGACGGCAAACCTTTCTTTGTGCCCGATTTCTCCGATGAAGTCCATTACGAAACGGAAGTCGTGGTACGCATTTGCAGGCTGGGTAAGCATATCGCACCCCGTTTTGCGCATCGCTATTACGATGCGGTGACGGTAGGCATCGACTTCACGGCACGCGATTTGCAGCGGAAATTCCGCGAAACGGGCAACCCGTGGGAGCTGTGCAAAGGGTTCGACAGTTCGGCGGCTATCGGAACGTTCGTCTCTACGGAGCAGGCGGGAGGCGATTTGCAGCAACTGGATTTCCACCTGGATATAGACGGCAAGGAAGTGCAACGCGGTAATACGGCGGATATGCTTTTCAAGATAGACGATATCATAGCCTACGTAAGCCGATTCATGACCCTGAAAATCGGCGACTTGCTGTTTACGGGTACGCCGGCGGGCGTGGGTCCCGTCAGTATCGGGCAACATCTGCAAGGTTACCTGGGAAACGAGAAATTGCTCGATTTCTATATCCGCTGATTCCGGCAATCCGTCCGGGACGCATCCGCGCCGGCCTTTCCCTCCTCTTACGCCGCTTCTCCTTCCATTAAGGAAAAATAGCAGAATATCTTTGAGTCAATAACGGATAATGCCTACTTTAGCGCGTGCTAATATATAATCGAGGAAATATGAAAATACGCGTAGGTTTTGGTTTCGATGTCCACCGCTTGGTGGCAGGTAGGGAACTCTGGTTGGGCGGTGTACGCCTGGAACATGAGAAAGGCTTGTTGGGGCATTCGGATGCCGATGTGCTTATACACGCCATTTGCGATGCGCTGTTAGGAGCGGCGAATATGCGCGATATAGGTTATCATTTTCCCGACACGGCAGGCGAGTTCGAGAACATAGACAGTAAAATCCTGTTGAAGAAAACGGTGGAGCTGATAGGGAGCAAAGGCTACTCGGTCGGTAACATCGACGCGACCGTCTGTGCCGAACGTCCTAAGCTGAAAGCCCATATACCCGCCATGCAGCAAACTCTTGCCGCCGTAATGGGAATCGACGTGGAAGACATCTCCATAAAAGCCACCACCACAGAAAAGCTGGGCTTTACCGGACGTGAGGAAGGAATGTCGGCTTATGCAACCGTGTTGATAACGAAAGCATAGCCGACCTTTCCATTTATCCCGCAAAGCGGATTGTCCCGTATCAGGGAGCGGTAACCTTTTCCCCGTTCACCACAACGTTGTCCAGCGTCAGGTTTACGACATTCTCCATTTGTATGGCTTTGGGAGCTTTCTTTACGTCGATGTTACGCAGGGTGATATTGTACAGCTTGGCTTCGGGCAGACCGTTTGCCATGAGTGCCACACTGTCCACGCGGTTGCACGTTACATCCTCTATACAGATGTTGCGGAACAGCGTAGGATGATTTCCGCCCCGGTATCCGTGATAGTTCGTGCGGAAGTTGACCACACCCCACAGGCATACATCCGCCTGGATGCGCCGCATATTCAGGTTCTCGAAGTACCCGCCCCGGTCTAAGTTGGACTTGAAATAGATACCGTTACGGCAACTGTCTATCTTGCAGTCCTCTATGTAGATATTGCGTACTCCGCCCGACATCTCGCTCCCGATAGTGATAGCCCAGCGCGAGAAGTGGCAGTTGCGGATAATGACATTCTCCGTAGCCTGGCCGATGCGCCAGCCGTCCTGGTCGCGTCCCGACTTGATAGCGATGCCGTCGTCGCCCACGTTGAAGTCCATACCCTCTATCAGCACGTTGGTGCAGGATTCCGGGTCGCAGCCGTCATTGTTGTAGTTGTTGCTGTCGATATATACGTTGCGCACCGTTACGTTGTCGCAGAATACCGGGTGGATAATCCAGAAAGGAGAGTCGTATATCTTTAAATCCTCCACCAACACATTCTTGCAGCCGTAAAACTGTATCATGCAGGGGCGCAGGTAATGTCCCTCTCCGAACACCCGCTCGTACACCGGAATGGAGTCGATGCCCATTTGACGCAGGCGGTCTACCGCCGCCCCTTGCATGGCATGCCAACCGTTGAAAGTTACCGAACCGTTTCCGTCGATAGTGCCTTTACCCGTCAGCGCAACGTTCGTACACTGGTATGCGTAGATGAAAGGGGAGTAATTGAAACACTCCGTCCCTTCCCATTTGGTAAGTACCATAGGCAGGTAGTCGGAAGCCTCGGTAGAGAATTCCAGCCGTGCACCTTCGGCAATGTGCAGGTTGACGTTGCTTTTCAGTGTAATGGCTCCTTTGACGAAATAGTTCCCTGCGGGTACGAGCACAGTGCCGCCGCCGTTCGTGTTACATCGGTTGATAGCTTCGAGAATGGCGGGGCGGCTGTCTACCGTCGTGTCGTCTTTTGCACCGTAGTCGGTTACGTTATAAATCGTATCGGCGAAGGTGGGCGGCACGATGTTTTTCAATATTCCGGGAACTTTGCCCCATTCCCCGGTTTCTTTCCGGGTAGATGTGGTGGTGCATGCCCCTACCGTCAGCAAGAGGAATAAGCACCAGAGCGCAGATTGTTTTTTCATGGTATTTACAGTATCTAAAATGGTTTTACAGTATCTAAAATGGTATTTACAATATCTTAAATATGTACGAAGCAAAAATACGTGTTTCTATCCGGAGAGAGGTGGATGAATTGATGTTTGAAATGGAAATTTTGACTGGATTTGCCCTATTGGAGCTTTACATAGTTGAGCCGCGTCCACTTATGCCTACCGATAGTATATGTGCCGGCAATGCGTGCCGAGGCGATGTGCACGGTTTCGTCCGCGCGGTAGGCATGCTCCACCGCGGGCAACCGGCATGAATGCCGGCTCGCCGTGCGGGAGCCGATGCGGAAAGTCACGAGGTTGCCCGAGGCATCCTTCAGCTTCAGTACCTGGCGGACGTAGAAGTAGGGAGTCGTACCCTTGACCTGCGTCTTGTAAGGGTCGTCCTCCAGGCGTACGCTGAGAACCGTCAGGGTCAGGTTCTCTATCTTATCCCCTTCCTTGCCCAAGAAACGGCCTCCGGACGGCTGTTTGGCCTTCCGTTGCAGGATATCGAGATATACGGAATGGTATATCCTGGCAATCTGTGCGAAACGTTCCTGCTTGGGTATGCGTGGTGTAAATTTGAAGGCTATCCAGGTAAGATAACCGGGGTCTACCTGGAGGATTTCGTGCAGGTAATGCCCGTGATACTTCCCGAAGGAGATGATGTCGTCGCCTCTGTTCTGCATCCGCTTGGCGTTGTATTCTACCAGGAATAGGGGGCGGGGGGAGTAATAGCACAGGGTACTCGCCATTCGCAAGGCTTCGTGCACATCCTCGCTCAGCTCGAATAGATAGAATATGGACTGTCTTTCGGGCAGGGGAGAATAAACCCAGAGGGAATACCGGGGATGCCCCGGCCGCGGTAATACCGCAAGATAGGCGCCCGCTTCTTTGAAAGAAGCTTTCTTCTGGTTGTACACATTCAGTTTCTGATACAACGAGTCTTGCTCTGCGGCGCTGACGCCTGGAATAAGCGGGTTTGCCATACATCCGGTTGCTTATTCCAAATATACGGAATTTTATTTAGAACCGCACCATTAATTCCAATACAATTTTGTCCTGTTCAGATTCTTTTGCAATGCTGTTCCTGGCATAGAAGTACTTTTCGTAATTCAGGCGCAGGTCTGTGCGGAATGCTTTGCTGAGGCTCAGGGTGATGCCGCCCGTCAACCGCTGGCGTTTGTAGTCGGTGATGATTAATGCGCCGGTTTCTTCGTCGGCGGTCTTGGCGTCGCTCTGGTCTGTCATCATGTCGTAACGCAGCAGGAAGGACATCTTGTTGAACACTTTCCGCAGGGGCAGGTCGTAGTTGACGAATGTGTTCACCGCTTGTACGTCTCCGAAAGCGTTGTCGGAATATTGCTTGTACAGATACTCCCCTTCGATGTGGAAACGGCCGGATTCATAGTACGCGCCGATGTCGTACGATTGCATCCGCACCTCCGCCGGCTGGATGCTTTGCACGCTCAGCGTCAGGTTCAACCCTTCGGTGAACAGGAACTGGGCTTTGGCGGAGTAGTTTACCTCCTTATGCCACTCCTTCTGGTTGGTCAGTCCCGAACCGTTGTAAAGCCCGCCTTCCAGCGTAATGGGCAGGTCGGTAGGCAGGGTATATCCCAGCGTGATACCTACGTCGCGCACGTTGCCCACCTGCTTGGCAATGAACGAGCGGTTGGCGAAGTATTGCTGGTGCGGCGAGCGGTGCGCGTCGATAGTGAACGGTACACGCATCTGGCCGGCGGTTACGGTCAATCCTTTTGCCGGGAACAGGCGTGCATAGGCATCCAGCATCTTGATGCTTCCTTCGTCCGAGAGGTCTATTTCGGCTTTGTAGGCAACGCGCGGCAATATATTGCCGGTAATGCTGACGCGCGCGTTGCGCACCTCGAAACGTCCGGCTCCCATGCTGGTCTGGTATTCGTATTTGGAACGGATTGTCCCGTGTATTTCGGGCAGGTAATCCTTGCTTTCCAGCTTTTCCTTGTCTATTCTCTTTCCGTCCTCGTTGTTGCCGGAACTCTGTGCTTTTGCCGTAAACGGCAGCATAGCGGCGAGCAGTATCAATGCGCCTGTTCTCATAAGTTGTCGTCGGTTTATTTACGGCGGCAAAGATACGGTAATACGTGTTGTATTTTTATGTCATACGTGTTTCGTTTCTGTTACAAAAGGGGCGGTTTGCCCTATGCTTGCGGCAAGCGGTTTGTTTTGCCCTGCGAAACAAGTTGTTTTCCTATGCGAAACACTTTGTTCCACCGTGGAGAACACTTTGTTTCCTTTAGGTGAACACTTTGTTTCACCGGTAGAGAACACTTTGTTTTTATAGGTGCGAACACTTTGTTTTATCACTATGTAACAAAGTGTTCACCCCTATGAACTAATGGTTTGCCTACGTTGCCGGTGAAAAAAGGGCGCAGGTCGCCGCCCCCGCCTAAGGGGGTGTCCTTGCCGTTGCTTTATAGGAGAGAAATGCAGGCGGCTGTGTGAAGGCATGCTAAAAAGGTGTGCCTTTTCTCTCTCTTCTCCCCGAAAACCAGTATTTTTGTAGACTGAAGCAATGAATGTCCGTGAAATGAAGAAAGCAGAGAAGCGAGTGTTGGTAGGCATGAGCGGCGGTATCGACAGTACCGCTACATGCCTGATGTTGCAAGAGCAGGGTTACGAAATAATCGGTCTTACGATGTGGGTGTGGGGAGACGAGCCGTCGGATGCCCGCCAGCTTGCCCGTAATATGGGTATCGAGCATTATGTGGCGGACGAGCGCGGGGTCTTCCGCGAGGTGATTGTCCGGAACTTTATCGATGAATACCGGCAGGGGCGTACACCCAATCCTTGTGTGATGTGCAACCCGCTGTTCAAGTTCCGTATCCTTACGGAGTGGGCGGACAAGCTGGGCTGCCGGTATATCGCCACCGGGCATTATACCCGCCTGGAGGAGCTGAATGGAAAGATATATATTGTTGCCGGGGACGATGACAAGAAAGACCAGTCCTATTTTCTCTGGAAGCTGGGGCAGGATGTTTTGAGGCGTTGTCTTTTTCCGCTGGGTGCTTATACCAAGTTGCAGGTACGCGATTACCTGCGCGATAAGGGCTATGCGCTGAAAGCCGCGGAGGGCGAAAGCATGGAGGTCTGTTTCATAAAGGGAGATTACCGGGACTTCCTGCGCGAGCATTCTCCGGAGATAGACCGCGAAATCGGTACGGGGTGGTTTGTAAGCCCGGAAGGGGTGAAGCTGGGAGAGCACAAAGGCTTTCCTTACTATACTATCGGGCAGCGGAAAGGGCTGGAAATAGCATTGGGCAAACCTGCTTATGTGCTGAAAATCAATCCGCAGAAGAATACGGTCATGTTAGGGGATGCAGAACAGCTCAAGGCGGAATATATGCTGGCAGAGCAGGATTGCCTGGTCGATGAGGCGGAGGTTCTCGGCAGCGGAGAACTGACGGTGCGTATCCGTTATCGCAGCAAGCCTATTCCCTGCTCGGTAAAACGCTTGGAGGACGGGCGTCTGCTGGTGCACTTCCTGGCGGAAGCATCCGCCATTGCTCCCGGGCAATCTGCGGTGTTCTACATCGGGAAGCGGGTGGTAGGCGGTTCGTTCATTGCTTCGCAGCGCGGCATCGGCATGTATTTGGGGAATTGAATTAAGAATCGGAAATTAAAAATAAAGGGAAAGAAATGGGGAAGAAATGGATTATCCTTTCGGTTTTAGTGCTGCTTGCGGCGGGTGCGTCGGCACGGCAGGATACATTGAAGTACCGTATCAGTTTAAGGGACAAGGCAGCCACTGTTTATTCACTGGAACGGCCGGAGCAGTTTCTTTCGCAAAAGGCCATTGAAAGGCGTCGGAAGCAGAACCTGTCAATCGACTCTACCGACCTTCCGGTGTGCGGTAAGTACATCGATGCGATACGCAGGCAGGGGGTGCATGTCATTGTTACGGGCAAGTGGGAGAATTTCGTTACGGTTTCCTGCAACGATTCTACTTTGATAAGCCGCATTGCTGCATTACCGTTTGTACGTGCCGTGGAGAAGGTGTGGACGGCTCCGGAGGCGGATAAGGAAACGGTGTCTGCAACGCGCGATTCTGTGATTAATGCCCCGAAGATATATACCGACAGCATTTACGGACCTGCCGTTACCCAAATCAGGCTGAGTAACGGGGATAAGCTGCATGATGCCGGCTTTAAGGGACAGGGAATGACGATTGCCGTAATCGATGCCGGGTTTCATAACCTGGATAGGATAACGGCGATGCAGAATATCCGTATTTTGGGAACGAAAGATTTTGTCAATCCCCAGGCGGATTTGTTTGCTGAGAGCAGCCACGGGTTGAGCGTGCTTTCCTGCATCGGCATGGATAGTCCCGGTATCATGACGGGTACTGCTCCCAAGGCTTCTTTCTGGCTGCTTCGCAGCGAAGATGAATATTCCGAACATCTGGTAGAGCAGGATTATTGGGCTGCCGCCGTGGAGTTTGCCGATAGTGTGGGCGTCGATGTCCTGAATACTTCTTTGGGGTACTATGCTTTCGATGACAAGTCGAAGAATTACAAATACAGCGATTTGGACGGACGTCATGCCTTGATGTCCCGCCAGGCATCGCATATAGCCGATAAGGGCATGGTGCTGGTGTGCAGTGCGGGCAACTCGGGTATGTCGTCGTGGAAGAAGATAACTCCGCCGGGAGATGCCGAGCATGTACTGACGGTAGGCGCCGTGAACAAGCAGGCGGTGCTGGCTCCTTTCTCCTCTATCGGCAATACGGCGGATAACCGGATTAAACCGGATGTGGTGGCTGTGGGCGAGGGGGCGGATGTTATCCGTACCAACGGAAACCAGGGCAAGGCGAACGGCACTTCTTTTTCATCGCCTATTATGTGCGGCATGGTGGCTTGTTTGTGGCAGGCATGCCCCGGGCTGACGGCGAAGGAGCTGATTGAACTTGTCCGCTCCTGCGGCGACCGTGCCGGCTGTCCGGATAATATTTACGGTTACGGTGTGCCGGATATGTGGAAGGCGTATAATAGTTATAAGTTGAAAACGGAAAATAACAGAACGGAAACGGGAAGGTAGGAGAATGGCAGATGAATGGATATAGCCCGTTATTGTTTAATCTTTTGATTCTTTGATATGGATGCATTATCGCTATACGACCTGAATGTCCTGGTGCGCCGCAGCTTGGAACAATGCCTGCCCGATACGTATTGGATACAGGCGGAGTTGAGCGATGTACGTACCAATAGTACCGGACATTGCTATCTGGAATTCGTGCAGAAGGATGCGCGTGGCAATAATCTGATAGCCAGGGCGAGGGGGACAATCTGGTCGAATGTGTTCCGCCTGCTGAAACCTTATTTCGAGGAGGCCACGGGGCAGGCGTTCGTATCGGGTATCAAGGTGCTGGTGCAGGTTACGGTCAGTTTTCACGAGCTCTACGGGTACAGCCTTACGGTGCAGGATATCGACCCTACTTATACCTTGGGCGATATGGCACGCCGGCGCAAGGAAATCTTGAAGCAACTGGAAGAGGAGGGTGTGCTCACGCTGAATAAGGAGTTGGAGATAGCCCGGTTACCGCAACGTATCGCCGTTATATCTTCTCCGACTGCCGCCGGGTACGGTGACTTTTGTCACCAGTTACAGAATAATCCGCGGGGCTTTTACTTCCATACAGAGCTTTTTCCGGCACTGATGCAGGGCGAGCGTGTGGAGGAGTCGGTATTGGCTGCTTTAGACAAGATTAATGCCCGCCTGGATAAATTCGATGCGGTAGTCATTATCCGGGGCGGCGGGGCTACTTCCGACCTTTCCGGGTTCGATACTTACTTGCTTGCTGCCGCCTGCGCGCAGTTTCCTTTGCCTATTATTACCGGCATCGGCCATGAGCGCGACGATACGGTACTCGACTCTGTTGCCCATACCCGCGTCAAGACGCCTACCGCCGCTGCGGAATTCCTTATAGACCGTATGAGCGATGCCGCCGATGAATTGGAGGTACTTGCCGGTCGTCTGTACGACGGTGTCAGGAGTTTGCTGGCGCAGGAGCATCAGAAGTTGGTAGCGTACAGGAACCGCATTCCTTCTGCCGCTTACAGGTATATATCGGATGCGAAACTGGCTTTGCTTACCGTGCGGAAAGACATTGTGCAGGCGTCGGCTTTGTCCTTGTCCCGCCAGCGTCATCGGCTGGAACTGCTTCGACAGCGGTTGGTAGATGCCTCACCCGAAAAACAGTTGTCCCGCGGTTACAGCATTACATTGAAAGACGGGCGGGTGGTGAAGCACGTATCTCTCTTGCACGAGGGCGATGAAATCACTACTCGTTTATACGGAGGAGAACTGATATCAGTAGTAACTAATAAATCATCAAAATAATAATACTCCTATGCCTACACCCAGAAAAAAAGAGACTTATTCCCAGGCAATGGAACGCTTGGAGAAGATTGTCAGCCAGATAGACAATAATGAGTTGGAAATAGACATACTTGCCGAAAAGATAAAAGAAGCGAATGATATCATTGCGTTCTGTAGTGATAAATTGACTAAGGCAGACCGGGAGGTCAAAAAGCTCTTGGCAGATAAACAGGAAGGATAGGACGTACCGGGGCTATCCTTTTATCAGCCCGATTTTCGTTGTATTAATATTATATAACTCTTTTGGAGATTGAAAGAGGTGATTCCGCTTTTTTGGTGTTATTATAATAATTATATTCGCCGATAATTTTCTTTAAGATAAATAATAATTTGCAAAAGTGGAGGACTTCGCCGACTTCGATTTCTTTTTTAAAGAGTATTATGTTCCTCTTTATTCCTATGCACATTCTCTCATTAATAACTGGGAAGTAAGCCGTGATATAGCGAGTGATGCTTTTGAGTATATATGGAAGAATTTCGGCAGGATAGAGAAGGCTACGGCTAAGTCGTATCTCTTTATTTATGTGCGCAACCGTTCTATCGATTATCTGCGGCATCAGGATATACACTATGCTTATGCTGAGTTTTCTCGGAAGTTGTACGAAAATTATACCGAGACAGAGTTTTGGGAGCAAGACGAGCGCATGCTGAAAATTCAGAAAGTGTTGGACGGAATGGCGCCGCATACGAGACATATTCTGGAAGAATGTTATCTGCACGAGAAAAAATATAAGGAGGTTGCCGCCGAGTTGGATATCAGTATAAGTGCGGTTAGGAAACACATAGTTAAAGCCTTGAAAGCGATTCGGGAAGAATTTACTAAATAAATCTAAAAAGTAGGCTAAACGGTTCAAAATAAGTTTTATAAACGCAATTATAATAGAGTATTAATTAATTAGCGGATTTATGAATAATCAGGATAGTACATCTGAATTTGAGAAAGCACTGGATTTAATGGAAAGTTCTGCCGATGTTTCCGATAAAAAGTGGGAGGAGTTGGAAGATGCGGAGACATTGGATGCTTGCAAGGATTTAATGGATGTCAGATATCTTTTGCATAAGCGCCAGGCTGCCGGTATGGTAAATGTAGAAGCGGAATTGGCGCGTTTGAAAAGCAGGCGGAATAAAAAGAAATATCTCAAAATGTTCTGGGTATGGAGTGGTTCGGTTGCAGCTATCCTGGTAGGAGCCTTTTTTTCATTTAATTATTTGTTCAATATACCGGCTGCTCCTCCGAAATCGGTCACGGTATTTGCTGCCGACCCGCACGAGCAACGTATTGTCTTGAAATTGAACGACGGTAAACAGTTCTTTCTGGACGATGAACCTAAAAAGGGGAATAAGCCGGTAGAAAAACGGCGGACTCTCGATTATACCAACCTGGCAACCGCTTCCGTTCCGGTAGTTAAAAAGATGTTGCAGACCCATTCTATCGTAATCCCCCGGGGGGAGACATTCAAGTTGATTCTTTGCGACGGTACGGAGGTTTGGCTGAATGCTAACAGCAAGCTGGTTTATCCGACGGCTTTCGTAGAGAAGGAACGTACGGTTTTCCTGGAAGGAGAAGCCTATTTTAAGGTTACTAAGGATACGAAACCTTTTATCGTAAAAACGGATTATTTGCAGACCAAAGTCCTCGGAACGGAGTTTAACGTGAAAAGTTATACGGCCGAGGATAGCCATGTAACCTTGATTAGCGGTAAAGTGCAGGTACGCAGCCGTGAAAATGAACGTTTTGTCGATTTGGAACCGGGCAAGGATGCCATGCTTCTTTCCGACGGCCTGTTTGAAGTGAAGGAAGTGAACAGCGAGGCCTACACTTACTGGAGAGACGGCTATTTCTATTTTGACGAGCTGCCTTTGGCGGATATTATGCAGTCTATCGGACGGTGGTATAATGTGAATGTCATATTCAGGAATAAGGAGGCCATGGCGTATCGTATCCATTTCATGTCTAACCGCCAGGGTGGAATTGAAGAAACTATCCGTCTGATGAATCGTTTAAAAAAGGTAACGTTAACACTTTGCGATAATACGGTCTATGTTGACTAAATGAGTGCATATTTTATGTAAGTTCTTCCATATTGTAGATGCTTTTTAGAGAAAAAGTTTCATGAACCGAAAAAAATAGGGAAAAGAGGTGTCTTGTTATTCAAGTCGTACGCACTATTAATAAATGAAGCTTCGCTAATATTATTAAAAATAAACGTATGATGAGAAGAAAGAGGTACTTATTATTTCCGCTTTTCTTTTTCCTATTTTGGCTTCCGTTCTATGCGGAAGCTCAAGTGAGTGAGAAGAAACTTACGGTAGAGTTCAAGAATGAAGAACTATCATCTGTATTTAAACAGTTAAGCAAAATTTCAGGTTATAAAATCCTTTTTACGTATGATGATGTGAAGCCATATACATATAGTGGCGTAATCAAAGATAAGAATATCCGTGAAACTCTGGATATCGTACTGTCCGGCAAGAAGCTCGAGTACAGTATCGATAAGGAGTTTATCACCATTACGACAAAAGGTCCTTCCAAGCAGGCAAAAGTGTACACCGTAAACGGAGTCGTATTATCTGCCGACGACGGTGAACCGCTTATCGGGGCTACCGTTATGGTAAAAGGTACTTCTACCGGTGTACTGACGGATATGGACGGCAAGTTTACGTTGCCCAACGTTTCCAGCCGTTCCAAGTTGGAATTCTCTTACGTCGGCATGCTTCCCCAATCGCTTTCACCCTCACCGACCATGAAAGTTTCCTTACAGTCGGATGTACAGACACTGTCCGAGGTTGTGGTAACCGGTATGCAACGCATGGATAAGCGTATGTTTACCGGTGCTACCGACCAGTTAAAGGCGGAAAACATAAAAATGGACGGTATGGCAGATATCAGCCGCGGCCTGGAAGGACGTTCGGCCGGCGTGTCCGTACAGAATGTGTCCGGTACTTTCGGTACTGCACCTAAGATTCGCGTGCGCGGTGCAACCTCTATCTACGGCAGTTCCAAACCTTTGTGGGTGGTTGACGGAGTAATTATGGAAGATGCTATCGAAGTAGGAGCCGACGACCTTTCCTCCGGCGATGCCGAGACGCTTATCAGCTCTGCTATCGCAGGTCTGAATCCCGATGATATTGAAAGTTTCCAAATCCTGAAAGACGGTTCGGCCACTTCCATTTACGGTGCACGCGCTATGGCAGGTGTAATCGTCGTTACAACGAAGAAAGGTAAAGCGGGAGTACACAAAGTCAGTTATACAGGCGAGTTTACCACCCGTATGAAACCCAGTTATAAGGAGTTCAACATTATGAACTCCCAAGAGCAAATGGGTATTTATAAAGAGCTGGAACAAAAAGGTTGGCTGAATAACAGCGATACCTATCGTGCAAAAAACAGCGGCGTATATGGCAAGATGTACCAGTTGATAAATCAATATAATGAAACCACCGGGCAGTTCGGCCTTGCCAATACGACAGAGGCACGCAATGCCTATTTGCGCCAGGCAGAGATGCGGAATACGGATTGGTTCGATGTCTTGTTCTCCAACAATATTATCCAGAACCATTCGGTCAGTATTACTTCCGGTTCGGAAAAAGCGTCTTACTATGCTTCATTGAGTGCTATGTCCGACCCGGGCTGGTACAAGCAGAGCGAGGTGAGGCGCTATACCGCCAATCTGAATACTACTTACAATATGTATCAGAATCTGTCTATAAACATGATTGCCAATGCTTCGTATCGTAAGCAGAAAGCTCCGGGAACATTGAGCTCGGAAGTCAATGCTGCAAGCGGTGAAGTAACCCGGCAGTTTGATATAAATCCGTATTCTTATGCATTGAATACGTCCCGTGCATTAGACCCTTCGGTAGACTATACCACAAACTATGCACCGTTCAACATTTTGCATGAACTGGATAATAACTACATTGATTTGAATGTCGTTGATGTGAAATTCCAGGGAGAGATGCGTTGGAAAGTAATTCCAGGATTGGAAATCAGTGCTTTGGGCTCGGTAAAATATCAGGCTTCTTCACAGGAGCATAATATAATGGATGCGTCCAACCAGGCAACCGCCTATCGCACCGGTATGGATGACGCAACTATCCGCGATGACAATAATCTGCTTTATACCAATCCCGACAATCCGTATGCATTACCGATAACTATTTTACCGGAAGGCGGTATCTATCAGCGTAGAGATTACCGCATGCTCGGAATAGATTTCCGCGGTACTCTATCGTGGAATCATCTGTTCAAAGAAAAACATATGACGAATTTGTTTGCCGGGCTTGAAGTCAACAACCTGGAACGTTCCCAGAATTATTTCCAGGGTTGGGGTATGCAATATACCATGGGAGAGATACCCTATTATGTATATGAATATTTCAAGAAGGGCATCGAAAGCGGCGAACCTTATTATAGTTTGAATCATTCAACTACCCGTAGCGTAGCCGGTTTCACTAATTTGGCCTACTCATACGACGGCCGTTATACATTGAACGGCACTTTCCGTTATGAGGGAACCAACCGTATGGGACGTAGCCGTTCTGCCCGCTGGTTACCTACCTGGAACATCTCGGGTGCGTGGAACGTGCATGAAGAAGATTTCTTTGATAAAGCCTTTGCATCTGCCTTGTCCCACTTGACGTTGAAAGCCTCTTACTCACTGACCGCCGACCGCGGTCCGGAATACGTAACCAATTCACAAGCTATCATCATGAGCTATTCCCCTTACCGTCCTTTTACAGACGGACAGGAAACCGGGCTGTACGTATCCGACCCCGAGAACAGCGAGCTTACCTATGAGAAAAAGCATGAGTTGAACATCGGTGCGGATATGGGTTTTCTGGATAACCGCATCAACTTCGCGGTAGACTGGTACAAACGCAATAACTACGACCTGATAGGTATCATAGCTACGCAGGGAGTGGGCGGTACTATTTATAAATATGCCAATATCGCATCCATGAAATCGCATGGGGTAGAGTTTACCCTCTCTACCAAGACCCTAAAAGCAAAGTCGTTCTCATGGAATACGGATTTCATCTTTTCATATGCCAAGAATGAGGTAACCGATTTGAAATCGCGTGCCAGCATGATGGAACTTGTTTCCGGCAACGGCTTTGCCATGCAAGGCTATCCTGTACGCGGCCTGTTTTCCATTCCGTTTGTAGGGCTGGACAAGAACGGTATCCCCCAATACTCGATTAATGGAGAAGTAACCAGTACGAATATCGACTTCCAGACCCGTGAAAATCTGGACTACCTGAAATACGAAGGACCTACCGACCCTACCATTACCGGTAGCTTGGGCAATATCTTTACCTATAAAGGTTTCAAGCTGAATGTTTTCATAACCTACTCGTTCGGTAATGTAGTCCGTATGAATCCGGTTTTCAGTTATCATTATTCGGATTTGTCCTCCATGCCCCGTGAGTTTAAGAACCGTTGGACGGTATCGGGCGACGAGACGCGTACCAGTGTCCCGGTTATCATTACCAAACGCCAATATAACGGAAATCAGGATTTGGAATATGCTTATAACGCCTATAATTATTCTACGGAACGCATTGCCAAAGGCGATTTCATCCGTATGAAGGAAATTTCCCTTGCTTATGAATTTCCAAAAGCTTGGATAAAGCCTGCCAAGATATCCAATTTGTCATTGAAGTTACAAGCTACCAACCTTTTCCTCATTTATGCGGATAAGAAATTGAACGGGCAAGACCCGGAATTCTTTAATACCGGCGGTGTTGCTGCTCCAGTGCCCCGCCAGTTTACATTGACACTGAGAATAGGTTTTTAATTATGATAAGGAGAGAGAAAATGAAACATAAACTTTTATATATAGCCGCATTCTATGCAATGGCTTTGTTTGCTTCCTGTTCCGATTTCTTGGACGAATTGCCGGATAACAGGACCGAGCTGACTACGGAAGAAAGCATCACCAGAATATTGGTTTCTGCCTATCCCACAACGACCACTTGTGAAATCGCTGAGTTGCACAGCGATAATATCGATGAAAACAGCAACCTGTACACTTACCTTTTCCGTTTGAACGAGCACATGTACCGTTGGCAGCAAACTACCGAGGAAGACCAGGATTCTCCTCATGCCTTGTGGATTGACTGCTATAATGCCATTGCTTCGGCCAACCAGGCATTGTACGCTACCGAAAAAATGGGAAATCCCGAGAACCTGCAACCGCAAAGAGGAGAGGCATTGCTCTGCCGCGCATACAGCCACTTCCTGCTTGCCACAATTTTTTGCAAAGCATACACATCCACTCAGGCCAGCCAAGATTTGGGTATCCCCTATATGGACAAACTGGAAACCACGGTAAATCCGAGCTACGACCGGGGTACACTGGCTACAACCTATCAACGGATAGCCGCAGATATCGAAGAAGGACTTCCCCTGATAGACGACAACATTTACGGCAAGGTGAAATATCATTTCAATAAGAAAGCGGCGTATGCCTTTGCCGCCCGTTTCTACCTTTATTATATGCAACCGGATTTTTCCAACTGCCGGAAGGTCATAGAATATGCCGAACGGGTATTGGGAAGCAATGCGGCAGAGAGCCTGCGCGACTGGAAATCGCTCGGGATGCTTTCTTCCAACCGCTCTGTACAACCTAATGAATATGTAAATGCTGATAATCAAGCTAACTTACTGCTGATTTCCGCCAATTCGTATTGGCCTCTGGTAGCAGACCCCGGATACGCCCCCTGCGAAAAGTATTGCAACAATGACGTTACAGCGGCCGAAACCTGTAAGTCTACCGGACCGTGGGGAGCACAGACCAATTATTGGCAAGAACCTTTCGCTCCGGGCGGTTCCATTAAGAACGGTTTCCGCCGTCTGGCTCTGTACCAGGAATACTCATCATCGGGCGATAGCTACATAGGACACATGATGCTGCCCGCTTTCACTACGGACGAAACGTTGCTTTGCCGCGCCGAGGCATATGCCCTATTGAAACGGTATGACGATGCCGCCGCCGATGTCGATACATGGCAAAAGGCGTTTACCAAAAACACGGTTACGCTTACCAAAGAGTCTATTCACAGTTTCTATGCGGCTTTAAATTACTATGAGCCGGAGAAGACGGTTAATCCTTCCGTAAAAAAAGAACTTCATCCGGCATTTGCGGTGGAACAAGGAATGCAGGAGAACCTTATTCATTGTATCCTGCATGCACGCCGTATCCTGACACTCGAGGAAGGATTGCGCTGGCAAGATGTAAAACGCTACGGAATCGTTATTTACCGCCGCTATTTCGAAGGGAGTACCCTGGTACGTATTACCGATACTATGGAAGTGGACGACCCGCGCCGTGCCATTCAGTTACCTTCCAATGTCATATCGGCCGGTATGGAACCTAATCCCAGAAACGACTAAAACATCGAAAAGTATGAAAAGATACATTGTATACAGCTTATTGGTACTGGCCGTTTCGGGGCTGTTCGTCTCCTGTAACCAAGATACGGACATCGACTACGGGAATAGTATTTTCGAAGGGGGGAGCGAAACTGCACAGAACGCTTTCGACCGGTGGATACAAAACAACTATACCGGCCCTTATAACATCCAGTTGAAATATCACATGGAAGATAAGGAAAGCGATATGACACACGTACTTGTTCCGGCTACCTATGAAAAGTCGGTGGTACTGGCAAAAATAGTTAAACACGTATGGCTGGAGGCCTATGATGAAACTACCGGAAATCCGGACTTCCTGCGTCACTATGTTCCTAAGATACTACATTTTGTAGGTTCCCCGGCTTTTGAGGATAACGGGACAATGGTGGTTGGCACGGCAGAAGGCGGCATGAAGATTACCCTCTATAATGTGAACGACGTAGACCCGAAAAACATCAGCATCGACATCCTGAACGAATATTACTTCCAGACCATGCACCATGAGTTCGCCCATATCCTGCACCAGACCAAGAGCTTCGACCCCTCTTTCGAGCGGATTACGGAAAATGCGTATGTGGGAGCCGACTGGTACATAAAAACCGACCCGGTAACCGGAGCATCGAGCTCCCGCTCCGATAAAGACGCCTGGTTGGAGGGATTTGTCACGGCGTATGCCATGAGTGAACCGCGCGAGGACTTTGTGGAGAATATCTCCATGTATGTCACCAATACGGAAACCTACTGGGACGATATGCTTACCAATGCCGGCGACACCGGCAGGGCACTTATCCAGCGTAAGTTCGATATCGTGTACAACTACATGCTGCAAACCTGGAATATCGATTTAGACCGGTTACGTGAGGCCGTTCTTCGCCGGCAGAACGAGATTGCAAAAGGCGAAGTCGATTTAAGTGTAATTCAATAAAACAAACGTGGAGATGAAACAAAGATTATTCTTTTATACCTTATTGCTTCTTACCGGCTTCTGTTGTCAGTCGTGCCTTTTCCAGGAAGACGATTTGTTCGGAGAACCCTCGGCGGTAAGGTCTGCAACGGCGGTAACCGGAGTGCAGGAGATATTGCAGAATGTACCGAACGGTTGGAAACTCGAATATTATGCAGGTACTGGCTATTCGTTGGGCGGTACTACCCTTCTGATGCGTTTCGCAGACGGACATGTCGATATGGCGGCCGGAACCGGGCCGAGCGCTTATAAACCGGGAACGGTGGTCGGGTCGTTATACCAGGTCACTGCCGAGCAGGCTACGATGATTACTTTCGACACCTGCAACCTGCTGCTGCATAATTATTCGACTCCCCTGGATGCCAACATGAGCCTGGAGGGAGATTACGAATTTATCGTAATGAGCGCTTCCGAGGACAAAGTCGTGCTACAAGGTAAGCGGTATGGAAATATAATGGAGATGACACCGGTTCCTAAGGACATTCCATGGCGTATCGTGCTGGACGATATAGACGTCATCGAACAGGATGCCGGCGGACGGGCATACCGGTTGGAGAAAGACGGAAAGCTGCAAAAACTCTTCCTCCGCAATAACGGTACGTTTGCCACGTTCTCGGCGTACGATGTCGCTACGGGAGCCGAAGAAATCGTATCGTATATATACACGGAGAAAGGGTTGAGGCTCTATACCGGTTATGATGCGGGCGGAACAAACGTACAGAATTTTGAATGGGATAAGAAAGAGCGCCGGTTCGTATGCGTAGATGCAGACGCTTCCGGTGTGGTCCTTGTGGAATATGCTTTGGACAACCGTACCCCTTACGAGACATATGTAGGCAGTTATGAGGCTGCGGTCAGCCGGGTGGGCGAGGATGCCCAGGTCGTTACGGAAAACCTTTCCGTTACCATAACTCCCGATGTTGCCGGAGAAAGTTATTCGCTGAAAGGGCTGGTCGTGATAGAAGACCTCAAATTGTCGTTGGATATACCGCTCTTGTACGATAAGACTACCGGCGAGCTGATACTGGACTCCCAGGTAATCGGCAATTATAATAACTATTACTACTTTGCCTGCGTGGCGGGCAGCGGCAATTACGCCCATACCGAGCTGAACATGCCTGCCCGTCTGCGTGGCGGATTGGTGAGCGTTGTCGACGACCAGTCGCCGTTGAAGCTGCATTTCGTTGATAAGCTGAGCGCTACCGATACTTCCATGCTCGTCTGGTTATATGATTCGGAAGAATTTTCCATGTCGTCCGCTATGGGATACTGGTACTATTACACATTTATTTCGCTTACGAAGAAGGACCCTCAAAATTAATACGATTATGACGAATAAGATAAATATATACTTGCTGCTTGCCGTCCTGGCAATAATATGGTCGGGGTGCGATAAGGACGAAAATTCCGTTCCCGGGCTGGAGGTCATCTCTGCTACGGTCAATTTCCAGGCAACGGGAGGAGAAGGAGTAATCGAGTTGCGGTCGGCGGGCGAGGTAACTGTACAGGCAGATGATACGGACTGGTGCTCCGTCAAGGAAGTAGAGGCATCCCGGATAACCTTCGGCGTGAAAGAAAATTACGGCATCGCAGGCAGGAACATGTCTCTCACGGTCAGATGCGGAACAGCCAGCGAAACCCTTTATATCAGCCAGGCGGGAGCCGTTTTCGGCTATTTGAATGATGAGTGGATACTCCGTACCTCCAACGAAGCGGCCGAAATACCGTTTACCCTATACGGGTCGTTGGACTTCGAAGTGAAAATCCCGACGGCATGCCAATCCTGGCTTTCGTTTGTGTGGGACAAAGATGCAAGGAAAGGCAAGTTCATTGTCGGGAAGAACGTATCGGGCTCTATGCGCGGCACTGATATCAGTGTGGTTTCCGGAAAACGCTCCGTTCGTTACCAGGTCATTCAGTACGATATGGATAATATGCTGGGAACCTGGCAGGGACAGTTCAGTGATATGGAAGCCGACTATGCCCTGACCGATGTGGACATACGGAAAGATGCCGACGGAACCTACACAGTGTCTAATATGCTGACAGGTTCGCCTTTCGTATTGCACGCATACGCTTCCGGAAACTGCCTGGCTTTTCCTGCCGGACAGAATACCGGTTCGGACGGCGGTTTGTATTTCTTCTTCGAACTGGTCGATGCAAAAGGCAATTTTGTAAGCAACCCGTCCCAAGCCATTACTTTAGGTCCGGTCATGCAGGCAGACGGCAGTTTCATACTTGCTTTCGGCGGAGTGAAGGAAGCCGACCCGCTTGCTTTCGTACTGCGGGCGTACGAGGATGAAAATATGGAGAACCTTTACGAAAGTCCTTTTATGCAGACCACCTTCTACTATATCCATTGCGCATTGTATAAATAAGAAGTTCAAATATATCCTGTTTATGAAACATACATTATCTATATTATTCCTGTTCTTCGTTAGCCTGTCGGTTGCCGGCTGCCACGACGACGATACGATAAGTTCCGAGCCCGTAACCGGGCAACACCTTACTTGCAGGATTTTCCTGCCGGAAGACGGTTCGGCGGTCAGCACGGACGAAAAGCTTATTATCCGCGGCGAAGGTACTGCCGATAACGGTAAAATCATTTCGGCCGAACTGAAAGTAGGCGGAATTACTATCTCGGATATCTCCTCCGTACCGTTCTATTATGAATATATCTTTACGAACACCTTGCCGGGAGAGTTGAAAATCGAGCTTCAGGTAAAGGGAGACGCAGATGCCGTTGCCGCTACTTCGGTAACGGTACATACGGTGGCGGGAAAATGAAACATTTATTATTAATCAAATAAAATTCAAGTTATGAAGAAGTTAAGCTTATTATTATGTATAGCCTTAGGGCTATGGGCGTGCGGTGACGATGACCCTACGACGGAACCGGTTCCCGCACCGGGTACGGAGACACATGCTCCGGCGGTTAAAATCGAGAAGGTAACACCCTCTGAAAACTCGGTAGACATAAAGTTTACAGTAGAAGATGCCGAGAAAGCTGTGTATAAGGTCCTTTTAAGCAACGCCGCGCAACCTACCGCTGCGGAGCTTTTGGCAGACAAGGAGGCATCTCCCGTTAATGTGGCGGGCGAAACCGTACAGAAGTCAGGGTTGGAAATCAATAAAGAGTATGTGATTGTTGCGGCAGCCTCATACGGCGAAACCGTTTCCAAATTGGCGGTACAGACATTTAAGACGGAAACCATAACCTTTGCCGTAGAATTCTCCAACATTAAGTGGAACAGTGCGCAATACAAGATTACGCCGTCTAAAGAGACAGCTACTTATGTACATCTGTATGCCAAGAAGGCCGATATGGATAAGTACGAGGGCAAGGACAATGAATTCCTTACGTTCTACATAGAATACCTGGAAGAACTGGCAAAAACACTTCCGGAACTGACTTTTGCCGATATGCTGGATACAGGAGTAAAGGGCGAAATGCTCGCAACCCTGGAAGAAGATGCGGAATACGTAGTGGTAGCGTTCGGTTTGACGGCCGATAAAGTTGTAACGACCCCGTTGTACAGATTCGATTTCCGAACGACTAAATTCGAAGTGGCGGATGACTGTACGTTTGAGTTCGAATTCTCGAATGTCCTTCCCAATAATCTCGATGTAAAAGTTACCCCGTCCAAGGAAACGACACGCTGGTATGTAAGTGTGTCTTCCGCCGAACGTTTGGACGAATATACTGCTGAGGCATGGGCCGACCGTCTGATATTGCAGGAAACAGGGTATTTTGGCATAGACTGGGCAGGCGATAACTATATTTATACCGGTACGCGAACCTTGAATGTCATGAATGATTTGAACCTTACGGAATTGAAACCCGAGCAGGAATATTTTGCTATTGCTTTCGGTGTGGATAAGAAAGGCGTACGTACAACCAGGGCTTTCGTTTCCGAAATGCAGAAAACACCGGCTCCGAGTACGGTTACAGGACTTACTATCGGCATTAACATCGATTTGAATGGAGCGTACGGAACAGCTATCACATATACTCCTTCCGACCTTTCGGCAGGGTATATGCTCGGAACGTTCTCAAAAGAAGATTTTGTAAAGCATGGAGCGACCGATGAGGAGTTCATCCAATATTTTATCGAAAACTTCGGATATCTGTTAGGCTATGCTTATACGGGGGAATACACTGACAATGTCACTTATGTAGGTACGGTTTATCCCGGAGAAGAATATGTTACATGGGCTTTCGGTTACACACAGGAAGACGGAGCTACGACAGGCTTATTTAAGCAAGAGTTTACGGAACCGGACAGAACCAGTACCCCGGCAACTTCATCATTAAAGAGCGCGAAGAAGAAAAATATGAATTTTACGGAAAAAATGCTTTTTCATTTTTAATACTCTCCCCAAAATAGCTTCGGCTATCTAATTTTTTTTTGACAAGTGACCATAGGATGTACCGGATGTGAATCGGGTACATCCTTTTTTTTCTCATAAACAGAAGCTATCCATACCGTTTGCTTATCCTACCGGAATTAGGGCTTATATCCTGGTTCACAGTATGAAACACTTTGTTTTCCCCTTTGGAACAAAGTGTTCACAGCATGAAAAACAAAGTGTTCACAACATGAAAAACAAAGTGTTCGCAGCGTGGAAAACAAAGTGTTCGCAGCGTGGAAAACAAAGTGTTCGCAACATGAAAAACAAAGTGTTCGCAGCATGGAAAACAAAGTGTTCATGCCTATGGAACAGTTTGTTTCAAAGGGTGGAACAAACTGTTCCGACAGGGCGAACAATTAGTTCCAACTGTTGAAACACCATTCACTCCACATGCCGAATCCGGTAGGAAGCCTATTCTTTTTGTCTTATTCAGTGCCGGCAACTCCATGATATAATGCTAAAGGATACGGATATCACGGTATTTATCAGCTTATATCCCGTTTCCATACACTTTTGTGTGCGGTGCGTTCCCTGCCTCTTGTGTAGTGGACGGAAAAAAAGGCATAGGCAATCTTGTGCCGGAAAAAATAATACTTCTTTAGGAAATATGAAGAATAACCATTACTTTTGTTGCAAATAGTTAGTTTTGAATAATTAATAGATAAATATCGAACGGACGGGTATTGATAAACGGACGATAAACGGACAATAGACAGACTATAAACGAATAATAAACGAGCAATAGATAAGGCAATAGACAGATATAAACAGGCAATAAACAGAATAAACGAACAATAACAGACTATAAACAGATAATAAACGGATATCTGAATACGCAGGTATTCGATAAGCGAATATAAATAACCGAATAATTAAATAAGCGAGATATGAAAGAACTGGATTGGGCTAATCTGCCGTTCGGCTATATGAAGACAGATTACAATGTGAGAATTTACTATCGTAACGAACAGTGGGGCGCATTGGAAGTATGCAGCGAGGAAACTATCCCTATGCACATGGCAGCCACCTGCTTGCACTATGGCCAGGAAGCATTCGAAGGCTTGAAAGCATTCCGTGGCAAAGACGGTAAGGTACGCATCTTCCGTCTGGAAGAAAATGCGGCGCGCCTGCAATCTACCTGCCGCGGTATCCTGATGCCCGAGCTGCCGACAGAACGTTTTAAGGAAGCCATTCTCAAAGTCGTGAAACTGAACGAACGCTTCATCCCGCCTTACGAATCGGGAGCCTCCCTGTATATCCGTCCGCTGCTAGTGGGTACGGGAGCGCAAGTCGGAGTACATCCGGCAAAGGAATACCTGTTCGTTGTGTTCGTAACGCCGGTAGGACCTTACTTCAAGGGAGGGTTCTCTACCAATCCGTACGTTATTATCCGTGAGTTCGACCGTGCCGCACCGCTGGGCACAGGCATTTATAAAGTAGGTGGTAACTACGCGGCAAGCCTGCGCGCCAATAAGAAAGCGCACGACTTGGGCTACGCCTGCGAATTCTACCTGGACGCTAAAGAAAAGAAATACATCGACGAATGCGGTGCAGCCAATTTCTTCGGCATCAAAGACAACACCTATATCACACCGAAATCCACATCTATCCTTCCGTCCATTACCAACAAGAGCCTGATGCAACTTGCCGAGGACATGGGCATGAAGGTAGAGCGCCGTCCGGTTCCGGAAGAAGAACTGCTGACCTTCGAAGAAGCGGGCGCTTGCGGCACGGCAGCCGTTATCAGCCCTATCGAGCGCATCGACGATGTGGAGAACGGCAAGTCGTACGTCATTGCCAAAGACGGCAAGCCGGGACCCGTCTGCACCAAGCTGTACAATAAGCTGCGCGCTATCCAGTACGGCGACGAGCCCGATGTACACGGCTGGGTAACTATCGTGGAATAACGCATGAATATAAAGATTACGACCCTCGTCGAAAATTCGGTTTACGGCAAGGGATTACAGGGAGAGCACGGGCTTTCCCTGCTTGTTGATACGGGTGGGCATCGCCTGCTGTTCGATACCGGGGCTTCCGACCTCTTTATACGCAACGCCCGGGTGCTCGGCATCGATTTGAGAGAAGTGGACTTCCTGGTGCTGTCGCACGGACATCGCGACCATACGGGCGGGCTGCACCACTTCCTTGCGCTGAACGATAAGGCGGAGGTTATCTGCAAGAAAGAACTTTTCCGTCCGAAGTTCAAGGAGGAACGCGAAAACGGCGTGATACAGCCCGATGCGTTGGATAGCACCCGTTTCCGTTTTGTGGAAGAAACCACAGAGTTGTGCCCCGGCGTGTTCATCTTTCCGCAACTGGCGATAACTGACGAGGAAGATACACACTTCGAGCACTTCTTCACAACAGCGGAAGGAGGAGGCAGGCAAGCCGATACCTTTGCGGACGAGCTGGCGCTGGTGCTGAGGCAAACCGGCGGAATATCCGTTTTGAGCGCCTGCTCGCACCGGGGGATTACGAATATCGTCCGCACGGTGCAGGACAACTTTCCCCAGCAACCGTTGAGGCTGGTGCTGGGCGGCTTCCACATCCGTAATACGGAGAGGGAGAAATTCGAGGTGATAGCCCGTTTCTTTGAAAACCGCCTGCCGCAACGGTTGGGCGTTTGCCATTGCACGGGCATCGATAAATACGCATTGTTCCGTCAATGCTTCGGCGACCGGGTGTTCTACAACTATACCGGTCGGGTAGAAACACTTTAATACATACCGAATGGGAAAGAATAAATTAGAGAAATTCGCCGATATGGCACGTTATCCGCACGTTTTCGAATACCCGTATTCGGCGGTGGACAACATTCCGTTTGACATGAGAGGGAACTGGCACGAACGGTTCTTCAAGAACGATAATCCGATTGTGCTGGAACTGGGTTGCGGCCGCGGAGAATATACGGTGGGGTTGGGACGCATGTTTCCCGATAAGAATTTCATCGGCGTAGACATTAAAGGCGCCCGCATGTGGACGGGAGCCACCGAGTCGCTGGAGGCAGGCATGAAAAACGTCGCCTTCCTGCGCACCAACATCGAAATCATAGACCGCTTTTTCGCACCGGGCGAGGTGAGCGAGATATGGCTCACTTTCTCCGACCCGCAGATGAAGAAAGCCACTAAGCGCCTTACCTCTACCTACTTCATGGAGCGCTACCGCAAGTTCCTGAAAGACGGCGGTACTATCCACGTAAAGACCGACAGCAATTTCATGTTCACCTATACCAGATACATGATAGAGAAGAACGGGCTTCCGGTAGAGTTCATCACCGACGACCTCTACCACTCCGGGCTGGTGGACGATATTCTCGGTATCCGCACCTATTACGAGCAGCAATGGCTTGACCGCGGTTTAACCATAAAATACGTCAAGTTCCGGCTTCCGCAATGCGGCGAACTGCAAGAACCCGATGTGGAGATAGAGTTGGATGAGTACCGCAGCTACAACCGTAGCAAGCGCAGCGGCCTCCAGACAAGTAAATAACAAACGGGTTAAGCACAAGCGTTTACCGTTGAATACAATTTTCGTCGAATAGCAAATAATCAATATCTATAAAGTAACCGCTACATAACAGATAATCAATTAATAGCAAATAACCAATATCTATAAAGTAACCATTACATAACAGATAATCAATTAATAACAAATAATCAATATCTATAAAGTAACCGCTACATAACAGATAATCAATTAATAGTAAATAACCAATATCTATAAAGTAACCGCTACATAACAGATAATCAATCAATAACAAATAATCAATATCTATAAAGTGACCGTTACATAACAGATAATCAATCAATAACAAATAATCAACATTTATAAAGTAACCGATACATAACAAATAATCAATCGTAAATCGTCAAATAGTAAATAACATGACTCTCTATCCTAAATTAATCTTAGACGCACTGGCAACCGTGCGCTATCCTGGCAACAAGAAGAACCTCGTAGAGGCGGAAATGGTTGCCGACAACCTGCGTATCGACGGGATGAAAGTCAGTTTCTCATTGGTATTCGAGAAGCCGACCGACCCCTTTATGAAGTCGATGATAAAGGCAGCCGAGACAGCGATACACACCTATGTATCGCCGGAAGTGGAAGTAACTATTACCACGGAAAGCCGTCAGGCAGCACGCCCGGAGGTGGGCAAGCTGCTGCCGCAGGTAAAGAACATCATCGGCGTATCCTCCGGCAAGGGAGGCGTGGGCAAGTCCACCGTTGCCGCTAACCTGGCGGTTTCGCTGGCTAAGTTGGGCTATAAGGTAGGACTGCTGGATGCCGACATCTTCGGGCCCTCCATGCCCAAGATGTTCCAGGTGGAAGACGCACGTCCGTATGCCGAGAACATCGGCGGGCGGGATTTGATTATCCCCGTAGAGAAGTACGGCATCAAACTCCTGTCTATCGGTTTCTTTGTAGACCCCGACCAGGCTACCCTGTGGCGTGGCGGCATGGCGAGCAATGCCCTGAAGCAGTTGATTGCCGATGCCGATTGGGGCGAGCTGGATTACTTCCTGATAGACCTGCCTCCCGGAACGAGCGATATCCACCTCACCGTGGTGCAGACGCTTGCCATGACGGGGGCAGTCGTTGTCAGCACCCCGCAGGCGGTGGCGTTGGCGGACGCCCGCAAAGGTATCAACATGTTTACCAACGATAAGGTGAACGTACCCATTCTCGGGCTGGTAGAGAATATGGCATGGTTTACGCCTGCCGAGCTGCCGGAGAACAAATATTATATCTTCGGCAAGGAAGGCGCCAAGCAACTGGCGGAGGAGATGAACGTGCCTTTGCTGGGACAGATACCCGTTGTACAGAGCATCTGCGAAAGCGGGGACAACGGCACTCCCGTGGCGCTGGACGAAAATACGGCGACGGGGCGCGCTTTCCTGCAACTTGCCGCTGCCGTCGTTCGCCAGGTAGACCGCCGGAACATGGAAATGGCGCCCACCAAAATCGTTGAAACACATAAATAAAAAGCAGTTATAAACTTTAAACCCCAGAAATATGAAAGGCTTGAAGGCATTATTACTCTCCGGCATGTGCATCGCACTGTGCGCATGTTCGTCCAATACATCCACTGTGCAGACAAACGACAAGGGAACCCGTTGGCAATGGGAGAACGGAACGATTGTCGTAGAAACTCCCCAACGCCCGGCAGACCAAAAAAGCGTAATAGGATTGGCACTTTCCAAAATGGAAGCCGTGCGTGTGGGCTTCGTAGGGCTGGGCATGCGCGGTCCCGGAGCGGTGGAACGTTTCACCCATATCCCCGGCACGCAGGTCGTGGCGCTCTGCGATTACGAACGCGAACGGGCGGAACAGTGCCAGGAATACCTTAAACGGGCATCCCTGCCGAAAGCCGCCGTATATTCCGGCGAAAAGGGATACGAGGAACTTTGCAAGCGCGACGATATAGACCTGGTTTACATCGCCACCGACTGGCTGCACCACTTTCCCGTAGCGATGTGCGCTATGGAGAATGGCAAGAACGTGGCTATCGAGGTTCCCTCCGCCATGAACCTGAAAGAGTGCTGGGCGTTGGTCGATATGAGCGAAAAGACCCGCAAGCACTGCATGATTTTGGAAAACTGCTGCTACGACTGGTTCGAGATGAATACGCTGAACATGGCGCAGCAAGGAGTGTTCGGCGAGGTAATCCGTGCGCAAGGCGCTTATATCCATAACCTGAGCCCCTTCTGGGACCATTACTGGAAAAACGGCGAAGGCGACAAATTAGGCTGGCGCCTGGACTATAACATGCGGCATCGCGGAGACGTGTATGCCACTCACGGGCTGGGCCCCGTGGCGCAGGTGCTCGATATTCACCGCGGCGACCGCATGCAGACTTTGGTTGCCATGGACACCAAGTCGGTAGTAGGGAAATCGTTGGTGGAAGCCAGGACGGATTCCGCCTGCAACAACTTCCGCAACGGCGACCACACTACGACGCTGATTCGTACCGCCAACGGCAAGGTAATCGAAATCCAGCATAATGTAATGACCCCCCAGCCGTACAACCGGCTGTACCAGTTGACCGGTTCGAAGGGGTTTGCCAATAAATATCCCGTCGAGGGCTATGCGCTCGATGCCGACCAGCTTACCGCTTCGGGGGTACAGCCTAAGGTAGACGACCTGAACTCGCACGGCTTCCTGCCGGAGGCGGAAATGGAAGCGCTTGTCGCTAAATACCAACATCCTATCTTGAAGAAATACGGCGATATGGCAAAAGAAGTGGGCGGTCATGGCGGCATGGACTTTATCATGGACAGCCGCCTGGTTTATTGCCTGCAAAACGGTTTGCCTTTAGATATGGATGTGTACGACTTGGCGGAGTGATGCTGCCTGGCAGAATTAGGCGAGCTTTCTATGGATAACAATTGTGCTCCGGTAGCATTCCCCGATTTTACCCGCGGCGAGTGGAACGTTGTAAAAGGGTACAAGCATGCTTATGCAAGCCCTGAGGAAGAAGCCGCCGCAATGGAAAAGGCGAAAGCGTTCACTGCCAAACTGAAAGAGCAAGGTGCTAAGGAATGGGCGCAGGTTGAGAAGAAATAACGCTTTTCGATTTTGGGAAATACTTGACATCATCTATCGCATGAAAACAAAATCTTTTCTTCTGTCCCTGTTCCTGGCTGTATCCGCTAATGCACAAATCGTCTATCACGACGCTTCCGCTTTTCCTCTTTTAGGAAAAGCCACCGGGACAGCCCTTACACGCTACGAACGTTTGCCGGACTCTTTACAGCATATTTCCCGTAAACCTTTATGGGAATTGGGGCGTAACAGTGCCGGACTTGCCGTACGTTTTCGCTCTAATTCTACCCGGATTGCAGCCAAATGGAATGTATTGCTCGACAGGAATATGAACCACATGACCCCCACAGGCATTAAAGGACTTGATTTATATTGCCTGCAAGACGGGAAGTGGGTATTTGCCGGGAGCGGACGGCCGCAAGGAAAAGCGAATGAGGCAACGATAGTGAAAGATATGCTGCCCGAAGAACGTGAATATCTTTTATACCTTTCTTTATATGACGGGGTAACCTCTCTTTCTATCGGTGTCGATTCGCTATCTCGAATTAGCAGACCGGCAGTGGAATTACCGGTACGTAAGAAACCGGTTGTATTTTACGGGACAAGTATTCTGCAAGGAGGCTGCGCTTCCCGTCCGGGTATGGCACATACCAATATCTTGGAGCGTTGGCTCAATCGGGAGTGTATCAATCTGGGATTTAGCGGTAATGCTTTGTTGGATTTGGAGATAGCGCATGTGATAGCGGGTGTGGATGCTTCGGTATTTGTATTGGATTTTGTTCCGAATGCCAGTGTGGAGCAGATAAAGGAGCGTGCAGATAAGTTCTATTCCATTATCCGTAGCAAGCATCCTGATACGCCCGTACTTTTTGTGGAGAATCCTATATTTACCCATTCCCGTTTTAATAGAACCGTTGCCAGGGAGGTGAAAGACAAGAACGAAACTTTGCACGCTGTTTTTCAATCCCTAAAGAAACGGGGAGAGAAGAATATCTATCTGCTCTCTTCTAAGGATATGATTGGAAACGATGGAGAAGCTACCGTAGACGGTGTTCATTTTACGGATTTGGGTTTTATGCGTTATGCGGAGATGCTCTACCCGATACTGAAAAAATACATGAAGGAGTAGAGACTATAAGCACCTGTGGGGAGTCCTCACGGATTCCCCACAGATTTTTGTTAGAATAAAATTTATGAAAAAAAAATACTAATACGTTTTATTCCTCCTTGTCCACCTTCGCTTCCGCAATGATGTCCTCGGGAACCGCCTCGCAACGCACGTATTTGTTTACGTCGTTTTCATTGTCTTTGGCAGTCCATATCATGGAGCCCGTTTCCAGTAAATCGGTTACGATGTACTTATTGTTCCATTCTCCGTTGCCATAATCATATACTCCGTCGATAACGGAACCCAGATAAGGGTCTTCCTCGATGCTGAAACCTCCGGTGATGTGCCGTGCGTACATGCTGTCGAATTTCTGGTACATCTCGAAAGTCTGCTCTTTCCTGTCGAAAGTCACATAACAGTACGTACCTTCCGCCAGGGGTTGCCCGTTCCATTCGGCAAGTTCCCATGTCCCGTTCAGGTTGGCAGGAGTTACTGCAAGTGTAGGAATTACCGCTTCATCGTCGTCGCAGGCGGAGAAGCAGCACAGGAAGGCAAATAAAGCCATTAAGTTGAAAATATTCTTCATATTCGTTTTCTTGTTTTTATCGTTACTTGATACAGTTTACTTTGATGTCGAGCGTCCGATCTGACGGCCGTGCGTCCAGTCCCTCTATTATAACCGGAAAGCTGAACTGCCCTCCTTTCCCGTGGGGAATCTTCGAGGCATCGACGGTTATTACGATGTCCGCCTCCTCTCCCGGGTTTATAACTTCGGGCTCTGTGCGGAACGTGGCGAAACCGGGTATGATTACTGCGGACAGTCTCAGTGGCTTTTCCCCGCTATTTCCGCATAAAATCCTTTCGGCCTGCCTTTTTCCGGGCGCTACTTCCTTGAACTCCATTCGCTTCTGTTTCAGCCTCAGTTTCCCCATTGCGTAAGGGTATCTTGCCCATTGTCCTGCCGCCGGCAATACGTTGCCTATGAGCGTCAGCTTCGCTACGGGGGCTTTTTCTGATTGTGCGAGATATACGAATGCATTCGTATCCACCGTTCCCGGATGATTTTTGGGGTTGTACACCAATGTGATGTCCCTCTTTCCTCCCGGTTCTATGTCTCCCGCCTCTACGTGTGCAACCGCACATCCGCAGGTTGTCCTCACTCTTTCCAGTCGGACGGTCTTTTCGCTGATGTTGGTGCATACGAACCTGTATGTTCTCGGTTCATCGTCCTCCGTCAGTGTTCCGATGTCCTGCACCGTCCTGTCGAAGCGTATTATCTGCTCCGCCTCTTTAGCGAGGAGAGGGTTTACCAGCGAATCCGCCCTCGACCGTGTAAGGAAGCGGGTATCCTGGGCATTGGCTGCCCAGGAATAACCGAATCCCATACAGAATATAAATAACTGTATTCTATTAACTGGTTTCATTAAATCGTGAAAATTACATCCAACCGTTGTCGTTTGCGTTCTTGCGCACCGTAACGGTGACTGTCTGTTCGCTTCCGCCGTTTACTTTTACGGTAATCTTGGCAGCTCCGGTTTTTACTCCGGTTACGCTCATAATCGTGCCGTCTACGGTTACCGTGGCTATTGCGGCATCGGATGATGTGCAGGTGTAAGCCAGTTGTTCGCCGTCTACGAAGTAGTAAGCCAGGTTGAGCCTCGATATGGCATTTTCCGCTACATATATGTTGGGAACCTTCATATCCGAGCCGCTTCCTGCGATGTTGTTCAGCAACGCTCCGGCATCCACGACTCCCGCACCCATTTTGCCGATGTACTTGGACAACTCCATGATAGTGGGAGAGGCGGCAGGCGAGATATGGTTCTGATAATAAACCTTCTTCTTACCGTTCTTGTAATAGTCGTCTACCGGTTTTGCCGAGCTTTTCAATAACTGTATGAACTCGCTCGCCTTGAAGTGGCGCCGCTGCTGTACGGCATACGACAGCCCCAATGCCACTACGCCGGAGGCGTGCGGGCATGCCATGGAAGTACCTTCCATATACCCGTAGGCAGCCCTGCCGTTCTGTATCAGGGTAGAGAGGATAGAGCCGGAAGCTGCTGCCGTGTTGTCCGACGGGTCGATGAACTCCGTATCTTCTTCTCCGATAGGATTATAGTATTCCGTATCTCCGCCCGGTGCGCAAACATCCACTTCCACACCGTAGTTGCTATAACAGGAAGGAGTAAAGTCGGCTGCTACGGCGCTTACGGTGAGGCATTTGGAATATGCTCCCGGATAACCGGGAAGCCCGGCGTATTCGTTGCCGGCTGCAAAAATGGCGATACCGCCGTCTATTACGCCGTTGGGCGAACCTGCGTTGTTGATAAAGTAATCCAGTGTCTCCTTTTCCAGCGGATAGGTGGTAGCCCATTCCTTTTCGGTGGCGGGGCCCAGGACGTATCCGTCCACCTCGTTGGCCTCTGCGGAGTTGTATCCCCAACTGCATTGCAGGATAACCGCTCCGTTGTCGGCGGCATACTTGATAGCCTTTGCCTCTCCGTTCAGCGAAACGCCGCTTTCACCGGAAAATACCTGGCACGACATGA
Source organism: Bacteroides gallinarum DSM 18171 = JCM 13658 (assembly GCF_000374365.1). Classification (GTDB taxonomy): domain Bacteria; phylum Bacteroidota; class Bacteroidia; order Bacteroidales; family Bacteroidaceae; genus Bacteroides; species Bacteroides gallinarum. The sequence goes on from NZ_KB894118.1 coordinate 87,317, forward strand.
TTTTCACGCCGGAATTCTTCGAGCCGTCTCCTCCGGCAATGCCGCATACGCCTATACCGTTGTTATTGGTGGCGGCAATCGTTCCGGCAACGTGCGTGCCGTGTCCGCTGTCGTTTACATCCGTCCACGAGATGATTGCGGTGTTGTTTACAAAGTTATATCCATACCTGTCGTCCTTGTATCCGTTGCCGTCCGCGTCTTTCTCGGCATACAGCTCTTCTTCGGGGTTAGTCCAGATGTTGTCCTTCAGGTCGGGGTGGGTGTACATAACTCCTTCGTCCAGTACGGCAACGATGATAGAAGGGTCGCCTGTACACTTTTGCCATGCTTCGTAGCAGCCTACGTCGCATCCGGCTATCGAGCCGGCAAGCGTTTCGCCCTTGCTTACTTTATCGAATATATTGCTGCCCGAATTATGGTAGTGCCATTGGTAGGCAAGCCCCGGGTCGGAAAATACATTTCCCGATGCCCCGCTGCGGGTTACCGCTTTCCGTTGCAAAACTTTTTCGCTTACATAAGTGCGGTGCGCTTTCGTGCTGTAAGCGCGTTTGATGTGGGTATTGCCCTGCACTTTGGATATTTCTCCCAATTTACCGAGGCGGCCGGCAGCTTCCTGCAAGTCCGTGTCCTCGTCGAATTTCACCAGATACCACAGGTGAAGCCCGGCGATACGGGTACGTTCTTCGTTCAGGGCGTCTACCGGGAAGATGCGTTCGAAATGGTAACCGCCCAGTATATCCAGCACCTCGTCGGTGGAGGGGATACCCGAACGGGTCATTACACCGCCGCTCTTTGCCGCCCTTGTCATGGTCTGGTCGAGGATGTCGGTCATCTCCGGCTTGAACTTAATCAGCAACTCGCCCGAGGTGACATCTGCCGGAAGCCGAATTTCCGTCCCCCCCGTAGGGGTAGACGGTTGTTCTATGATTTCCTGCTCCGTACAGGCTGTCATCGCCAGGGAGAAGAGTGCTATATAGATGAATCTTTTCTTCATTGTTTCTTTTTAAAATTATTGCTTGTTAATGATTCCGTACCGGATTCCTTAGTCGTTGGACGACACGTATTTGTAATGATACAAGGGGTAAGCTACACCACTGACGACCGCACCGGAGGGTTTCTCCTTCGGATAATAGTAGTCGAAGCTGAACTTCTCGTCGTCGACGTTGCTGAATCCCACTTTCTGTCCGGCAGAGTTCTTTCCCTGGGTTTGCTGGGTGAAGAACAGACCGGTAGGATACCATTTCACGAAGTACGGGTGGAAAAGCACCCAGTTCGGAATCGGTCCTGTGAGGAAGTTCAGGTTGAGGTGGAAATCACGCATTCTCGGCAATACGCGCGGTACATCCTGCCCTATAACATCTTCGCTGCTCCCGTCTACGGAGGTAAATGTTACCGGGTTGTCGCTGGTCTTTAGCCATATGCAGGTGTCTCCAACCAGTTGCTCCAGGTAATCGTCCTCGTCGGTCGAGAAGTCGCTTTCGTCGTACCGCGTCCGTCTGCCTGCTGCTTTCAGTGCGGCATCCATTTCCGCATCCGTGGGCAACTGGCCTTCGATGTAGTTGTAGGAGAATTGCAGGGCTCTCAGGTTTTCCCATGTCATTAATTTCAGGAAGGCGTCTTTTTCCCTTCCGTTGCTGATGTTGATATCCAGGCCGAGCGGACGTCCTTTGGAACTGTGCCCCTGGCTCAGGTCGGTGTATCCATCGACACGCCGGCAAGTGGTCAGGGTAAACGTATGAAGGTGCGGGAAATTCTCTTCATTCACCACATCGATTAGGTCTGCAAGGCTTGTAAAGTTGTTGCTCGACATATTCAGTGTTTCCAGCCCTTTATAACTCTTGTCCGTGCCTCCGCCCAGCTTATAGAAGTCCTCGGGCAGTGTTTCCAACCCGTAAGCGCCTATGAACAGGTGTTTCAGGTTCTTCAACTCGCATATTTCATCGCATAAGGAGACGATACGCGTCTGGTGGTTGGTGTTGCTCTGGATTTCGAGGCTTTCCAGGTACTTCAGGTAACGTATCTCTTTGGGGAACGTTTCCTTGTCGCGCAGGTTAAACAGGTAGAATGTCACTGAACGTATACGTCCGGCAGCTCCTACGGGCATATCCTTGTCGGTGGCTTCCCATAGCGTTACATTGCTCCAGTTCTGTAGGTTCTCGCTGGTGTTGAAGATTATCATGCTCTGGATTTTCTCGTTGATAGTCACGATAGCCAGGGAGTCGCCGGCACGGTTGTCCTCAATCTTCACGGCGGGTTTCTGGGTAACGGTCAGGACAACGGCGTCAACCGGTTTGCCGTTGTCGTCTACCAACTGGTCGGTTTCCGGATTCTGTGCAACCAGCTTTATTTTGGCTATACGGGTATAAGGCGCCGTATTCATCTTCCAGCGGAAGCGCACTTTGATAGTACGCGGGCGCGCCAGGCGGTCGAGGTTCACTTTCAGGTCTTTGTCATTGGGCATTTCCAGCCAGGCGGTACGTTCGCTTTCCGCTTCCGTCTTTTCTTCGGGCGTCATCGTTTCCGTCTCGGCAAAAGAGTAGTCTATGTTTTCGCTGTCTATCCGGAAGTTGACGTTGCTCGAAATGGTGGCTTCAAGGTAGCGTTTCTCATAATCTGCCGAATTCTCTATTTCCACATCCGGTTCTTTCAGTATGATTTGCTTTCCGAAACCGAACTGGGTGATGCTGATAAGCTTCGCCTCCCGTCCTTCGGGAGCAAAACGGATTTGCGCCGTACGTTGCGTATTTTCCAGGGTAGAGTCTATGGCAAGGCTGCAATCCGCCGAGCTCGACCCGTTTGCCGGAGATACGAAAATCCAGGGCTGGGAGGAGCCTGCCACCCAGTTGGAGTTGGCGAGGACGGCAATCGTCTCGATACCCCCTTCGGGGCCGATTACGATTTCTTCTTTATCCACTGCAATGCCACCGGAGATGCTCGTTTCTTCATCATCCTTGCAAGAGGCGATAAGCCCTGTGCAAAGTGCCAATCCCAGTGTTATCTTACTTATGTATTTCATTGATAAAGTTTTTCTTGTTATTGTTATCGTTTAATATCCAACGCATCGCAACCGCGGATGTCCTGCGTCTTGTCGTAAATCAGCTTGTACATGCCTGCCTTGATATAGGGACATACACTCGTCATGTCGATAGAGATGTTGGGGTTGTCCTTGATATCTACAATCCAGAGCTTCGAAGTCATTGTTTCGTTCACCTTGCGGATGTCGTTCGAACCGATTTGCAGTTGCAACAGGCTGGGGCAGGTAGTGATACCTTCAGGCCATTCGCGCAGGATGCGGTTACCGTCCGCATCGCGCTGGTGGCGGATGCCGATAGCCTGCAACTGGCTGCTGTTCAGGGGAGCCTTCGGGAACTTGGAGAAGCAGTTGTAGCCGAGGTCCATGTTCCGCAGGTAAGGCAAGGTCGTCGCACGGAAGTCGTCGGACAGCTTGGTCAGCTTGTTAAAGCGGAGGTCTATCGCCATGAGCAGGTTCGTGTTCTTGTAGTTGCCCTCTTTGGGTTTCAGGGAGTTCTCCGGAATTTCTTTCATCAGGTTGTTGCTGATGATAAGCGTCGTCATCGGCGAGCCGGACGAGAACAGCTCTTTCGGGAAGTCCTTTATCAGGTTGTTGGACAACGTTACCGTAGCGGCGTTGATGCCCTTGAAGTCTGCCTGGCTGCACTCAATGTTCGTGCCGTTTACACCGATACGGTTGTACGAGAAGTCTACGGCTCCCATTATATATATGGATTTGGCGTCGAAGATGTTGGGGATGTACTCTATCTCGTTATGGGAGAAGTTCAGCGTTTCCACCTGGTCGGTGAAGCCGCAGAAGTTGTCCGGTATCTTGGTAATATGGTTGTAGTCCAGGTCCAGCGTCGTAATCTCTATCTCTTTGCCGAATGCCGATAGCTCGCCGGTCAGGTTGTTATGCATACAGTCCACCAAGCCCAGTTTACGCATCTTGTTCAGGGATGAATAAGGAGGGAATTCCTTCAGGTTGTTATACCCGAAGTATAGGATTTGCAGTTTGGCTCCTACGGGGGAGTCCGCCAGCTTTTTCCAGTCTGCGGTAAACTGTGCGCCCGTGCCGTCCTTAGCTCCGTTCAATCCGTCGATACCCTTGTTGCAGGCGAAGTTCAGCAGTTCCACATTGGGAAGCTCGAACAGGAAGTCGGGCATCCTCGTCAGTTTGGGACAGTTGTAGAGTTCTACGTCCTTCAGGTCTTCGAACTTCTTCCAGCTCCATGAGGCACTCTCGTCTTTATACAGGAGGGCGTACTCGGAGCCGGGGTTCTCCCAATCCGTGCAGATGTCTTCCGCTTCGAGGGGAGTATTCGCGATATAGAGCTGTTGCAGTTGCGTCAGGCGCTGCAAGGCTTTCGATACGAAAGTGATGTTGTTGGCTACGTAGCCTATCTGGGTATCCTTCAGGTGGATGCGCGTGCTTTTCGGAATTGCCTTCATCTCAGGGTCGTTGTTGATACTCTCTTTCAGGAAGTCGGACAACTGCTCCCGCGGGTCGTAGTCTATGAACTGCTCCTTGTAGTGCATGCGCATTTTCTGCCGCTGGGCTTCGCTCATATTCGCAGAGATGCCGCTGGTTCCGAACAACCTGCCGCCCAACTGCTCGTTGTGCGAACCCAGGGAAAGTATCCGCAGCTCGGTCAACTGCCCGATAGCGTCGGGTATTCTTCCTTTGGCTCCGAAACCTTCCAGGCTCAGGGTTACTACACGCCCCTTGTCGTTAATCTCTACGCCCGGCTGGTCGCCCCACATATCTATTTCCTTGTTGAAGTTCCAGGTCGAGCCGGCAGGCTGGGTGTCGCCGTGGTAGCTCCAGTGCTGTCCGTCCAATGCTTCCCAGATAGCTTTCAGTGCCATGTAGTCCTTGATGTACTCGGCTGTCGGAGACATCTGTACCGGTACGATAGCGTCGTCGGTCTGCTTGTTGTCCTCGATGCTGAACGTTTCGCCAGCAAGCTGGGTACGTTCCTCCAACTGCGGGTAGGTACTGCCGCTCTGCTTGTAGGTAATGTATCCCGTAACTTGGTAAGTTCCTGCAAGGAGCCACAGTATGGAGTCGCATTTGGCTGTGCCGATATCCATATACTTGTCCTTGTTCAGGTTGTCGTCGGTATAGTCGGGGTTCGGGTTTTCCTTATACTCCTCCTTATAGGTCACCTTCAGGTCTTTGAAGGTAGTCGAGGCGCGTGTGAAGGTGTTGGTTACGGTAACGTCTACACGGCTGATGTCGCTGAACAGGTACGACTTGTCCGTAGAGGCTGCCGCACGCGTAAGCCCCGACTTGATAAGCTTGAAGGTTACCGTTCCGCGCGATTGCGTATCGACAACGAGGTCTTTCATGGTCAGTCCGCGCGGTGTTACCTCGAACGTATTGTCGGAGCCTGCGGAAATACCGGTCACTACCTTATCCAACCTGTCGAGCAGCTTGTAGCCGATGATTTTGTAGTCGCCCGTAAGCAGTTGCAACTTGTCGCTGCGCATGCCGTATTCGGCGTTGTTTTCGCTGTAAGCATTCAGTACTAAGGTCTGGGTGATGCTCATGCCATTGTATTGCATTTCGATTTCCACCTTCTGCGCTTCGCTCAATTTGTCCAGCTCGTCTGCGGCACGCGTTCCGGCTGCCTTGGACTGAACGGACGATTCTCCTGCGTAGGATGTAGACTTATAAAGTTTGAACTGCACATAGCCGTACTGCTTTCCCTGCAATTCGTCTTTATCGTCGGAGCATCCGCCCAGCGCCATACCCGAAAGTATGGCGACCAGCGCTGCAAGAAGAATTTTTCCTTTTATAGTTCTCTTATGGTTCATTTATTTTTCCTTTTCTGTATTTTGGATTACAGTTATTTGTCTGCACTTTGCCGGATGCCGGGGTCAGTTGCTGGCAATCGTGATGATGCAGAGTGCTATGATATCGCCGTTCTCTCCCTTGACTATCAGTTTATAGTCGTTTGCGTAAGTGTCGGGATTGCTGAAATAGATACCCCAGCCGCTTATTTTCCTGGGATTTCCTTTCAGGTCGAACGTATTGCCTTCCAGTTTCAAGCCTCCGGCATTGTTATTGCTTACCTGCTCGGTTATCTGCTGGCCGGTTGCCATACCCACACCCTCGAACACCAGCTTAAAGCTATTGAGTGTGAAGTTCGAAACGATGCTTTTGGGAATGACGGCTTTCCATACGTTGTTCCCGGTTACGTTGTAATCGGTAACGTTGCTTGCGTTCTTCATATCCTCGAATGTTACTTTCGAACCCATATTACTTTCCAATTCGGGATATTTGATTTCGGTAGGATTGGTGGTTTCGGGGTTATAGTAATAATCCGCGCAGAACGTAATCCTGTCCGCCTGTTCCTGCCGTGCTTCCTGCTTCAATGTAGCCAGGATATTCACATCGTATATGGAGAGGAGGTCGTTGGTTTCGCTTTCGATAAGGCTGCCTTCCAGGTTTCCTTTAATCTTGTCGTAAACGGCCTGCGGGAACACCATGACGGTAGCTTCCCTTACTTCGCCGGTATTGTTGTCTACGCTCACCGTTACCTGGTCTTTGTTCGTACCCGTACCGATAGAGGCGTGTAGCCAGTCCATATTGCTGTTGAAATCGTAAACGTACTTGCCGTCCTGCTGTTTCTGGCTGAACGTTACCACCTGGAACGCGTCGTTGTAGGCGGTAATGGTGGATACCAGCTTGTCGGTCGTTTCCTTATCGCCTACAATCTCCTTGCCGTCCACGCTTGCCGTTACATTCATGTAAGTCGGGGCTGTTTTGATAGCATCCTGCTGCAATCCGGCATAAATCAGGGGGATTTCCACCTTGCGTACCTTGTCGGTCTTGGCGGTGGCGGCATCTGCCGTAGTGAAAGTCAGCACGTAGTTGCCTTTGGCAATCGGGTACTTCTCGCTCAGCCCGCTGGTGTTCTCCTGGTTGAAGGTGAATTTGTACGCTCCGTTCTCGTCGATAGTGAAGGCGAGCCATTCCGGGTTGGTGAAACCGATTTTCATGCCGGCTTCCGCCTGTGCCTTGACTACCGTGTAGATAGCGGTAGCGATGCTGTTACCCTTAATCGTGAGCGGGTGGTCTTTATCGTATACATTACCGTCCTCGTCGGTAACCGTGAGGTCGGTATATTCTTTGGCGGCACGCGTCACCTTACAGATAACCTGTGACTGGCTTCCCATTTTCAGGGTGATTTCCGCTACGGCAGCCTCGTTGTAGTTCTGCCCGTCGGCGGATGCCACAATGGTAATCGTCTGCTTCCCGGCTTTGCCGTTCATCAGGCTTTCAGAGAACTCGCCGTTCTTGAACTTGCACCACCCCGCATTGCTGGAGATTTCCCATTCCGTGTTCGCTTCGAAAGAAATCTCGGCGGTTTCGCCGGCGGCGCAGTTGATGTCTTTCAGTTCCGGAAAGACCGGAGCGGTTGCTCCGCCTTCGTCGTCATTGTCCGAACATCCGGCAAATGTTACGATGAACATCGCTGCCAATAGCATAAACCAACTCTTATTCCTTAAATTCAATGTTTTCATTATTATATGGTTTAATGTTAATATCCTTGTTCCCTTAGTTTCTCGGCTTCAGCTTCGCTAATCCATTCTACGACATTGGCAGGGGTATCTACCACGCCGTACAGCGAGCCGTCTTTGTTATCTACCCGTACGTTGATGTACATGAAGATGAACTTATCGCAGGTGTTGTAATAGGCGGGATAGCCCGAAGGTTGCGTCATCATCATCTTGCCGTTGCCGTAAATCGTGCCGAACGCTTCGCTCGTGCTGCCGCATACGTGCTCCTCTATCTCGATATCCGCTTCCTCAATGTTGTCCGGCTTGAATTTGACCTTCGTGTCGAAGCCGTCGTAGAAGAGTCCGTGCAACACAATCGTATTCTCCTCGTCTTCTACCACATCGGAGGTTATCAGGCGCAGCTTGATGCCTCCCAAGTAACTGGAGAAGTAGGTGGACGTGACTTTGCAGAAGCCGCTGTAATTGTTGATGTCGAACGGGCAGTATTTATGTATCACCACTTTGGTTTTCGTTCCGTACATTTCCCATTGTTCCGATTCGGGAACGACCAGGCGCAGGGCGAATCCCAGGGAGTCGCGCTTGTCGATGTTCTCGTACATACTCTCTACCTCCACATTGGCAGCCATTTCGCCCGCCTTGATAGTGACGGTGTTCGAGAGGAGCTTATAATGTTTCCCCTCGACGGCGTTGCTCTCCTTGTCTATCACCTCCACGGCGAACGTACGGTCGTAGCCGGCGCGTGCGGTTGCCGATACGGGAATATCGAATTTCTCGTTACTCTCCTGCACGATGTATTCGTAGAGGGTATCGGAGAACATCAGATAACTGGGTCCGCTATACATCACCCGGTTCTGGTCGCATCCGGCAAGGCTTGCCAGGACAGCAATGGCTGCCACGCATCCGATTAATAGTTTCTTCATTATCATAAATCTTTTATCTTATTTGTTACTTTCATTAGGTTGTATTTCCGAGCCCGGAGCATCGAGTTCGTGCTGGGGTATCGGCCATACGAACAGCGGGTCGTCCTTCTCCACTTTCAGGCTGCTGCCGTTGTCTAGCGACTGGTCTTGCGGCTCGCGCTTGAAGCCGTCGTGCCAGCGTTTGAGGTCGTGCAGGCGGAAACCTTCCATATACAGCTCTTTCACACGTTCTTTCTTGATAACGTCCATGGCATTGTCCTTGCTCATGGCGGTGGAGCCGCCGTAAGAAGCATAACGCGCCAGGCGGAGCTTGGAGATGTCGCTTCCGGCTTTGCCGTAATCGGGCTGTGCCTTCTGTACATAAGCCTCCGCACGGATAAGGTACTGTTCGGACAGGCGTAACACCTTCGGCATGGTTACATGCAGGATGTTGTAGCTGGTGAACGTTTCGTTGCCGAAGTACTTGACGAGCAGCGGCCAGGTAAGCCCGTGGCTGTAACCGGTGGTGAACGACTGGAAGATAGTGGATACGCGCAGGTCGCTCGTTTCGTATAGGTTGATGACCCAGGTGGCGGGAACGTAGTCCGGGCGTACGCTGGTAAAGTCGTAGTTGGCAAAGATACGTCCCAGTGCGCCGCCGTAGGAATTGACGGTGAAGCCTACCTTCCAGATAGACTCGGTGGAAGAATCGTTGGTCCACATATACTTATAATAGCTGACACCCGTAGAGGCGGTTTGCGTACAGCTCGACAGGATGTAGTATCCGCTTTCGATAACTTTGGTGGAATACTCGATAGCTTCGTCCCACTTCTTCATATAGAGGGCTACGCGGGCGCGCAGGGCATATACCGTATATTCGTTGAAGTAGATAGAGTTGTACAGTACGCCGTCTTTGGAAGGGTCGAAGTCCTCCTCCAGTTTCAGCAGTTCCGCCGCACGCTCTAGGTCGTCCAGTATGAACTGGTAGGAGTCTTTGAGCGAAGCGCGCTTCATCTCTTCGTTGCCCTGGTAGTGCTGGGATAGGATAACGCCCAACTCGTTGGCTGCTTCTTCATCGCTTTCGTAAGCCTTGCAGAACAGCTTCACCAGTTCGGAGTAAGCCAGTGCGCGGGCAAAGTAGGCCTCTCCGCAACATTGGTCTAACTTGTCGAGTTCCTTGTCGTCGTTGGTCTTTTTCCGTACGTTGTCTACCCGGTCAAACAGGAAGTTACAGCGGTTGATAACGGTGTACAAGTCGCCGTACACGGCTTCGATGTCGGTATTGGTAGGTTTGATGTCCTTCCAGCGCCAGATTTCGCCGTAGATATTGGTATTTCCGTTTATTCCGTACACGAAGTCGGTCTGCAGGTCGGGCAGCAGCGTCAGGTTACCGGAATAGAGGTATGCGCTTTTGAAGGAATCGTATATGCCGATTACCGCCAAATTCACGTCGGATACCGTTTGCAGGGATTCGTCGAAAGGAATTCCGTCCTCGGGCATCTTGTCCAGGCAGGAGGTAACGGACAACGCCACGGCAGCCGACAGTATGTATAATTTGAATTTCTTAATCATTTTCTTGCTAACTTATATTGTTCTGTTTAGAATGACACTTCGATACCCAGTGTAAACTGGCGCGAAGCCGGATACTGCGCCCTGTAAACGTTGTCCGCCATTTCGGGGTCCAGCCCGGAAAATCCTGTAAAGGTAAGCAGGTTCTGTCCTTGCAGGTATATGCGGGCGGATGTGAAGAAATTGGTTTTCTTCAACAACGTCTGCGGCAGGGAGTAGGCGAGCGTCAGGTTTTTCAGGCGGAGGAAAGAGGTGTTCTCCAGGAAACGGTCGTCGAGCTGTGCCACTACGCCGTAGCGCGGGATGTCCGTGATGTCTCCGGGTTTCTTCCAGCCGTCGTACAACAGCCGTCTGGACTGGTTGTAAGTGCTGTACAACCCGTTACTTTCTTCGAAGAAGCGGTCGTTGTTCATCACCCAGCGGTCTGCCATCCAACTGAACTGTGCCGACAGCGAGAGGCCTTTCCACGAAAGGGTCGTGCCGAAGCCGCCCGTCCACGGGGAGTCGAACGACTTTCCGGTCATCACCTTATCGTCCTCCTTGAATTCGGTGGTCAGCTCTCCGTCTTTGGTGTACCAAAGGGCATCGCCGTTGGCGGGGTTCACGCCGGCATAGCGGTTCATGAAGTATTCGTGCACGGGATGTCCCACTACGTATTTCAGTCCGGTGGTGGAGTTGACGTATTCCTGTACGCCGTTGTAAAGCTCTACCAACTCATTCTTATTATAAGAAATGTTGGCGTTCAGGTTCCAGGTAAAGTCTTTGGTACGTATCACATCGCCGTTGACCGAGATTTCCACACCACGGTTTATCATGGCGCCGATGTTCTCCCAACGGTAGCCCATACCGCTAATGGCGTAGGATTCGGGTACGTACATCAGCATGTTGGTGGTCTTTTTGTGATAGAAGTCGATGTCCATATGGGCGCGGTTGAAGAAGTCCAGGCGCAACCCGATGTTGTTAGACCAGGTCTGCTCCCAGCTCAACTCCTCGTTGCCGCTCTGTTTGGGATAGATGCCGGCTTCGTCGTTGTACTTGGCTCCTCCGGAAACGAGTGCGAGGTGGTCGTAGTAGGGGATATCCGAGTTACCGGAAGTACCCGTACTGAGTGCGATTTGCGCTCCGGTAAGCCATTCGATGTCTTTCAGGAATGATTCGTTCTTGATGTTCCACATAAATCCCAGCGACCAGAATGCACCCCAGCGGTGGTCTTTACCGAAACGCGAGGAGGCGTCGGTACGTGCGGCTACCTCTGCATAATAAAGGTTTTTGTAGTTGTACTCTCCGCGGAAGAAGAACGAAAGGTCGGCATATGCCTCATTGGAGTCTACCCATGAGGAGGCGCGTGTACCGGAACTTACGTTCGTCAGGAAGTCGTTAGCCTGTCCTTTGGTTACTACCTGGAAACCGGTAGACTGGAAATCCGTGGCTTCCTGTCCCAGCATGAAGTTGAAGGAATGGTCTTCGTTCAGTTCCCAACGGTAGTTGGCAGTGGTCGTTTCGCTGAGTTTCAGGGAGAAGGTGGAGTTACGTCCTGCCGTTCCCTGCTGGTTGTTGATAGCATAGCTGGGATAAGACTGTATGAAAGCAGTGGAGTGCGAGTAGTCGGCGCCGAACTGCGTGCGTATCGTCAGGTTCTTTATGGGTGTTATTTCTGCAAATACGGTAGACAGGATTTTGTATTTCTTGTAATGTATCGGGTTGTTCGTCATCCATTCGATAGGATTCTGCCCCGTACCCTTCCAAGTACCGTCGTTCTGCGATGCCAGCGAGCCGTCTTTGTTGTAAGGACTCCAGTAGGGGAGCATGAAGCGCGAGCCGGCTATCGGGGTATAAATCGTCATGCTGCCTTCTTCCGTCTGCTCCACTTCCTCGTAGGCTGCCATGGAACTCGTGCCAATCTTTAGCCAACTGCTCGCCTTCACCTCTGCGTTGGCGCGCATGTTATAGCGGCGGAAGGATGAATTCTGGGCGATACCGTCCTGGTCGTAAAAGCCGCCTGACACGTAATAGTTGAGGCGGTCGGTAGCCCGGTTTACGGAAAGTTCGTAGTTCTGCAACGGCGCCCGGTCGTTGAACACTTCGTCCAACCAGTTAACGTTGGTACGCGACAGGATAGTGTAGTCCTGTCCGTCCGTCAGTCCTATTTCCTTTTCGAACTGGATGCGCTCGGGCGTATCCATAAGCGTCCACTTGTCGTTGGATGCCAGTTGCGAGAAGCCGTACTGCGCGCGCAGCGTTACCTTCGCCTTGTCCATGGCAAGCCCCCGCTTGGTGGTGATAACTACGACGCCGTTTGCGGCGCGTGCTCCATATATAGAGGTGGAGGAGGCATCTTTCAATACGGAAATCGATTCGATGTCTCCCGGGCTGATTGTGTTGAAGTCCGAGCTGGCAATGGGCACTCCGTCCAGAATGAACAGCGGCGATGTGCCCGAGTTGATAGAATTCGTACCGCGGATTTTGAATACCGACGCCTTGCTGGGCTCTCCCGAATTGGAGATAACCGACAGTCCGGGCGTCTGTCCCTGCAATGCCTGGTCGAAACCGGCAGCCGGAACATTCTCCATTTTATCCGACTTTACGGTAGATACCGAACCGGCGATAGTCCCCTTTTTGCGTACGCCGTATGCCACTACCACTACTTCGTCTACCATTTCGGTATTCGGTTCTAAGATTACGTTGTAACGGGCGGCGGCCGTAAATTGCTTTTCTACCGTTCTCATACCGATGTACGAAAACTGCAATGTGGCCGGAGACGTGGTTACCGTGATACTATAATTACCGTTAATATCGGTAATTACGCCATTTGTTGTGCCTTTTTCAACTACAGATACTCCTATTACCGGCTGGTTGTCCTCTGCCGACAGGATAAGACCTGTTATTCTAAATCCCCCCTGTGCCAATACATACGGGATTTCGAATAGCGTTAAAAGCACAAACAAGAGAGTTGCTTTTCTCATCTTTGTTCTTTTAATGAATTAGTTAATAATTTGGTTTTGATTTCAGTTTCAAACGGGAAGAGACATTTTGGGGATGTATATTGCCGTTCGCATATTTATTTTTGACAGTGATTATACTTGGGAATGGTTGTTACATACTCCCGAACATCGGCAAACACTGGAAATATCTTTTTAAACATGCTGAATAAGTTTGTAATAATGTTAATACTTTATTTTACAAAAGATACCCCGTGTAAAACTTTCTTTGGATATATTTGCAACAAATATAAAGAAAGTTTCGAAAAAAAATATATATTCTATATTGTTTTTATAAAATATTTATAATTTTGCAAAATAGTAACAGTGTAATACGAATCTCTCTTTAACTGTTTTTTCTCAATTTTTATTCTCTGTTTACTTTTCCCTATTATTAACTAATTATTCAATAATGTATGAAACACATTTTTAAGACAATGGTCCCCTTATTGGCATTTGCTACCTTTATGTGGACAGGTTGCTCGGACGAGGACGACACCGAACCGACACCCCAGAAACCGGCGATACCGACGATTAGCGTAGGCGAGCCTGCACTCAGTACGGACAATACCAAAGCGGTAGTAACGGTTACTCCGTCCGAGGAAACGGAGAAGTGGTACTGGAAGTGCGAAGAGAAAGGAAAGGCGGCTGCCGAGTACACGGCGGTAACGGGAAAAGAGGCTGCCAAGCTGGAGATTCCTATTACTATGGACCTTACTTATACGCTGACCGTGTATGCAGAGAATGAATCGGGAAAGAGCAAGGAAGCCGTGAAGGAATTCATCTTCAAGTATGAGGATATCATGGCGGAGCTAGTAGAATTCGAAATAAAGAATGTTACCGCGTTCTCTATGGATGTGGATGTGAAGAAAAGCGCCAAATGCGCCAAGTATGTGATAGGTGCAGTATTGACGGATGTTTATACCGAAAAGACTTTCGTAGAGGCTTCCGAAACTTCATTGAAGCCGAACGAGAGTTATCCGCTGCAACCGTATAACTGGTCGGATGTAAATGCCACCTTTACGGAAAGAACGGTATCGAGAGCTACCATGCAAGGTGAAGATATTGACAAGAGCCAGGGCGTACGTCTGGTTGCCGGTTCGGAATATACCGTAGCTGTTTATGCAGTGAATGCAGAAGGTGCAGGAACGGTCTTTACGAAAACCGTTACCATTCCGGCTGCGGAATTCAAGGGTAACGTAAAGGTTGAAATCGACATTCCGGAAGCTAAGTTGACTATGGAGAGCTTCGATGCCGTAATCACCGCAGACGAAACGTGCAGCAGGATGATTATGGGCTTCTCTACTCCGACGCTTGTGGCAAGTGCGATAGAGGACAATTCGAAATCATTCGACGAAATGTCCGAAGCAGAGATTAATTCTGCTCTGGCAAACTTGGGTGCTGAAACTCCTACGGCTTATACGGGAGCGATAACGAAATCGTATACTTATAATATAGAGCCGGGAAAAGAATATTTGGTTTATGCAATTCCTATCGACAAGGAAGGACACCTGGGTAAGGTTACTTATAATAAGTTCAAGACACTTTCTCCACTCTTCGACGGAGAAGGAGAGATTACATCCGTAGAGATTCCCGAACAGACTTCTATCAATGCATTGGGAATTAAACTTGGAGTGAATGATAAGGTGAAATCGGTTCGTGTACTGTGTTTGCCATATGCTTCGTTCTATAACTTGAATGTAGAATGGGCGATGTCTTCTGAGCAATCGAGAGGTATTTACTGGACTGAATATGCAGTAGAGGATTTGAGTACTTTGGAGAATACGGGAGAGATTATTAATCATCCGGGCGATACATATTATTTGAGGGCTACAACTGTAGATGTGAATGGTAAATTGAGCCCTATTATTGATTTAGTGGAAAAAGCTGGTAATGGAACTAAAGGAATGGTAACCAAAGAAGAAGAACAGGAGCAAGTTACTACCGAATTTAAGGGTAAAGGTAAAATTACTTTGGCAGTAGCAGATGCCGGTGACGACGGAATTAAACTGACCGTAACCAAGGGTAGTGATACCAAGCTTGTTTATATGGTGAAATATGCAGCCGATGCAGTGCCCGACGGTGATACTTCAGTTCGTGGCGGTGTACAGATTACCGATTGCGTAAAGGATAAAGACTTCTTCAAAAACTTTGATGCAAGTGCCACACCTTCTGGTGGTGTAAGCATCGTGCTGGATGAAAATACGAATACAACGGATGTTGTCGGAAGTATGTCTAATGAGTATGATGGTGATTACGGCGGTGATGCCCGTATCTTCGTAACATTGGATAACGACGGTAAGTTGAGTATTGCCGATTACTATATTCATGGATACGGTACAAAGGATGACCATGTTGAGGTAGCTCCTTAAAAACAAGAAATCAAATAGTAAAGGGCGTAATGAGCAGGTAGGAATGCCTTTCATTACGCCCTCTTTTTGTTGTCCTTTCCTTGTTTTATGCAGATTTCCTACGGAGAGGGGGATGCTTGGGTGTCGGAGTTTCCTTACTGTGGTATTGGTACTCCTTTGCTTTGGTGTCGGGGGCTTCACTTTGATGTCGGAGTTCCCTCATTGTAATACTGGGGCTTCGTTGTGATACCGGAGTTTCCCCGCCAGTGACCGAAAGCAGGGGTGTTATGGCGCTATCTTTCAGAAACTTGTATCCTTATTACGATGTTAGTCCCTTGAATAAGGTTTTCTATATCTTGGATATAATTCTGAATGCAAAGCTTAGTATATTATAATGAATCAATATAATCAAAAGCTACTTTTTTCAATTTCCATTTTGGATATCCTTTATTATCAAAACTTGTAGATACAAAATTCATTTTTTCAAGTTTTTCAAAAAAATCTTCCCACTTCGCACTTTCTCTTACAGTTGAATAGTCATATTGCTTATTACCTATAACATAAGTACCTCTACCTCCAATTAATCTTATAGAATAACTCATTGCGTTGTTTGAATTAATCCAATCTTTAAGTATTATAGTGTTGTAAACAGTTGCAAGATACATATATAATTATTTAGTTGTACAATACTGCTGCAATGGGCTATTTGGTTTATCAGGAATAGTCATAAAAAGAATACCCTCCTCTAAAAGAGGATTTATTATATTTTTTTTGAATCTACTTCGGTTTGTTTGTCCTACAATCCCCATTATTTCTTGAATAGAATGAGGTTCTGAACAATATGAAATAATTTGTTCTGCTATAGGGATGTATCGCGTATTAAGCTTAGGACAAGCTTGGGACAAGCTTAGGACAAGCTTGGGACAAGCTTAGGACATTCTCTGTCTTATGCTTGATATGGACACTTCTTTTGAACACTGCCGTAAACATCCCCTCCGTGCGAAATTCCGGTTCGGGCAGATTCGCTTCCCTCATAGCTTTCTGCATACGAGGAATACCGGATGCAACTTTTTCAACCAAGTGCATACGGGTGAATAGACCGAAGATTAACGGATTACGTGTCATACTTTTATGCCCGAAATCTTTAGCTACAATGGGCAAAAGTCCTCCGGGATTGGAGATTTCTACTCTGTCATCAAACATCTCTATCATAATGTTTGCGCCTTGTTCGTAGTAATCACGGTGTGACAGGGCATTTATAATGGCTTCCTTAAATACGGTCAGAGGTATTTCCCAAATTTCCTCTCTTGGTCCTGCTCCCTCTATTTTGTAGGCTACCTGCAGTTTGCTTTCCAGCCAACCCATAGCATGTAGATATTGCTGGTACAGTGAACCTCCGAAAATTTTATCATCTATAATATAGACTTTGTTTGTTCCCTTGAAAAGAACACATCTCGTAATAGCATGCGGAAACTTCCGTTCAAGCTGTTTGCCAAAAAACATTGCAGCCCCGTTCTTTGCCGTTCCATTTCCGGTAAACAGTTCCAGGTTCTCAAATATTTGTTTGTCGGATGTAGACGGACTTAGTTGGGCTTCTGTTCGGAAATCCTTTATCATCTGTTCGTCTGTATCCGTATAGATATTGAACCAATGGCAGGGAATATGGTCGAAAAAGATTTTGTTGCACTCCTGAAAGAAGCTGCGCATTTCTTCGACTGTGTGAAGTTTCTGCGAATTTGCTCCCTCCCGCACAAAGATAGAGCCGGAGAATATGTACGGCTTGTCTTTACCGGACGGAACATCAATCACCCAAACTGTTTTATCTCCAATGTTCACCGAATACAATTCGCAGTGAAGTGCAGGAGATATTTCGCTGATAGAGCCTTGAATAGCAGAACGCTTGTCGTTTTCTAATTTAGTATCGACCACTTGCCCATTATCATCCACTCCAATAAGCAAATACCCTCCGTCAGCATTAGCGAAGGCACATATTTCCTCTGTCAGCTCACGCACTTTTGAGGGAACGCGTACTTTAAATTCCACATTGTAGCCCTCTCCACTATCAATGAGTGATTGTATGTTTTCGGTGTCTAACATGATTTTGTAATAGTACCACAAAAATAGTTATTTGTTATGATTGTAAGTCATTAGTTTCGTTTTATTTATGGCGAAAACATTTCTTTTATGAACTTGGAATCGAAGAGGCAGAGATTGACGGACTCAATGTAAGAGTATATGACCTGGAGAAATCGGTATGCGATGCCATTGAGTACCGTAACAAAATAGGACTGGATGTAAGCTTTGAGATATTCAAGAGCTATTTAGCGCACAAAGACCGTGATATCAGTCGTCTCTATGAATATGCTTATAAGCTGAGAGTGGGAAAAAGATTGATGAACTGATAAAATTCATGCAATAATGAGTAAGATGCATTCGGCAGAAGCCGTCAAGTCTACATTCGGCAACTGAGAGAGGTTGCACCAGTATTTTGCCCTCCTTTTTGCATCGTTTTTCTTTTCTTAAAAAGTGGTGTCCAGGGAAAACAGAAGTTTCTACGCATTGAAACCGGAGTTTCCTACAATAAGAAACTAAGATTTCCACGCTTTGAAACCGGAGTTCCTACGGTAGGAAACTGGAGTATTCACGCTTCGAAACCGGAGTTGTCACGGTAGGAAACCGGAGTATCCGGCGTTGAACTTTATTCCCTGAAGTTAATCCCCAATAGGTTCATTACGAAAGGAGCTATGTCTGTTTGGTTCATAACCTTTATCTCCTTCTTTTCGATGCCGCAACCGAATGCTACCAGGGTGGTGGGGTCGATGCCGGACAGATAACCGTGCTTACCTCCGGACTTTTGTATCACATCCGCTCCGGTACGTGCGGTTGCCACGGCTACCCCTTTTATGGGTTCCAGTGCAAGCGCTACTTTGGGGTCGCAACCGACAGCCGTCAGTTCGTCCTTTTCTACGATGCGGAATAAGGCGCGGGTAGAAGCTGGCAGCGAGTTCAGTTTCTTGCGGATTTTCTTTAGGGTAGCCCCGTCGTTTTCATCTTTCAGGTAGAGAAACATCATCGCACCTGCTCCGTGGAAGCATGCTTTCCATTCGCCTCCGGGCTTTTCGCTCAACAACCCTTCCTGCACCAGCCAGATGTTGGGGGCGATGCTTTGGCTGTAATCTACAAAACCGTGGTCGCCGCATACAATTACGGTCGTGCTGTCCAGCAGTTTGTTGCGCTCCAGGTTTTCGAGAATCAGCCCCACAGCATGGTCGGCTCCCCCTACGGCTGCACTTACCCTGTCCGATTTCAACCCTGTGGCATGCTGGGCATAGTCTGTGGTAATCAGGTGTACGGTCATTAGGTTAGGCTTATAGGTATTCATCAGGTAGTTTGCCATGGCAGCGGTACGGGCATCCCGGTTCATGGAGCCTGCACCGAAGTTCTCGTGGTTCAGCTTGCCCGTTGCCTCCCGCTCCAGTTCGTCCAGCAGTCCTGCCGGGGTACAGTAAGGCTTGATGTACTCCAGTTGGTTGGCAACCGGCTTTACCGACCAGTATTCGGGGATGTTGTAGCGGATAGCTTTTGCACCTACCGATACAGGCCAGAATAAGGATGCCACGGTTAGCCCGTTACGGCTTGCCGATTCCCAAATGGTGGTGGCTTTGATAGAGTCGGCATACCAGTAGCTTACTGCTTCCTGCCGGTTGTCCGTGAAAGGCGAATTGTAATAGATACGGTGCTGTGCCGGTTTTACCCCCGTGATGATTGTGGTGTGCGAGGGGTAGGTGGCTGTGGGGGTAATTCCCTTGATGCGTTCCACGAACATGCCGTCCCGCTTCATCCTTTTCAGGTTGGGCGAGGGCATGGTGCTGTCGGTCACCATTTCCGCCCTCATGCCGTCGATAGTGATGAGGATAACGTGTTTGGAACGGTCGGCTGCCACGACGGAGCCGATAAAGCAACTGCATAGCAGCACGGTTGCTGCTTTTTTCAGATTCATTGTTTGATTAATTAAAGAAAGGTGCCACATATTCTGTCGATTTGTTTTGTACTATAATCCGGTTCATATTGTATTTAATCACTACTGTCTTGGTTTCCTTATCCATTTGGAAAGCGTCCATTTCCTGGTTCAGGGGGATGAAAGGTGGAATCTGCGCAGCGGTATAGTCGGCTGCCGACGGGGTGTTGGCGGCTTCCGTTTCGCATACCGGCAGGCGGATACCCAGGTCTGCCGCACGCCGTCCTTCTGCCATGAAGATTTCCTGCCGCATCAGGTAGAGTATTTCCAGCAAGCCGTCTACGCTGGTGGGGGCGTCTATCATCGTTTCCGTAACGGAAGTGCCCGATATGTAAGGAATGGAAATGAGGTTGGGCGCCTGGCGGTCGAGCACCAGCCCGCTCCTGAATTCATCCTCCGGGGAGGCTGCCACTTTGTATTCCGAGCTGTTGGGATATTCCTTGTAGCCTCCGTTGTAGCGTCCCTCCAACTGGTCGTTGATGCCGGTTTCCACCGGGCGGCTCTTTACGAGTGCCAGCAAGGTTTTCATCAGGCTTTTCGCACCGTTTATGTCATTGTCCGCCAGGGCGGCTTCCGCCAATATCAGGTAGGGTTCTTCCGCTTTGGCTATACATATGGGGCGGGCTTCCGTAGCGCTGTTTTTCTGGAAGTATTTCGGGTCGAGGAAGTCGAGCCGGGGTAGGGGCTGGAAATTCGTTCCGTAGATGTAGCCTTGTATGGAGCTTACCACGTCGTTGTCGCCGTCGTATTCCACTTGTTTCACAAAGGTCTTGGATAGAGCCAGTGCGTCGTTGGCATACCGCACGGCATTCGCCTTGTCTCCCAGCCGGTAGTAGGCGCGGGCTATCAGTGTGTTGACGAATGCTTTTTCCTCGGTATCGTCCGTATAGTCCAGCGACTCGGTGAAGGTGGATACTGCCAGCCCCAGGTGCTCTCTCCAGCCCTTCACCTCTCCGCCGTTCTCCGTGGGGAGTGCCAGAAAGTATTCTCCTGCCAGCAGGAAGGAGAAGCCTTTTATGTAGTAGAGGTTGAAGCGCTGGGCGTCTGTGGTGGCGGCATCGGCGGCAGCCACCGTTTCCAGTCCTTGAATTGCCGTTTCGCGCAGGGTTCCTACGTAGCGTTGCAGGTTGGTTACATCCAAATCGGTGTATAGGATTGTGGGGAAGTCGAATACTTTGCTGCTCTGGCTGTAGTTATTGAAGTAGTTGTCGGAGAGGATTTCCGTGAGCTCCACGTAAGAGCCCATGATAGTGGCGAACGAACGGTTGGCTCCGTTTACCCACGTAGTCATGGCGTGGGGCGTTTGCAGGAATGTTTCCTCGTCTACGTTGGGGTTGATGATGTCGCCGGGCTGCAACAGCTCGCAGGAGGCACACGACAGTGCCAGGGAAGTGAGTAGTATGTATTTCGTTATTTTCATCTTATGGTCTGTTTTTGGTTGGACGATTGGGTTAGAAAGAAATGCGGATAGTCCCTACATATTGGCGCGGGGTGGAGTAGGAGGAGTAGTTCAGCCCGCCTACGGCTACCGCGCCCTGGGAACGTGCTCCTGCCAGTGCTGCCTCGGGGTCTACGGAGGAGGCTGTGAAGGAGAACGGGTTGTAGACGTTGAAGCCCAGGTTGATGTTTTTCAGATACTTCTTGGGCTTGTAGTCGTAGGAGAGCCCGATGTTCCTGATTTTAACGAAGTCCGACTTCTCTACGAAGAAGTTGGTGAAGTTCAGCCAGTTGGCTCCCTGGTCCAGCCCCTCCAGTGCTTTTTCGGGTATGGCGTTGTCTTTCAGCCCTTTCGAGAAACGGAACTGGCGGTCGAAGGAGTGTACGTATGCTCCGTACTGGTAGTCGCCGCTAACCGTCAGCGACAGGTTTTTGTAGCTGGCGTTAAGGGAGAAGTTACCATATCCGGTGGGAAGCGTAGAGCCCAGGTTCTGTAGAGGCAGGACTTCTTTCAGCGAGTTGTCGGGGTTGAGCACGGCTTTGTAACCGCGGATAAAGCCTACGGGCTCGCCTTTGGCAACGACTGTCTGTACTGTTCTCGACGAGAATCCGCCGATAGCGAACGGAACCGCCGTGCCGATACTCAGCACCTTGTTGTGGTTGGTGTTGTAGGAGGCATTAAGGCGTACATTCCAGTCTTTGGTGTCTACCAGTTGGAGCCCTACGCTCAGCTCGATACCTTTGTTTTCGATTTCGCCTACGTTGGACAGGTAATTGGCGGACTGTCCGGACGAGGGAAGGGAGGGAATGCTGAACAGGGCGTCTTTGGTAAGGGCGTAGTAATAGGTGAAGCCGAGGTTCAGGATGCGGTTAAAGAGTACGGCGTTGAAGCCGGCTTCGTAGGAGTGCTTCTTTTCCGGAGCCAGGTCGGGGTTACCGTATTTGCCGAATGAGGCTGCCTGCTGTCCCAGGAAGGAATTGAAGTCTACCGTGCGTTGGTACTCGAATGCCGGCGGATAGCTTCCTGCCACGCCGTAGTTGGCGAGGATACGCAGGCTGCTGAGCATGCCGCTTTCTTTCAGTTTTTGCATGAAAGGTTCCTCGGAGAGTACGTAGGAGAAGCCTATCTTGGGATAGTACTGCCAGCCTACGTTGTCGCCGAAGGCTGTGTTGTAGTCCGAGCGCAGTCCCAGGTCGATGTAATAGCGGTCGAGGAAGCCGATGTTCTCCTGGATGAAGTAGCCGTAGTTGTACAGGTAGCTCAGCCATTCGTTGGAGGTCAGCGTGCCTGCGCCGGCAACTATCTGCGCACCGTCGCGCACGTTGCTTCCGTTGTACACGGACTGGTGGTCGTAGGTGCTGAAGAACTGGAAACCGGCTGTGGAAATCAGGCTGAATATGTCTTTGTAGCGGTATTTGTGTTGTCCGTTCAGGTCGATAGTCAGCCCGAAGTAGTTGCGGTCGAAATTCGAGATGCTTCCTGCATCCGATGTGCCCTCCGGCTTTTGCTGGGTGTGGATGAGGTATTCGTTGGTGATGATGTTTTTGTTGTTGTTCAGGCGGTAATCTACTCCCAGCACGCCTTTGAAGGTGAGGTTGGACAGCGGGGCGTAGCTTAGGGATTGCGAAGTCTGGAAGCGTTTTATGGACTCCCGGTTGTTTTGCAGGGCTTCGGCTTTGGTTACGAAGGCTTTCATCTGGGCAAAGGCGTAATCGTCGAGTGCATCCAGGTCGGCGCCGTAGTTTACCAGGTTGCCTTCGGCATCCGTGTATTTGAAGTTGGTGGAGGCGGCGCCTTCGGCAAACCATAGCCCGGTGTATCCTCCCTGGTTACCGTTGCGGCTTCTGGAGAAGTCCTGGATTACCATTCCGAACGAGTTCTGGTATTCGAAGTATTTGTTGAACTTCATCCTGGAGCCGAAACGCAGGTCGTACTTGCGGTCTTCATTGCCGTTTTCAATCAGTGTACCGGTGCTGTTGCTCATGCTTGCTCCGAAGCTGTAACCGTACTTCTCTGTGCCGCCGTCGAAGCCGATGCGGTATTTCTGGGTAAATCCGGTTTGGTGTAGCAGCTCTTTCGTGCGCTTGAAGTGGTAGAACTGGGAGGAGGCTACGTCTGCTTCCAGTTGGGTTTCGGCAAAGAAGGTGGTTTTTTGGTTGGCTCCTTTCTTGGTGAATATCTGGATAACACCGTTGGCGGCGTCCGAACCGTAGAGGGTGGTGGCGGCTCCTCCCGTTACATATTCTATATGGTCGATGTTTTCCATGGGGATGTCGCCGATAGAGCCTGTTACGGCGCTGTTGCCGCTTAAGGAGTTGTTCAGGGTGGCGCCGGTGTTCATGTTGTCTACCCGCACGCCGTCTACGTAGATTACCGGGGTGGAGTTGGAATAGGCGGACGACAGTCCTCTGGACTTAACCAGGGAGGTGGCTCCTGCCTGGCCGCTTGCCATGGTAATCTGTACGTTGGGCAACGCGTTCTGCAATATCTGGTCGATTCTGCCTTGTTTCATGCGTTCCAGTTCTTTGCTGTTGACGGTCGTTACGTTGGACGACAGGCGGCGTTTCTGGACTTCCGCTCCCTGGCCGGTTACTACTACTTCGTCCAGCTTGAAGTTGTCCTGGTCGAGTTCTACTTTCATCTCGTCGGTATGGTCTACCGTGATTAGCTGTGTTTCGTATCCTATATAAGATACTTTCAGCTTGGAGCCCCGTTCAGCGGTTATCTGGAATACGCCGTCCATATCGGTGATAGTACCTACCGACGGGTTGTCGTTGAGTATTAGCGTAACTCCTGCCAGGCGTTCCCGGGTCTTTTTGTCGAGTATGATTCCTTTTATCCGTACGGCGGTTGCCTTTTTGCCGGCTTCTTCTTTGAGTGCCGGAATGAAGCTGCTTTCAATCTTGTCTTTCAGGGGTACGTTTTTGCCCTTTAGAGTTGATTTCTGGACTGCTCTTACGGGAGCTATGCCCAGAAAGGCGATTAATGCAATCAAAATACTTTGTTTCATCGTTGATGTTGAATGGTTAATGAGATTATTGTGATATGCTCTTTCCGGAATAGGGTACTTTTGTTATGCGGCACAAAGGTAGAGGGGAGATGTAAGGTTTCGGTTACAGCGGGGATTCATTTCGGTTACGGCAGAGATTCATTTCGGTTACGGTGGAAATACATTTCGGTTACACGAAAAATATCGGTTCCGGGGCTGTCAAAGCGGAGAATTAGTAGTATTTTTGCAGCCAAAATAAAAAGTTATGAATGTAAAAGCGAAAGGGTATTTGTTGGGAGCGATAGCCGCTGCTACGTACGGTATGAATCCGTTATTTGCACTTCCGTTGTACAAAACGGGTATGAATCCTGATTCCGTCTTGTTTTTCAGGTATCTGTTTGCACTTCCGTTGCTGGGGATTATGCTGAAAGTGAGGGGGCGGAGTTTCAAGGTGAGCCGCCGGGAGGTGCGGTCTTTGATTGTAATGGGGTTGCTTGTAGCCCTTTCGTCGCTGACGTTGTTCGAGAGTTACAACTATATGGAGGCGGGCATAGCGTCTACGCTGTTGTTTGTGTATCCTATTATGGTGGCTCTGATTATGACGTTTGTCTTTAAGGAGAAGTTGAAGCCGGTAACGGCGCTGTGTATCCTGCTGGCGCTGGTGGGCATCGGGCTGTTGTACAAAAGCGGCGACGGCACTACGCTCAGCCTGGTGGGGACGGTCATGGTGTTTGCGTCCTCGCTTTCGTATGCCATTTATATCGTAGGAGTCAATCAGTCTGCTTTGAAGGATGTGGCAACGCTTAAGGTTACTTTCTACGTTTTGCTGTTCGGCCTGACGCTGTTCGTGGGCAGGCTGTGCTGCGGAGAGGAGCTGATAGTTCCCGGCCGTTGGTATTTATGGGGTAACTTGGTGGCGCTGGCTGTTTTTCCTACGGCTATCTCCTTTTTGTGTACTACGAGCGCCGTTCAGTATATCGGCTCTACACCCACTGCCATTCTCGGGGCATTGGAACCGGTGACTGCCGTGTTCTTCGGCATTACGATTTTCGGTGAAAGCCTTACGGCAAGGGAGTGCGTGGGGTTGGTGCTGATTATAGTGGCTGTGACTTTCGTTATCGCCGGAGGAAACATCACGGCGCATCTGGTACGTTTCAGGAAGCTGTTCCCCAGACTAAGCCCGCGGTTGGTGGGTAGGCGCAAGAGGAAGGCGTGATAAAAAGAGGTGTACCTTTCTTTCCTCACAGATTGCACGGATTGACACAGATTTTAATTTCTCAGACAAAGGAATAGGAATAAGGGTTCGGGCAGAAGAACAAAAAGACAAAAGAGAAAAATTGTCTTTTTGTTCTTCTGTCCGAACCCTCGTTCTTCTGTCCGAAATAAAGCCTATGAAATCTATATCGTCCGCGAAGAAATTAGAAATCCGTGTCAATCCGTGCAATCTGTGAGGAAAGAAAGGCACACTTTCTTCTTTCTATCGTAATCCTTGCTTTTATCGTAATCCTTTGCTTTTATCGTAATCCGTAGTGTGCAGCCTTGCCTCTCTTATTTCTTGAAAAGCTCTTTCAGGCTTACCGTCTTATTGTTGATAAGCGGGTGTGCCCAGAAACCGATGAAAGTGATATAGCCTACGAATACGAGGATAATCAGCATGCCGGTGCGTAGCGATGTGGCATCTGCCAGCGTACTGATAATCATCGGCCCGCCGGCGCCGCCCACGATAGCCGAGCACAGTATGCCGGCAAACGAGCCGTGGTGTTGCGATGCGGAGTTCAGCGCCAGCGAGAATACAATGGAGTACATCATGGAGATGCTGAACCCGATAGCCGGGAAAGCGATGATAGCCGCTCCCTTGCTTCCGAAAAGGGCGGTGAGCAGCAGGATGATAGTGAGCCCTCCCGATAACTGGAGCAGCCGTTTGCTGTCTATCAGCTTCAATAGTATCATGCCTACCACGCAGCCGGCGGTCATCAGTCCCCAGAAGTAGCTTACCGCCTGTGCGCCTTCTACCTGCGGGTTTACACCGTGGTATTGCTCGAGGAAGGTGCTCATGAAGATAGAGGTTCCCTGCTCGGTGCTTACGTAGCAGAAGATGCCCAGGAAGAACAGCCATACGTACTTCTGCTTGAACAATGCCAGGTAGGAGGCTTTGGAGCCGCTCTTTTCGTCTTCTTTCAGCTTGATTTTCGGGAAGCGTGAAACGCTTACGGCAACCAGCATTACCAGTAACAGCAGTGTGAATACCCAGTAGAGGGATACCCAGGGCAAATCGGGCGGTGTGATGCCTGCCAGCAGGTCGATAAAGAAGTTTTTGCCTTCGGTGTATATCTCCGGGTTGAGCTCGTGAATGAGGTAGGTATATACCAGGGGGCTCAGGAAAGAAGCGATGCCGAATACGAACTGGGCTACTTCGGCAACGAAAGCGTAGTTCTCTTCTCCGCCTACTACACGTTGCAGCGGGTTAATGACGGTTTGCAGCATAGCCATGCCCAGGCCTATGATGAACGAGGAGGCGAGCAGCACGGGGTATGTGTGCATGCAGGCAAACAACGTCGTGCCGATGAACGGCATCAGAAATCCCAGGAACAGTACCGGCTTCTCGCCGAAGCGGTCTATCATGAGCCCGGCAGGGATAGACATGATAGCGTAGGCAAGGAAGAAGGAGGTGGGGATGAACCCCGCCATTGCCAGGTCGCTCAGGTTGAAGTTATGGATAATGTCCGGAATGAGCGGTCCCAGGATGTTCGTGATAAATGATATGGTGAACCAAAACGCCATTATCAGCGCTAGCATTCCTAAATTCTTTTTCATACTATTTCGTGTTTAATGAGAATACCAGCGATGCAGCGCCGATGCTTCCCGCTTTGTTACCTAATGATGCAGCCATGATGCGGGTGTTGGCGGCACAGTCGGCGATAGCGTAGCGGTATGCCTGCTCGCTGACTTTGCGGATGTAGAAGTCGCCGGCTTCGGACAGCCCGCCGCCTATTACGACGCGTTGCGGGCTGAAGATGTTGATGAAGCCTGCAATGCCGTGCCCCAGGAAGTTGCAGTGTTCGTCCAGGCATTCCGTTGCCAGCGCATCGCCTTCTTTATAAAGGCGTACGATAAGCTCTCCGTTGATTTCTTCGCCCGGATAGGCGATGCCTGCCTCGCTTGCCCGCTTGCTGAAACGGCGTACCAGTGCGGAGGTGGATGCGTAATGTTCCAAACAGCCCACGGAACCGCAGGCGCAGGGCTCTCCGTCGGCTATCAGGGGTACGTGTCCCAGCTCCGTACCGCGGTTGGCAAACCCGTTGAACAGCTTGCCGTCGATAACTACCGCGCCGCCGATGCCCGTCCCCACGGTGAGGAACACCACGTTTTTGGCGCCTTGCCCGGCGCCGTACATGGTTTCGCCCAGTCCCATAAGGTTGGCGTCGTTGCCCATTTGCACGGGCAGCCCCATTGCTGCCTCGATGCGGTCGGCAAGGTTCAGGTTTTCCCACCCTTTGATGTTCTCGGCTCCGCCCAGCACAATGCGGTTCGTTTCGTCCACAATGCCGGGTGTGCCGATGCCTATCCCCTCTACCGTTACTCCGAGTTGCCGTGCCGATGCCATTGTTTCCTTGCAGGCTGCCGTCAGTTGCCCGATTACCGCCTCTGCCGATACATCGGCTTTGGACGGCAGTTTTCCTTGAAAGTGAAATACGCCTTCATGGTCGATAAGGGCGTATTTCACGGAAGTTCCGCCAAGGTCAATTCCTATCGCGTATCTACTCATAAGTCATAAGTTATGAATGTAATGTTATCGGTCTGAAATTGTAGGTTATCAGTCCTTTTATCCTCTTTCTGCCCAAATCGGCGAGCTCCATGCCCATTGCCCGTCGCGCTGGCGTACACGTACATAGTAGTAGTCGGTGTCGCGCTGGGGCTCTTTGTCTTCCATATAGTGTTCTAGGGTGAAGCAGCTTTCGGGCATGGCGCGGTTAAAGAGGATAGCCTCGCTCAACCAACCTATCATGAAGTGCGAGCGTGAACCTTCGAGCAGTTCGCCCAGGGTGTGCTGGAACTTCTTGCCGTTGAAATCGGCGGTAAGCGTGCCGTCCTTGGGCATTTCCAGTTCGAGGATGACTGCCTGCGTGGCAGGGGTCGTGGTGTTGGGGTTCTTGCTGCTGTACATATCCAGCTCCGTGTCTTTCTCGCTTACGGAGAGGATGCGGTTGACGTGTGTCTTGAATTCCGTTTCGCCTTCCTGCGGAGAGGTGAAGGCTGCGCCACGGAAACAGGGGGTAACGCTCAGGATGCGGCCTTTGTCTACCGAGAGCTTGCCTTGCCAGTGTACGTACTTTTCTTCGCGGTTCCAGCCGAAGTCTACTTTTACCTTGCAGCGCACGGTGTCCTCTTCGGGCATAAGCGGGGTCAGCGGGCCGTTCATGCGTGCCAGTATCTGGCCGTTCTTCACGATGTCTACATAGTCGATGCAGCTTTCTCCATTGACGTTCAAGTAGATGCGGCGGCTGTTGCCACGGACTACGTCGCCCATGAAGGCGTCGTTGAGGCGGAAGTCGATTAATATCTTGTCGCCGGTGGCGGCGCATACGTGGCGGGTGCGGAGGGCTTCCCAGATAGCGTCGCGTGTGAGTGACGGCGCCATGATACCGATGCGTCCGTCGCCGTAGCTGCCCGGATAGCCGGAGTGCTGGTCGGTGGATGCCATGATACCGAATTTGTGGCCTTGTTCCAGACCGTATTGGATAGTGCCTTCCCATTGGCGCGGTCCCATATCGTGCAGGTAGGGGTAGTCGCCCTGGTCGCTTTCGGCCAAGCCGTGGCGGGAGTACATCTCTACGAACGGGGTGATGTCTCCTTCGGTGAAGAAGTCCCAGTTGTAACCGCGGTAGCCGGTCTGGTAGCCCATATGGTGCGGGGTTACGAATACTTTATGGCCTTTGGCTTTCTCTTTCCAGTCCTCGATAGAGGTGCATTCTACGAGCGGCGCGTCCAGGTCGTAGTTCAGCGCCACGTGGTCGCCGTGTTCCATGCTGTGTGCCTCGTAGCCGACGAAGGTGAGGAATTCGCCTTCTTTATTGTATTCGTTGGTCATTCTTACGTATTTCTCGTAGCCTCCTTCGCGCAGGCGCTTGAAGGCTCCCGTGTGGTAGTCGATTACCCATTTGAGGCGCGGGTCGTTGGCGCCCGGAATGTCCGGCCACATGGCATGGGGGGTTACGCTGACGAAGTCCAACTGGCCTTTTGCCGCTTCGAAGGCATCGCGCATGTCGCCGTGCCCGTAGGTGATGTTGCAGTGGTTGTGTAAGTCGCCCCAGAACATCTTGAGGTTGCTTGCCGACGGCATAATCTTCTTCGCTTCTTTACTTCCTGCTACGCAAGAGCCCAGCAGGCTCCCCGAAGCTGCCAATCCAAGAAAAGACCAGCCTGTGTTCTTAAGAAAACTTCTTCTGTCCATGATATTATAATTTAAATGTTATGTCTGAATATAAATGGCGGTTATCTGTTTTTCATCAATCTCCGGTCGCCCTTGAAAAGCTCTTTTACTTTCTCGTCGGGGTCGTCGTCCTTATACTTTTTCTGTGTTTCTTGTAGGAGTTGCATCAGCTCTTTCTGCTTGTCTGCATACTCGGGCTTGCCGAATACGTTGTTCATTTCGCGCGGGTCGGCTTTCATGTCGTACATTTCCCATTCGTCGATGTCGTTGTAGAAGTGTATCAGCTTGAAGTCTTGCGTGCGGATACCGTAATGGCGCTTCACGGAGTGTTCTGCGGGGTATTCGTAGTAGTGGTAGTAGGCTGCCTCGCGCCAGTCGGCGGGAATCTTGCCTTCGTTTTCGAGTATCGGCTTCATGGAGGCTCCCTGGATGTCCGACGGGATTTCCACTCCGGCAAAGTCGAGGAAGGTGGGGGCGAAGTCTACGTTCATGCAGATTGCGTTGCTGGTGCTGCCTGCCTTGATTGCTTTGGGATAGCGGATGATAAGGGGCATGCGCTGGCATTCCTCGTACATGAAACGTTTGTCGAACCAGCCGTGTTCGCCCAGGAAGAAGCCCTGGTCGGAGGTGTAGACAATGATTGTGTTATCCAGCTCGCCGATTTTCTCGAGGTAGTTCAGCAGGCGTCCTATGTTTTCGTCTACCGACAGTACGGTAGCCAGGTAATCGCGCATGTATTGCTGGTATTTCCAGCTTATCAGCGCTTTGCCTTTCAGGTTGCCTTTACGGTATTCGGCGATGCGCCCGGCATATACGGAGTCCCATTTGTCCTGTACATCGGCAGGCATGCGTTTGTACACGCTGTAAAGGCGGTTGGTGGTGTCTCTCAGCATCTCGTCGCGTGTAAGCAGCTTCAAGTCCCAATCGTCGGTCAGGGTGTGCTCGAT
The DNA here is from genome assembly GCF_000374365.1 of Bacteroides gallinarum DSM 18171 = JCM 13658. Lineage (GTDB taxonomy): Bacteria > Bacteroidota > Bacteroidia > Bacteroidales > Bacteroidaceae > Bacteroides > Bacteroides gallinarum. Next base: position 117,479 of record NZ_KB894118.1, read on the forward strand.
AGACATGTCTTGCTCGCGGGCAGCCCGGCCGCGTCCTTCGTAGTCGTCGAACAGGTTGGCGGGTTCGGGGAAGGTGGTGTTGTTGAATATGCCCAGGTGGCGGGGGGCGGGCATCCAGTTACGGTGCGGCGCTTTCTGGTGGTACATCATGCAGAACGGTTTGCTCTTGTCCCTGCCTTCCAGGAACTCGATAGCTTTGTCTGTAATGATGTCCGTAGCGTAGCCTTTCTCTACGATATGTTTGCCGTTTTCCCAGAAATCGGGGTCGTAATAATCTCCCTGTTCGTGCTGGCCGCTGAGGATGCTCCAGTGGTCGAAGCCTTGAGGCTCGCTGATAAGATGCCACTTTCCAATCATAGCTGTCTGGTAGCCGGCTTGCTGGAGCAGCTTGGGGAATGTCTGCTGGTCGCCGTTGAACGTGCTGGCATTGTCCGTGAAGCCGTTTTCGTGGCTGAACTTACCGGTAAGGATGCATGCGCGCGACGGGCCGGAGAGGGCGTTGACGGCGTAGCAGTTGTCCATGCGGATGCCTTCGCTGGCAATGCGGTCCATGTTGGGGGTTTGCAGGAGGTTACCGCCGTAGCAGGACATGGCTTGTGTGGTGTGGTCGTCGGTCATCATGAAGATGATGTTCGGGCGCTTGGGCTCTTCTTTTTTCTGGCTGGCGCAAGAAGCGAGGCTTAATGTCGCTAACGGGAGGAGCAGATTGGAGAGATTGTTTTTCATAACTGGATTTGTTAGCTTTTCATGGTTTGAGGGGAGTGCCGGATTTCACCGCAGGTTGTACGGATTTACACGGATTATCTGCTTTGATAATCGGTTATTTAATTTCAATCTGTGTAATTCCGTGCAATCTGCGGTGAAACTCGGCACAGCCTCATCCCGGATATTATAATTTGTATTTTAAAGACTGTTTCTTACCGTTTACTTTTACCTCTACCTCCAGCCCGTTTTCATCGAATGCCTTGTTCTTGAACTTGGCAGACAGTTGGGGGGCGTCTGCACTGTTCTTTACCGGACAGATAACGGTGATGTAGCGCACGGCGTCTTCACTGTTTTTCTTGACATTGAACGATACGTTCATGCGGTTGTAGCGTTTGCGGTATGCGGTGGAGCACCAGCCCGGCTCTTTCTTCATCGTCATGCCTTCGGGACCGAAGCATTGGAGTTTCATGTTGCTCCCTTCTTCGAACTGGGTAACGAAGGTCATGTCTTCGCGGCTGTTGGCGATTTTACCTTTCGGCATCTGGTAGTGCAGGTTGATAGAACCTTTCTGGCTGCCTGCCATTTCGTCTACGATAACGAAGTAGTTGTTGTCTACGAAGAATACGGAACGGCGGTGTTTGAGGTTTTTATAGCTCGGATTCTCGGTAACGAGTATCTGTACGTTGCCTTCCGGCTGCCACAGCTTGGTTATGGATTCGGTCTGTTCCAGGTTTTTGTTGTTCAGCGTTACGGTGTTGTGCACGCAGGTCTGGCGATGCCAGTTGCGTTGCTCCATTACTTCGCCCTCGCCGGCATATACGTAGGAGCCGGAGTCGGGGAAGAGGTTCTTGCCGTTGAACCAGAGTTCGAAAGTGCCGTTATCGGGCTGGCAGTGCCAGAATGCTTTCGGCCCGGCCTTCAAGACCATTTGGGTGGCATCCGTTCCCCAGGAGTTGCGGAATACGAAGAAGCCGGATTTCAGGAAGCCTTTGGAGAGGTAGTCGGGCAGTGCGCCTTCTTTGCCTTCGGTAGCCAGGTACTTGATGAACTGGTTCTTGGGGAACATCTTGCTCCAGCTACGGTAGTTTTTCAGCATCTCTTTCTTGTTGGTGAGCTTGGCGTCGCTGAAACACGGGTTGGTGTAGTCGGGGAAGGAGAGGTTGGCGTAGAATATAATCATATCTTCAATCGTATCGAGGTACTTCTGCGGGAACTCGTTGCGGAAACCGTTGAGGTCGGCAATGTTCAGCGCTTTGCAGAAGATGTTGATTGCCGCCAGGTGGTAGTGCGGGTCGAGCTCGAACTGCCCGCCGTCTTCGTACACCTGTACGTTGATTTCGCGGTTCATAATGTCGATGCCGCTCTTTCTCCATGCTGCCGCCTCCTTGAATTCGGGGAAGAAAGCGCCGGCGTAAATCATGCGCTGTGCCTCGAACAGCAGGTGGTTGCCCTGTTCGGAGTAGTTAGCCAGGATGTGCAGGGCATGCTTGTGGTAGTTTACCAGGAACTCTGTCAGGAATTCCGGCGTGAAGGAGGGGGAGGGAAGGAATAGCTGGAACTGGGAGGTCTGGTCTTGCAGGCGGTTGCTCACTTCCAGCGGGCGCCATGCGAAGCGCATGTTCTCCACATCGCCTTTCAACTGGCTGTCGCCGGTCATTTCGTATTCTTTCTTGTCTATCTTTACCAGCGGGTTTTTCCTTATCCAGTCGATGTACTGCTTGGTCCATTCTTCGGCATACTTCTCGTCTCCGCTCAACCGGTAGGCTTTGCCCATAGGGGTGAACCATTTGTGGCGGTGAAGCTGCCAGCGCAGTTCGTTGTCTTTCACCGGCCAGTACCGCCAGTCGATGTCTTCACCGTAGTTGAACGAGGGCTGGTAGCCTTTGTGGGCGAAGAATGTGTGCTGCAAGGCTTCGTCGGCTATCTTCTGGTCGTCCTTGCTGATAGTGATTTTCTTGAGGTTGATATCAGGCGTTTTCACGTTGGTACGTGCGCGGTAGTAGTCGAGCAGCGCTTTGGCGGCATCTGCGTCTTTGCCTTCCTGATGCAGTGCTTTCACTTTCTCCAATCCGGGGTAATCCAGGTTGAGAAGCGAGAATACTTCTGTTTTCAGCTCCTGGGCATTTGCCTTGCCTACGAAGCAGGCAAGCGCCAGCAGGATGATGTATTTGAATGTTTTATTCATTGTTGTCTTTTAGATTATTGTTGGGTATTAGAGGTTCTGGTAGCTGATGCCTTTCAAGTCCATGAAGCGTTTCAGTGCCTCCAGGTAATAGTAGTCTGCATAGTTCAGGGGGGTGTCGATTTCCGAACCGTTGGGCAGCGAGCCGGTGGAGTGCATCAGGATGAATCCCTGGTTTTCGCCTACCTTTGCCAGATAAGCATCGCTCGACAGGCTTTTCAGTATCTTTTCGGCATAGTCCAGGTATTTCTTCCCGTCGGGAACCATTGTGCTCAGCTCTATCAGGGCGGATGCCGTTACGGAAGCGGCGGATGCGTCGCGCGGGGTTTCAGCGGTTACGGGGGCATCGTAATCCCAGTAGGGGATAGCATCGTCGGTCTTGACACGTTCCATAATCATGTCTGCCACTTTTACGGCGAAGTTCAGGAAAGCGGTGTCTTGTGTTTCGCGGTAGCAGGCGGTGTAGCCGTATACGGCCCATGCTTGTCCGCGTGCCCATGAGGAGTCGTCGTTCTTGCCCTGGAATGTCTGTTTCTTCTCTACCGTGCCGTCGTTATTGTAGCTTACCACGTGCCAGCAGGTGTAGTCCGGACGGAAGTGGTTGTGCATGGTAGTCACGGCGTGTTTTACGGCAATGTCTTTATAAGTATTGTTGCCGGTTGCTTTGGCTACGTTGAACAGCAAGTCCAGATTCATCATGTTGTCGATGATTACGGGGAAATTCCATGTTCCGAAGTCCCAGGAACGGATAGCTGAAATGGAGTCGTTGAAGCGTTTGCTCAGGTTGTCGGCGGTTTCTTTCATTACGGCTGCAATGGTGTCGTTGGGAGCCAGGCGGCTGGCATTTCCGTAGCTGCAATTTACCATGAAACCCAGGTCGTGCGTACCGGTGTAGTAGCGTACGGGGTTCAGCAGGTTGGTATATCGGACGGCCCATGTCTTTAGTGCGTCGTTGCCCGTAAGCTCGTAGGCGTACCATAAGGAGCCGGGGTAGAAGCCGCTGGTCCAGTCGTAAACGCTGCACAGGCGGCGCTGTCCCAACTGCTCGGCTGTGGGTTGTGCGCGGAGGGAGTCTTTAAAAGTAAGTGAGTCTCTTTCTAACTGGCGGCACAGGAAGTTCATATCGTAGCCTGTGCGGATAGAGCGGGGTAGCATATCGGTGGACGAGATTTCCTCGGCGGTCATCGTTAGTTGTGCGGAGGCTACGTCCACTCCTTTTTTTATCCAACTGTAGTCTTCTTCGGGTTGTGTACGGCATGATACTAAAGTCAGTGCACCCAAAGCCAAGAGAACAAGTTCCTTTTTCATGTTATTCGTTTTTAATGTAATTGGTTTTAGTAGGTTTTGTAACGAAAGCAAAGCTAACGGATTTTTTATAGACTTTGTAGTAAGAATGTTGAAAAGGCAATAAATCCGTTCGCTTTGAATATCACTTTTGTTGAAAAGAGTTTAGATAATCTCCAATATGCCTCGATTGAGGCATATTGGAGAGGTTTTTAGGGAGGTTATTACCATTTCGGATTCTGCTGGAACTGGGTACATAAGTCCATTTCGCGCTGCGGGATAGGCATCAGTTCGTGCTTGCCTTTTTCCGTGTAGTCGTACACTACATAGTTGGCACTGCTCCACCAGTTCTTTAACTCGTTGTATGTGTTTTGAACCGTTTCGTAGTAAATACCCCAGCGTATCAGGTCGAGGCGGCGATGTCCTTCGAATGCCAGCTCGTAGGCGCGTTCTTTGCGGACGGCTTCACGGAAAGCTGTCTGGTCCAGTCCTTCCGGCAGTGCATAGTTCTTGTCGAATGTGCCGTCGGCTTTGGTATAACCGCGTTTGCGAACTTTGTTGATAGCGGCATAAGCGTCGGTAGTCGGACCGCCTTTCCACTCGTTCAACGCTTCTGCATAGAGCAACAGTACGTCTGCATAACGCAGCACATACCAGTTGACGGTAGACTTGTCGTTGTTGACGAAGGGGATATTTTCCATGTATTTGTCGATATCCCATTTGGCAGGTGTATAAGTCTGCTTGGCTTTCTGGGATTTCTCGGGGTCTAAGTCCTTGGCTAATGCCTCGGCTTCGGTATCTTTAGGAATGCTGGCGGCCAGGTAATAATCACCTGTGTAAACGGCGCCGGTTTTGCTGTCGTTGTGACCGTGCTTGTAATTGGCTATGGATAAGTTCTGGCGTCTGTCGGGGCTTATACCGGTAGTAGCGTCGGGTTCGGCTTCTGCTCTCCAATCGAGTACGAACGAATGGACTACCTGTACGTTGGCAGCGGTACTTCCGCTACGGCCGGCATCGGCTGTGGTTTTTACTCCGTTCCACTTCCCGATGCGGCCTACGGGGTCGCTGTTGCCCGAATAGGTCGGGGAGTAAAAAGAGATTTCAATCAGACTTTCCGTCGGGTCCCAAATTCCGTTACAAGTGTTTTTCCACAGTTGTTCGTAGTCGCTCAACAAATCGTGTTTGCCCGATTCGATTAAGATACGTGCAGTCTTTGCGGCAGCTTCCCATTTGCTCGTGTCTTGTACGGGGTATCCTGCCCAGGTGGCATATACCTTGGCGAGCAGTCCCAGCGCCGCTCCTTTGGAGAAACGGTAGTCGTTGGTGCTGCGGTAGGTGTCGTCTTGGGCATACGGCAGGATGTCGCAGGCGTACAGCAGGTCTTCCTCGATAAATTTATAAACGTCTACGGGGTCGGCTTGTACAAAGGTCGACGGATGCTGGTCGGACATAGCGGTGCTTGTCATTAAGGGTATGTTTCCCCAACGGCGTACTAACTCGAAGTAGTACAATGCCCGCAAGGCTCTTGCTTCGGCAATGTAGATAGTGGCCAGTTGCTTGTCGGATTCGTTGTACGAGTCCATTTTCACGGATACGCGCTCCAGGAAGTCGTTCGCATTGTAAATGCCGGTATAGAGGGATGCCCATGAGGTCTGCACTTCGGCCTGCGAAGCGGAATAGGCATTGGTAGGCAGGATACGGAAGTTTTCGGTAGTGCTTCCCTCTACCTGCGAAAGGTCGGTTCCCATGGAGAAGTAAATGGAGAGGTGATAGCCGTACATCCCTTCTTCTATGGTAGAACGGTACACACCGAGCAGCACATCCTGCGCTTCTTTGGCATCGTTCATATATTTGCTTTTCTCTACCTCAGTGCTACTTTCTTCTTCCAGAGAGCACGCAGCGGGAAGAAAGCATAAAGCTAAAATTCCTATATAGTATATAAACTTTTTCATATGTATGTTATTTTACGAATTAGAATTGAAGGTCGATTCCCACTGTGAATACTTTGCTCTTAGGATAAGCTCCCCAGTCCAAACCCGGCATCATCGGGTTGTTCAGGCTGTTTACTTCCGGGTCGTAGCCGCTGTAATTGTTCAGACAGAACAGGTTCTGGCCGGTTACGTATACGCGGAGCCTGGAAGCATGGAATTTGCTTGTCCATTTCTTCGGCAGGGTGTATCCCAGTGTCAGGTTTTTCAGGCGCAGGAATGAACCATCCTCTACAAAACGCGAATACACGTCGTTCGTGATGTAACCTCTGTAAGAAGGTACTAAGTTGGATGCGTTGGTGGGGCTCCAGCGGTCTGCCACCTCGGCAAGCATGTTACGGCGTCCGCTGCGGCTTTGTGTGGCATACAAACGGGTAGCGTTGTAGATGTCGTTGCCGTAGTTGAACTGGAACATGATGCTCAGGTCGAAACCTTTGTATTCGAACGTATTGGTGATACCGCCGAACCACTTCGGCATGGCGTTACCGATTACGGTACGGTCGTTGGTGGTGATATCGCCGTCGCCGTCCTGGTCTTTATATTTCACGGCTCCCGGAACGGCTCCGTTCTGCGCACCTTTCTCACCGGTGTTGTAACGTGTATTGTTGGTAATGCCGGGTTTTAACACCAGGTTGCCGTTCGTGTCGGTATAGAAATCATCGTACTGGTAAATGCCGTCGAACTCGTAACCGTATATCAAACCTAAGGATTCGCCCACTTTGGCGATGTAGTCGTAACCGGTGAAGTTGCTGTCGAAGCCGGAGCGTGCATACATATGGCTTGCGCCGTCTGCCAATGCTTTCAATTCATTCCGGATAAACGAAATGTTGAAGTTGGTATTCCAAGTGAAGTCCCTGGTCTGTATGTTGGTAGAGGTCAAGCTCAGTTCGATACCTTTGTTTTGAATCTTACCGATGTTCTGCCATTGCGAGGTGAAACCGGTGGCTTGTGCCAGCGATTGTGCCAGCAGCAGGTCTTTGGTGTTCTTGATAAAGAAGTCGGCGGTTACGTTCAACCGGTTATCGAAGAAGCCTAAATCGAGACCTAAGTTGACCGAGCTGGAACCTTCCCATTTAAGGTTGGAGTTTTTCAGTTGCTTCGGTGTAAGCACGGTTACCGTGTTGTTGCCGATACCGTATTTGCTGTTCGTGTACAAGTCCATAGAGAGGTAATTGCTGATGCGGTCGTTACCCACGATACCCCAGCCGAAACGGACTTTGAAGTTGGAAATCCATTTGATGTCTTTCATAAACGCTTCTTCTGATACGCGCCATGCGGCAGAGAACGAAGGGAAGAAACCCCATTTGTTCTTGTTGGAGAATACGGTGGAGCCGTCGGTACGTACGGTTGCCGTCAGTAAGTAACGGTTATCGTAGTTGTAGTTGGCACGGGCGAAGAAAGAAAGCAGGGTCTTGTCATAATAGTCGCTGTTCACCTTGCTTGGAGTGGCTCCGAGCCCCAGGTTATCGTTGCCCAGGTTGTCGAACGGGAAGTCCATGGCTTCGCCGAGCAGGTACTCGCTGCTTCTGAAGGAGACTTCGTGCGCTACCATTACATCGTAGTTGTGCTTTTTTATCTTGTCTTTCCATGTCAGTGTATTGGTGTTGGTCCAACGGACGTCGCGTCCCATTTGTGTACGTCCGTAGGGCTTTTGGCCGTTGCGGTAGGCTTCTTTCGAACCGTCTCTGTAGAATATGTCCGTACGGTTGTTGGTCGTGTTGTAAGAACCGCTGGTCTTGAATGTCAGACCTTTGATGATTTGCCAGTTCACAGCGGCGTTAGCCGACCACATTTCGGCGCGTTTGTCGTTCGTTACGGATTCCGCCTGTTTCACGGGGTTCACCTGTGCCAGACTTTCGCCGGAGCTGAGCATTTCGGGGTCGATAGCCGATTCCAGAAGTTCTTCGTTAGTCATTTTCAAACCGCCCGTGGGACGTGCGCTCAATATCTGTGCCAGCATGTTGAAACGTCCGGAGTCGCCGGATGTACCCACACCTTTACGGTTGGTCATGGCATAGTTTACGGTCAGGTTGAAAGAGACTTTTTTGTTTATTTTCTGGTCGAGGCGGAACTTGGCGGTAGTTCTGTCGAAGCCGCTGTTCTTGAAGATACCATTTTCTACATAGCGCGAGAGCGAACCGTTGTATTTGGTGTTGTCCGTACCTCCCATAATGCTTATGTTGTGGTCTTGCGACCAGGTGGGGTTGAATGTCTCGCCCTGCCAGTCTACTCCGGTTACGCCGATGTAGTCGTCGAGTGTCTGGTATTTATAAGGATTACCGTTTTCATCGTTTTCAGCTTTGAAGTAAGTGCCGCTGTAGTTCTCGTTGACTTCTCCTTGTAGTTTTACGAACTCGTACGGAGAGAGCAAATCCAGTGTTTTCGAGATTTTACGATAGGTGGCAGAACCGTTATAGGAAACGGTAGTCTTGCCTACTTTACCCGATTTAGTAGTGATTAATACAACACCGTTGGCTGCACGTGCACCGTAGATAGCGGATGAAGATGCGTCTTTCAGCACTTCGATAGATTCGATGTCGGAGTTGGAGAGGTAGTCGATGTCTGAAACTTCGAAACCGTCTACGATGTAAAGCGGTGAAGCGTCTCCGGTCAATGTTCCCACACCGCGGATGCTGATGTTGAAGCCTGCACCCGGAGTACCGTCGGTAGAGGTGATTTGCACACCGGCAATCTGGCCTCCCAAAGCTCCGGCAACGGAACTGGTCTGGAAGCCTTCGATATCTTTGGAGGCTACGGAAGCTACGGAACCAGTCAAGTCGCTTTTCTTCATTGTACCGTAACCTACTACGATAACTTCATCCAGTGTTTTACTGTCGGGACTCAGTTGTACGGTTATCTGTGTCTTGCCTTGCAAGCGGATTTCTTGCGTCAGGTATCCGATATAGCTAACTATCAGTGTGGCGTTCTTCTTTACTTTGAGAGTGAAGTTACCGTCCAGGTCGGCTGCAACACCGTTGTTCTCACCCTTTACTTGTATTGTTGCACCGATTAACGGTTCTTTGTTCTCGTCGAGCACAGTTCCTTTCACTGTTACGCCTTGTGCGAACGTGATAATGGAGACGAGGAGAGCCAAGAGGGTGATGTACCCTCTTTTGCTCAGTGTATGATATGTTGGTTTATACATAATGTTTAGTATTTTTGTTATTCAAAATTTTCATCAAACCAAATAGCAATGGGATAGCAGAGCTTGCCATTATTAATTTCTGTTTTTTCATCTGTAATATAGGATATTCTTCCTATTAAAACTCCATTAGCATACTCGCCATTTGCATCTTTCCAAAGGTTTGGTTGAATAATGACTTTTTTATCAGTTGGGTTAATATAACCGAGGGTTTTATCAAGAGTATTTGGGTTGTCATAATATGACATTGGTCTTTTTGCACCTGTATTGATAGAAACCCCTACACTTTCATAGAAAGATTTCCAAACATCATTCAAAATAGAGCCTGTAGTGCTGGGTATAACCCCCTCAGTATCTGTATTTATACTAAAGAAATTAAAGTCTTTTCGGTAATCCATAGCGAACTTGGATAGGTCAGCACCACCTGTTGCTGTTATTGTTGGCTCTACAGATTGCCCTCCTTTTTTAGGATTGACTTGAAGAACAAAAGGCTTGTATTCTATAATGGCTGGTTGCTTGCTGCTGTCATAATTAGGATTGTAAGTTTTAATAAAAACAGGAGCTGTAGCAGTATATGCATCTTCACCTGTTCCACAAGTTGCTTCTACGATGAGCATGCCAACAGTATTTACATTAATGAATCCACTCTCTTTAAATATCAACTCACCAGTGGTTTCATTAATGTCTGTATCTTTACCAATTGCGACTTCGCTGCTTCCTCCCATTAATGTTTTTCTATAAATTTTCCATTTAGCAGTTTTTCCATTAAGGGTTGTGGTAGGAACTATTGTAGTATTTTTCATTTCTGCTTTTGATTTAAAAGCATATTGATTTGCATTATCTTTTTCTGGTAAACCAAGGTTGTTACCATAGTAGAAAGTAAACTTGTTTGGATTGGCGCTAATTGTAAAAGCAATACTAACTGTAGCTTCTCCTTTATCGGCTGTAGGACCTACAACTTTAGCATTGATTACATAATTATCAGGAACTAAAGTATTATCAGCTAATATATAAATATCACCTTTTAAAATGTCTATTTCTATTTTCTTATTATTGATTTGTTCTTGGATTGCACCTGTATTGTTCTCGAGACTAAAAATAGCTTCTCCGCCTACGAAGTTAGGATTTAGTTTGATTGTATAAGCCTTCTCTTCATACATATTTGCAGGTACTTCATATGTGAACGTTTCAGGTTGAATAGGTTCTATGAAGTCTACAATCGTTACAGTGTAAGCTTCTGCAAAATCTGTTGAACCGTATTCATTGGTTACAGTTACATCTATTTTATAAACGTTATCGATGTTAAGCGGGCTATTTTCTGCCAAACTGATTTTACCGGTTTTTTCATCAATCGTGAAACCGGTAGCCTCCGGAGTGATAGACTTAATAGCGTAAGTCATTCCTTCCGAACCTTGAATGGTTGGTAATTGTGATTCGTGTGCAGTATTTTGTTCTACCCGTACAGTGTTAGGCTTATACAATAGATTTAACGGCTTGGAAATTACATTAAATGTTACTGCATCCGGATAAAGGTGTTCTCCGGCTTTAGTCGTTAACTTTAAGCTTAGAATATACTTTTCTCCGGGAATAATCTTGTCTTTATGGTCAGGATTAAAGGTGATGACACCTGTATTCGAAATAGTGAAATACTTTATGTACTCTTTGCTTTCGTCTTCGGCAAATTCATATTTAGTGATACTTACATGCTTTTCTGCATCAGTAGTTACTTGTGCACTGGCTTCCCACCAATTTTCATCTTCCATTTTCACTAACACCTCTGCCGGTTCTACACTGACACCTTCGGGAACGGCTAATAACATGTTTACTTGTACGGCATCTTTAAAGCTGTAAAACTTACCATTAGAGTAACAGCCTACACTGATGCTGTAAAGACCCGGTTCCATTGCCTCTGTATTTTGGATAGTAATTTCACCGGTCTCAGCATTTATTACGAAATTGTCGTTGTTACTGTAGGTTTCATCATTGAATGTAACGTTAGTAATAGTAAAATCGTATGGCGCACTTCCTTTATATGCTGGTGCTTTTAGTGTATAAGACATACTGGGACCTATATCTGTTACTCCCAAATAATGGAGAATAAATCCTGTAGAGTCTGTGGTCTCTGTCTTGTCGCAAGAGACAAAGACGAATGTCAATGCACTTACTAAGAATATACTTAGTAATCTTGCAGTGTTTAACAATTTAGATTTCATATTAAAAGAGTTGTTAGTTTAAAGTATATTGTAATCTATGTTCTGCCCCGTTTACAGTTACTTTGACAGAGGCTCCGTTGTCGCTATAACTGCCGTTGAATTCAGCGGTAATATCTTCTTTTTCACTCATATTTCCGTTTACTGGAAGAATAACCGTAATGAAACGGACATTTTCGCTTGCTGCTTTTTCACTGTAAATCGTATATGAATTGCGTTCTTTGTAATTGCCGTCTACGGCATAGGCTATACGTCCTGTATAGCTTCCGTCTGTATTAAAGGGGCGGAGTTCTATGTCTTTGCCCGTGTCGGGGAATGTACGTACAATGATATTATTCTTATCGCTGAAATCAGTATGCGCACCTTTTTTATCCTTGTCGATAACAATTTCACTGTCGCTTCCTTCACAGAGGTTGAAACTCAGATAAACAGGATTATCGATATTGCCGATAGCTTCGTCTACTAATACGAAGAATTCTTTATTGACAAAGAATACGGCACGACGATGTTTCAGGTCGGGGTAACCTTGATTTTCAAAAACAATGGTTTCTATGTTACCTTCTTCGGAGAACAATAGCTTACCGTCTGCTTTACTTATGTTCTTTTTCCACTCCCTACTGGGGTTATCCATATCTTTCAGAGTTAGCGTATTATGTTTGTCCGTACCACGGAACCAGTTGCGGAGTTCGTTGTCTCCGCCGGAGGTATAATAAGTGCATACGCCGGAATCAGGGAAGAAATTACGCCCATTGATATAAAGTTCGAATGTACCGTTGTCTGCTTGGTTGTGGCTCCATGAGTCCATGGAAGTGGAGATGTCATTGCTCTTGTTATTACTTAGAATCATGACTGTGGAGGAGGGAGTCCAGCCGTTACGCATAATGTAGAAACCTGCGTCTTCAAAAAGTTTCAAATCGTTGCCCGGAGTATTTCCTACGGTCGTTCCACCATTGACGGCATTTGCCATGTATTTGAACTCTTCACTGTCAGGGAACAATTCTACATATCTTCTGAAATTTCTGGAAAGGGTACTACGATTCCAGTTGCTTTTCCAGGAATCATTGAAGGAAGGCACTACGTAATCGTCCAATCCGCCTTTGGATTTTCTGAAATAGTTCGGATAAGTAAAGTACATTACCACTTCGGCAGCTTTACGCAAGTAAGTAGAGAAATCGTTTGAAACAAGGTTGGGCTGATTGTTTTCTTGGGCAAGCTTCATTGCATTATAAAAATCGGCAATGGCACTAATATGATAATGTAGCGACATCTCTTTGTGCCAGCCGTCGGTCATGAACTGGGTTTTTACTTCTGCTCCCAGCGTATTGTAACCGGTGGTTTTCCATGTCTCTGCATTCTTGAATTCGGGCATCAGTACTCCTGCATTAGCCAAAGCACCTCCTTGAGTAATCAATATATTGCCGCTTTGTGCATAAGGGTACTGCACCAGAAAATCCGCTTGCTCGGCAAATGACGCTAAAAAGGTTGTGAGCCATTCTGGGGTGAAATTGGTGGAATTTTTAAAGTATTCCAGCAACTCTACCTGGTCGTTGAGGCGTGAGGCTACTTGTAATTGCCACCAAGATGTTTCGTTTGTACCGGTTTCCGGTTTAGGATTGGCTGTAATCCAGTTGCCATATACTTCTATCCACGAATTGATGTATTTTTCGTCTTTACTCTTGTGATAAGCTTTTGCTTGAGGGATAAACCATTGGTGGCGGTGAAGTTGTTTTTGGTATTCGTCACTTGCACCTTTGGGTGAGTAAGTCCAGTCTATTGTCCCGTCTTTTTTTACAGAATACGGCTTTTTCTCATCTACGTTTTCATAGAAGTTGTTTACGTGGAAGCGATAATCTTCTAAGGCGTAATCTGCTTTTAATTGGTCGTCGTCGCTAATGGTTACATCGACCAGCGAAAGGTTAGGATTCGTCACATTAGTCCGTGTCCGGTAGTATTCCAGCAAGGCACTGGCGGCAAGATAATTCTCGCCTGCTTCATAATATTGCTTTACTTGTTCCAGACCAGGATAGTCGAGGTTGAGTTGCTCAAAAACAGAAGCGTTCAGCTCTGCGTCCGTTTTGTTTTCAGGGGTTAGTTCCGGGCTGATGTTTCCGCCTGTTGCGAAATCTTCTTCATCGTCGACACATCCGGAGAATGCAAACAATGCGAACAAACAAATAAGAAAAGTGTTCTTCATACGTTAGTTGTTTTTTATTAGTAAAAGTTTAATTTTTCTTGTCGCAAATATATTACATTGAATTTTAATAGATAATTCGTCTTGTTTATGCTTTTTTAGAAATCTGAATATTATTATTAAAGTTGTTGAATGAAATATTAGATTTGTTGAAAAGGCTTGTTTGAGATGCTCTGTGAGGGGAATTTTATGTGAATACGAGTAGTATTTCTGTATCCGATAATACCGGGTTTTACCGTAGGTGAACGGATTATTTTAAAATGCCGCACCTTATCTCCCGAAAGTGCAGGCATTTGCATCGGAAACTCCGGGCTTTTTGAATGTTATAGTGTGGCATTTTGGTTGTAAAGATGCGGTGTTTCGGATGCTAACGTGTGGGGTTATTGAAGATAAACCGTCTTGCAGGATAAAATCTTTTATCCTGCAAGACGGTTTTATTTGCCTCATGGGCTGATTGTTTTCGTCCCATAAGGTAAATATATCCGTATCGTGGGGCTATGGCTATCCTTTAGCCTTCTTTATATACTCCGTTGGTAGGCAACCTACATATTTCTTGAAACAGGTTGCAAAGTAGGAGGACGAGTTGAAACCTACCATGCTGCTTACCTCGGCTACCGTATAACGTCCGCTTTTCAGGAGTTCGGTAGCTTTCTTGAACCGTACTTTGCGGATGAAGTCGATAGCGGACTCTCCGGTAATCGCTTTTAGTTTCAGGTGCAGGTTGGAACGGCTCATGTTCATCTTTTGGGCAAATTCGTCGGTAGAGAACTCGATGTTGTCGATGTTCTCTTCTACGATGCTTACGGCACGTTTCAGCAGCTCCTCGTCCATTGCGTTGAAGGTTATCTTTTCCGGCTCCACTTCCAGCGATTTGGCATACCGTTCGAGCATGTGCCGGCGGGTACGCATCATGTTCTGTATCTTGGAGGTGAGGACAGTAATGGCGAACGGCTTGGGGATATAATCGTCCGCACCTACTTGCAGCCCTTCCAACTGGTCTTTTATGTCGGTCTTGGCAGACAGGATAATAACCGGGATGTGGCAGGTACGGATATTCTGCTTTATGTTCTTGCACAGCTTGATACCGTCCATTACAGGCATCATGACATCGGTGATGATGATATCCACTTCGTTGTTCTTCAGTTTTTCCAGTGCTTCTTCGCCGTTTCCTGCTTCCAGCGTGTTGAACAGGTCGGCAAGGCCGCTGCTGAGGTAATGGCGGATTTCCTGGTTGTCTTCCACGATAAGGATAGTACCGCGCTTCTTGTCGCCCGTTTCTATGGCTTCATTCTCCATTTTCTCCGTATCGATGAAATACATATCCTTGGAGTTGGTGGAGTAGACTTGCACTTCCTCCTCCGGCGTATGGGAGTCCGCCCGTTCGGAAGCTTTGTATACGGACGGGTCTTGCGGCAGATATACGGAGAACGTGCTCCCTTTGCCTTCCTCGCTTTCCAGCTCGATACGGCCGTGGTGCAAATCTACTAAGCGCTGTACCAGCGAAAGCCCTATTCCGCTTCCTATATGCTGGCTCTCTATCTGGTAGAAACGCTCGAATACCTTGCCCTGCTTATTGATAGGAATGCCGATACCGGTGTCGCTGACTTGCAGTACCAGGTAATTGTTCTCTTCTTTCAGGGTAACGGTGATACTCTTGCCGCTGTCCGTATATTTGAAAGCGTTGGACAAGAGGTTGTTGACTATCAGTTCCAGGTAGTTGGGGTCGAAAAGCTCCTCCTTCTCCTCCAGCTCGGAGTGGAAAGCGTAACTTATCTCTTTGTGGCGTGCCAGTTTGTCGTAATACAGGAAGTTTTCGCGTATCAGCCGGTAGGCATTGCCTTTCTTTACCTTCAACTCGAAAACACCGAGTTCGGCGCGGCGGTAGTCCATAAGCTGGTTTACGAGATGCAGCAGGCGGTTGGCGTTCCGCTGGATGTATTCCAGTTGGTTACGGGTCCAGCGGTCGTTGATTTTGCTGATAACCTCTTGCAGCGGCGCCAGGATTAAGGTGAGCGGCGTACGGAGCTCGTGCGAGATGTTGATGAAGAAGCGCATTTTCATCTGGCTGATTTCTTCGCGATGCTCCTTGTCGCGGCGTTCTATCTCCAACTCCGCTTCCATGCTTTTGCGCAGCCAGAAGAAGCGGAACACGAAAGTGATGAAGCTGATAAAGAGGATGAAGAACAGGACGATAGCCCACCATGTTTTGTACCACACGGGCAGTATGATGATTTTTAGTACGGTGGGCGTAGTATTCCATTTGCCGTCGTTGTTGGCAGCTTTCACCATGAAATGGTATGTGCCGTGGGGCAGGTTGGAGTACGACACCGTGCGCTTGTCCGTGAGGTAATACCACTCTTTGTCGTAACCGTCTAATTTATAGGCGAAAGTGTTGTGCCTGCCGGAGATGTAATTGGATACGACGAACTCCAGGGAGAAGGCCGACTGCCAGGATTTCAGCGTAATGCTTTTCGTGTCGCTGATGTTCTTGGTAAGGATGCCGGTTTCATCGTCCGGGCGGACGATTTTGTTGAACAGCTCCAGCCTGGTGATGACTACCGGTGGGGTATAGGGGTTGTCCAGCAACAGTTCGGGGCGGAAGGTGGTGAGGCCGTTGATACCGCCGAAGTACATTTCGCCGTCGGAAGTGCGGTAGCAGGAGGAGGTGTTGAACTGGTTGCTTTGCAGTCCGTCGGCTTCGGTGAAGTTACGGAATTTCTCCGTTTCCGGATTGAAGCATGAGATACCCCGGTTGGTGCTCAGCCATAAACGCCCGTAAGAGTCCTCGAGTATGCCGTAGACTACGTTGTTGGGCAGGCCGTTGGCTGTGGTGTAACGTTTGATTTGCTTGTTCTTTTCGTTGAAACAGTAAAAGCCTTCGCGTGTGCCCACCCAGATTAAACCGTTGGCGGCTTCGTATATGTAGTTTGTGAATGCCTTTGTTACGTTGGAGGTAGGTAACACCGGTACTTTCCGTATGTCTGTGCCGTGCTGCCTGAATACGGATACCCCTTCCTCGCCGCCTATCCAGAGGCGTTGTTGGGAATCGCGGAACAAGGTCGTAATCTTCTGGACGGTGATAGGTGTACCGTCTTCCTCCCGGGTTATGGTGGTGAAGCTCCGTTGTTCCGGGTTGAAGTGTACGAGGGCGCTTAATGTGCCTAAAAGGAAATTGTTCTCTCCGTCGGGGAGAATGGCATATACATTTTCGTTGACTAACCGGCTGTTGCGCTGGTTGAAGTTCTCGATGCGCCCGCTGTTACGGTGCAGGATGCTTAAGCCGCCGGCGTGTGCGCCCGTATATACCAGTCCTCTCTGCTCGTCCACATATACGGACTTGATGTTGTTGGAACCGAAGCCGTCTTCGCGTTGGTTCTCTTGCAGTGTGTAATGGACAAATCGCTGGCTGTCGGGCATGTACAAGTTCAGTCCGCCGTCATTGGTTCCTATCCACAGGTTTTTCTGCCTGTCTTCCACGATGCAGCTTACAACGTTGTCGCTCAGTGAGTTCTTGAAGGGAATGCGTTCTATGTTTTTAAAGCGGTTGCGGATAGGGTGGTAGTAGTTCAGCCCGCCGAAGTAAGTCCCCAGCCACATGCCGCCTTGCGAGTCCATGAAGATACTGCGTACCGAACGTTGCGAAAGGCTGCCGCTCTCTACCGGGTTGCTGCTGTAGGACATGAAGGAGTCGTTGCCTTCGTGGTAGATATTGAGGTCGTTGAAAGTACCTACCCACAGGCGGTTTTGCGAATCCAGCGCCAGCGAACGGATGTAGTTGGAACTGATACTCTGTGGGTCGGAGGGGGAGTGCCTGTAAATCTTTACTTCCCGGGTCTTGGGGTTGACAAGGAAAAGCCCGGAACCTTCCGTGGCTATCCATATGCGGGTGGGGGATTGCTGAAGTATGCTTTGAATCTGTTTGCTGCTGGGTATGTAAGTAAGTTTTTCAAGCTTTTTCTGCGTAATGGAGTAGCTGTACAGACCGTCCGACGGCGTGCCGATATAAATTTGGTCGCCGTGCCTGTAAAGGGCGGATGCTATCATCTTGTGCATCGCTGTACTGAAAACATCGTTTACGAACCGGGTTGTGGGGATGTCGAATAAAGTCAGCCCCTCCAGCGTGCTGATAAGCAACTGCTCCGGCGACAGCTCTACGATACCGTTGACTTGCAGGTGCTTGCCGTTCTTTTCGTAGTAGAAATTCTGGAATTTGTCTTTTTCCTCATCGTAGTAGGACAAGCCGTCGCGCGTACCAATCCATACGCGCCCCTTGCTGTCGGTCATAACGATACGGGCTATGTCGTTGGCGATGCTGTTCGGGTCGTTTTCATCGTGCTGGTAAACTGTGAATGCGTATCCGTCGTATTTGTTGACACCGTCGTAGGTGGCGAACCACATATTGCCGAGCTTATCTTGTGCTATGGAGAATACTGTGCTTTGCGACAAGCCGTCGTTGATAGATATATAAGAAAAATTTATTTGTCCCCAGGCTTCCGAATAAGCATAAGAGACTCCTGCCGTGCATAAAAGAAGCAGGATAGTGGCTATCTTTTTAAGGTTACTCATTATAAGACCGTAAAATTTATGATGCATCAAAGATAGTAATATCTTTCAAAATTTCGATATGTTACGGATGATTTACACAAATATAGGGTTTTCCGAAACAAATAAGGGGTGGGGGTGAGGGATAGCTTTCGTACTTTTGCGGTATGGTTTAAGTTTAATATCAAAATAGGATGAAGAAAAACATTTTTATTCTCTGTATGGCGATGACGGCAGGTTGCATGGCAACACCGGCCGCACAGGCCGAAGATGCCGGAACATTGGTTCCCCTGACCGAACGGGTAAATGTACAGGCCGATACTGCACGTCTCAATCAGGTTATAGACGGCTGTTGGGTAGCAGTTGGAACAAAGAAGGAGCACGCTATCCAGCGCGATTTTACCTGTTTGTTCAATGGTAAGCCCTCTTACCGCTTCGAACTGCGTAAGGACGACAATACCCTGGAAGGATACGGTAAGGGAGAGACGAAGGGGCGCGCCGAGTTCTCTTATTGTTATGCCACTTCGGCGGACTTCAACGGCTTGCCGGCGGGTGCTTACCGAAAAGCACAAATCACGAAAACCGTATATCACCACGGAAAGGGTATCTGCCCGCAGGGCACCTCGCGCGATTATGAGTTCTCCGTATATATCCCCTCTACCCTGGACAGTGATGTATCTACCATTTTCGCCCAGTGGCACGGCATGCCCGACCGTACGCTTGTGCAGACTCCTGAGGGTGAAGTGAAGCAGTTGACTGTGGACGAATTCATAGAGCTGGAAAAGACGACCGTCTTTAAAAAGAATACCGGACATGAGAAAGTTGCCAAACTGGATAAGCAGGGAAATCCGGTGAAAGATAAAAAGGGAAATCTCGTGTATAAGGCCGGAAAGAAGAACGGTTGGCTGGTAGAGCAGGGCGGTTATCCCCCGTTGGCTTTCGGCTTTTCCGGCGGCTGGTTCTATATCAAGGCGAATTCCGACCGTAAATGGCTGACCGATAAGACCGACCGCTGTAACGCAAATCCGGAGAAAACCCCGATAATGAAGCCCGTAACCTCCGAATATAAGTCGTCTACGATAGCTTATAAGATGCCTTTTGCCGATTTCCCAAAAAATTGCTGGGTTACTTTCCGCATCCATATCGACTGGACTGCATACGGTAAGGAAGCCGAAACTATCGTGAAGCCGGGCAAACTGGATGTGCAAATGGAATACGCCGACAAGCAGAAAACCGTTAAAGAGCATATCGTAAATAACGAAGAAATCCTGATAGGCCGTAATGACGAGGACGGCTACTACTTTAAGTTCGGCATCTATCGCGTTGGCAACAGTACCGTTCCGGTGTGCTATAACCTGGCAGGATACAAAGAGGGTTCAGATTTATAAATTATGATTTGCGATTTATTCGTTAGCGTTTACTCGCTTCGTATAAGTGATATAGTTTCGTATGACCGGTATAATAAGGTGAGGTATCGTTAACGAATAAATCTGGAGGTAATTATATACTGCCTTACAGTAAAGCCCCCTATAAACCATTACAAAGTTTATAGGGGGCTTTACTTATTCTATTGCTTAATAAGGATTCACACTGTAAGACGATATATAGTTACCAATCTGAAAATATACATTTGAAAACCTAAAAAGCTGAATTTAAAATCTTGAAATCTAAAATTATAATTCATAATTCATAATTCATAATTCATAATTCATAATTCATAATTCATAATTCATAATTCATAATTCATAATTTTTCCTATACTCCTCAATGGCATGTTTCCTGCTCTGTATGATTTGCCAACGATAGACGAGGCAAGTGGTGAGGAAATAGATACCGGTTTGCAACCATAGGGCTTGGTACTCGAAGGAAACTTCGTTGAGTGTGGCTCCCATGCTGTTGATGCGTACATAGCCGTTGATACCGAATGTGGAGGGGAAGATATAGGAAAAGTATCTCCAGAATGCGGGCATTGCAGCACCCGGCCAGGAGATGCCGGATAGGAACAGCAACGGTACGGAAGTGAATACGAATAGTAGCATGCAAGTTTCCCGGTTGCGTATGGCAATGGATGCCGTCATGGAGAAAAAGATACAGGCTGCCAGGTAGGGCAGGGTGAACAGTGTCAGTACGCCGGGAATAGCTATCTGGTTGAGGCTGAAAAGGCGGGGGACTACACACAGTATGTACACGGCTACCAGTGAATAGACCATAAAATAGCTCAGCCCTTTTCCCATTACGATACGGAGCGTGCCGTTGTAATGCCGGTTTATGGGAACCAGGTCTTTGAAACGGTTCTGCTCACGGGCTGTTCCGGCAGACAGGCCGATGCCCAGTAGCAGGGTCTGCTGTATAATCAGCATGAGCACGGCAGGTATCAGGAAGGCGGCAAACCCGTTCGTGGGGTTGAAAATGGCTACGTCCTCGTATTCGATAGGGTAAGCCGTTATTTCGTCCTGGCGGGCGGTGGTGTTGCCGGCACGTTCCATTTTAATGTCCGCATTCATCTCCAGCGACACGTTCGTGTTGGCTGTCAACAACGCTTTGTAGTACAGCAGTCCACTCATATCGCAGAAGATGCTGACCTGCGTCTGCTTGCCTTGGGCTATGTCGTCGCTGAAATGGGCGGGTATGTAGATGATGCCGTAAGCCTTGCGGTCTTTCAACATAAGCTTGGCTTCCTCCATGTCGGCGCAGTATGCTACGATACTTGTTTCGGGGCTGGCATCCACTTTCCGCAGGTATTCCCGGCTCAGTGAGCTGCGCGAGTTATCCACGACTGCGGTAGGCACTTCGCGAATCGTTTCGTTGGTGTAGATGAAAGCATATATCAACGGGTAAACCAACGGCACGAGTATAAAGAAAATCAGTACGCCCTGGTCGCGAAAGGTCGTACGGAATTCCTGTTTCCATATATAGAACAGGTCGTGTATGCCTTGTGCTACTTTCTGCTTGAACGTCAACTGTTTCATTAGGGTAGGTATTTATAGTATATCAACGCTTCTTTCAGCCTGTGGGCTATGAGGAAAGGAAGCATCATAAAAATAAGCAATGCCACGTAGTTCATCCATGAATAAATCATCGGGTAGCCGTTCAACGCCTGGTCTACATAGATAAGGAAGTAGTGGCGCAGGGGGAACAGGTTTGCCAGGCTTTGCAGTACGGGATGCATCGCCATGATAGGGAACGACAGCCCGCACATGGAGAACGACAGCACGCCCCATAACGAGGCGAAGCTAAGCCCCAGCCGAAGTGTGGGGAGGGTTCCAATCATCAGTATGCCCATGCCTTGCGATGCCAATACCAGGCAAAGGGTGGCGAGCAGCATCGGCAAGATTCCGCTGTTGCAGGGGAAGTGCAGGAAGCCGTACAGGTACACATTATATAATATGCCCATGAGGAAGAATATGGCGGTATGGGGCAGCAGCTTGCCGGCAAGGGATATCCAGATAGAGTTGTTTCCCATACGCAGCCATTCGCGGGCGGTACGGTCTTTGATTTCCACCCCGATAGAGTAGACGGTTATCATGAAAATGAGTAACATCAATACACCGGGGGCAAAGGTGTTGCACAGGTACACGGAATAGTTCAGCCAGGGGTTATTCAGCGGGTGGGTGTCGATAACAATCGGTTGCAGGAACGCCATTGCCTGGTCTTCCGTAGCGCCTTTGGCATACAGCGAGGTACGTGCGGCGGCTCCCGATGCCAGCTCGCCCATTGTCTTCATGTCCTTGAAAAGCAATGAACCGGCTATGAGCAACGTATTGTTGGTGTAGAAGGAGATTTTGGGCTGCCGCTGGGCTTGTGCTTTGGCGGTCGTTCCTGCGGGAATGTAGTAGAATCCGTAGATTTCTCCTTTTTGCATAGCGATACGTGCATCGCTCACGGTAGGATAATGGGCTATGACGGCTGTCTGCTCGAAAGCGTCCAGGTTACGTGTCAACTGGCGTGAGGTGGTGGTCATGTCCTGGTCTACCACACCTACCGGCATATCGGTGGGTAAGCCGGAATCCATTAGGGTAGTGAAGAATATATAGCAGAACAAGGGTGCTATTACCATGCACGACAGGTATAACGGACGCGAAACAAGGCGGCGAAACTCGCGCTTCATCACGTTCCATAAGGCTATGTATTTATTGTTTCTTTCCATTGCCGCTCTATCACTTTATCACCTTACCGCTTCATCGCTTTTTTATCGTCATTTTTTCAATATCACACTCATGCCTGGGCGTAGGCCTTCCACTTTCTCCAACGGGTATGCCTTTACTTCGAATGTTTTCAGGTCGAATTGTCCCGTGGTCTTGGTGGCTTTCCAGGCTGCGTATGTGCCGAGGTCTTTCATGTAATACACTTTCAGGCGGATGTTCCGGTCGAGTGCGGGGATGAAAGCCTCGAACTCCGTATGCATGCCCAATCCCTGCAATAAGTCCTCGCGTACGTTGAAGGTTACCCACATATCGTCCAGGATAGCGATGTTCATAATGGGAGCGCCCGTACCTACGAGTTCACCCACTTTGGGGAATATTTCGGAAACTTCTCCGGCTGCCTGGGCTATCAGGTAGGTTTCCTTGATATACGATTCCACTTCGGCCACTGCTCCCTTGGCGCGTTCTACCAATGCTGCTGCGGCAGCCTTGTCTTCGCGTTCGGCGCCGTTCTTTGCCATGGTGTATTGGGCTTTGGCCGCTTTCTCGGTGGCTTGTGCCGCATCGCGTTGGGCTGTCACTTCATCCAGCTTTTGAGCGGACATAACGCCCTGGTCGTGCAGGTTCTTCACCCGTTTGTACGATTTCTCCGCTATGGCAAGCCCTGCCTGTGCTTTCTGCCACATCTCGTAGGCTGCCTGTACCTGTTCCTGGCGCAAACCTTTTAAGGCTTTTTCGTTCTGGGCTTGTGCGGCGGCTTCGGCAGCACGTGCCTGTTCCAGCTTGGCTTGTACATCCGGAGCTTCGAGAATGGCAAGCGTGTCTCCTGCCTGTACGCTCTGCCCCTCTTTTACCCGGAACTCCAGGATACGTCCCGGCACTTTGCTCGATACACGGTATTCTGTTACTTCTGCCTGGCCTTGTATGATTTCCGGTCCCTTGCGCAGCATGAAGAAACCTACCAGGGCAACAATGGCAATGACTCCCGTCAGGGTAAGGAATGCCAGCAACATGTTACTGTTTTGTGATTTTGTATCCATTTTATGATTTCAGATTTATAATTTACATACTTTCAAATTCCGTTCTCTAAAGGTCGATTTCATAACTCTGTACCTCTGCTTCAGGACTCTAAGGGAGGGTAAAACAACGGCTCGCTTATTATCTGTTTTTCTTTAGGTACGGCTTGCGCGGACTTTCACGGTTCTCTTTATTTTATCCGTGTTTCCGTATAATCCGTGGCTGAAAGAAATCAGCCTGAAAGAAGTCACCGGGCACGTTTTGGCATCCTCCCCTTAATTTTCAATCCTTAAACTTCCGGTTGCCTTCTTTAGATAGATTTCCGTCAGTTTCACATCTATTTGGGCGTCTATCTTCTCCGATTGGGCGGACAGCCAGGCGGTATGCGCTTCCAGTACATTACTTGCCGGGATAACGCCTTCCTCGAACCCGAGGGTGGCGTAACGCAGGTTTTCATCTGCCTTTTCCAGATTCTTTTCGGCCATAATGAGCTTTTTGGCTGCTTCGTTCACTTTGAAAACCGATTGGTTGACTTGCAGCTCTATCTTTTCTTTGGCATCGTCCAGCTGGTATCGGGTGATACGTGCCTCGGACTTGGCGGCTTTCACTTTATAAATCCCTTCTCTCCAGTGCCAAATAGGAATGCTTACTGTGACGCCTACATTCCATGTGTCTTTGAACTTGTTCTGGAAACCGTTGAATACGGAAGGATTGGTAGCCATATAATTGCCCATGAAGGCTATGGACGGCAGAAATTCCGAACGGGCGACATTCACTTTCTGTTTGTAGATTTGAGCAGCGAGTTCCAGGCTGCGTACTTCCGGACGGGTGGCGTATACATTATTTATATCGACACTGCTGTTGTCTACGGGAGCAGGGGCTAAGTCTTCCTCTTTTTCGTCCGCCAGGGTGACAGGGCTGCTGAGGTCTAATCCGCATAGCTGGCATAGCAACATCTTGGCGAGGCTTAAGCCGTCGTTTACCTTAGTCAGGGTCATTTCGGCCTCGTTTACTTTTACTTTGACCGACAATCCGTCTGCTTTGGTGGCTACTCCTTCGGCAATCATCTTGTCTATATCGCTTTCCAGTTTTTGCAGGAGTTCGAGGTAGCCTTCCGCCAGTTTCTTCTTATTGGCAAGAGATACTACCTGCCAATATGCCTGGTCGGTACTTAGGATAACTTCCTGCATTCCGCTGTTGTGTTGCTGGCGTGCCAGTTCCTCGGCATATTTGGTGATTTTGTTATAGGCGCGTATCTTGCCGCCCATGTAGAGTGGCTGGGTCAGTGTCAGGGCTCCGGCGTACATATTGCGCGTGTCGGTGCGGAAAGCATCTACGAGCGACTGCCCCAGCCCGTTCAACGGGGTGGCGATATCGGTATTGCCCAGCGACTGGACAAGTGCCAGGAACTGCGGGTTTTCCGCCAGTTGCGGGTATTGCGTCATCATTCCCTGAATGCCGTTTTGCAACGCACCGCTTACTTGGGTTCCTACGGAGCCGAGTGCGCTTTTCTGCGCATCGCTCAATAACGAGAACTCTTTTTGGCTGCGCATATATCCGCCGGCAGCGGATATTTTGGGCAGATAGTTTGTAAATGCCGCTTTTTTCCGGTAATGCGCCGCATTGATTTTTTCCTGGCTTATCAGGAGTTCTTTGTTGTTGGCAATAGCCAATGCACGGCAACTATCCAAGCTCAGAACATCCTGTGCTACCATTGGAAGCATCAGGCAGGCCAAACAGATGAAACAGAAGAACTTTTTCATTGTGTCTATACATTAGAATAGTAGTGAAATCGTTGTTTTACGAAGCAACAATAATTGCATAAACAACGATGCAAATGTATAGGCTTTCAATGATATGGCAAAATAATTTAGCGCTTTTTTGTTTAAAGACGCTAAATAGACCAATTTATATTACTTTGCTCCTAATTTTGTCCGGGGAGGGTTTTAGTCCAGACCGAAGGATTGGGAACCGATAAGCGTTCCTTCCGAGAATATGTCTACACGGTAGCTGCCTGCGTAGAGATATTCTTCCACGTCCCAGTAAACCGTTACATGCTGTTCTTCGCCGTTGTACTCGATGTATTTCTTGATAGAGTACACCAGGTCGCGGTTTTCGTAGGGGAATGTGTTGGACGGGCTTTTGCTGAGTACGTCGTTGTCGGGCTTGGTGATACGTACATAGAGGGTACGTTCGCCGGTTTCGGCGGTTATGTTCTTAACGATTGTAAAGTCGATTTTCAGCTTGACGATGTCTTTCACCTTCTTGGCTCTCTTGCCCCGTTTGTTGGTAGCCTGCACGTTGATGTTCGTTGCATCCAACTGGGCGGCGAGCGTCACTTTCTTGTTCAGCGTGTTTTTCTCTTCGGCGAGGTTGCTTATTTGGCGGGAAGCGTCGTTGTATTTGCGGGTAACATCGGCTATCACCTCTTTTTGATGAGTGGTGAGGCGGCTCAGCGAGTCTATCTGGTTGATGTAGCTGACCATTACCTTACGCAAGGTAGCCAGTTCTTTTTTCAGGCGGCGTATCTCGGTTGCATTGGTGCTTTTTACGGTACGCAGCTCCTCCAGCAGACGCTGGGTCTTTAGCTGCTCCTGCTCCAGCAGGGCGGACAACGAGTCGTTGGAAACGGTGAGTTTCAACTCGTCGTACTGCTTGGCGAAATCGGTATATTGGTTTTCCAGGTCTTCTTTTTCCAGATTGAATTCCTGTACCAGTTCCCTGTTGGTCTGTTTTTCTGAAACCAGCAACGCGGTAACACCTATCAGTAATAATATTAAAAGGCTTCCGACAACAATCTGAAGCGTATTTCTTTTATTGGCCATTTTGATAGCGTTTAGTGGTTAATGATTAACGGTTAACAGACGGGTTGCCTTCCTCTATAATCGTAAATCGCCGCAAAAATAATCATTAATTACCAATCACTAACCACTAACCACTATCAAATTCTTCATTTAACTAAAATTATTACGGAAAAATTTCTTTAATAAGGAATGTCGTTGTACTTTTGTGCCAACTTTATAAAACACTTATAAACAAAAAACTTTAGAAATTATGTCAAAAGTAACCGTAGTAGGTGCAGGTAACGTAGGTGCTACATGCGCAAATGTGTTAGCCTTTAACGAAGTGGCTGACGAAGTGGTAATGCTGGATGTTAAAGAAGGCGTTTCAGAGGGTAAAGCAATGGATATGATGCAGACTGCTCAACTGTTGGGCTTCGACACCACTATTGTAGGTTGTACCAACGATTATGAGAAGACTGCCAATTCCGACGTTGTCGTAATCACTTCCGGTATTCCCCGTAAGCCGGGTATGACCCGCGAGGAGTTAATCGGCGTGAATGCAGGCATCGTTAAGTCGGTTGCACAGAACATTCTGAAATATTCTCCCAACGCTATCCTGGTGGTTATTTCCAATCCGATGGACACCATGACTTATCTGTCATTGAAGTCACTGGGTATTCCTAAGAACCGTATCATCGGTATGGGCGGCGCTTTGGACAGCTCACGTTTCAAATATTTCCTGTCTCAGGCTTTGGGCTGTAATGCCAACGAAGTAGAGGGTATGGTTATCGGCGGCCACGGCGATACGACCATGATTCCTTTGGCTCGCCTGGCTACTTACAAAGGCCAGCCGGTAAGCACGCTGTTGAGCGCAGAAAAACTGGACGAGGTAGTTGCCTCTACTATGGTGGGCGGTGCTACCCTGACTAAGCTGTTAGGCACTTCCGCTTGGTATGCTCCGGGTGCGGCAGGTGCTTACGTAGTTGAGTCTATCATCCACAACCAAAGGAAGATGATTCCCTGCTCGGTATATCTGGAAGGAGAATACGGTGAGTCCGATATTTGCATCGGCGTTCCCGTTATCCTCGGCAAGAACGGTATCGAAAAGATTGTTGAACTGGAACTGAACGCTGACGAAAAAGCTAAATTCGCTGCCAGCGCTGCTGCTGTTCACAAAACAAATGCTGCTCTGAAAGAAGTAGGCGCTCTCTAATTGAGGGGTAACTTAAAGTATAAGTAAAGCCTCACGAACTTTTGCCGGAAAGGAAAAGTCGTGAGGCTTTTGCATTTTTTTATTATCTTCATGCCGTCCGTCATTCAGAGCGTTGCGAAAAATCCGCTCTCTTTATGTTGCGTATTGGAAAGGGATTTGTCGCTATGCTCCGAATGACGGACGGTGAAAAACATACCACTTTTTTATTACCCGCATATGAAAAAACTATTATTCAGTTTAGCCGCTATTTGTATGGCCGGCTTTACCTTTGCACAGGATGCTCCGCTCTGGATGCGCCATTGTGCCATTTCTCCCGACGGCACTACGATTGCTTTCACTTACAAAGGCGATATTTATACAGTACCGGTCAGTGGCGGGCGGGCTATGCAGCTTACTACCAATCCCGCCCATGATACGGAGCCGGTATGGAGTCCCGACAGCAGGCAGATTGCCTTTGCTTCCGACCGCATGGGAAGTATGGATGTTTATATCGTTTCAAAAGACGGCGGCGAGCCTCGCAGGTTGACTACTCATTCGGGAAGCGAAACGCCCGTGGCATTCAGCGATGCCGGGCATATCCTGTTTTCCGCAGATATTATGCCGTCTGCCGAAACAGTTCTTTTCCCTTCCAACGGGCAATTCAAGCAGGTATACAAAGTACCGGTAGAGGGCGGCCGTCCTATCCTTTATTCACCGATGCCAATGGAGTGCATTTCTATCAATAAGGAAGGGGCGATGCTTTATCAGGATAAGAAAGGCTATGAGGATTATTGGCGTAAACACCAGGTTTCTCCCATTGCACGCGACATATGGATGTATGCACCGGGTGAAAAGCCAGCTTATCGGCAATTGACCACGTTCGGCGGTGAAGACCGCGAACCGGTTTGGGCGCCCGACGGCAAGTCTTTTTATTACCTGAGCGAAGAAAACGGCACTTTCAACGTGTACCGGCGTACTCCCGGCGCAACTTCCGCCGTGCAGATTACCCGCCACACCAAGCAGCCGGTACGTTTTCTCAGTATAGCCGCCGACGGTAGGCTTTGCTACGGCTACGACGGCGAAATCTATACACTGGTTCCCGGCAGCGAACCCCGGAAAGTGAATATCCGTATTGTTTCCGACAGGAGCGACAAGGATTTGATTCGTCAGATTAAAAGTAGCGGGGCAACGGAAATGGCTTTGTCTCCCAGTGGTAAAGAGGTAGCTTTCGTGCTTCGTGGAGACGTGTATGTTACTTCGGTCGATTACAAGACTACCAGGCAGATAACGAATACCCCTTGCCAGGAACGTGATGTGAATTTTGCCCCTGACGGCCGTTCATTGGTATATGCCTCCGAGCGCAATGGACTTTGGCAGCTTTATACTTCTACGATTGTCCGTAAGGACGAAAAACAGTTTACCTATGCTACGGAGCTGAAAGAAGAACGTTTGACTAATTCGGAAACAGCCTCTTTCCAGCCGCAGTACAGCCCCGACGGAAAAGAAGTGGCGTTTCTTGAAAACCGTACGGCTATTCGCGTTATAGACTTGAAAACGAAAGAGGTACGTACCGTAATGGATGCCAAGTACCAGTATTCTTATTCCGACGGTGACCAATGGTTCCAGTGGAGTCCGGACAGCAAATGGATTCTTTCTGATTTCATAGGCATCGGCGGTTGGAATAACAAGGATGTTGTGCTGCTGAATGCCGACGGAAAGGGAGAAATGGTGAACCTGACCGAAAGCGGTTATACGGACGGCAATGCCAAATGGGTATTGGGTGGAAAAGCGATGATTTGGACGAGCGACCGTGCCGGATATCGCAGTCACGGCAGTTGGGGAGCTGAGGATGATACGTATATCATGTTCTTCGATGCCGAGGCTTATGACCGTTTCCTTATGAGCAAGGAAGAAACCGCCTTGCTGGAAGAAGCCGAAAAAGCGGAGAAGGAAGCAAAGGAAAAAGCCGATAAGAAGAAAGATTCCAAAAAGAAAGGCGATAAAGAAGAAAACGATGCAGAGA
Source organism: Bacteroides gallinarum DSM 18171 = JCM 13658 (assembly GCF_000374365.1). Lineage (GTDB taxonomy): Bacteria > Bacteroidota > Bacteroidia > Bacteroidales > Bacteroidaceae > Bacteroides > Bacteroides gallinarum. The sequence goes on from NZ_KB894118.1 coordinate 146,880, forward strand.
AGGAAAAGAAAGTAGAACCTTTGAAGTTCGATTTGGAGAACCGTTTCGACCGTATTGTACGCCTGACAGTCAACTCCTCCCATATGGCAGACGCCGTGCTTACTCCGAAAGGGGATGCACTCTATTATCTGTCTACTTTTGAAGACGGTTACGACCTCTGGAAGCATGATTTGAAAGAAAACTCAACCAAAGTTCTTTTGAAGGACGTGGGTGCGGGTGCTTTGCTGCCTGACAAGGAAGGGAAGAATATTTTCCTTTGCAGCCGTGAAGGTATGAAGAAAATAGAGACGGAGGGCGGTAAAGTCACTCCGATAGAGTTCGAGGCTTTCTTCGATTATCGTCCTTATGGGGAGCGTGAATATATTTTCGACCATGTTTGGCAGCAGGTATACGATAAGTTCTATGTGGAAGACTTGCAGGGAACGGACTGGAACGGCTATAAAGCGACTTATGAACGTTTCCTGCCGCATATCAACAACAACTACGACTTTACGGAGATGCTGAGTGAAATGCTGGGCGAGCTGAATGCCTCGCATACGGGAGCACGTTACTATGCTTCCGGTGCAACACTGCCTACGGCTGCATTGGGCGTATTCTATGACGAGTCGTACGCCGGCGATGGGCTGAAAATCAAGGAAATCATCGCTCAAAGTCCTCTGACCAAGAAGAAAACGGACGTTAAGCCCGGTTGTATAATCGAGAAGATAGACGGTGTGGCTATCAAGGCGGGTACGGATTATTTCCCGTTGCTCGAAGGCAAGGCTAATCGTAAAACGGTTCTTTCGGTTTACGACCCCGACACGAAGAAACGTTTCGAAGAGACTGTCAAACCCATTACTTATGCGGCGCAAAGCGAGCTTCTTTATAAGAGGTGGGTGGAAAACTGCCGTAAGAAGGTAGAAGAACTCTCCGGCGGACGTATCGGTTATGTCCATATCAAAGGAATGGATAGCCCGAGCTTCCGCAAGATGTATTCCGAGTTGCTGGGACGTAACCGCAATAAGGAGGCGGTAGTGGTGGATGTCCGTCATAACGGTGGCGGCTGGCTGCACGATGATGTTGTAACATTGCTTGGCGGCAAAGAGTACGAGCGTTTTGTTCCGCGCGGACAGTATATCGGAAGCGACCCGTTTAATAAATGGCTGAAGCCGTCCTGCATGTTGGTGTGCGAGGACAATTACAGCAATGCCCACGGTACTCCGTTTGTCTACAAGACTTTGGGCATCGGCAAATTGGTAGGTACTCCGGTTGCCGGAACGATGACCGCCGTATGGTGGGAACGCCAAATCGACCCGAGTATCGTATTCGGTATTCCACAAGTCGGTTGTATGGATATGCAGGGCAATTACCTGGAAAACCAGACCTTACAGCCGGATATTTTGGTGTACAATACACCGGAAGAAGCGATAAACGGAGACGATACACAGTTGAAGGCTGCGGTAGAACATCTGTTGAAGCAGTTAACATCGAATCCTGAATGAAGTTAACTAAAAGATAGATAATTAGTTAACATCTTAATAGGAGGAAGTTAACTTCGTAATGGCAACGAAGTTGGGACATTCAGTAAATAATATAAAATCAGCCAACTAATTCATACACAAAATATTGCGAATTAGCTGGCTTTTTTGTATCTTTAGGTATTCCCCCGCAAATAAGGTTTGAAGGCCAAAACGGGGGAAATTCCCCGACTAAGATATGGCTAAGATACAAAATATTTCCGAAATTCACCCAACTTTGGGCTTCACAGAATTTGATGTTCTGGAAAAATACCGCAAAAGTTTTAATGAGAGTGAGCTTGGCAGGCTTCACTCAGTGTTCCCGTTTGAACGCATGGCAAAAGCCGCAGGCCTGT
>NZ_KB894119.1 GCF_000374365.1 Bacteroides gallinarum DSM 18171 = JCM 13658
GGAAGAGACTCCCATTTCAGATAACCGCTCAGGTGATTGCGGTATTGACGTTCAAGAAGTTCACCGTCCACACCGAACAGGCTCCCCAGCAGCTTACAACTGACAGGAAGCGTATCAATATAATTCTTTTAAAAAAGACGCAAATTCATGCGTCATACGGCTGCCTTCCGCCACCAGTTTCCAATTACGGCTTACGTAACGCCCCTCGTCTTTCAAAATCCAACGGCGACGGCGGATATTCAGGAAAAGATGCTTGCCACGGACGGGGAAGTCCTGAACCACCACAGGAGCGTAGAAGCCTTTGCTTTCCACTTTGACATTCGAATACTCACCGGGAAGCTCATTTTTCTCTTCCAGGTAAATCACGATTTCACTACTGCTTTCCTTTACATCGGAAATGTTGAAATAATCCAATATCCCTTCGGGAAGAAGGAGACGATAACCGTTAGCTTCCATAATTACTGTGCTGTTGTTGCAGGCAAAGATAAGATTTTATCAGATATACTCCTCAGATTTTTACGTTGACCCGATTAATCAGAGGGTACATGTAAACCAAGATGTAAACCGGGAAAAGAGTCAACGTAAAAACCGGGATGATTACTCGCTTTATGCATAGCCTGAACAGAAAGAAAATATTCGTCCATACCGTCTGTGTAAAACATTTATTCTGTATTTACAATATATCTTATTTACTATGAAAACAGTAAAAGAACAGAGTTATGATTTATGAGTAAAAAAACGTAAGAAGCGATAGCTATCACCCTTATGATTCGAAGTTCGGTAAATTCAATATAGCCACGATAATAGTAACAATTTCTTCACATTTATTTATCTTTAGGCGTGAGAATTGTTGCCTATTAGGTCTACGGCTTGCCAGAGCCCCGAATACTGAATAGACATAACACAAGCCCTCACGCTTTTTTAAGACCTCGACCGATAAATAAAACCGGACTTCAAAGAATTCCCATTCTTAATATTCACTATCTTTGCCCGCAAATTAAAAATGTCAGAATGAAAACAAATGATAAAATGAGAACGATTGTGCCAATTCCTTCCCGGCAGAATGTGTTTCGTGAAATGCGGGATTATTTGATGATTGCCTTAGGCATGATTATGTACGGTATCGGGTGGACGGTATTCCTGCTCCCCAATGACATTACCACAGGCGGTGTACCAGGTATCGCCTCACTGGTATATTTCGCAACGGGGCTACCGGTACAATATGTTTATTTCGGTATCAACTTCCTGCTGTTGCTGCTTGCTATCCGCATCTTAGGCTGGAAATTCAGTATCAAGACAATTTTCGCTGTCTTTACCCTGACCTTCTTCCTGTCTGTTATCCAGCAACTGGCGGCCGGCGTCCAACTGCTGCACGACCAGCCTTTTATGGCATGCGTTATCGGTGCATCCTTCTGCGGAGGTGGTATCGGTATCGCCTTTTCCTCGAACGGAAGCACGGGCGGAACAGACATCATCGCCGCTATCATCAATAAATACAGGGATATCACATTGGGACGGGTAATGCTGATTTGCGACCTCATTATCATCTCCTCCAGTTATTTCGTGCTGAAAGACTGGGAAAAGGTAGTGTACGGTTATGTCACGTTATACATTTGCAGCTTCGTATTAGACCAGGTGGTGAATAGCGCACGCCAATCCGTACAGTTCTTCATCATCAGCGAGAAGTACGAAGAGATAGCCAAGCATATCAACGTATATCCGCACCGGGGCGCAACGGTAATCAATGCCTCGGGCTTCTATACCGGCAAGGAGATAAAGATGCTGTTTGTCCTTGCCAAGAAACGGGAATCGACCATTATCTTCCGGTTGATAAAAGACATAGACCCGAATGCCTTCGTATCGCAAAGCCAGGTAATCGGAGTGTATGGGGAAGGATTCGACAAGATTAAGGTGAAGTAAGGCTCAATGAAATTGCCGGTTCAACTCACCGGACAATTTCCGCTGCTTTAGTCACTCTAATTCATTCGGAGCGAACGAACTTTCCTTCTTTCCAGACATAACTTACAGGATGGCGGAGAAACGGTTTCAGCTTTTCCGCCGCTTCTTTTTCCATATAATCGGGAGTAGTAAAAGTAAAGATAAGTGTGGCATCTCCGGCTGAAAGGTCGGCTTTCATCAAGAGCATATCCGCCTGAAGGCGGGCATCCTGGTAGCGGTACACATCTGTCGTATCGGAAGCGGGTGCAATGAAGTCGTCCATAGCGGGAAGTGCCGGCAGATAGGATGAGGACGGTAATTTCTTCCAATCGGAGGTATAGAAGTCGATATGGCTGTCGCAAGCCGGAGCACATACGGTAGCAACGGTACAGATAAGCCGGGTAGTGTCGTTCACGGCCAACAGTTTCATCTGCCAGGAGCTTTGGGGTGCTACCTGTACACGGATATAATCGGAGGTAAGCTCCGTCATTTCCGACTTTCCACCCAAACGGTTGGTTACCTCGGCTTTCATCTTGCTCTCCAGGAAGTCGATGAAGTCGGCACGGTTTACAGCCGTGAGCAGCGGGCTCAGGGAATCGGGCATACTGGTAAAACACGCCTTTGCCGATTGCGCCGGCAAAGAACCGGCTCCCATACATATTACGAACAAAAAGACTACCAACTTCTTCATCATATCATCTTATTATTTTTACCGATACTAATTTTTATATTTTTCCAACCGAAACGCATCATAAGTAAGAGCACAGCTCTCGCAGGAAATGTGCGTCCACATCATCGAAACCGTTCAGACTTTCACTATCCACATCCAGCACACCCCACACTTCTCCCTCCGCACGAAGCAGCGGAACCACAATCTCCGAACGCGACAGGGAACTGCACGCAATATGTCCCGGAAAGGCATCCACATCCGGAACGACCAGCGTTTCGGCCTTCTCCCATGCTTTCCCGCAAACGCCCCGTCCTTTCTTTATCCGCGTACAAGCTACCGGACCCTGAAAGGGTGCAAGCACCAATTCTTCTCCCTTCACCAGATAAAAACCTACCCAGAAGAAACTGAAAGTCTCTTTCAGTGCCGCCGCAACATTCGCCAGATTGGCGGTGAGGTCGTCCTCGCCTGCAATCAGGCATTTGATTTGCGGGAGCAGTGTACGGTATTTCTCTTCCTTACTGCCATTACTGATACATAAGTCTTCGGCCATAATCCGTCAAAAAGCTTTATTTGCTGCCCAAATATAGGAAGAACATTCCAATCAACACCAAAATAAGGTCTATCGCCTTGCTTTTTAAATTCTTTTCACGGAAGAAAAGGGCGCCGAACAAGAAGGAGACTACCACACTACCGCGCCGCACCATCGAAACGATAGAAATCATGGAGTCTTCATAGCTCAAGGCGTAGAAATACACGAAGTCCGCCGCACAAAGAAAGACGGAGATACCGATAATAGTCCAGTCCCAGCGGAACGGGGTGCTCTCCTTCCGCTTGGGATACCATAGCAACAGGATAATGGGGCACATGATGAATACCTGGTATATATTGTACCAGGATTGCACTACCATAGGCGGCAGTTGTTTCATCAGATACTTATCGTACAACCCGCTGACAGCTCCCGTTACGGCTGCCAACACAATGAAAAGAATCCATTTGTTGTGCTTGAAGTCGATACCTTCCTTCTTACCGGAACGGCTCAGCATAAAGAACGACAGCACCGCCAGCACCACACCTACCCACTGATAAAGATTCAGCCGCTCGCCGAACACGAGCATGGCGCCTACAAGCACCATGACCGGACGCGTAGCATTAATAGGGCCTACAATGGTGAGCGGCAGGTGCTTCATTCCGAAATACCCGAATATCCACGAGGAAAGGACTATGAAAGACTTGATGATAATGAACTTATGTACCTCCCACCCCACCGCAGGAACGTCGAACATCGTACCGCCCAACACCGCAGGAGCGAAAGCCGATATAAGAATAAACGGCAGGAATATCAAACTGGAGAATACCGTGTTCAGGAACAAGACCGGAAGTACGGCATTGTCTTTGAGCGCCTGTTTCTTGAAGGCATCATAAAATCCCAGCAAGGCTGCCGAGAGAAAGGCTAATAATAACCACATTTGGTCGATTTATGAGTTATGAATTATAAGTTATGAATTGGCTATACCATGAGGGAACGTTGCCGACGGCTCACCGCTAATAAGGTAACCGCTAACCGCTGATAAAGATTGTTTCGGGGTAAGCAACATCTACCAGGAACAATGCATTGCCGGGAACGGATGTTCCTGCACGGCAACGGTCTTTCTGTTCGATAACCCGGCGGAAGCCCTCAACAGAGAGTTTGCCCCTGCCGACTTCGAGCAATGTACCCACCACGGCACGCACCATATTCCGCAGAAAACGGTCGGCCTGAATGGTAAATACCCAGGTTACGTCGTCCACCTGCGTCCAGGCAGCATACATTATCTTGCAATTATTTGTTTTGACATCGGTATGCAGCTTGCTGAAACTGGTAAAGTCCGTATATTCGAACAAAGTCTGCGCGGCTTTGTTCATCCGCTCGAAATCCGGAGTCTGGAACAGACGGCAACGGTATTGGCGGTCGAAAGGTATCTTGGCGGTAGTGACGTAGTACTTGTATGTACGCGCCGTAGCATCAAAACGTGCATGGGCATCGGGATGCACGGCACGCAGACGGTAAACGGAAATATCCGGAGGGAGCAGGCGGTTCAGCTTGTCCGTCATAAAGTCCGTATCCAGCGGGGTGTTGCTATCGAAATGCGCCACCATTAAGGAAGCATGTACGCCGGCATCGGTACGCCCCGCACCCACCACCTCCACGTCACGGCGCAACAAGGTGGAGAGTGCTTTCATCAGACACTCCTGCACACTCGCACCGTTAGGCTGGATTTGCCAGCCGTGATAGGCTGTACCGTCGTAAGCTAAATAGATAAAATATCGTTGCACGTTTCTTTTTACTTCCTGAATTCGGCTGCAAAGGTACAAAAAGGCAGGAAAAAAGCAGCAAACTCTTCCGGTTGTTCTGACGGATTACATTATCTTTGCGGAGTTTTTTACCACAAATAACACAGATTTACACTGATTAGAAGCAATTATGTATAGCAAAAGCCGTTTTATCGCTCTGTTTTTACTGGTGAGTACAGCGATGACCTGCTGCCTGGCAGGATGCAAAAAGAAAGATATGTCCCTCAAACTGAACGAACCCCGCAATATACGGGGTGTCATCAGCTACAAACGTTCCTTCGGTGACTTGAACGAAACCCACCTGAAAATTGCGCAGGCTATCGGCATCCGTCCGCTGGCAACACGCAAGGAGGCGGAGGCGATGAAAGAGAAGTTACGGCATATCGCAACCAATGATTTATATGCGGTGGACTCGCTGACACATTCCATTCCGTACCTTATTCCGGGAGCAGCCTCTTTGCTCGATACGATAGGCTATAACTTCCTCGACTCTCTGGAAGCCAAAGGGTTGAATCCGAACAAGATTACGGTTACTTCCGTGCTGCGTACGAAAGATGATGTGAAACGTTTGCGCCGCCGTAATGTCAATGCATCCGCAAATTCCGCCCATTTCTACGGTACTACGTTCGATGTCAGTTGGAAACGCTTTCAAAAGGTAGAAGATGAGGACGGACGCCCGTTACAGGATGTCAGTGCAGACACCCTGAAACTGGTACTGTCCGAGGTACTGCGCGACTTGAAGAAAGCGGAGAAATGTTACGTTAAATATGAGCTGAAGCAAGGTTGTTTCCATATTACTACAAGAATGTGAAAATGCAAATCTGTTAGTATATAATATATTGAGATAATTGGAATATTGAGAGTATTGGGGTATTGGAATATTGAGATATCAGAATATTGCAAATATTGGAATATTAAGATATTGAAATATTGGAGTATTTGTAATATTGGGATATAGAACATTGAAAATATTGGAATATTAGGATATTGGGATATTGGAGTATTTGTAATATTGGGATATTAGAACATTGGAATATCAACATTAATATGCAATTTACAAAAAGAGAACCCAACATACAAACGAAAGCCTAATTTACCTCTAAGGCTGAAAGCCTTTCATCTTATAGCCCGGGGTAACACCCCGGGAATATGTGAACAATTGATATCGCGCCCTGTAAGGGCAAAAGACTCGTATATGTATCTTTTGCCCTTACAGGGCGCAAACATAAAAACATCCATACCCGGGGTGTTACCCCGGGCTATAAGATGAAAGCCTTTCAGGCTTAGAAACTACTAAATGAAACCAGTATAAATAAATAAATAAATAAATAAATGAATGAATGAACGAACGAATAAACAAATGAATGAATAAACAAATGAATGAATGAACAAATGAATGAATGAACAAATGAATGAATAAATAAATGAACAAATAAAACTGGGGATTGATTATGAACCAGTTTATGCTTATCTTTGAAAACAAAATCCAGATATAAGAACGCTTACATCTGAATCCCGTTTTCGTTTACACAATATTTTGGACACTGCTGATATAAGAGAACTTATAACTGAATCCCGTTTTCATTTACACAAAATTATGAACAGTGCCCGCTTACATTTACACAAAATTTTAGACAGTGCCTCATTATTTCTCCTCCAGCATCCGCCATGCCAGCGGCAAGCAAGTAACAATATCTCCTGCCGTCATCCCCATTACCCCATGCTTCTTGCAAGCAATATCTCCTGCCAAGCCATGAACATAAGCAGCCATACGCGCAGCAGTTTCCGCATCATATCCCTGCGCCAACAAGGCTAATACAACACCCGTAAGCACATCGCCGCTACCACCAGTTGCCATACCGGGATTTCCGGTAATATTGAACCAGTACTTCCCCGACGGCGAAACGACAACGGAATAAGCTCCCTTTAATATAATGTGTACTCCGGCGCTCTTTGCCAGCTCGCCGGCTTTCATCAGCCGTTCGTACGAATTCTGGCATTTCCCTACCAATCGTTCCAGCTCTTTGGGGTGCGGAGTAAGGATGCTGCCCTTGGGCAAGCGGCCGATGTAGCTACGGTGTTCTCCCAGCAAATTCAAGGCATCGGCATCCACCACCATAGGAGTCTGGCAAGACTCTATCTGCTCCAGTAAAGCCGTCTCGGTATCACCCGCCTTACCCAAACCTGGACCGATAGCTACCGCCTGGTAATCGTCGGTATCGGTGGCACAAGAAAAACGCAGGTCGTTTATATCCACTTCCGTCATGGCTTCCGGCACGGAAGTCTGCACGATAAAGTTATTGCAGAAAGGTACATGAACCGTCAGTAACCCCACCCCGGAACGCAGGCACGCACGTGCCGCAAGTACCGACGCACCCGCCATTCCCTGTGAACCGGCTATCAGCAAGGCACGCCCGAAGTTCCCCTTATGGGCGAATTTACCACGCGGTTTCAGCAATGGCGGCATATCTTCATGCTCTGCCAGTACGAAATCCGTTTCCATTTCATCGATAGCCTCCTCGCTCAAACCGATATCCAGCAATTGCCATTCGCCCACGAACGGCTCGTTCTCGGCAAAGAGAAAGGCAAGCTTGAGCAGTTGCAGGCTCAATGTCAGGTGGGCACGGATGATATTTACCTGTATATTATAAGTATTGTCCTCTCCCATTAGACCGGAAGGCACATCGATAGAGACTACCGTAGCCGGAGAAGCATTGATGTACTTCACCACTGCCGCAAAACCGCCGCTCAGAGGTTTGTTCAGCCCGCTGCCGAACAGCCCGTCTATCACGACATGCTCCGCCGTCAGTACCGGCGGGGTGAATTGGGTAGTTATTTCATGGAAATCTATCCCGGCAACTCCTACCAGACGTTCTTTGTTGGCTGCACAATCCGGAGACAAAGTTTCTTTCGTATTGAAAAGATACACTTCCACCCGGTAACCCTGTTCTGCCAGCAGGCGTGAAACAGCCAGGGCATCTCCACCATTATTGCCGGGTCCGGCAAACACTGCAAAAGGAGTATCCGTATCCCAGCGTTCGGATATCGTTTTTGCCAGCGCCTGCGAAGCGCGTTCCATTAAGTCTATGGAAGCAACAGGCTCGTTCTCTATCGTATAAGCATCCAGCTCTTTTATTCGAATGGTAGGAAATATTTTTATCATCGCAGCTTATTCTTTTAAGTCAAGAGCAAAGGTACGAAAAAAAATTCCAATGCGGTCGTATGTTTTAGCTTACGTTTCCTACGGACTATTCCGCAAAATGAATGTTCCATTCCGCAGGATACTATAAAAAAAGCCCCCCGAAAGCCAGAATTCCGACTTTCGGGGAGCAACCGGTCCTATCACAAGACCACTGTCATTTAAGGATTATCCGGAATTATCCTTTTAAACAGACAAACTGTCAATCGGATAATGTAGCCGGCTCAAAGCTCGTGTATATGACAAAACCGTGCGCCGGGACAGAAACCACCGCCGGCTTCGGCTCGCCTGTGATATAATTGTAATAAACGCCGTCCAAACTGATTTCACTATAATTGTTTATGGTCTGAGGGGTAAAATTACCGATTACTACAATCTTATCGCTTCCATTCTCTATTTTGAGACCTCGTCCGCCCCACCAATTGTATTCCGATATTTTTTTCTCTACGATATAATTACTCCTGAACAAATCCGGCTTGACCTGGCGCAAATTCAAGAGCTTAGTATATACATCGTGGAGTTCCTTCCTGTACGGATTATCCAAGTACTCCCAATGCAACGGTTTCTTGCCTGTACGTCCGCCGTCCTCAATGGAAATATCATATCCCATTTCACCAAACTGCCACAACATCTTGGAACCCGGTTGCATGAAACAGAAAGCAGCATTGGCAGCCATACTGTTCATACGGTATTTCAAATTCTGGCCTACTGCACCGTTACCGTAGGCTTTCGCCTTGAAAGCGGTACGTTCTTCATCATGGCTTTCCATGAAGCCGACCCAGCCTTCTTTGAATCTACTGTTCTCGAATCCGCTTCTCTCCTGATATCCCATGCCCGACTGGCAATATGCATCGTTCATCTGACACCACGGCAATATACCCGCAGCAGACAGAACATTTTCTTCATCTTCATTGCAGAAATGTTCTATAATCATGACCGCATCCTGGCGAACAGACTGTATCGTATTATAATAATCCTTTAAGATATTGATACGGGAAGCATCATAGTTGGAGGCGCTACCTTCATCCGATTTATTCTGAGTGAACCCTTTCGTTAAATCGAAACGGAACCCGTCTATATGGTACTCGTTCAACAAGAACTCCAGATTGCGTTTTACAAACTGGCGTACCATAGGTTCTTCGTGGTTGAAATCATGAAACACATTATACGGATGCGGCGCCGTTACATTGAACCACGGATTGTTATCGGCCGTCTGATTATTCTTGGAATCCCAGTATAAACGTGCAAACGGATGACTGCCGGTAGCATGGTTATATACCACATCCAGAATTACCGCAATACCTCTGCCATGGCATTCGTCGATGAACTTTTTGTACATCTCCTGCGTACCATAGGCTTTGTCCATAGCAAAATAGAAACAAGGATTGTAGCCCCAGCTATCGTTACCGTCGAACTCTTGCACGGGCATCAGCTCTATGGCATTCACTCCCAGGTCTTCCAGATAGTCCAGCTTGGCCATTGCCCCATTCAAATCTCCGGTTTCACTGAAGTCACGCAAAAGCAGTTCGTAAATCATGAGGTTGTTTTTATCTTCAATCCTGAAATCATCGTTTTTCCATGCAAAGTTATCTTTTGCAATCTTGAAAACAGACACCACGCCTGCACCTTTCTCCGGGTATTGGCGCATCGATTCCGGATAAGTCGAGGAGGGAATATAAGAATCGTTTCCCGAATCAAGGATTTTCTCCGAGTACGGGTCTGCAATACGCATTTCTTCATTCTTGTCGCCGAGATAGTATTGGAAAGCATACTCCTTAGTCCTATCCAAGCCATTCAACAAAATCCACCAGCAACCGGCAGCCTCATCGCGATACATCCGGGAAGTTTCATCGTTTGCCAGCTTCCAGTCATTAAAGTCGCCCATTACATAGGCGTAATCCTTGCGGTTACCGTTTTTATCCTTCTCGTACAGCACCAATGCTACGGTTGAATCGTCGATGATATTAATACCGTATTCGAGTCCATTGGGCATGGTAGCCTCTACAACCTCACCGGGAGTAAAACCACTGAATTTGCTGTCGGATGTTTCTGTGAAATAGTCTTCTTCCAACCCTTTCATCGTGCCGTCGGCGCTACGGATAAGCAAACCGAGTTCTTCTATCGGAGTATCCCCGCTATCGAACCATTCGCGAATGGAAGGTGTCAATGAAATTTTCCATACATTGCTGGTTATCAGGTTCATCTTACATTTATCCAGATTTTCATCCCAAGCCGCAGGTACGCAAGTCCATGTACCATCTACGATAATACCGGCATGCAGATAGCAATCCTCGGTATGACCGTATAAGGCGGATTCTTCATTTGCCTTGAAATAAATATCCAGTTGCTTATCGGCATCGGGAATGGCGGCAACTTCCTGCATAGGGTTGAAGTTGAAGCCGTCTACCAGTTTGCTCTCGTCGAAATTCTCGTCAACATTTCCGTCCTGGTTTTCTTCTTCCGGTTCGCGGGTGAGCAGGAACGGCTTGTCGTCATCACTACATGCTGTAAAGCAAGGGAGTGCCAGCAGCAAGTATAATAGGTAGATTATATATTTTTTCATAAGTATTCCTTTTTGTTAGTTTTTTATTATGACAATGAAAGGCTCTGCATAGTTGAAATACCATTTGATTGTGTAATTTCCTGTTTCGGGTATCAAGAAATGTGCATCGTCCTTTTTCATAAAGTTTCCGTTGACTTTATCCGGAGTTATATTTTCAGCAGAATCGATATCGGAGCTGATAATCCATGTCGTACCTTGCTGCATATCCATGCTTGTTTCCAACCAATAGTTATTGTCATCGTTCAAAGGGTACATGCTTTGTGCAAAAGTATTGCTACCGGACTGACCTGAAACGCTCCAAGTATTGGCAGGCTTCTTATAATACAATTTTTGATTACTACCATTGAAAGAGAAATACCAACAAGGAGTAGTCAAAGAAGGACAGTTGGAAGCATCCTTGGAGAATTGAACTTCCCCCTCATTATTTTTGAGTTCAGAAGCGTACTTCCACCACTTATCCTCCCAGTCTCCTTTATACAATAGCCATTCTCCTAAGAAATTATGATAAATCATACCGGAAAACGTATTATTACCTTTATTATAAAGTTTCAGACCATTAATAGTATTCCAACCATTATAAACTCCATTTACTAAAAATATATCTTCATTCTCCTCATAATAACGTCCACACGCTACCGTCACAGCCTCCGACGGAACAGCCACCGGATTGTTATCCGAATAAGCACATACCCGGAATTCTACATCCCGGCTCTCGTTTGCCGTTACCTTACCGGTCGTATTTTCATCATAAACAAACTGCAAATAACCTATCCACTTATTCAGTTCCTCACGGTTTACGTCGTATGTAGTACCCTCTACCGCAGCAGCAACCACCATTTTCTGTGCAAAGTCTTTTCCTGCAAGGTCCATTTCGATATTATAACGCATATTCTCACCGGTTCCGGCAGTCCATGTCAATGTCAAATCATCGGTTGAAAGGTCTACGTTGGCAGGTGCATTTATCTGCACACTCTCCCCGTAAGGAGTTATCAGGGTTTCAACAGCTTCGGACGCCAATTGGGGGTCGGTGCTTGAACTCGATGCCAAAATACGGAACAATACCTTAGCCGTCCCGAATTCCTGCTCATATTTGGAAAGCAAGCCGATTACCAGGTTATTCAGTTCAGCGGTAGTAAAGCTGTACGAAGTCTCACCCTTCAAAGTAGCAACGATTTCCCGGTTAAAGATATTGTTCTCTTCCAAATTTATTTCCACTTTATATATCGGGGTCAAATCATCACCCACATAGGCAGGTTCCCAGTTCAGAGTCAGGGCAGTTGCATCCGGTTGAGTCTCGTCCAGCACATAGCTGCCTTCGATTGCGGTAAGCTTGGCGGCTACCTTGCCCTCATTATTATAAGGAGTGACCTTAGTAGAAATTACATTCGACAATATAGCCGATGCTGCCTCCGAAATGGTAGAGCTGATTCTGAACTCCAGTTCAACCTGGCCTTCGTCCATGTTATATGCCTTAAGGATTTCGAGTACACGGTTGTTCAAGTCCTTATGCGTAACGGATACACTGGTTGCAGTACCGCTCAATGCAGACAGAACCACTTTCTTATCGCCGAAGTCCTTACCCTTCACATCCATTTCCAGGTTATTGGTTACGGCAGCATTATAACCCATTTGCGGAGCCTCCCATGTAAATTCTATGGCAGTAGCACCCGTATTGTTCCTGTCGAGTACATAAGACTCGTTGATTGCTGCCAATACTGCCGGCTTAGCTGCGGTTTCATCGTAGGTTGCCGTTTCCAGGTCGCTATCGCATGCCCAGAACAGCGGAGCGATACCTAACACAGCTATATAATTGATTATATTTTTCATGTCTTTTCTGTTTTAAGTTAATATCCAGGGTTCTGTTCCAGGTTAGCGTTGACACTGATGTCGCTTTCCGGTATGGGGAAAAGATTATAACGCTCGTCCACACCCACTCCGGTGATAACTCCGCTCTTATCGGCCCATGTGTACGAACCGGAAGTGAAAAGTCCGAAACGAATAAGGTCTGTGCGGCGGGTAGCCTCCCAATACAGCTCGCGGCAACGCTCGTTCAGAATGTTTCCGAACTCTACATTAGCCGTGCTTCCATTTACGGACGCCGTGGCTCTCAGCCAATTCTCGTCAATCGTAACACCTGTTACACCGGCCTTATAACCTCGTCTGCGCAAGTCGTTAATGTACTGCACTGCCGTAGCCATATCACCGCCCTGGCCACCGCGTGCCACAGCCTCCGCATAAGTCAGGTAAATCTCTGCCAAGCGGAAGAACGGGAAATCGGTGTCGGGAAAAGTCGTGTTCTTTCCGGGCGTACCGTCGCTATTCAGATTGGAGTACTTATAAACAGCCCAGCCCTCGGAAGTGAAAGTCCCGATACATGAAGTGGTTATATCCAAAGAGCGGTTTTCGTTATAGAAGATACCGCGATTATCCAATATCTTGTCGGGCGACCACGTAGACTCGTCCGTATCCGAGAACTGGAACGCACGAACCAGGTTACCGGTAGCACGGAATCCGTCCCAACCGCCATTACAGCCATAATTCTCTACCGTGCCCTCGCTACCGGAACGTGAACCCAAGATGATAGCGCCGATACCGTAAGACTGTGTAACATTACCGTCGGCAATAACCGGGAAAATTATCTCTTTCAACGTTTCCGGATTCTCACCGTTATCGGCCTTGAACAAATCGGCATAATCCGATGCCAGGGAGTAACCGCCGGCAATCACATTCTTGCAGGCTGTAATACAGTCGGTGTACCGTTCCTGCCCGGTATAAACCTCCGCATTGAGATACATACGTGCCAGCAAAGCATCTACCACATGCTGGTCGGCACGGCCGTACTGGGTATATTTTTCGGGCAATGCAGGCTTTATCTCCGTCAGTTCGCCCTCAATCCAATTGAAAAGCTCGGCACGTGTGATTTGCGAAGGAGTGGCCGACATGTTATCCTCTGTTACAAACGGCGGAATGGCAAACGCATCCATAAGCACATAGTACGCCAATGCGCGGCAGAAACGGGCTTCGGCAGCATATTCTTCCTTATCGACACCCTCGGGAGCATTGACGATGTTTTTCAGGAAATCGTTGGTGATGCTCACCACATACATGGCACGATGATACAAGCCTTCCAACGACTCTACGGCAGCCGTAGTCCAGGTAAGGCGGTTGATTTCGGACACCCATTTGTCACCCCATGCGCACTTGGCTTCGTCGGTCGTATTCTCCTGTACCGTCCACCAGCAGCGGAGCAATACGGTATTGCCCGCATCCAGCCCGTCGAGGTCGGACGAACCGGCATCCACCTGTCCGGACAACGCCCACACCGAGTATATCTTGTTAAGAGCCTTAGTATAACTCTCTGCCGTGGTATAAGCCTCGCCGGCGGTAACCACATTGGGGTCTAACGGAAGAACGTCCAAATCGTTGATACATCCGCCAAACATGAACATTGATGCCAGAAAAGAGGCTTTTATATAATTAAGTTTCATAATGGTATCGAATTAAAAGTTAAGATTAAGACCTAAAGTAAATGTCCGGGGACGCGGCCAGATATTCTGGTCGATAGCATTGCATTCGGGGTCGAGTCCCGAATACTTGGTAATCGTAAACACATTCTGCATGGAAACGCTGACACGTCCCGACAATTTGTCGGTAATAAACTTCTTGAATGTATATCCCAGAGTGATATTATCCATTTTCAGGAACGAAGCATTCTCAAGGAACAAATCGCTTGCTTTCTGCTCGGCAGAACTCGTCAGGACGAACCCGGTCTTCTCTACCGCCGTCTTGTTGTAATTGGAGATAGAGCCCTGGTTACCGAATGAGTTAAGCGAACCGCCGTCCGCATTGCTTGCATTGTACACATAGTTTCCGATGCTGGCACGCAGGTTGAAGCCCAAATCCCAGTTCTTATAAGTAAACTGCGAGCTCAGACCCATGTAGAAATCCGCCATAGGACTCTTGTCCGTCATATAACGGTCGGCAGCAGTAATCTGTCCGTCGTTGTTACGGTCTACCACAGCATTCTGTACGGGATTTCCATACTCATCGTACACCTGCTGGAAAAGCCAGTAAGTAGAAGGCGCATAGCCCACCTGGTGTTTCTGCAACACGGTTCCGCTCCCATAGGATGCAGAACCCGCATCGATTCCCTCGTAGTTAGGGTTGAAATTGGCAGTCAGCTTGGTAATACGGCTCGTGTTCCATGTAACGTTATAGCCCAAATCCCAACTGAAATCCTTAGTCTGTACCGCAACGGCATTGATATTGAATTCCACACCCTCATTCTTCATCGTACCCACATTTGCCACTACACGGTTGGTGTAATTGCTGCCGGCAGCAACATTCACCGTATTCAGCAAGTCCTTGGTGTGCTTCTGGTAATACTCGATGCTACCGCTGATACGGTTGTTCAGAAAGCCGAAGTCAACGCCTACGTTATAAGTCGTAGTCTGCTCCCATTTCAGGTCGGGGCTGTATCCGTCCGGTTTCAGCAAATAAGAACCCAGGTAAGTAGCGCTCGGACTGCTGCTGAACGTATATTTAGTAATGAACTGGTAATCTCCGATTTCCTGCTGACCGGTTACACCGTAACCCACACGCAGTTTCAGGTTGGACAACACATTGTGCGTTTTCTCCATAAACGGTTCATTGATAAGGCTCCACGCCAAGGCTACCGACGGGAACAAGCCCCAACGGTTATTCTTGTTGAAGCGGGAGGAGCCGTCGTTACGCAAGGTGGCCGTCAGCAAGTAGCGGTTCATCAGGTTGTAGTTCAAACGGCCGAAGAAAGAAACCAAGTAGTTTTCCCACGGACTGGGATACGTATTGTTTCTCAGGTAGCGTTTCTCGCCTTTGTGATAAGTCCAGCCTTCTTTCTCACCGATATTATCCATGATATTGGACTTGCTGATGCTGTAATCCCTATAATAGAAATGTTGCCAGGAATAACCCGCCATTACATTGATATTACTCTGAATGGATTCGATATCCTTTACATAGTTCAGGTAGAAATCGAGCAGGTGGTTGCGGCGCAGGTTATTCCAACTACTTCCCTGTCCGATGTTCTTAAAATCCGTGTCCTTGGCAGACTGGAACGAACCCGGATTTACATAATTGTCGCCGGTAGACTTAGCGACATCATAGCCCACATTCAGATTGGCATGCAAATCTTCCAGTCCATGTATCCGGTAATCCAACTGGATATTTCCCAGACTGCGCTTCGTCGTACCGGAATTATTCACATCATACAGCAAAGACAGGGGGTTGACAGCCGAAAGAGTGTTCGGATTATTAGCCCCGTTGCTCCAGTTCCAATAACCGTTATAGTTGTACACATCGCTAGCATAAGCCGGGTCTGCCGGGTCAATGCCGTAAACCGGCTTGGTAGGGTCGTAAAAAGCCGCTGCACCTACCGCGCCCGAATCGGCGAAACGGTTATTGTTAATCGTTCCCTTCACATTAATATCCACCGTAAGGTGATTATCGAAAAATTTAGGGCTCAAATTGACCGAACCGGTATAGCGTTCGTATTTAGAAGTTTTCAGCGTACCCCTTTCATTGTTGTAGCCGAAAGACACACGGAACGGAAGGAAACCTGCCTTACCCGCCACCGATATATTCTGGTCGGTACTCAAACCCGCCTGGTAGATTTCGTCCTGCCAGTCGGTAGACTGCTTCGGGTAGAGGTTGACAAGCTCGTTGGCAGCATCCCCCAAAGCCGTACCCACAGGATACTGCTTGGCGACAGCCGCACGGAACTCGTCGGCATTCATCACTTCAATGCGCTTGTACGGGTCTTTCACGGTATACGTACTGTTATACGTTACCTTAATCTTATCCTGCGTACCCTTCTTGGTAGTGATGATGATAACGCCGTTGGATGCACGGGAACCGTAAATAGCCGTAGCCGAAGCATCCTTCAGCACGGTGAACGTCTCGATATCATTCGGATTAATCGTAGACAGCGCATTGGAAGTACCCGGAGCAGCATCGTTGGCAACGGGAATGCCGTCGATAACAATCAACGGGTCATTACTTGCATTCAAGGAAGCACCGCTACGGATACGGATAGTAGAGCCCGACCCCGGACCGCCGTCGCCCTGGCTGATAGCCAGACCCGGCACTTTACCCATCATCAGCTCCTCGGGCGAAGTAACCGCACCCTTATTCATCTCCTCCGCTTGGATAGCCACGACAGAACCGCTTAAGTCCTCCTTTTTCACAGAGCCGTAACCGATTACCACCACCGTTTCCAACAGCTCCGCATCATCCTGCAAAGTAACCGTTACCAAAGGGGCAGCCGCCACCTCCTGCGTTTTGTAACCGATAAACGAAATTACCAAGGTAGCATCCTTCGGAACACTCAGCGTAAAATTACCGTCCAAATCCGTAATCGTACCGTTTCCGGTGTTACCCTTCTCTACGACGTTCGCACCAATCACACCGCCCATGGCATCTTTTACATGCCCTTTCACTGTAATGTTTTGTGCATAAGCGCCCACTGACATAAACAACCCTAAAATCAGGGAAAGAATCGTTCGATAGATTCTAAGATTAACATGCTCCATGCATAAAATAATTAAAGTTAACAATATAAATAGGCTATTATACTCAGTAAAAAAAATAATTAACCAATAATCCATTACTTAGCCTCGCAAAAATATTTCATTTTATATAATCGGAGATGTACAAAGTTTACAAAAAAAACTCCGCAACTGTGCAAACGATTGCATATGAGGATTCCGGTAACAGCCCAATCGCCATACCCCTAAACTTAAAGGATAAAAAATGCAGGAGTGTCCTAAAGAATAGCTATTTTTGCAACCCGGACATAAAAGAAAGACAAAGACAATAAAAACATAACCGATGAGTACATCCAAACACCCGAAAGGACTCTACCTTATCTTCGCCACCAGTACCGCAGAACGTTTCAGTTACTATGGGATGCGTGCCATTTTCATCTTGTTCCTAACCCAGGCACTGCTGTTCGACAAAGAACACGCCGCCTCTATCTACGGCAGCTACACCGGATTGGTTTACCTCACCCCGCTTATCGGCGGATACATTGCCGACAAATACTGGGGCATCCGCCGTTCCGTATTCTGGGGCGCCATGATGATGGCAGTAGGCCAGTTCCTGATGTTTTTCAGTGCCTCCATGCTGGATGCCGTCCGGCTGTCGCACTGGCTGATGTATGGCGGACTCACCTTCCTCATATTAGGCAACGGCTGTTTCAAACCTACGGTATCCTCGCTCGTAGGACAACTGTACGAACCGGGAGACAGGCGGCTGGACTCCGCCTACACCATATTCTATATGGGCGTCAATGTAGGCTCCTTCCTCGCCCCGCTGGTTTGCGGCTATTTCGGCGAAACCGGCAACCCGCACGACTTCAAATGGGGATTCCTTATCGCCGCTATCGTCACCGTCTTTACAGTCGTGCTTTTCGAGACACAGAAGAACAAATACCTTATCGGTCCCGACGGCAAGCAACTCGGCATCATCCCCGACGCTCGGAAGGAACAGCCGCAGGCGGCAAAGACAGCCGCCCGGCCTGCCATAGACAACAGCAAGAAAAAACGCAATTACTTCCTCTTAGGAGCATTGGCAGCAGCGCTTGCCGTATTCTTCTACTGGTGTTTCGGCGACGACTGGATTAGTATCGGCATCTTTACAGCCTGTATCGTTTTCCCCGTCAGCATCCTGCTGGAAGGCTCACTTACGAAGATAGAGCGCGACCGCATTTTCGTAATCTATATCATCGCCTTCTTCGTAATCTTCTTTTGGGCGGCCTACGAGCAAGCAGGCGCCTCACTAACACTTTTCGCCTCCGAACAGACCGACCGCGTTATCCTCGGCTGGGAAATGCCGGCTTCCTGGATACAGTCGTTCAATCCGTTCTTCGTAGTGATACTGGCAGCCATTATGCCGGGCGTATGGGGTTCCCTCAACAAGCGGGGACTGGAACCGGCTTCCCCCACCAAGCAAGCTATCGGTCTACTACTGCTCTCCTTAGGATACCTCGTTATCTGCTTCGCCGTAAAAGATGTACAACCCGGCGTCAAGGTAAGCCTTATCTGGCTGACGGGGCTTTACTTCATCCACACCATGGGCGAGATTGCCCTTTCTCCTATCGGACTGTCCATGGTAAACAAGCTCACCCCTATCCGCTTCGCCTCGCTGATGATGGGCATATGGTATCTCTCCACCGCCACCGCCAACAAGTTCGCAGGAACACTGAGCGGCCTCTACCCCGAAGCCGGCAAGGTAAAAACACTGCTCGGCTACCGTATAGAGACGATGTACGACTTCTTCATGGTATTCGTCGTGATGTCCGCCGCCGCATCGCTCATCCTGTTCCTGCTTTCAAAGAAATTGCAGAAGATGATGCACGGAGTAGAATAAAATCACTATTTTTGCGCCAACTTTCTAAAAAATCCCGTTTATGGATACCATACAAATAAAAGACAAGATGTTCGCCGTTTCTATCAGGGAACAGGACATATTGAAAGAAGTAACCCGTGTAGCGAATGAAATCAACCGCGACCTGGCGGGTAAGAACCCGCTTTTCCTGAGCGTCCTGAACGGCTCGTTCATGTTCACCGCCGACCTGATGAAGCGCATCACCATTCCCTGCGAGATTTCATTCGTAAAGCTCGCTTCTTACCAGGGAGTATCCTCCACGGGAGTTATCAAAGAAGTCATCGGCATCAACGAAGACATATCCGGACGTACCGTCGTCATCGTCGAGGACATCGTAGACACAGGCCTCACCATGCAGCGCCTGTTGGAAACCCTCGGTACGCGCAACCCCAAGGAAATCCACATCGCCTCGTTGCTGGTGAAACCCCAGAAGCTGAAAGTAAACCTCAACATCGAATACGTAGCCATGAACATCCCCAACGATTTCATCGTAGGCTATGGGCTGGATTACGACGGATTCGGACGCAACTATCCCGATATCTATACCGTGGTAGACTGAAACCGGGAGAAGACACCGGAGCAGAAAAAGATTGAATTGTAAATCATAAATAATAGCTAAACAAATGTTGAACATTGTAATTTTCGGTGCTCCCGGTTCAGGCAAGGGAACACAAAGCGAGAGAATTGTAGAGAAGTACGGCATCAACCACATTTCCACCGGAGACGTGCTCCGCGCAGAAATCAAGAACGGAACCGAGCTGGGCAAGACAGCCAAAGGCTACATCGACCAAGGCCAACTGCTGCCGGACGAGCTGATTATCGACATCCTGGCAAGCACACTGGATAGCTTCAAGGACAGCAAAGGCGTTATATTCGACGGTTTTCCCCGTACCATTGCACAGGCCGAGGCATTGAAGAAGATGCTGGCCGAACGCGGACAAAGCGTAAACGTGATGTTAGACCTCGACGTACCCGAAGACGAACTGATGCGTCGCCTTATCAAGCGCGGGCAAGAATCAGGCCGTGCCGACGACAATGAAGAGACTATCAAGAAACGCCTCACCGTATATCACTCGCAGACAGCCCCGCTGATAGACTGGTACAAGAACGAAAAGCTGTACGCACACATCAACGGTACAGGCGAATTGGAAACCATTACGGCAGACATCTGCAAGGCGATTGACGCGGCAAAATAAGCCATAAGCGGCAACCCCCTTTTTTCACCACAGATTACACGAGCTAGCACAGATTATATTTATTGATAATCAATAAATTATATTCAGGCTGTATGAATTCGTGCAGTCTGTGGTGAATTTCGCCCCCCCTCCCCTCCTTCAATGTACGGCTTATAAGCCTGCAAAGAAAATTTCATTCGGTTTTCTACCTCCAACACCCCTCCACCCGTATCCTCCCGCCGAAAACCTTCATGACTGCAAAAACCGGATACAGATAAAAAAAGCCGTATAATTTCCGCTTATGCCGGAGAATGACTATTTTTGCACGCATTATCCTAAATAATAAAAGAATATGGCTGAATCGAATTTTGTCGACTACGTAAAGATATACTGCCGCTCCGGTAAGGGCGGTCGAGGCTCCACCCACATGCGGCGCGAAAAATACATCCCTAATGGCGGCCCCGACGGAGGCGACGGAGGACGGGGAGGCCATGTAATCCTTCGCGGCAACCGCAACTACTGGACTCTGCTGCACCTCCGCTACGACCGCCACATCATGGCAGGGCATGGAGAATCGGGGTCTAAAAACCGCAGTTTCGGCAAGGACGGAGAAGACAAAGTAATCGAAGTCCCCTGCGGCACGGTAGTGTACAATGCCGAAACCGGCGAATACATATGCGACGTCACCGAGCACGGCCAGGAAGTCGTTCTGCTGAAAGGCGGACGCGGCGGCCTGGGCAACTGGCACTTCAAGACCGCCACCCGCCAAGCTCCCCGTTTTGCCCAGCCGGGCGAACCGATGCAGGAAATGACGGTTATCATGGAATTGAAACTGCTGGCCGACGTCGGTCTGGTAGGCTTCCCCAATGCAGGCAAATCGACCCTGCTCTCGGCGGTATCCTCGGCAAAGCCCAAAATAGCCAACTACCCCTTTACCACACTGGAGCCCAACTTAGGCATCGTATCCTACCGCGACGGAAAATCGTTCGTCATGGCAGACATTCCCGGTATCATCGAAGGTGCGAGCGCCGGCAAGGGGCTGGGACTCCGCTTTCTGCGCCATATCGAGCGCAACTCGCTGCTGCTGTTCATGATTCCCGCCGACAGCGACGACATCCGCAAGGAATACGAAATCCTGCTGAACGAGCTGCGCAACTTCAATCCCGAAATGTTGGACAAGCAACGGGTGCTTGCCGTTACCAAATGCGACATGTTAGACCAGGAGCTAATGGACGAAATAGAACCCACCCTGCCCGAAAACATTCCGCACGTATTCATCTCGGCTATCTCCGGACTGGGCATTTCCGTCTTGAAAGACATCCTGTGGGAAGAACTGAACAAAGAAAGCAACAAGATAGAAGGCAAAGTGGAAAGCATCGCCCACCGTGCCAAAGACATGAGCCACCTGAAAGAAGAACTGGAGGATGAAGGCGAAGCCGAAGACCTCAGCTCCGGATACACCGATGACGACATCGAGGAACTCGAAGACTTCGAATACGAGGAGGAAGACTGGGAGGAAGACGGAAAATGATTTTCCTTACAAAAGATAAAAACATGTTGGGATACGAGGTGCTTGCCCCGTATTCCGACATTTCTTGTTTTGTAACCACCCGGCACGGCGGGTGCAGTACCGGCAACTATGCCTCCTTCAACTGCACCCCCTATACCGGAGATGATGCGGATTGCGTACGCAGAAACCAGGCATCCCTGTGCACAGCCCTGCCCGAGCAGCCGCGGGAACTGATTATCCCCTTTCAAACCCATAGCACCGCCTCCCTTATCATCGACGAAACCTACCTGGATGCAACGCCCGGCGAGCGGCAATACATGCTGCAAGGCATCGACGCACTTATCACCCGCATACCCGGCTGCTGCCTCTGTATCTCTACCGCCGATTGCATTCCCATACTGCTATACGACAAGCAGCATCACGCCGTTGCCGCAATCCATGCAGGCTGGCGGGGAACGGCAGGCCGTATCCTCGCGAAAACCCTCCACCGGATGCAGACGGTTTATGGTACGTCAGGAGAAGATGTCATAGCCTGCATAGGTCCGGGCATCTCCCTCGCCTCTTTCGAAGTAGGCGACGAGGTATACGACACCTTCCGCACCGAAAGTTTCCCAATGGAATACATCTCCGTATGGAAACCCGAAACACACAAATACCATATCGATTTATGGGCTGCCAACCGCCTGCAACTCTCGGACTTCGGAGTGCCCGACGCCCAAGTAGAGACAGCAGGCATCTGTACCTATACCCGGCATGAGGACTTCTTCTCGGCACGGAGGCTGGGCATAAAGTCGGGCAGGATTCTTAGCGGCATCATGCTGAAAACATCTGTCTAAGCGGAAAGAAAGCAACCTCTATATTTGAAAGAATTGCAGTTTATGGCTACTTTTGTACCCAGCCGGCAACCGAAGGGAACCGGCAGCCCTACATTTACACCTTATTATATATACAAACTTTAATAGAACAAAACGACATGGAATCGATTCCGGTAAATATGCCTTATGAATATGCCTATTGCTTTGCCACGGACAAGCAGTGTCCGCAACGCAAAGGATGCCTGCACGCGCTGATAGCGGAACTTCCCCTGGAAGCATCCCGAAACCGGAGCCCCGTGATAAGTTCCATAGACCCGCGCTACATCGCCACGCTGAAGGGCAAGGACGGCTGCACCTTTTACCGCAGCTCCGCATTTAAACAGTACGCCCGCGGTATGTCGCAGATGTACGACGAAGTGCCCAACAAAGTAGTGAGCGAAGTGAGAAAGAAGGTACAGCGCTGTTTTACGTGCCGCAGCTACTATTTCAGCAGCCGCAAAGGAGAAAGACTCATCTCGCCCGACGAGCAGAGGCAGATTGCCGCCGTATTCCAGCGGCTGTGCCCGGACATACAGCCCGTATACGACAGCTTCGAAGAAGCGTACGAGTGGTAAAAGCCGCATCCGTAAGAAAAATACAGTTCATTATAAATCAATACCTTACGAGTTTATCATAGTTTATCTGTAATAAACTGCCTATTTATTACTAATAAACTACCGGTTTATCAGTAATAAATCCCCAGTTTAATTG
The DNA here is from genome assembly GCF_000374365.1 of Bacteroides gallinarum DSM 18171 = JCM 13658. GTDB lineage: Bacteria > Bacteroidota > Bacteroidia > Bacteroidales > Bacteroidaceae > Bacteroides > Bacteroides gallinarum. The sequence continues at coordinate 23,376 of NZ_KB894119.1, forward strand.
CATTGGACTATCGGTATCCTCGAAGCGTACCAAACATAACGAAGAACATCATGTACAACATTACCGTATCGGAAGAAATAAAGAGAGCCTGCCCTGCCTTTAAAGGGGCGGCCGTATATGCAGAAGTTACCAATACCGCTTTCTGCAAGGAACTTTGGGACGAAATAGACGCCTTTACACATGAACTGACAACGACCACGCAGCCGGACGACATCAAACTGCAACCCGCCATTGCAGCAACCCGCGAAGCCTACAAGCGTTGCGGAAAAGACCCGAGCCGCTACCGTCCCTCGTCCGAGGCACTACGCCGCCGCCTCATGCGGGGGTTGGAACTTTACCGAATCGATACGCTGGTAGACCTCATCAATCTCGTTTCGCTCCGTACCGGATATTCCATAGGCGGCTTCGATGCGGACAAGATACAGGGAAACGACCTCGAGCTCGGCATCGGACGTGCGGAAGAACCTTTCGAGGGCATCGGACGCGGAGTGCTGAACATCGAAGGACTTCCGGTTTACCGCGACCGGACAGGAGGCATAGGTACTCCCACCAGCGACAACGAACGTACTAAAATGGACTTGGGAACCCGCCGCATCCTTGCCGTTGTAAACGGTTACAGCGGAAGCGACGGGCTGGCGGAGGCCGCCGGAATGATACAGGAACTCCTACGGAAATATGCCGCTTCCGACGGAGGAACCGTACTCTATTTCGAATAAAAGGGCGTCTCAAAACTCTTTTTTATGCACAAAGGGACTGTCCGGGAAGTAGCGGGACAGCCCCTTTTGCTATTGCACATTTCGGTAAAAAGCCGTATCTTACCGTTACAAAAGAACAAACCTTATAATAACGGCTAAGACACCGGCAGCTACTATCCTCACATGCTTTCTAACATCTTGTCTTATGCCTGCCCGAACAATATCCATTCCTGCCGTAAAATAAGAAGACCTTGCAGAAGAATATTCACTTCATGCGGTTCTCCGGCAATAATCCCTCGATTTCCACCCTATCAATGATATCTGTGGCAAACATACTTTTCGGGCACTTCCTCCTCCTACTTTTGGCGCGAATACCTGTCTAATTAATATCTCCGGCAAAATATGAAGGCGGTGGCTAAAGATAGTGTTGTAATGAAACATTTGCCTTTGCATCCTGTTTGCAACGTAATATATGCGCGTGCATAACGTGCGAAGAAAATGAATGATTATGAAAACAGTCTATTTAAACGATTTTATGAGTTCGGTAATCGCCGAACTCGAAAGTAACGGGCAGTACGGCACCGCCCATGTATGCGGTAGCGTACTGCGGTCTGTAATGGCTTTCGATAGTGAAAGGTTGTCCCTATCCGATATTACGCCTTTGTGGTTGAAAGCTTATGAGAATTACCTGCTTCATAAGGGAGAGAAAGGCTTGGCGTGGAATACCATTTCCACCTATATGCGTATGCTCCAAGCGGTTTATAACCGGGCTGTGGTCCGTAAACTGGCGGCTTTCATCCCCTACCAGTTCCGTGGCGTGTTCACCGGGCGCAAAGCAGACCACCGTCGTGTGTTGGAACGGGCCGATATGCAGAAACTGCTGGTGGAAAAAGAGCCCGACATCACCTCTCCCAGCATGGCGTGGGCACGCACATGCCTGGAACTGATGTTCCGTTTTCACGGTATGCCCTTTGTGGACCTTGCCCACCTGCGGAAGTCCGATTTAAAGAACGGCTATCTGACCCTGCGCCGCCGGAAGACGGGCATGCCGCTTTCTGCCCGTGTGGATAACCGTACTATGCAGTTGCTGGAGCGCTACCGGAATCGGGACGACACCTCACCCTACCTGCTTTGTTTTCTGAATGGAAATCTGGAGGGAATGGCCGCTTACAAGGATTATCAGCGGACATTACGCCTGCTTAACAGCAGGCTGCGTGCACTTGCCCAATGGAAGAAAGTACAGGGCAAAGTGACTTCGTACAGTGCCCGCCATACATGGGCTACGGTAGGTAAGTATTGCCACATTCCTATCGAGGTCATTTCCGAAGGGCTGGGACATGCTTCCGTAACCACCACCGAAGGATATATGAAAGAGTTTGGAAATAGTCGGATAGAACAGGCGAATAAGGTTATAATGAATTACATCTTCAATGGATGACCTAATACATCGGCATAGATATAAATTGCTGATATATAGTGCAATGAGAAGATATTACCTTGTAGGTAACGGAGATGTGATTATGGCGTAAAAGTAGAGAATATATTTCTAACTTCCAAAAGAAAGGTGTTTTATTTGCCTGTTTACATGGGGATTTATTAACTGACGATTTACATTAGAGCACAAATGCTGCAAATTCTACAAGTTTCTCTTTTTTGTGTACAGATTGGGCGAACCGATAATTGATGAAGTTAATGATAATCAGCCTCTGCATGTACGAATTCGTATATAAGTTCCCCCACCCGTTTTCTAATTCTGATACGGGAAAAGGAAATTGTACGCCATGAGCTGCATGTACGTACAAATTCTTGTATATATCGGACTTTTATGAGCTTGTTTCTTATTGTATCTGCGTGTATCCGTTACCTACAAGGTAATGCCGGTGCATATGATAGACAAAAGCAAACAAACAAATATCATGATAACACCCATAACACAAGCTGCTATCGCAGTACTCAACGACATCTATGGGAGAGAATGCACCGCCCGTACGGATGCCTGCCACCTTACGGAGCAGGACCTGGATATCCTGCTGTCAAAGCTTCTAAAGGCCAGACTTATAAAACTGTCCAATCAAGGCAACCCTCGCAATATACGGTCGTACAGTCCCGTACGTAGTTCTTACGAAGTTTCCCTTCTCGACATCCTTGAAACTATAGGCGAACATCTGAACTGCAACCGTCCTACTACTGAAGAATTTTATATGCGTTACGGAAAAGCCGCGCAGAAACTCGGGATAGTAAACTACATTACAAGGAAATACCTGCATGAGATAAAGCTGTTTGAGTTGTAAACGTAATCCTCAAGAAACTTTTGAAAAGAAAGACTTTTATATTGTCCTTGTTCCTGCTATTCTGCCTTACAGACCTGCACTCCCAAACCCTTGCCGTAAAAAGCGACCTGCTGGCCGGAGCGCTTTCCTCGCCCAACCTTTCCGTGGAGGTTAAACTCTCCGGGCGTTTCACGCTGGAAGCCGGTTTCCACTACAACCCTTTCCCGGCGGGTGGAAACAAGCGCTGGAAACACTGGTTCGTACAGCCTGAGCTACGTTATTGGATGTGTCAGCCCTTCGGCGGTCACTTCTTCGGCGCGCACCTGATGTACGGAGTATATAATGTGGGCGGCATGAAACTCCCGCTGGGACTATTTAAGGGTATCCGTTCTTCAAGGTACGAGGGCGACTTTCTGGGGATTGGCGTATCATACGGTTACCACTTCATCCTCTCGCCCCATTGGAGCATCGAGACAAGCCTCGGCATCGGATTCCTACACTCAGGCTATGAACGCTACCGTTGCCTGCATTGCGGTGAGCAGACCGGTGACGGGCATAAGAACTTTATGGCTCCGACCCGGGCTGCGGTATCGCTGGTATACTTGATAAATTGAGAGATGAAAGTAAAGAGTCGGGAAATGAAAATTGAAAGTGATTTATAATTAGTAATCTGTAATTAAACATAGAGCATGAAAAACTTAATCCGTATTCCTTTGACGCTGGCACTTCTGTTCGCCATATGCAGCTTCTGCTCCGGACAGGAGTTCTATCGGGGAGAACTGTTTGTCACCGGACAGCATTTTTCGCTGACTGACGGACACCTGAATGTAGAGCTTTCCGTAGACTTCGAAAGCCTGCAAATGCCTTCTGATGAATCCCTGACCGTGACTCCCGTGCTTAAAAACGGCGAATACGAACAGGAGCTCCCCGCCGTACTCATCAACGGCTCGGAAAAACAGAAAGTGTATCAGCGCGCACAAGCTTTGGCGGCAGGCAAACGTAGCACCAAGGTGCGTACTTCGCCTATCCCGGCGGTGGTGGTACGCAACGACCGTACAACCTCCCGCACGTTTACCTATAAGGTTTCTATCCCTTACGAAGAGTGGATGGGACGGGCCGTCCTCCTGCTGCGCTCTCAAGAATGTGCCTGCCACGGACGGAAAGGGGATAACTACGAGGATAAGATAGCAGACGGCCTCCGCCTGCCGGGGCTGAGGACATCCCCGTGGGATGCGGATACCGATGCCGGTTTCCTTTCACTGGTGAATTTCATCCTGTCTGCACCGGACAAGGACACGCTGCACTGCATAACAGGGTCTATCCCGTACTTCGAACAGGAAGGATACCGGAAAGACGGCAAGCAACTGGGCGAACTCTCCGAAGAAAAGCGGAACTTCGAGATTTACTACCGTCTACGTAGCGCCCTGCGTGACGTGCGCCAAGAGGTGGGTGCGGAAGTGGCTAAAGTCCGCATAACGGGCTATGGAGCCCCGGTAGGTAACCTGAAGAAGAACGAAACCAATGCCCTGATACGGACGCTTAAACTAAGAGAATACTTGCGTGAGAATCGCCTGGCAGGAAAAGCCCTGCTGGAGGTGAACTGGATTCCGGAAGACTGGGACTCTATCACCAACCTGGTGAGGAAAAGCGATATGATGCTCAAGGATGCCGCCCTCGACCTTATTGATAATGTAGAAATCGCCAAAGGGCGCGAACGTATGCTGATGTCGCTTGCCGACGGCAAGCCTTACAAGTATCTTTCGGAGAAGATATTCCCGGCAGTGATGCGTGTGGACTACCGGATAGAATACACGCGAAAGCCTCTGGATGTAGCCGAAAGCCTCCGGTTGCTGCGCAGCGGGAAACAGCATGCTATGCAACCGAATGAGTTTTTCGCCGTAGCCGGAAGTTATCCGGCAGGTTCCACCGAATATAATGACGCCCTTGACCTTGCAGCCCGGCTGTTTCCGGACAGTCCGGAAGCCAACATCAATGCTGCCGCGGTTGCATTGAGTAAAAAGGAGCTGTCCAAGGCACGCAGGTATCTGGAGCGTTTCGTCACCCTTCCGGTGGCTTATAACAATATGGGTATCCTCTGCCTGCTCGAAGGTAACCGTGACAAGGCAGAGGTGTATCTTACAATGGCTGCCGCCGCCGGAGTGGAACAGGCGGCAAAGGCATTGGAGAAATTGAGAATTGAACATTAAAAAACAGGCGATACGGACAAAGGATACAGAATAACCATAAACTGTATAATATATGAAAACGAGTAATTACTTATGGGCGGTGCTGGCAACGGCCACCCTTTCACTGACCGCATGCGGCAGCGATGAAAACGAGAGTCTAACTCAGCCTAAGGAAAAGACTGCAAAACTTGAACTGACCCTGGTGGGCACACCTGCTGCCAGCCGCGCTACGGGGACCTTGCCTACCACTGATGAATCCCAGATTAATCGCCTGACGGTAGTTGTATTCACCGGAGCCTCGGGCAACCCTGTCAATGCCCTGCATGAATTTACGGGCAATGATATCAAGGACGCGACAGGCGGAACCGGCAAGAAAATCACGATGCTTTGCGAACCCGGAAACGGACAGACAATCTATGTGGTAGCCAACGCCTCATCAGCACTTTTTGCGGGAGTGACTAACCTTTCTGAATTCCAATCCAAGCTGGCGCTTCTCTCGGAAACCACCAAGTCTGCGGGAGCCGGTGATGCGACGGATGTGCAAAAAGCCAACAACCTGCCGATGTTGGGAAGTGCCACCGGAAAGGATTTCACGGCCGGAGGTGAATTGAAGGTAGAGATAGCTCTGTCCCGCCTTGTAGCGAGGGTGTCTATCAGTAGCATCAAGACCGCTTTTGATAAGGCGGGACAATTTAAGGATGCAACGTTCAAGGTGGATGCAGTTTACCTGAAGAATGCCAACAGTTCCGTCAATATGAAAAAGGAGGGCAGCGTCCCCATTAACGGAGGACACGAAGGCAAAGCTGTAACCAAATATCTGTATGAGGCGGTGACCAGCCATACGGCCAATACGGAACTCACCACTCCTTACTACTTCTACACATTTCCGAACGTTTCCGGAGATACCCCTACTAAGCTCATTATTAAAGGAACGTTTGATGCGGACGGAAGCGGTACGGCCAGTGCTGCCGCTACCCGGTATTATCCCATTGTCATCAATAAGAAACAGGCTAACACTACCATTACTACAGGACAAGGTACGGATAAGGGTAGCATCGCTTTCAATACAAAATATGTGCTTACCGCCGTTATCAAGGGGGAAGGCGCCCTTGACGACAAGACGGATATAGACCCCGCCACCCTGCAACTCACGGTCACTGTTGCTGAATGGGCACTGACCATTAGCCAGAATGTGACTTTCGAGTAATATTTATATCAGGCTGACATGACATTATAAACCAATCCGTAGTAGCTATGCGAGTGTCCGGAATCTCCCCAGTCTTTCTGTTTCTTCTTTTTCTCCTCTGTTGCGTTTCGTGCGTACGTGAGGATATGGAAGGTTGTACCCGTTACGAACTGCATGTCCGTGCGGTGGACGCTGACGGAAACGACCTCACCGGAAGCGGAACTGTGCGGAAATCGGATATTTACCTTTTTAATGAGCAGGGGTTCGTCAGGATGATTCCCTCCGATGACTTCTCCAGCTTCTACTTTGGCGAGGACAAGGGAGAACGGCTCACGCTGGTAGCCTGGGGCAATCTGAAAGAAGATAGCCTGATTACTACGGAGATAGCGCCGGGCACAACTCTGAAAGATGCAAAGCTTTGTCTCCGGCAATACGCCCACGGCACGCACCTTCCGCTAACGGACTTGTTCTATTGCCGCAAGGAAATAGGGGAAGCGGAAACCCGTAGCGTGGAAGGTGCGGATATTACGCTCGTAATGGAGCGTATGGTAGCGGGCCTCAGCATACGCACGCGTTATCTTTCCGAACGCTATCCCTACAAGGGTGAAGCGTACCGTTTCATTGTACACGGCACCAGTACGGAAATGGATTTTACGGGTGAGGCTGCCGGGAGCGGGGCGGGATACGAACCGGCTGCCGTTACCGACACTAAAGGGGACATCTATGCACCGCCTTTCCACATCTTCCCTATCGGGGAGGGGAAGCCGTTGGAAATTGACATTTACCGGAAAGGGGATAAATTGCTGACTATCACCGAGGACAATGAATACCGTCCTTTGTATGCTCCTGTGGGTAAACAGACTAATATAGATATCGACTTCCGCTATGCGGATATTCAGGTCGTTGTAAATGTGGTTCCCTGGGGTACGGTTAGCCAGGATGTGGAAATGTAAATAGGAGGAGTATGATTAGGTTATTTGGATACAGAATGTACCGCACACGGCAAGAGGATGTTCCGTTCTGCCGGAGAGTGCTGTTCGTACTGGGCATGTTACTGGCTATGACGGCTGTTTGTAATTCCTGCCAACCGGAGGAGGAAGGTATGAGGGATGCGGAAGACAACCTGCCCGCTATCATCCGGCTGGAAGTGCAGGGGGAAGAACAGGCGGATATTACTACCCGGGCTGTCAGTGAGAGTACGGTCGATAACCTTCATGTTCTGGTGTATAACAGTACGGGAGAACTGATTGGCCAGAAATATCAGACGGGGAGTTCTACGGTTACCGTAAATACCCGTAGCGCTGCCGGGTGTACTATCTATGCCATTGCCAATACGGGCAAAGCCGACTTGTTCAAAGGATATTCCATACATAAGGAGTCTTATCTGAAAAGCCTGGTGTACAACCTGACCAATTGGGACGAACTGGGTACAGGCACTCATCTACTAATGACGGGAAGCATGAAAAGTGTGAATATCAAGGCGGGAACACAAACTTTATCAACAAAACTGGTATTGACCCGCATGGTCGCAAAGATTGTATTAAATATCAATGTAAAAGAAAGCAGTGGAATTACCATTACGAATTATTCTATAAAGGACATCCCTTCACGTTCCTATTATGTAGCCCGCGCATCGGAAGATGCCGTTCAGGATGCTACTGCCACACATTGGAAAGAAAGTGGAGTTATCGCTACGTCCGGAGCGACTTCGGCGAGCAGGACTTTTTATATGTTTGAGAACCGCAGGGGAACTAAAGCTATCTCCGTCCAAAAGAATAAAACTACCGCCAATGCACCTGCTAAGGCTACCTATGTGGTTATTCATGGTTCGGTAGGTACTGTAGCCGTAACATGGACAGTGTATCTTGGCGAGAATAATACAAGCGACTTCAATATCAAGCGGAACGGTAGCTATACATATAATATTACGTTGAATGACGCTGCGACAACAGATACAAGGGTTGTTGTAGATTTTACGGGAACAGAAGATTTGAGCAGTGCGGGTACGGCAAATTGTTATCTTGCCAAGAAGGTAAATACATGGTATAAGTTCAAGGCTACGGTGAGAGGGAATGGAGCTGCCACCACAGCACAGATTTCGCCGACCGGAAGTGCTTTAGCCGCGAATGCTGCTATCAGTCCTACAAGTGCAGAGCTTGTTTGGGAAACGAATGGGCATGGGAAAATCATTCAAGGAGTGATTTTAAAAAACGGATATATCTATTTCAAAACCGGTCCGACTGCTGAAGGGAATGCGGTGATTGCAGCAAAAGACGGAAGCGGTAATGTGTTGTGGAGCTGGCATATTTGGAAAACTCATTTTAATTTGGCGGAAATACCTACACAAACATATAAGACGAGTCCAAGAAGTGGAATGAATGGTACAATTTATTCAGACGTTTTGCCGGCAAAGCGTACATTGGTCATGATGACATGTGACTTAGGAGCAGCCAGTAGTGCTGCTACCAACAATGATGAGGTTGTGAAGACGTTCGGGTTGTATTATCAATTTGGGCGTAAAGACCCTTTTCCAACAGCAAAGAACAGAGAAAGAAGAATTGATAATAACTCAGAAACAGTAGATGTTTTTGATAGAGACGGAAACAAACTGAATGCAGCTACCCTAAGGGGAGGAAGCTATCAAATCATAAATTATTCTATCTCATCTTCCATGCAGTCAATTATCAGCTATTCAATAAACCATCCGTTGACTTTTATTTTATATGGTGAGGAGAATTCTTTCAACTGGATTTATGCAGCCGCAAGTCAGACTGCGACATGGAAAGCTTCCAATCGGTTGTGGGGTGGTAACCTTAATAATGAAACAAGTAGTAAACGTCTTGATACTAAGTTTACAGGTAAAACAATCTATGACCCTTGTCCTTCGGGGTGGTGTATGCCTCCTCAAGATACATGGACAAATTTTACAACCACTCTTTTAAATGGAGATAAAAACAGTAACTACAATATAAGTATTGCAAGTTTATATAATACTCCAACTGAAGATAAGAAAAATTATGTGGATGGTAATAATTCTGGGTTTGTAAGTTCTACCGGAGTTTTTGGCCGTCGTTATTATATTAATGGCAATACAGGTGAGCAGGCTTTTTATCCTGCGTCTGGTTATAGAAACGGTCTTAATGGGCAAATCTGTGATGTTGGCGCCAGTTCATGTGCATGGTCATCATCCCCCGTCAGTGCTGATTTGCCACAAGGGGCTTGTTTGAATACGAACATTACGTGGGTATATCCGGTTAGCAGCCATAGTCGGGCAAACGGATTTTCTGTACGTTGTGTTAAAGAAACATCTTTGTAAGTAAAATACGTCCAGGCGAATGGTTATAAAGATGTGAATGGGAATGCAGCTTTTGTATACTTTAACGAACCTAATCTTATTATATAAGTAATTTAGCCTTACATATTTTTTGAAATCACCACACCGGTATCTTCCGTCTATAATCCGCGGACATCCATATCAGCGTTTTAATATATCGGACAAGAAAGAGCATAATGCCTTTATTCTTTGATTTTCTTTTGCAAATACATCCGATTCCCGTTTTACAACCCGCTGCGGAAATCCGATACGACGACCGGATTCTTCAAAGTCTGTTCTACTTCACTTGATACGTATCCGAAAGTTTCATGCCTTCGCCATTCCATATTCCTAATTCTCCGGACATACTACCGCGTTTTCTTCTTTTTTTGCGGGGAAACTCACGATAAAGGAGGTATGCAGGAAAGGGGAAACTGCAGCGTAGCAGAGCCGGCTGCAAAAAAATAACATACAGAACCGTCCAAGTATTCAAACGTTTCACTACATTTGCAAAACGTTTTACCCGAAAAACAAAGAATTGAACTTTAAAACATATCGATGATAGAAAAACTGATTGTTCTCGAGGATATCGACCCGGTTATCTTTTACGGCGTAAACAACGCCAACATGCAACTGATAAAAGCTTTGTATCCTAAACTCCGTATCGTTGCCCGCGGCAATGTTATCAAAGTCCTGGGAGACGAGGAGGAGATGTGCGCATTCGAGGAGAATATCACCAAGCTCGAAAAGTATTGTGCCGAATACAACTCTCTGAAAGAGGAGGTTATCATCGATATCGTCAAGGGCAATGCTCCGCAGGCGGAAAAGTCCGGCAACGTCATCGTGTTCAGCGTAACGGGGAAACCCATTATACCGCGCAGCGAGAACCAGTTGAAGCTGGTGGATGCCTTTGCCAAGAACGACATGGTGTTTGCCATAGGCCCTGCCGGTTCGGGCAAGACCTATACGGCTATCGCCCTTGCCGTACGTGCACTGAAGAACAAGGAGATAAAGAAAATAATCCTCAGCCGACCCGCCGTGGAAGCCGGCGAGAAACTGGGCTTCCTGCCCGGCGACATGAAGGACAAGATAGACCCGTACCTGCAACCGCTTTACGACGCATTGCAGGATATGATACCCGCCGCCAAGCTGAAAGAGTACATGGAGCTGAACATCATCCAGATAGCTCCCCTCGCTTTCATGCGCGGACGCACGCTGAACGATGCCGTGGTAATCCTGGACGAAGCTCAGAACACCACCACCCAGCAGATAAAGATGTTCCTTACCCGCATGGGCATGAACACCAAAATGATTGTAACGGGAGACATGACGCAGATTGACCTTCCGCAATCGCAAACCTCCGGACTGGTGCAGGCTCTCCGCATACTGAAAGGCGTGAAAGGCATCAGCTTCGTAGAGCTGAACAAGAAAGACATCGTACGCCACAAACTGGTTACGCGGATTGTGGAGGCGTACGAGAAGTTCGACAAAGCAAACATTAACTCATAAATATCACAAAGATGAAAGCATTAACAGCAACAGATTTCAACTTTCCCGGACAGCAGAGCGTCTATCACGGAAAGGTACGCGATGTGTACAACATCAACGGTGAAAAGTTAGTCATGGTAGCCACCGACCGCATTTCGGCATTCGACGTAGTACTGCCGAAAGGTATTCCTTTCAAGGGACAGATGCTGAACCAGATTGCAGCCAAGTTCCTCGATGCTACCGCCGACATCTGCCCCAACTGGAAAACCGCCACTCCCGACCCCATGGTAACGGTAGGCGTGATGTGCGAAGGCTTCCCTATCGAGATGATTGTACGCGGCTATCTCTGCGGCAGCGCATGGCGTGCCTATAAGAGCGGTGTCCGCGAAATCTGCGGTGTAAAGCTGCCCGAAGGCATGAAGGAGAACCAGAAGTTCCCCGAGCCTATCATCACGCCGACCACGAAAGCTGAAATAGGCGAGCACGATGCCGACATTTCCAAGGAGGAAATCCTTGCCAAAGGCCTGGCTACCCCCGAAGAATACGCCGTTTTGGAGAAATATACAATGGCTCTCTTCAAACGCGGTACGGAAATCGCAGCAGAGCGCGGCCTGATTCTCGTCGATACCAAATACGAATTCGGCAAGCACAACGGTACTATCTACCTAATGGACGAAATCCATACGCCGGACTCCAGCCGCTACTTCTATTCCGAAGGCTACGAGGAGCGTTTTGCCAAGGGCGAACCGCAGAAACAGCTTTCGAAGGAGTTCGTGCGCGAATGGCTTATGGACAACGGTTTCCAGGGCAAAGAGGGACAGCAGGTTCCGGAAATGACGGATGAAATCGTTACTTCTATCAGCGACCGCTACATCGAGTTGTACGAACACATCACCGGCGAGAAGTTCGTAAAAGAAGATACGGACAACATCGCGGAACGTATCGAGAAAAACGTAACGGAATACCTGAAATAAATGGATTATCCCCAAGAACACATCAAGCCTTACGGCAAAGACGGTAAAAAGAGCGAACAGGTCGAAGAGATGTTCGACAACATCGCCCCTGCTTACGACAAGCTGAACCATACCCTGTCAATGGGTATAGACCGCAGTTGGCGCAGGAAAGCAATCGATGCGCTCCGCCCTTTCCACCCCCGGCGTATCATGGATGTGGCGACCGGAACCGGCGACTTCGCCATACTTGCCTGTCGCGAACTGAAGCCCGATACGCTGATAGGGACCGACATTTCCGAAGGCATGATGAACGTGGGACGCGAAAAAGTAAAACGGGCACGCCTCTCGGACAGGATTTCCTTTGTCCGGGAGGACTGTACCTCCCTCTCTTTTGCCGATGAAAGTTTCGATGCCGTAACCGTAGCGTTCGGCATCCGCAACTTCGACGGACTGGACAAAGGGCTGTCCGAGATATGCCGCGTACTGAAGCCCGGCGGACATCTCGTGATACTGGAACTCTCCACCCCGGAACGTTTCCCGATGAAGCAGCTCTTTACCGTTTACTCCAAGGCCGTCATTCCGCTACTCGGCAAATGCATCTCGAAAGACAACAGCGCCTATACCTACCTGCCCCAGAGCATCCGCGCCTTCCCGCAAGGTGAAATCATGCAGGGGGTTATCCGCAAGGCGGGCTTCGGCGAGGTACGCTTCAAGCGGCTGACTTTCGGAATATGTACCTTATACATTGCTAAGAAATAGCCACTATCTTCCTTTTTAACACACTTGGATATGCAGAAATACGGTTTAATCGGTTATCCGCTGAAACATTCGTTTTCTATCGGATACTTCAACGAGAAATTCAAAGCAGAGAACATCGACGCAGAATACGTGAACTTCGAGATTCCCCGTATCGAGGATTTTATGGAAGTGATTGAAGAAAACCCCAATCTCTGCGGACTCAATGTAACCATTCCTTACAAGGAGCAGGTTATCCCCTACCTCGACGAGCTGGATAAGGACACGGCCAAAATCGGTGCGGTCAACGTTATCAAGATTGTCCGTCTGCCCAAAGGCAAGGTGAAGCTGATAGGATGCAACTCGGACATCATCGGGTTTACGCAGTCTATCGAACCCTTGTTACAGCCCCACCACAAGAAAGCACTCATCCTGGGCACGGGCGGAGCGTCCAAAGCCGTACACCGCGGCCTGGAGAACCTGGGGATAGAGAGTACTTTCGTATCGCGTACCAAAAAGGACAATAGATACCTTACCTACGAGGAGCTGACTCCGGAGGTGATGTCGGAGCATACGGTCATCGTGAACTGTACTCCCGTGGGCATGTTCCCCAAGGTGGACTTCTGCCCGGATATTCCATATGAGCTGCTTACTCCCAACCATTTGCTCTACGATTTGTTATACAATCCAAATGAAACGCTCTTCATGAAGAAAGGCAAGGCACAGGGAGCCGTGGTAAAGAACGGCCTCGAGATGTTGCTGCTGCAAGCCTTCGCTGCATGGGAGATTTGGAACAAGTAACATGAAAAAAAGTATCAAATACGGCTTGCCCGCGCTGTTGGCGGTAATACTCATCGCCCTTGCCGGAGGAAGCTATTACATGCTCGGCTATTCGCTGACGCCGAAGGATAATAAAGGCAGGGACATCCCCGGCTCGTACGCATATATGCGCAGTACTTATCCGTTTATTACCCCGTGGCTGGACAGCCTGCAAACCGCGGGCGCCTTGCGCGACACTTTCATCATCAGCCCGGAAGGACGGCAGTTGCACGCCATGTTTGCCGCTGCCGCCAGACCTACCGGCAAGACGGCGGTCATCGTACACGGTTATACGGACAATGCCGTGCGTATGCTGATGATAGGTTATCTTTACAACAAAGAGCTGGATTACAACATACTCCTGCCGGACTTGCAGCATAACGGGCTGAGCGGAGGACCCGCCATACAAATGGGCTGGAAAGACAGGCTCGATGTATTGGAGTGGATGAACATAGCCGATACTCTTTTCGGGGGAAACACCCGAATGGTGGTGCACGGCATTTCCATGGGAGCAGCCACCACCATGATGCTGGCCGGTGAACCGCAGCAGCCTTTCGTGAAGTGTTTCGTGGAGGACTGCGGTTACACGAGCGTATGGGACGAGTTCTCGTTCCAGTTGAAAGAGATGTTCGGGTTGCCCGAATTTCCATTAATGTACACCACCAGCCGGCTATGCGATGCCAAGTACGGCTGGAATTTCAAGGAGGCTTCCTCCCTGAACCAGGTCAGGAAGTGTACCCTTCCCATGCTGTTCATACACGGGGACGCAGATACTTACGTGCCCACCCGCATGGTGTATCCTTTATACGACGCCAAAAGCGGGGCGAAGGAGTTGTGGATTGTTCCCGGCGCCACCCATGCCATGTCTTACAGGGATTATCCGCAGGAATATACGGAGCGTGTGAGGAATTTTGTGGAGAAATATATCCGTTAATGTGATTTTTCCTATCTTCGCCCCTACAAATACAATAGTATGAAACGAATTATCTCCATAGCGCTTTTCTTGTGCATGCTTGTTTCCTTGCAGGCACAAGAGGTTTATACAACCGATAACATTCCTAAGGTTCACCTTCAGGACAAGACACGTTACGTTTGTAACCCTGCCGGCATCCTCTCCGCTTCGGCATGCGATGAAATAGACCGTATGCTTTATGCCTTGGAACAGCAGACCGGTATCGAAACCGTAGTGGCCGTCGTGCCCTCTATCGGCAATGAGGATTGTTTCGACTTCTCGCACCGGCTGCTCAACGAATGGGGCGTAGGCAAGAAAGGTAAGAACAACGGACTGGTTATCTTGCTGGTAACCGACCAGCGCTGTATTCAGTTCTACACCGGATATGGTTTGGAGGGAGATTTGCCCGACGCCATTTGCAAACGTATCCAAACCCGCGACATGATTCCTTACCTGAAAGACGGCAACTGGGATGCCGGTATGGTAGCCGGCGTGCGTGCCGTATGCGCCCGTCTTGACGGTAGCATGGTTAACGATTCGGACGAAGGAGGAGGCAATCCCCCGATAGGAATGATTCTGACAGTGGTGGGGTTCTTTGCCGTGGCTATCGTAGCAGGAATATTGAAAACGCGCGCTGCAAGCAAATGCCCGCAATGCGGCCAGCATAAGCTGCAACGGAGCAACAGCGTACTCATTTCGCGCCACAACGGTGTGCGCACAGAAGATGTTACCTATACGTGCCGCAACTGCGGTCACAAGGTAGTACGCCGCCAGCAATCCCATGATGAGAATTACCGGGGCGGTGGTGGCGGAGGTCCCGTTATCTTCGGCGGAGGGAGAGGTTTCGGCGGAGGAGGCGGAGGCTTTAGCGGAGGCAGCTTCGGCGGTGGCATGGGTGGCGGAGGAGGCGCCGGCTCCCGGTTCTGAGCCGTAGTGCTGGACGCGCTTTGCAACAGGCTAAGCGTATTATTCTAATATAGCGTATCGTTTTATGTTGCATCGTTTTATATCGTATCATTTTATGTTGCATTATTTTATATCGCACCATTTTATATAGCATTGTCCTATATCGTATCAATTTATATAACGTCATTTTATATCGCATCATTAATATTAAAAAAAGAAGTATGAAAAAATCAACCATTATCATCATTGTTGTCGTAGCCCTTCTCGCCATTTGGGGTGTTACCGGTTATAACGGACTCGTTACCATGGACGAAAACGTCAGCGGGCAATGGTCTAACGTCGAAACACAATACCAACGCCGTGCCGACTTGATTCCGAACCTCGTAAATACCGTCAAAGGATATGCGTCCCACGAAAAGGAGACGCTGGAGGGTGTAGTAGAGGCTCGCAGCAAGGCCACGCAAATGACCGTAGATGCCAACGACCTGACCCCGGAAAAACTCGCCGAATACCAGAAGGCACAAGGTGCGGTTACTTCCGCTTTGGGCAAGCTGCTCGCCATTAGTGAAAACTATCCCGACCTAAAGGCCAACCAGAACTTCCTGGAGCTGCAAGCCCAATTGGAAGGTACGGAAAACCGCATCAACGTGGCGCGTACCAACTTCAACAATGCGGCGAAGAACTTCAATACGGCTATCCGCCGTTTCCCGAGAAATATCCTCGCCGGTCTTTTCGGCTTCGAGAAACGCGCTTATTTCGAAGCTGCCGAAGGCAGCGAACAGGCGCCCGAAGTGAAGTTCTGACAAACGGAAATCTGAAATTCCGATACCCCCTCATCCGGCACGACACCTGCAAACGGGTAAAAGCATGCTGCCGGACGAGGGGATATTTTTTATACAAAGCTAAGGCTATAAGCGAAATAATCACTACTTTTGTGCTCAATTGAACTAACTTATTATCTCATGAGTAATCAACGATACATGATGAGAGGCGTCAGCGCATCGAAAGAGGATGTGCACAACGCTATCAAGAACATCGACAAAGGTATTTTCCCGCAGGCTTTCTGCAAAATCATCCCCGACATCCTGGGCGGCGACCCCGAGTACTGTAACATCATGCATGCCGACGGTGCAGGAACGAAATCCAGCCTGGCTTACATGTACTGGAAAGAAACCGGCGACCTTTCGGTATGGAAAGGTATCGCACAGGATGCACTGATTATGAACATCGACGACCTGCTTTGCGTAGGTGCAGTAGATAATATACTGGTATCGAGCACTATCGGACGCAACAAGCTGCTTATTCCGGGTGAGGTAATCTCCGCTATCATCAACGGTACAGACGAATTGCTTGCCGAGCTCCGCGAAATGGGCGTGGGTGTGTACGCCACCGGCGGCGAGACGGCGGATGTGGGTGACCTGGTACGTACGATTATCGTAGACTCCACCGTGACCTGCCGCATGAAGCGCTCGGATGTCATAGACAATGCCAACATCCGTCCGGGCGATGTGATTGTAGGCCTGTCCTCCTGCGGGCAAGCCACTTATGAGAAAGAGTACAACGGCGGTATGGGCAGCAACGGGCTTACCAGCGCCCGCCATGATGTGTTCGCCAAGTACCTGGCAGAGAAATATCCCGAAAGTTACGACAAGGCAGTGCCCGACGAGCTGGTGTACAGCGGCAAGCTGAAACTGACGGACAGCGTGGAGGGCAGCCCGTTGGATGCCGGCAAGCTGGTACTCTCTCCCACCCGTACATATGCCCCGGTGGTAAAGAAGCTGCTCGATACGCTCCGTCCCGAAATCCACGGCATGGTGCACTGTTCCGGCGGCGCACAGACTAAGGTGCTGCACTTCGTTGGTGATAACTGCCGCGTTATAAAGGACAACCTTTTCCCTGTTCCGCCATTGTTCAGTACCATTAAGGAGCAAAGCGATACGGATTGGAGCGAAATGTACAAGGTATTCAATATGGGACACCGTCTCGAAGTGTATCTCTCGCCCGAACATGCGGAAGAGGTGATTGCTATCAGCAAGAGTTTCGATATCGACGCGCAAATCGTAGGTCGCATCGAGGAGAGTGACAAGAAGGAGCTGATTATCAGGAGCGAGTTCGGAGAGTTCAGATACTAAGGCATTAAGACATTAAGATAATGAAAAGACTCATTTATATTTTCTGTTGCTCTTCTGCATCATGATAACGGTTATCGCCGGTTGTCAGATTGCGGGGTAGGGTATCGGAGGTTCATCCACCCTTTGGCTATCTTTGACTTTTACATTTATCGGCGCAGGATATGTTGCCTACAACATGGGTATGAGAAAATATAAGCGGGTGCAAAAACTATGTGAATAAGCTAAATGGCAGATAACAATACCATACTTGAGAAACTGGAGGGGCTCGTTGCCCGCTTCGAGGAGGTATCTACATTGATAACCGACCCGGCGGTGATTGCCGACCAGAAGCGTTACGTCAAGCTCACCAAAGAATACAAAGAGCTGAACGACCTGATGAATGCCCGCAAAGAGTACATGCAGGTGCTGAACGGCATCGAGGAAGCCAAAGAAATCATCGCCAACGAAACCGACGCGGAGATGCGCGAAATGGCGCGCGAGGAGCTCGATGCCTGCCAGACGCGCCAGCCCGAACTGGAAGAACGGATAAAGCTGCTGCTCGTCCCTGCCGACCCGCAGGACAGCCGCAATGCCATTCTCGAAATCCGGGGCGGTGCAGGGGGCGACGAGGCCGCTATCTTTGCCGGCGACCTTTTCCGCATGTACACCAAATATTGCGAAACGAAAGGTTGGAAACTGGATATATCCAGCGCCAACGAGGGTGCTGCCGGCGGCTTCAAGGAAATCATCTGCTCCGTAACGGGCGACAACGTGTACGGCACACTGAAGTATGAATCGGGGGTGCACCGCGTACAGCGTGTGCCTGCCACCGAAACGCAGGGGCGTGTGCATACATCCGCCGCCTCCGTAGCCGTACTGCCCGAAGCAGAGGAGTTCGACGTGGTTATCAACGAAGGAGAAATCAAATGGGACACTTTCCGGAGCGGCGGTGCGGGCGGACAGAATGTAAACAAGGTGGAGTCCGGCGTACGCCTGCGCTATAACTGGAAGAATCCGAACACCGGTGTCGTAGAAGAAATCCTTATCGAATGTACCGAAACGCGCGACCAGCCGAAAAACAAGGAACGTGCCCTCGCGCGCCTCCGTACCTTTATATACGACAAAGAGCATCAGAAATACATCGACGATATCGCCTCCAAGCGTAAGACAATGGTTTCCACCGGCGACCGTTCGGCCAAAATCCGTACCTATAACTATCCGCAGGGACGCATTACCGACCACCGCATCAACTATACCATTTATAACCTTGCCGCCTTTATGGACGGCGATATCCAGGACTGCATCGACCACCTGATTGTTGCGGAGAATGCAGAAAGGCTGAAAGAAAGCGAATTATAATTATGAAAGGGCTATCAGTAAAGAAAGCGTTTCACACAGCTACCGGGGCGTTTCAAAATTGCCTGAGGCGCTTCCCCGTTGCGGTGGGCTTTATCTTTGCGTTCACGGCCTATCTTATCTACCTCACAGCGACAGACTGGAAAGGCGAGAACCGGATATTGTTCATAGCCGGCTATTATCTGTCTGTGGGCATCTTGCTTTCGCTCACGCTCCACCTGTGGGGCGAGGAAGCAAAAAGCCGCTTGTGGAAAACCGGTGTACAGTTGGCAGCGCATGTATTACTCGTAGCAGATGCTTTCCTTCTTTACCACTATCTCGCTGCGGAAAGTTCGTGGATTGAAATCGGCATCGCCCATGCAGCAGCTATTTTCGCCGTGGGGCTTTCTGTCTTCTTCCTTTCATTCCTGCGCGAGAAAAACGATATTGCAAGCTGGAACTTTGCCCTGAACACCCTTTCCGCATACATCGTTACACAGGTGATAGGTCTTGTCTTATGCGCGGGCATCAGCCTGTTGCTGCTCTCGCTGAACCAACTGTTCGGGATACATATCAGCGGTAAATGCTATGCCTATATCTACTACCTGTGCAATACGCTACTCGGCATGATGCTGTTTCTCGGGCTGTTGCCGCAGGGTAGCGGCAAGCATAACCCGCAACCGCATTCATCGGAATTCCTGAACGGTATCATACATTACCTGTTCCTTCCCCTTACGGCAGGTTACCTGATTGTACTTTACATCTATGCCGCCCGCATACTTGCCAGTTGGGAACTGCCCACAGGTTGGGTGTCGTGGCTTATCGTGGCGCTGATGACGGTATGTATCGCTATCCAATTCGGGCTGTACCCCACACGTTTCAAAGAAGGCAAGCGTTTCGACAACTGGACGGCACGCTGGCTGCCCGTACTGATACTGCCGCTGTTGCTGCTAATGACAATCGGCATCGCACGCCGGTTCAACGATTACGGCATTACCCTCAACCGGCTCTACCTCGCCACCCTCAACGGCTGGTTCTACATAGTATGTATCGGGCTGTTCGTTACAAAGGCGCGGCGTATCAACTGGATACCTATTTCGTTTGCGCTCATTTTCCTGCTGACATCCGCATTACCCGTCAATTATGCCAGCGTCACGAAAAGCGTTCTTCTCGACGAGATAAAGGCCGGGATGCAACATAGTTGCCGTACGGAGCCTCCCCTGTCGCTGCAAGAGTACAAGGAATGGATTTTTTCACTGCCGGAGCAGCAGGCAGCCCGGATAAACAGTAAACTCAAATACCTGAACAGTTGGTTCGGGGCGGAAAGTGTTGCCCGCCTGATAGACAAAGACGTAACTTACCACCTATATTCGATAGCGGTGGATATCGAGACGGATACGGCAGATGTCGAAACGGACGGCGACAGAGTTGCCTATAACGGCGAAGTCGGCAGCCAGGCTGTTATCGAGGTTCCCGAAGGTTATACCCGGTTCGCCGCCATACCCGGCAACGGCAGGTCGAGCCATTATTCCACCGTTCCCCGCCGACACCTGGAGAGCGGTATATTGCCCGTGCTGCTCGATACCCGTACCGGCGGGCTGAACGACAGCGTGTACATCGAGCTGAAAACCCTGGAGATGCTGGAAAAAGACAAGAAACACGGTCATATACCGCCTGTACGCTTCCGGTGCAACTCCCCGGAAAACCTGTTCGTCCTGACCGGTTTCGACATCGATTACGAAAAGGAGGGCGTTGAGGACATAACAATGAATATAAAAGGATATCTATTTAAAAAGTAAAATCACTAATAACAGAAATTCGATATGAACAAGCAACAACTCTTTGAAAATATCAAACGTAAGAAATCGTTTCTCTGCGTAGGCCTGGATACGGATATCAAGAAGATTCCGGAACATCTGCTGAAAGAAGAAGACCCGCTCTTTGCCTTCAACAAAGCGATAATCGATGCTACCGCCGACCTGTGCATCGCCTATAAGCCCAACCTCGCTTTCTACGAAAGCATGGGGGTAAAAGGCTGGATTGCTTTTGAGAAAACGGTAAACTACATCAAACGGAACTATCCCGACCAGTTCATCATAGCAGACGCCAAGCGCGGCGACATCGGCAACACCTCTGCCATGTACGCCCGTACCTTCTTCGAAGAGCTGGACATCGACTCCGTAACCGTAGCTCCTTATATGGGCGAAGACAGTGTTACCCCGTTCCTCACTTACGAAAACAAATGGGTTATCCTGCTTGCGCTGACCAGTAACAAAGGGTCGCACGATTTCCAACTGACGGAAGACCCGAACGGCGAACGCCTCTTCGAGAAAGTATTGCGCAAATCGCAGGAATGGGCAAACGACGAACAAATGATGTACGTAGTAGGTGCCACCCAGGGACGCGCCTTCGAGGACATCCGCAAGATTGTACCCAACCACTTCCTCTTAGTGCCCGGCGTAGGTGCACAGGGCGGTTCGCTGGAGGAGGTCTGCAAATATGGCATGAACGATACCTGCGGACTGATTGTAAATTCCAGCCGCGGCATTATCTACGTGGACAAGACCGAGAACTTTGCCGCCGCTTCACGCCAGGCCGCCCGGGAAGTACAGGCGCAAATGGCAGAGCAGTTGAAGAAAGTGACGAACGATTAGCGCCGGCGATTCGGCGGCGGACTGTTCCGCACAGGAGAAAAGCCCGACGGGCTATCCGGTATCAATAACCAACGACTATCAAAGTGCAAGCAAGAAAAATCATCAACGACCCGGTATTCGGATTCATCAACATACCGAAGGGGCTGCTGTACGACATCGTACGGCATCCCCTTTTGCAACGCCTGACACGTATCAGGCAACTGGGCTTGTCGTCCGTGGTATATCCCGGCGCACAGCATACCCGGTTCCAGCACTCACTGGGTGCTTTCTACCTGATGAGCGAAGCCATACAGCAACTCACAGCCAAAGGCAATTTCATCTTCGACAGCGAAGCGGAAGCCGTACAAGCGGCTATCCTGATGCACGACATCGGGCACGGCCCGTTCTCGCACGTACTCGAAGACACCATTGTAAAAGGCGTTTCGCACGAGGACATCTCCCTGATGCTAATGGAGCGTATCAACAAGGAGATGAACGGGCAGTTGACGCTTGCTATCCAGGTGTTCAAGGACGAATATCCCAAGCGTTTCCTGCACCAGTTGGTAAGCGGGCAACTGGATATGGACCGCCTGGACTATCTGCGCCGCGACAGCTTTTATACGGGGGTTACGGAAGGCAATATAGGCTCGGCGCGCATCATCAAGATGCTCGATGTAAAGGACGACCACCTGGTGATAGAGTCCAAAGGTATCTATTCCATTGAAAACTTTCTCACCGCACGCCGCCTGATGTATTGGCAGGTATATCTGCACAAGACATCGGTTGCCTACGAAAAGATGCTCATCAGTACCTTGCTGCGTGCCAAGGAACTGGCGGGCAAGGGGGTGGACTTGTTCGCTCCGCCCGCACTGAAGTTCTTCCTGTACAACGACATTAACCGGGACATATTCTACAATAACCCGGACTGCCTGGAAAACTACATCTGCCTGGACGACAACGATATCTGGACTGCCCTGAAGGTATGGAGCACCCACCCCGACAAGGTGCTTTCCACCCTGAGCCTGGGCATGATTAACCGCCGGATATTCAAGGTGGAAATATCCGCCGAGCCTTTCAGCCAGGAGCGGAAAGAAGAAATAATACGGCAAATCAGCCGGCAACTGGATATAACCGTTTCCGAAGCGGGCTATTTCATCTCCACACCCAGCATCGAGAAGAATATGTACGACCCGGCAGACGACAGCATCGACATCCTGTACAACGACGGTTCTACTAAAAACATAGCCGAAGCATCGGATATGCTCAATATATCCCTGCTCTCCAAAAAAGTAAAAAAATACTACTTGTGCTACCAGCGTTTGCATAGATAAGTATAAAATATTCATCACAGGACAAGGATATATAAAAAAAAAGTCCGTTATTTGTGTTTTGAAACCATCTAACAACAACATAACATGGAGTTCTCTGCTAAACAAATTGCAACATTTATACAAGGAGAAATCGTAGGAGACGAGAATGCGACCGTACACACCTTTGCCAAAATCGAAGAAGGAATACCCGGAGCAATCTCTTTCCTATCCAATCCCAAATACATACCCTACCTATACGAAACCCGGTCGAGCATCGTGCTGGTGAACAAGGATTTCATTCCCGAGCAAGAAGTCAAGACCACCATGATTAAGGTAGACAATGCCTACGAAAGCCTTGCCAAACTGTTGAACCTCTATGAGCAAAGCAAGCCCAAACGTACCGGTATCGACCCGCGCGCTTATGTTGCCGAGACAGCCAAAATAGGCAAAGATGTTTACATCGCTCCTTTTGCCTGCATCGGAGAATACGCAGAGGTGGGAGATAACACGGTTATCCACCCGCACGCCACTATCGGGAGCGGTGCGAAGGTAGGCAGCGACTGTATAATCTATGCAAACGTAACAATCTACCACGACTGCCGCGTAGGCAACCGTTGCATCCTGCATGCCGGCTGCGTAATCGGTGCGGACGGTTTCGGCTTCGCTCCTACCCCCGAGGGGTACGAAAAGATTCCCCAAATCGGTATCACCATACTGGAGGACGATGTGGAGATAGGCGCCAATACCTGCGTAGACCGCGCCACAATGGGAGCTACTATCGTGCACAGCGGTGTAAAACTGGATAATCTGGTACAGGTAGCCCATAACGATGAAATCGGTGCGCATACGGTAATGGCAGCCCAGGTAGGCATAGCCGGCTCTACCAAGATAGGCGAATGGTGCATGTTCGGCGGCCAAGTGGGCATTGCCGGACACATCCATATCGGGAACAAGGTGAACCTCGGCGCACAATCGGGTGTTCCAAGCAGTATCAAGGAAGGCAGCCAGCTCATCGGTACGCCGCCTATGGAAGTGAAACCCTACTTCAAGTCGCAGTCCGTATTCCGCAAGTTACCGGATATGTACTTCGAGCTGAACGCACTCCGTAAAGAACTCGATGAATTAAAAAAAACAATTAAATAAGTAACCAATGTTGAAACAAAAGACTCTGAAAGATAGCTTTTCACTCAGTGGAAAAGGTCTTCATACAGGACTCGACCTGACCGTTACTTTCAACCCCGCCCCGGACAACCACGGGTATAAGATTCAGCGCATCGACCTGGAAGGGCAGCCTGTCATCGACGCCGTTGCCGACAATGTGACCGAAACTACGCGCGGCACCGTACTCTCCAAAAGCGGAGTAAAGGTAAGTACCGTAGAGCATGGTATGGCAGCACTTTATGCACTGGGCATAGATAACTGCTTGATTCAGGTGAACGGCCCGGAATTTCCCATTCTGGACGGGAGCGCTCAATATTATGTCAACGAAATAGAACGTGTGGGCACGGTGGAACAGAATGCCGTAAAGGATTTCTATATCATCAAGTCCAAGATTGAATTCCGCGACGAAACGACCGGTTCGTCGATTATCGTACTGCCCGACGAGAATTTCAGCCTGAACGTACTGGTATCCTACGACTCCACTATCATCCCCAACCAGTTTGCCACACTGGAAGATATGACAAAATTCAAGGACGAGGTGGCAGCCAGCCGCACGTTCGTATTCGTACGCGAGATAGAGCCTTTGTTGCAGGCAGGGCTTATCAAAGGCGGCGACCTGGACAATGCTATCGTCATTTACGAACGGGAGATGCCGCAGGATGCCTACGACAAGCTTGCCGATGTCATGGGCGTTCCCCATATGGATGCCAAACAATTGGGTTACATCAACCACAAACCGCTGGTATGGCCTAACGAATGCGCCCGCCACAAACTGCTGGACGTTATAGGCGACCTGGCACTGATAGGCAAACCTATCAAAGGCCGCATCATCGCCACGCGTCCGGGACATACTATCAACAACAAGTTCGCCCGCCAGATGCGCAAGGAAATCCGCCTGCACGAGATACAGGCTCCGGCTTACGACTGCAACCGCGAACCGATAATGGACGTAAACCGTATCCGCGAGCTATTGCCCCACCGCTATCCGTTCCAACTGGTGGACAAAGTTATCGAAATAGGCGCCAACTATATCGTAGGCGTCAAGAACGTAACTGCCAACGAGCCTTTCTTTCAGGGACACTTCCCGCAAGAGCCGGTAATGCCGGGTGTACTGCAGGTGGAAGCAATGGCACAGACGGGCGGTCTGCTCGTCCTGAATTCCGTAGACGAGCCGGAGCGTTACTCCACCTACTTTATGAAGATAGACGGTGTGAAGTTCCGCCAGAAAGTAGTGCCGGGCGACACCTTGATTTTCCGTGTCGAGCTAATGGCTCCTATCCGCCGTGGCATCTCTACCATGAAAGGTTATGTATTCGTAGGCGAAAAGGTAGTGTGCGAGGCTGAATTTATGGCACAGATAGTAAAAAACAAGTAAGTTAATTATGAATTATAAGTTATGAACTATGAATGCCTTCTTATCATTCGTAATTCATCATTCATAATTCGACATTTATAATTGAATAACATGATAAGTCCCTTAGCGTATATTCATCCCGAAGCCCAAATCGGGGAAAACGTAGAGATTGCTCCTTTTGTTTTCATTGACAAGAATGTGGTAATCGGCGATAATAACAGGATTATGGCTAACGCCAACATCCTGTACGGCTCACGTATCGGCAACGGGAATACAATCTTTCCCGGAGCTGTAATCGGCGCTATCCCGCAAGACCTGAAATTCAGGGGAGAAGAGACTACCGCCGAGATAGGCGATAACAATATAATCCGTGAAAACGTAACGGTGAACCGGGGTACGGCTGCCAAAGGAAAGACAATCGTGGGCAGCAACAACCTGCTCATGGAAAGCGTACACGTAGCGCACGACGCCCTTATAGGCAACAGTTGCATTATCGGCAACTCCACCAAAATGGCCGGCGAGATTGTGATAGACGACTACTCCATAATCAGTGCCAACGTGCTGATGCACCAGTTCTGCCGCGTAGGCGGATTCGGCATGATACAGGGCGGCTGCCGTTTCAGCAAGGACATACCGCCGTACATCATAGCCGGACGCGAGCCTATCTGCTATGCAGGGCTCAACATCGTGGGACTGCGCCGCCGCGGTTTCTCCAACGAAACTATCGAAGCTATCCACGACGCCTACCGCATTATCTACCAAAGCGGAATGAACAATACGGAAGCCCTGAAAAAGATAGAGAATGAAATGGAAATGACGCCCGAAATCAGCTATATCGTAAGCTTCATACGCGAATCGGCGCGTGGTATTATTCCTGCAAGTAAATAACGGAGATTTATGACAAAGCCATAAATCTAAAAAATAATAAACTCAGCATGATATACAGATTTACCCTCATCTCCGACGAAGTGGACGACTTCGTACGAGAAATACAGATTGACCCGGAAGCCACTTTCTATGACTTCCACGAAGCTATCCTGAAATCAGTGGGTTATACCGACGACCAGATGACCTCTTTTTTCATCTGCGACGACGACTGGGAAAAGGAAAAGGAAGTTACCCTCGAAGAAATGGACGATAATCCGGAAATGGACAGTTGGGTGATGAAAGATACCCAAATCAGCGAGCTGGTAGAAGACGAAAAGCAGAAACTGCTGTACATCTTCGACTACATGACCGAACGCTGTTTCTTTATCGAACTCTCCGAGATTATCACCGGAAAGAATATGACCGGAGCCAAATGTACCCGGAAAGCGGGAGAAGCCCCCAAGCAAACCGTCGATTTCGAAGAAATGGCGGCTGCCGGCAGTTCGCTGGACTTGGACGAAAGCTTCTACGGCGACCAGGATTTCGATATGGAAGACTTCGACAAAGAAGGTTTCGGAGGCCTGGACGAAGGAACAGACATACCTTACGAAGAAGAAAAGCTTTAACTCTGTCGGGAAAAGCCAATGCCGGAAACCGGAAGACCGGCTGCGTTGCCACGCCGCACGGCAACTCCCGGTTTCCGGCTTTCATCCCTCAATACCTCCCTATGCATACCCTAATCGTACTTATAGGTCCTACGGGCGTAGGAAAGACCGAACTCAGCCTCCGGTTGGCAGAGCATTTCCGGACATGCATCGTTTCCGCCGACTCCAGACAACTCTATGCCGGTTTGCAAATCGGCACGGCAGCCCCTACACCGGAACAACTGCAAAGGGTGCGGCATTACTTCGTAGGTACGCTGCAACTCACCGACTATTACAGCGCCGCCCAGTACGAAACCGAAGTACTGCAACTGCTCGAAAAACTCTATACCGAACACGAAGTCGTACTCCTCGCCGGAGGTTCCATGATGTACGTGGATGCCGTATGCAAAGGTATCGATGATATTCCCACCGTAGACGCAGACACCCGCCGGCTCATGCTGCAAAAGTACGAAACGGAAGGACTGGAGAACTTGTGCGCCGAGCTGAAACTGTTGGACCCGGCATATTACAAGATTGTAGACCTGAAAAACCCCAAACGCGTAATCCACGCCCTGGAAATCTGCTACATGACAGGCAAGACCTACACCTCGTTCCGCACGCAGCAGAAGAAAGAACGCCCCTTCCGTATCATCAAGATAGGACTGACGCGCGACCGTGAAGAACTGTACAGCCGCATAAACCGCCGTGTGGAACAGATGATAGCGGACGGACTGATAGAAGAAGCGCGCAACGTCTATGCCCACCGGGCACTCAATTCCCTGAACACGGTAGGCTACAAAGAGATATTCAACTACCTCGACGGCAAGTGGACACTGCCTTTCGCCATTGAAAAAATCCAGCAGAACTCCCGCATCTATTCCCGTAAACAAATGACATGGTTCAGGCGGGACAAAGAAATACGCTGGTTTCATCCGGAACAGGAAACGGAGATACTTGCATACCTCCGTTCCCGATTAACCTGACTCCGCCTTACCGGTAACGGACTCCCCCCGGAAAGACTGGCCGTCCTTATATGCCCGTTACCATTACGGCAAAGCCGTTATCGTCTTTTTCAGCCGTATATCCTGGCTGGAAGCACCTATCATCACCTCGAACTCACCCGGCTCCACCGTCCAGTTCATATTGCGGTCTAACAGTTGCAAGTCCTCCGGTTTCAAGGAGAATACCACCTCCCTGGTTTCACCCGGTTGGAGAGACACCCGCTCGAAACCGCGTAACTGCGAGTCGTAGGGGATAACGCTGCCCACCTTGTCGCGTACATACAACTGCACCACCTCGTCGCCGGCACGTTTCCCGGTATTCGTTACATCGACCTTGACCGTATATTCCCCCTGCGTACGCTGCTGCAACGGCGAAACCTCCAGATTGGAGTATGCAAAGGTAGTATAGCTCAATCCGAACCCGAACGGGTACAACTCGCCGATAACGCGCGTAGCTCCCGAACCGTTGGGACCGGATGCCGGTTGGCTACCGTGCGAACCGGGCTTAAAGGGAAAGTTCAGCTCTATCTGCCCTACACTCTTCGGGAAAGTAACCGTCAGCCTACCGCCCGGATTATGCTCGCCGAACAGCGTCTCCGCAATAACCGTTCCACCCTGGCAACCGGGAAACCACGCCTCCAGAATGGCGGGAATATGCGCATCCGCCCAGTTAATGGTTAACGGCTGGCCGTTTATCAGCACCAGCACCACCGGTTTGCCCGTAGCATGCAACGCCTCGAGCAACTGTTGCTGGCGTCCCGGCAAATCGAGCGAAGTACGCGAACGGCTCTCACCCGTACGATATTCATCCTCTCCGAGCACGGCAATAACTACATCGCTCTCGCGGGCTTTCGCCACCGCCTCGGCAATACCCTGCTCCTCCCGCTCGTCCATGGGGACAGGCAATATTTCCGTAGCAGGCCAGCCGGCATCCACAATATCGCACCCTTCGGCATACTCCACCCGGGCGGAACCTTTCAGATAACTACGCAAGCCGTCGAGCACGGTAACCGTCTCCAACCCGTTGGGGCCGTAGCGGCTGGTCATAAAATTATCTTCATCGGCCAAAGGACCGGTTACCAGTACTTTCTTTACCTGCCGCTTGTCCAGCGGGAGAATGTTATTCTCATTCTTCAGCAGCACGAGCGCCTGCTGTTGCATCTGCTTCACGAAATCCATATTCCGGTCTACTCCGCCCACCCGGTCGGCAGCCTTCGTATCCGCCACATAAGGCTGGTCGAACAATCCCAGGCGGAACTTGACCCGCAGCACCTCCGACACCCGTTTGTCTATCGTAGCCATTGAAATCTTCTTCTCCTCCAGCAACCGGCGCACAGGCAAGATAAAATCGGAAGGCGGGGTAAAGTGGGTACGTACATTCAAGCCCGCCTCCAACACCTGGCGCACAGCCTCATCATACGAGTCCGCCACACGGTGCTTGGACTCCACGAACTCCACAGCCTGGCTGTCGCTCACCACATAACCGTCGAACCCGTATTCCTCGCGCAACAGCTCCGTCAAGAAGTAATAACTGGCGGACACGGGCACACCGTCCCAATCGTTATAACTGCTCATCACCCCCATAGGACGGGCATCCCGGATAACCTTCCTGAAAGGATAAAGGAAAAGCTGGTGCAGCTCGCGCGGCGCTACGTGGGGGTCGGTACGGCAGTTCCCGTCGCGCCCGCCTTTGGGCACACTGTAAACGGCATAATGTTTCAAGGTCGCCGCTACCCCCTGCGACTGGATGCCGTTCACCATTTCCGTACCCAGCGCCGCTATCAGGTAAGGGTCTTCCCCGTAACACTCCAACGTGCGCCCCCAGCGCGGGTCGCGCACCACATCCAGTATGGGAGCATACACATTGGTATATCCCAATGCCCTCGCCTCCTGTCCGGCTATGACACCGGCACGATGCACTAACTCCTTGTTCCAGGTACTCCCGATAGCGATAGGTGCCGGCAGCGGGGTGGCCTTCGTATGGTTCAGTCCGTGAATGCCCTCATTGGAAAAGTCTACGGGAATTCCCAACCGGGTTTCCTCCACAAACCAGCGCTGCACGGTATTGATAGCCTCGGCATGGTTACTGAAAGGATACGACAAGCTACGGAGGCGGGCTGATTTCTGCCCTACCCCGTTCAGCATCTCGTCGATATTGGCAATGCCGTCTTTCCATATCTCGTTCTTCCAGCCGGCGGTAGGCAAGGAGTCCTTCAACACACGCCCGTAACCGTAAAGGGTTGCCAGTTGGCAGGTTTTCTCCTCCACCGACATCTGGGAGAGCAAGTCCGCCACCCGTTTTTCGACGGGTTGGGCGGGGTCTTCATAAACATCCTTCACTCCGTTCTTGTTGAAATCTATCCAACCTTTCCGGTATATCTCCCTGTTTTGTGCCTGCACATTCCCGGCAAGCCCCAAGCACAGGACGGAAATGCCGGCGATAAGTTCGTACCTCATTGTATAAAACCGATTATATAATTAAAACCCGAATAATTCCGCATATTGTGCGCCCACAAAAGCATCCAACTCGCCGTAGAGCGACCGTATGCCCCCGGTATCCGCGCTTCCCTTCCTGCGCCACTCCTCCAAAAGCGGCGCGGTGCGCCGGAATACCTCCTCCTCTACCGGAGCCAACAACTGCATATAGCCGTTCTTGTCTGCATTGTAAAGCTTCTCCCAGTTCATATAGCGGTTACTGCCCATGCCCTGTTTGTAAGAGAATACATCGCCAGCCAACGTTACCGACCAATCTCCCAGAGGAGACACCTTTGTCGTTTCGTCGCGGAGGAGCAGTCCAGGCAACCCCTCGTCCGCACCTTTCACCCACACAGGCATCGCCACCCCTGTGGGCGGATAGCCCAGAATCGTCCACATCGTAGTGAGTTCCGGGTTCTCCCCCGGCTTCACCCCCTGCACGACAACCGAACTTGCCGTGCTGCTACGGGCTATGAAATCCTGGTCTACAAACCACCCGGTCGTTTCGGGACGGTTGAAGCCTCCGCTTTTCAAGTCGATTCCCAAGAGCGGATTGGCGAAAGAACGGGCAAGCTCGCCGAATATCCATTGCGGGGTAATCTGCCCGGTAGCCGAAGCAGGCATCAGCAACTTATCTTCCTGCATAAAGCGGACATAACCCGCGCCCTCGTTCAC
Organism: Bacteroides gallinarum DSM 18171 = JCM 13658; assembly: GCF_000374365.1. Lineage (GTDB taxonomy): Bacteria > Bacteroidota > Bacteroidia > Bacteroidales > Bacteroidaceae > Bacteroides > Bacteroides gallinarum. The sequence continues at coordinate 54,445 of NZ_KB894119.1, forward strand.
CTTGCCAGAAAAAGAGAAGTTAGTACGGGCTATATACCCGCAAGGCGCATCTTTGGGATTATTGGCATCGTACATCACATAGTTATAATAATCCGCTTCGAACATAGCCGCACCGCCGGCGGCATCGATTACACCGAAGTTGGCCTCAATCAGGCTGGGCTTCGGCAAGGTATCGAGAAAGTGCCGGAAATCGTCCACCGTAGTACAAACCTCCAATGCACGGCGCATTACGCGCCCGTTGGCCTCGCCGCGCTCCTCGCCGGGCTTTACCTCGACCAGGTTATAGGACTGCGTGTTCATAATGGAAAAGCCTGCGGCGTTCGTACCTATCCACACATCCGTCGGATTATCCTCTACACTGTTGACAACGGCTATAAACGGATAACGCCCGCCGGCAAAATACCTCACACTGTTTTGCGGAAAGTCCGTATCCCGGTTCTTCCACAACAAAGGACGCCCGTCGGGAGTAACCTTACCGGAAATTACGGCAGACGTACAGGCGGAAAGCGGTCTGGCGCTTCCCAAGGAAATGATGAAAGCAATCAAAACGGGCAGAATCTGTTTCATAGTAAGAAAAGTTTTATCATTCGTTGAGACAAAGATAAAAAATCAATCCGGATTAGGGATAATATATAAAAGAAAGAGGGCAGCAAAATTCACCGCAGAATTACACGGATTTACACAGATTGAAAGCTAAACGATTGATTATCACAATAAGTAATCTATGAAAAATCGTGTAGTCCTATGGTAACAAAAGAACTTTAGCACACCTCCCCGCCAGATTGACAGCCCGAAAGGTTATCCGCCATTTCCCCTTATCGCAGTCCTCCCGCCGCCTGCCCCGTCCGGCGCTTTCGGCGGCATTGTCCGGCTCCATACCCCAAATACCTACTAATAGCGATTGCAATTCTCGAAGAAAAGCCGTTACTTTGCGCCCGGAACATAGAGTAGAAAGGAATAACTTACAATGAATGAGCAACATAAATATCGGGCAACGGACAAGATGAGCGACCTCATCTGCGACAATTACTCCTTATTAATGGTGATGAGCCGCTTCGGGCTGTCGCTGGGATTCGGAGACAAGAGCGTGAAAGACGTCTGCGAAGCCCAGAATGTAGACTTCCGGACTTTTCTCGCCGTAGCCAACTTCATCAGCGAAGAGCAATACTCTTACAGCGACGATGAAAATTCATTCTCTATTCCGGCACTCATGGATTATCTGAAACGTGCCCATACCTATTTTCTCGACTTCAACCTGCCCGCCATACGCCGCAAGCTGATAGAGGCCATAGACTGTTCCAGGGATAACGATGTGGCCTACCTCATCCTTAAGTTCTTCGATGAATACGCCAAGGAAGTGCGTCGTCATATGGAATACGAGAACGAGGCGGTCTTTACCTACGTGAAGCAGTTGCTGGAAGGCACACTGTCCGACGAGTACAACATCGCTACTTTCGCCAGCAAGCACAATCAGATAGACACCAAACTGAAAGAGCTGAAAAACATCATCATCAAGTACTATCCGGAAAAAGAGAACAATAATCTTCTGAATGCCGTCCTGTTCGACATCTTCAACTGCGAGCAAGACCTTGCATCGCATTGCCAGGTAGAAGACTATATGTTCGTTCCCGCCGTAGCACAAATAGAAAAGAGACTGAAAGATGAACAATAATATTTCCCTGAAAGTAGTTGTTGCAGAAACCTCGGTCATCGTACGAAGTGGTCTTGCGGCAGTACTCAAACGCATTCCCAACCTGAATGTGCACCCTATCGAGGTGTCTTCGCCGGAAGCGTTGCAAAACTACATCCACCTGCACACACCCGACATCGTAATCATCAATCCCACTTTCGGCGGCTGGTTCGACCTGCCCGCTTTCAAAGCCGACAACAGGAACGGTATCAAATACATCGCCCTGGTATGCTCCGTCATCGACAACAACACCCTGAAGGAATACGACGAGAATATCGCCATTTGCGACGATACCGAAGCGATTACCGCTAAAATCAACCACCTGCTCCACACCGAGGAAGAAGAGAAAGACAACGAACAAGAAACGCTCAGCCAACGCGAAAAGGAAATCATCACGTGCGTTGTGAAGGGTATGACCAACAAGGCGATTGCCGACAAGCTGTATCTCTCTATCCACACCGTAATCACCCACCGCCGCAACATTGCGCGCAAATTGCAGATACACTCTCCCGCAGGACTCACGATTTACGCCATTGTGAATAAACTGGTGGAACTGAGCGACATCAAGGACAACTTATAATCCCGTCCGCCCCCTCCTCCATACATCCCGTTAGGAAAGAGACATAAGTCCCTTTCCAAGGCTGCCTCCCTATACGGGAAAAGTATGCCGACCTACCTCCCAAGCTTCATCTCTAACCTAAAGATGTTCATCTTTAGCTTGAAGATGTATATCTCTACGCTAAAGACGAGCGTCTTTAGGCTGAAGATAAGCCTTATCCCATACTTTACCGTCCTTCCCCAAGCAACTCTGCCCCTTTCGGTAAGTACTTCAAGATAGCTCTCCCTATAACCCGAGCCAGATAGCATCATCCGTGCCTGCCATAAAGCAAATCCCCGCTCCACGATATCGCATCGGGAAGCGGGGATCCTTTTATCTTCATAAAAGTGGTTACGTAATTATGACTAACTAATTCATTATTTAAATCTGATGTTGCAAAGATACAGCATCGATGCCGACGGTACAATCACTCAATTTAGGTATAATAAAGAACAGCAGTCATTATAAGTAGGTAACGCACCCGTTTCAATCAGGCATCCGCATAACTGTGCATCCCTCCCAAGATGTAACTGACCCCGAAATAAGTCATCAGCACGGTAAGGAAAGCCGCAATCTATAAAGGTGGAAAAACCGTTGCAGAGCTTTAAGGCCACCGGTTCTTATGAAAAGCCTTTAAGCTCTGCAACCGCTGCGGACAGTTGTTGCAACGCCTGTTGCAAGGCAGAACGCGGACAGCCTATGTTCAAGCGCATAAACCCTTCTCCCGGTTGCCCGAACATGGTTCCGTCATTCAATGCCAGGCGGGCTTTATCCACAAAAAGTTCTATCAGCTTCTCGTGCGGCAACCCCAATGCACGGCAATCCAGGAAAACAAGATAAGAGGCTTGCGGGCGTATCATACCGATACCGGGAATATGTCCTTTCAGGTACTTTTCCGTAAAGTCTATATTGCCTTTTACGTATTCGAGCATCTGCTCCAGCCATTCCTCACCATGCGTATAAGCAGCCGCAGCACCGATATAGGCAAGCAAATGCCCTTCGCAAAACTCGCCTGCCTCCATAAACTCCCGGAAACGGAGGCGAATGGCATCATTAACCGCTATGGCGTACGAACTGCCTAATCCCGGCATGTTAAAGGCTTTGCTGGGAGCCATAAAGGTCAGGGAGTTCTGTGCGGCGGCTTCGGAGACAGTGGCAAAGGGATGATGCTTATAAGGCGGTAAAGTAAGGTCTGCATGTATTTCGTCGGAGATGACCAAAGTCCCGTTGTCTTTGCAGACAGCCGCTATGCGGCAAAGTTCCTCCACCGTCCAGACACGCCCGCCGGGATTGTGGGGATTGCAAAGGATGAGCACCTTACACCCCCGGATATCCCTGGAGAAGCGCTCGAAATCGACATGATAATGTCCGTCGTACAAATCGAGCGGAGAATAGACTACCTCACGTCCCAAACGCTCTGTAACCAGGAAGAAAGGATGATACACCGGCGTCATCACCATCACTTTGTCGCCGGGATTGGTAAAGCATTGCAGAGCAAATGCCTGCCCGCGTACAATGCCGGGAACGAATGTCAGCATATCGCGTGTAACGTCCCATTGGTGGCGTTTGTGCAACCAGTTACAAATAGAGGTGTACCACTCTTCGCAAGCAAAGGTATAACCCAGAATTTCGTGGTCGAGGCGTTTGCGCAAGGCGTCCATTACGAAAGGAGGGGTGCGGAAATCCATATCGGCCACCCACATGGGAATCAAGTCGTCACGTCCCCATACATTTTTTACGCCGTCCCACTTTACGGAATCCGTACCACGGCGTTCAATCACTTCATCGAAATCATACTTCATAAGGCTCGAGTTACTTTAAATAGGGAAAAATATGAAAACAGCCGCATCCCACAAAGAATGCGAAAGGATAATAGCGGCAAACTTGTTCGGGAAAAAACGGTAAAACGCTCCCCAGGTTACACCCGCTGCCAATGCTGCCATAATGAGCATGAAATTGCAGGAACCGGCATGTACCAGTGTGTACAAAGCCGTGGCTACTGCAAACCCCGCATCGGGATTTTTCCAATGTTCGGAAAGCGTACGCTGTACATATCCCCGCCAGAAGATTTCTTCCGCAGGCCCTATCAGCAATAGCATCAAGGCTGCCAGTACCCAGGGGGACTCTCCCTCTTTCATTCCATAAATGGAATCTACCTGCGGACGAGCAAAGTCGAACATCCAGGCAGCGACCTTATCGCCTATCCAGAAAATCGCCCATAAAACGACGGCAATACCGATGCCCCACAGGATATTGGAGAGATTCCACTTCACGCCATGCCACCAGCCGGGACGAAACCAGGTGGCAAGCACGGACAAAGCCAGTGCCGAACCGGTCATCATCCACCAGAAGTCAACGGCATGTGCTGTCCACGGCGAAAACATGACAGTCCACAAAACGGCGGCCAGCAGGATAGTAAACGCTAACCTTTTCATACAAGCAATCCGGCTATGGCAAACGACAAGGCAAATACCAGGCTGAACAATAGCTGGAGCTTTGCAGTCATCTCATCCAGATTGGCAATAGCGGCAACCCCTTTTCCGGAGAAACGGGACATGATACGGACATTGCCGACAGCAGGAACCAGCACCAATAAGACTAACAATCCCCACAAGGGAAAAGTTCCGGCAGCCACGCAACCGGCAATCCAGCCGAAGGGAAAAAGTATCTCGGCACAGTAGAGAATCACGGAGTTCCTTCCGCCCAGCTCCATTGCCAGGGTCTTGATACTTGCCCGGGCATCGGTCTGCATATCGCGGGTATTATTGGCATGCAGGATAGCTACAGTAATCAGTCCTACCGGAAGCGCTATCCACAGGACATCCCACAGGAATACTCCCGTAGCTGCATATGCGGTTCCTATAGTAGGCAGAAAAGCATAGGCCATGAATATCACGACATCTCCCAGCGCGTTGTACTTCAGCGGCGGATAAAGCAGTGCGCAAGCCGCGCCGCCCAAGCCGACATACAGCAAAGGAAAGCCGGTACGCAACCATAAACCGATGCCTCCGGCAAGAGCCGCCAACAGCAATATCAATGACAGGCGGTATATTTCCACCGGAGAAAACATCTTATCCGTCAGTGTCTTCGCGCCAAACGTATCTTTCATATCGACACCTTGCTTATAATCAAAATAATCGCTCCAGGTATTTCCGGCTGCATGAAACACGATGATGTTCAACAATGCCCATATGCCGTTCGTCCAGTTTATATCCTCTTTCATCCAAAACAGATAGGCCAGCGTTACCACTACCGGCATAGCCGAGGCAGGAAACGACCACGGACGTACAGCTATCATCCAATCTTTAAAAGAATGCTTTTTCATCATAATCATATATTCGAATTATCAGGTTTTAACCGTATAGAACAAAATTGCCTGCAAAAGTACGAAATATCTTCGCTTTTGAGTAAATTTGCCAACCAATTTAAAAGAGACATTTATGACTAAAGCCCTGTTTTTCGACATCGACGGTACACTGGTGAGCTTCACGACCCACCGGATTCCCGCTTCTGCCATTGAAGCGCTGGAAGCTGCCAAGGCCAAAGGCATGCGGATATTCATCGCCACCGGACGTCCGCGCGTCATCATCAACAACCTTGCCGCCTTGCAAGAACGGGGACTGATAGACGGTTACATCACCATGAACGGAGCCTATTGCTTTGTAGATGATACCGTTATCTACAAGAGTCCTATCCCTACTGCCGAGGTAGATGTCCTGACCGGTTTCTGCCACGAACGCAATATTCCCTGCATATTGGTCGGAGAGCACGATATTTGCGCAAACCAGCCGGGCGAGATTGTAACGGAGATATTCAACAACCAGCTCAAAACGGCTCCTATCGAACCGAAGCCATATACAAGCGACCATTCAAACAAAGAATTCTACCAGCTAACGCCTTTCATCAATGCCAAAGAAGAACAAATTATATTGCCTTCCCTTCCCAACTGCGAAATGGGACGTTGGCATCCGGCATTCGTCGATATTACAGCCAAAGGAAATACCAAGCAGCACGGCATCGACGAGATAATCCGTTATTTCGGTATCCGCCTGGAAGATACGGTAGCCTTCGGCGACGGCGGAAACGACATCGGCATGTTGCGCCATGCAGGTATCGGAGTCGCCATGGGCAATGCCAAGGACGATGTAAAAGCCGCAGCCGATTACATTACGACGAGTGTCGATGATAATGGTATAGCCAATGCCCTGAAACAGCTTGAAATCATCGAAAGCTGATAACTAAAAGCAGAAAGCCGGCTGTGCTGCAAAAGCAACTTCCTGTCAACTATCCGATGTTCGATTTCAAGTTGTCAATTACCGGCTTTCAATTCCAAACTATCAACCTGCAACTATCATGTCTTTTGTACCCGACACCCAGAACAAAGAGTTTCAAGACGCCTTGAGCCTCATCCAGTACACCCGTCAGTCCGTTTTCCTGACGGGGAAAGCGGGTACGGGAAAATCTACTTTTCTCCGGTATATCTGCGAGCATACCAAGAAAAAACATGTGGTACTGGCTCCTACGGGAATTGCCGCTATCAATGCGGGCGGAAGCACGCTACACAGTTTCTTCAAACTGCCGTTCTACCCTCTCCTGCCCGATGACCCTAATCTCAGCTTGCAGCGGGGACGTATCCATGAATTCTTCAAATATACCAAGCCGCATCGCAAACTGCTTGAAGAGCTGGAGCTGATTATCATCGACGAGATTTCCATGGTACGGGCGGACATCATCGATGCCGTAGACCGTATTTTACGTGTCTACTCCCGTAATCTTCGCGAACCCTTCGGCGGAAAGCAAATCTTGCTGGTAGGCGATGTTTTCCAATTGGAACCGGTGGTGAAAGGGGATGAACGGGAAATCCTGAACCGCTTCTACCCTACCCCCTATTTCTTCTCTGCAAGGGTTTTCAACCAGATAGACTTGGTATCTATCGAGTTGCAGACAGTTTACCGCCAGACGGATAAGGTATTTGTCGGCGTATTAGACCGCATACGTAACAATACGGTGGGTGCTGCCGACCTGCAACTGCTCAATACCCGTTACGGCACGCAGATAGAGCAGCCGGAAGCCGATATGTATATAACCCTTGCCACCCGCCGCGATAATGTAGATTATATCAACGACAAGAAACTTGCCGAACTGCCGGGAGCTCCGGTAACATTCCACGGCGAAATTACGGGCGACTTTCCCGAAAGCAGCCTGCCCACTTCGCAGGAACTGGTTCTTAAGCCGGGAGCCCAAATCATTTTCATCAAAAACGATTTCGACCGCCGGTGGGTAAACGGCACTATCGGTATCGTCAGCGGCTTCGACCCTATCGAAGAAACGCTTTACATCATTACGGACGACGGCAAAGAATGCGATGTGAAGCGGGAATCATGGAGGAACATCCGCTATAAATATAACGAGGAGAAAAAGCAGGTCGAGGAGGAGGAATTAGGAACTTTCACCCAATATCCTGTGCGGCTGGCATGGGCTATCACCGTACACAAGAGCCAGGGGCTGACTTTCAGCCGGGTGGTTATCGACTTTACGGGCGGGGTATTTGCCGGCGGACAGGCTTATGTGGCGCTTAGCCGATGTACCTCCCTGGAAGGGATACAGCTAAAGAAACCCGTAAGCCGTGCCGATGTATTCGTGCGTCCCGAAATCGTAGGGTTTGCCGGACGCTTCAACAACCGCCAGGCTATCGACCGTGCCCTGAAACAGGCACAGGCAGATGTACAATACGTAGCAGCGGCCAAAGCGTTCGACCGGGGAGATTTCGAAACTTTCCTCAACGAGTTTTTCAAGGCTATCCATTCACGCTATGATATAGAGAAGCCTACCGTACAGCGTCTTATCCGTAAGAAACTGAACATCATCAACCGGCTGAAAAAGGACAATGCCCGGTTGAAGCAGGAAATGGAAGAACAGCGAAAACGCCTGCAAAACTATGCCCGCGAATATTATCTAATGGGAAACGAATGTATCACCCAGGCACACGATGTCCGTGCCGCCCTTGCCAATTACGACAAGGCGCTGGAGCTTTATCCCGAATATACAGACGCCTGGGTACGGAAAGGTATCACTCTTTTTAATGAAAAGCAATACGGGGAAGCCGGAGAATGCCTGAACCGTGCCGTACGCCTGCGTCCCGCCGACTTCAAAGCCGTATACAACCGCGGGAAACTGCACCTTAAACTCGAGGATATCGAGGGAGCCGTAGCCGACCTGGACAAAGCCACCACCCTAAAGCCCGAACATGCCGGAGCCCACGAACTTTTCGGAGATGCCCTGATGCGGGCAGGGAAAGAAGTTGAAGCCGCCCTGCAATGGCGGTTGGCGGAAGAACTCAGGAAAAAGCGTTCCTCCAAATGAGTTTTCGTCCTATACATTTGATTACAAGAAACTTATTATTTACTTTTGTGTTATATTGTAAACCAAACCCTATAACGCCATGCTTCTGAAACTTTATGAAAAAAATAACAATCCGGCCGATTTGCAGCAAGTAATCGACGTACTGAACGACGGCGGCATCATCATCTATCCCACCGATACCATGTATGCCATTGGCTGCCACGGGCTAAAAGAGCGTGCGATAGAGCGTATCTGCCAGCTCAAGGGCATCGACCCGAAAAAGAACAATCTTTCCATTGTCTGTTACGACCTGAGCAGCATCAGCGAATATGCCAAAGTGGACAATAACACATTCAAACTAATGAAGCGCAACTTACCGGGAGCCTTTACCTTCATCCTGAACGGAACCGTACGCCTGCCGAAAATTTTCCGTAACCGCAAAGAGGTGGGAATCCGTATGCCCGACAACCCGATTACCCAGGAGTTGGCACGCCTGCTGGATGCTCCTATCATGACTACCACGCTTCCTCACGAAGAAACCGAAGACATCGAATATTGTACCGACCCCGAACTAATCGACGAGAAATTCGGGAATACCGTAGATTTGGTAATCGACGGCGGCATAGGTGGCATAGAGGGCTCCACCGTAGTGAACTGTACCAATGGCGAAGCGGAAGTCGTTCGCCAGGGGAAAGGCTGGCTGGACGAGGGGTAATATTTATCTTCCTTATACTTTTCAAAACTTTTCCAGCCTCCGTTATGTTTCTTTCCCAAAGAAACGATAAACCCCATGAGTACGAGAGAGCAATACTGGAAATATTCACTGATTACCATTATCATCGGATTAGGAATTATCCTTTTCAGACACATCACCCCCTTTTTAGGCGGCCTGCTGGGAGCGCTGACTATTTACATACTGGTGAGGAACCAGATGATTTACCTGGCCGGAAAGCGAAAGATGAAACGGAACATAGCCGCCACTATCATTACGGCAGAGGCTATTCTATGTTTTCTCGTTCCTTTGGCATTAGTGGTATGGCTGGCTGTAATAAACTTGCAAAGTATCAATCTCGACCCGCAAGCCATTATCGCGCCGCTCGAAAAAGCCGCCGCCGTTATCAAGGCAAAAACCGGCTACAACGTATTGGGAGGCGACAGCCTTTCGTTCATCCTCTCGTCCCTGCCGCGTATCGGACAGACACTTATGGGCGGTATCAGCAGCTTCGCCGTAAATATGTTCGTATTGGTATTCGTCCTCTACTTCATGCTGATAGGCGGAAAGAAAATGGAGCAGTATATCAGCGAAATCCTTCCTTTCAATGAAGCCAACACCCAAGATATAGTACACGAAATCAACATGATTGTCCGCTCCAATGCAATCGGCATCCCCCTGCTCGCTATCATACAAGGCGGGGTGGCTATGATAGGCTATTGGATATTCGGAGCACCCAATATTTTATTTTCAGGCTTCCTGACGGGCTTCGCCAGTGTTGTTCCCATGGTAGGTACGGCATTGATATGGGTTCCCATAGCCATATACATGGCATTAATCGGTAACTGGTTCCAGGCTATCGGACTGGCAATCTTCGGTGCTCTCATCATTTCGCAGCTCGACAACCTGATACGCTTTATCATCCAAAAGAAAATGGCCGATATCCACCCGCTTATCACTATCTTCGGAGTTGTCATAGGGCTTTCTCTCTTCGGATTCATGGGTGTCATTTTCGGCCCGTTGCTGCTTTCCCTGTTCTTCCTCTTTGTCAATATGTTCAAAAAAGGATACCTGGAGGGAGAAAAGCAGTAAAAAGACAAGGCTGTAAAGCGGTAAAAATAAAACTGCCCGTTCCTCTCACGACGAGAAAGCGGGCAGCCTTTTATCTATATACTATTTCCTTATTATTTCAGCAAAGAAGCCGGGTCGAGATGCTCTGCCTCGATATCCTTGAAATAACGGTATGTACCGACTTTCAGTTCTACGGTAGCGGCATCGTCGCAAACGATGATGCCTCTTTCGTGCATTTGCAACGCGCTGATAGTCCACATCTGCATAACGGGACCTTCTACGGCATGATAAAGCGCACGCGCCTTATTGTGTCCGTTTACGATAATCATCACCTCTCTTGCACTGAGCACAGTACCCACACCTACCGTCAGAGATGTTTTAGGTACTTTGTTTACATCGTTATCGAAGAAACGGGAATTGGCGATGATTGTGTCGGTAGTCAGCGTCTTCTGGCGGGTACGCGACGACAAAGAAGAACCCGGTTCATTGAAAGCGATGTGTCCGTCGGGACCGATACCCCCCATAAAGAGGTCGATACCTCCGTAAGATTTAATCTTTTCCTCATAACGTGCACACTCCGCGTCGAGGTCGGCAGCATTGCCGTTCAGGATATTGGTATTTTCCGGTTTGATGTCGATGTGGCTGAAGAAGTTGTTCCACATAAAAGAATAGTAGCTTTCGGGATGTTCCTTCGGCAAGCCGACGTATTCGTCCATGTTGAAAGTCACTACATTTTGGAAAGATACGATACCTTTCTTGTTCAGGTCGATTAAGGCCTTGTACATACCCAGAGGCGACGAACCGGTAGGGCATCCCAATACAAACGGTTTTTCGGGTGTCGGATTAGCGGCTTTGATTTTGGCAGCTACATAATGTGCCGCCCACTGCGATACGGATTGATAATCCGGTTGAATGATTAGTCTCATTACGATTATTTTATTAGGTTAATAAAATGGAGGTTTCTCATTGCCTGTCCTTCTTCAGACGTTCGGCCATGGCGCGTGCCAGGTTTTCGCATTGCTCATAGGTGATGTCCTTCATCGCCTGTTTCATCTCTACGGGCTCGCCCACGATTTCGAACTTGCTTTTCTCGGCAAACTCACCCATGCGCTTTACGGCAGCACCCGCCCAGCAGAACGAACCGAAATAGCCTAGATAACGGCCTTTCACCTCGCGTACCAGTATCTTGGAGAGCAGGGATTCTATTTCCGGGTAAATCTGGTTGCTGTAAGTAGGACTTCCGATTATCAGGCCGCGGTATTTGAATATATCGGCAATGATGTAGGAAGGATTGCTTTTGCTGACATTGTGCATCACTATATTCCTGATGCCCTGTGCCGAAAGCTCCGCAGCGATTGCCTCTGCCATTTGTTCGGTATTGCCGTACATGGAACCGTAGGCTATAACGACCCCTTCCTCAGCCGCATAACGGCTCAAACGGTCGTAGATGCCGATGACTTTAGCGATGTTCTCCGTCCATACCGGGCCATGGGTAGAGCAAATGGTAGAAATAGGCAACCCGCCCAGCTTTGCCAGCGCCTTCTGCACGGGAGAGCCGTACTTACCTACGATATTGGAATAGTAACGTACCATTTCGTCCCAATACTTATCCAGATTTATGCGCGTATCGAGGAAGCCGCCGTCGAGCGTACCGAAACAGCCGAAGCCGTCGCCTGAAAAGAGCACGCCTTCCGTTTCGTCGAAAGTCATCATCGTTTCAGGCCAATGTACCATCGGGGTCATATAAAAACGGAGCTTATGATGTCCTAAAGCAAGGAAATCCTCATCCTTCACCATATACTGCTCGCCCGTTACGCCATAGAAGCCCTCTATCATGCCGAAAGTCTGCTTGTTGCCTACAATGACGATGTCGGGATAATGCTGTTTGATTAAGCGGATAGAGCCGGAATGGTCCGGTTCCATGTGATTGATGATAAGATACTGGATAGGGCGCTCGCCGATTATACTCTTTATTTTCCGAAGATATACCTCAAAGTAACAAATATCTACCGTATCAATCAATGCAACTGTTTCATCGTCTATCAGGTAAGAGTTATAGGACACTCCATAAGGCAATGGCCACATACCTTCAAACAAATGCTTATTGCGGTCATTCACTCCCACGTAGTGGATTTTTCCTTTAATCACTGTCTTTGGGTTCATTGTTATTATCTCCTAATTTAGATTGATTCCATATTCTAACAGCGGCAAAAATAAGTCTTTTTTCTCACATTTCATACTTCTTTCCTTGATATGCATCAAGTTCTTTCATTCTTTTTTGAACCCGGTGGTTAAATTCATAATTTTTCAGTCCCCAGTCGGGGGCGATAAGCAGCTCTTTCGGAGACTGCGAAACGAAACGTTCCAGAACGATATCCGGACGGAGATGCTCTATATAATCTATCACAAGGTCGATGTATTCCTCCACACCGAAAAGGTGGAAATCTTCGGGATGCTGCTCGTACTCCAAAGCCATGCGAGTGCCGCGTATCAACTGCAACTGGTGCATTTTCAACGTAGTAAGCGGCAAGCGCGACACATCCCGCGCCTGTGCCACGATGCGTTGGTGCGTCTCGCCCGGAAGCCCCAGGATTACATGTCCGCCCGTCAATATTCCACAAGCCGCCGTCCGTTTCACGGCATCAACGGCAGCCCGAAATGTATGGCCGCGGTTAATGCGGCGGAGCGTTTCGTCGCACGTGCTCTCGATGCCGTACTCCACCAAGAGGAAAGTATGCCTGTTGATACCTTCCAGGTAACGGAGCAAGTCGTCCGGCATACAGTCCGGACGAGTACCGATAACCAGCCCCACCACCCCGTCTACCGACAACGCCTCCTCATACTTCCGTTTCAGGGACTCCAGCTCGCCGTAGGTATTGGTATAAGCCTGGAAATATGCCAGGTACTTCATCTCTGGATATTTATGGGCAAAGAATTTCTTTCCTTCTTCCAGTTGCAGGCTTACCGGTTTCTCGGTACGGCAGTAATCGGGGTTAAAGGTCTGGTTGTTACAATAGGTACAACCGCCGTATCCCTTATTCCCGTCACGGTTGGGGCAGGTAAAACCGGCATTCAACGAGATTTTCTGCACTTTATACGGAAAATAACGTTTCAGGAACAGAGGAAATTCATTATAAAGAGGCATCGCACTCATAGGTCTGTAATATTTAGAAACAAAGTTAAGACTTTTCTCCGGTTTTTACTAACGGAAAGCGGATTAGACGCTTTCATTACTTCCATAGACAGACTCCCGGTTCGTTTACAAGCCACAAACGCACTCATTGTAAGCTGCACCGGAAAATGTTGCGGTTACCGGTTTAAAGCAATTACAATATACGCCATACCCCCGGCTGCCTCCACGATAAATACATTTCGACGATTAGTTACACCTTTGCATACAAAATTATATATTTGCCGGCATCGGGATTGAAATAAATTCATAGCTTTGTATACGACCTTCGGGAACTGCATTTCTTACTATCAAAAAACAGTCGTATGAGTAATAGTTATCACAAAAACCTCGTATTCACGGCAGCGTGCATCGGAATGTGTTTCTTCGGTGTTTCAATGATTACGCTGGGTTCGGTATTACCCTCTCTCGTAGCCAAACTGGGATTGAGCGGGTTACAGGCAACCTCTTTGGCAACCTTCCTGCCCCTCGGCATGTTAGTCGGCTCATTGATTTTCGGTCCTGTCGTAGACCGCTTCGGACACAAGGCCTTGCTGATTCCCAGTTGCGCCGTCGTACTATTAGGACTGGAAGGACTGATATTTTTTGAAAGCATCCCGCTGCTCCAAACCTCGATAGTAGGCATCGGACTGGGCGGTGGTATCCTGAACGGAGAAACCAATGCCCTGGTATCCGATATTTCCAACGAGTCGGAGAAGGGTTCCCGGCTCAGTTTCCTGGGAATGTTCTATGGACTGGGGGCACTGGGCATACCGAGCCTTTTGGGTATTTTATCAGAATACTACTCCTTCGAGACTATCCTTCAGGGTATAGGCATCCTTATGCTGGCGGGTATATCGTTCTGTATCCCCGTACGCTTTCCCGCACCCAAACAAGCACAAGGCTTTCCTGTAAAAGAGGGGTTGGGACTGCTGAAAGAGGGCAGCCTGCTATTACTCAGTTCTATCCTTTTCTTCCAGAGCGGCATCGAGGGAGTGTGCAATAACTGGTCTACGAGTTATTTCGGACAGGCTACCGACATCCCTGCCAACCGGGCACTAATGGCACTGACCTGCATGGTTGTCGGATTGACCGTGGCGCGTATGCTGCAAATAGCGATTTTCAAGAAGATAAAACCGGCAACGGTACTTCCTTACAGCCTTATCCTTGCCGCCATAGGCTTCGGGCTGCTGGCAGCATCACCGGGATTCGTACGGGCTGCAACGGGCATGGTACTGGTAGGAATGGGACTCTCATCCACCTATCCGGTTGTCCTGAGCATCCTCGGTACACGCTATCCCGCATTGTCGGGAACGGCATTCAGCATAGCCCTTACCATAGCCCTTGTAGGGCAAACCGCCATGAACGGACTTATGGGAACGGTTTCCGTATATGCCGACGGCATAGCGCTCTATCCTTATATGATGATAGGCTCGCTCATTATCATGCTCATCCTGTTTAAACGCTCGCTCAAATAACAGTCTCCGTTCCGCTTTCAATAAGGGCAGAACAAGATTTCCCTTTCCGCATCCCTCGCGTAAAATACAAATTATCATTTATTAATTAGATTAGATTTCCGCTTTATCGTATATTTGTACCGAATAACCGAATTAAAAGATATGAAAAAGATAAGTTTGGCACTCCTATTCTGCCTTTGTACGCTGACGGGCTTCGCCCAGACCGGCAAGCCGCTCGATTTAAGAGAAATCGTATCCGGAGAATTCACTCCTCAAAGCATTTCGGGAGTTATCCCCATTCCGGGAGACGGAGAACACTATTCGCAGATGAATGCAGACAAGACGCAAATCATCAAATACTCCTTCAAGACGGGCAAACCGGTAGAAGTACTGTTCGACGCTGCTACCGCCCGCGAATGCCCGTTCAAGAAATTCGACAGCTACAGTTTTGCTCCGGACGGCAGCAAGCTGCTTATCGCAACGGAAACGACCCCTATCTACCGCCACTCTTACACGGCTATACATTATATATATAGTTTAAAACGAAACCTGGACGGCAAGATAAACAATGTAGTGGAAAAGCTGTCGGACGGCGGACCGCAGCAAGTTCCGGTCTTTTCGCCCGACGGATACCAGGTAGCTTTCGTACGCGACAACAATATCTTCCTCGTGAAACTGCTCTACGGCAACAGCGAAAGCCAAGTGACCGAAGACGGTAAGCGCAATGAAGTGCTGAACGGCATCCCCGACTGGGTGTACGAAGAAGAATTCTCCTTTAACCGTGCCTTGGAATTCAGCCCCGACAGCAAGATGCTGGCATTTATCCGTTTCGACGAACGGGAAGTGCCCTCGTACACCTTCCCGGTATTTGCCGGAGAAGCTCCCCACATCGCCCCTTACGAAAAATACCCGGGCGAATACACCTACAAATACCCCAAGACCGGTGAAAGGAACTCCAAGGTATCCGTACATACTTTCGACATCAAGTCCAAGGTAACCCGCAAAATCGACGTACCGCTGGAAGAAGGGGGTTACATCCCCCGTATCCGCTTTACGCAAGACCCTAACAAACTCGCCATTATGACACTGAACCGCCACCAGAACCGGTTCGACCTGTACTTCGCCAATCCCCGCAGTACCGTCAGCAAGCTCGCAGTACGCGACGAGAGCGACACTTATATCCGCGAAAGCGTGTTCGACAATATCGTCTTCTATCCGGAAAATTTCAGCTTTGTCAGCGAAAAGAGCGGCTACAACCATTTGTACTGGTACAGCATAAACGGCAACCTCATCAAGCAAGTCACCTCCGGTACTTACGAAGTACTGGATTTCCTGGGTTACAACCCCGAAGACGGCAGCTTCTATTACAGCAGCAACGAAGAAAGCCCGCTACGCAGCGCCGTCTACAAGATAGACCGCAAAGGGAAAAAGACTAAATTATCATCGCAAACCGGAACGAACAGTGCACAGTTCAGCGCAAACATGAAGTATTTCATGAACCGCTACTCCAACCTGAACACTCCGACACTCATTACCCTTAACGACAATACCGGCAAGACGCTAACTACGCTCGTAGACAATGCCGCCCTGAAACAAAAGATAAAGGAATACGATATGCCGGAAAAAGAATTCTTCTCTTTCCGGACTTCCGACGGTACTGCCCTGAACGGCTGGATGATGAAACCTACGGATTTCTCCGCCGACAGGAAATACCCGGTTCTGATGTACCAGTACAGCGGTCCCGGCTCGCAGCAAGTGCTCGATAAGTTCGGCGTAAGCTGGGAAACCTATATGGCATCCCAAGGATATATCGTTGTATGCGTAGACGGACGTGGAACGGGTGGACGCGGTGCGGAATTCGCCAAAACCACCTATCTGAACCTCGGTATTAAAGAAGCCCGCGACCAGGTGGAAACCGCCCTGTATTTAGGAAACCAGCCCTACGTAGACAAAGACCGCATCGGCATTTGGGGGTGGAGTTACGGCGGCTACATGACCATTATGAGTATGAGCGAAGGAACTCCGGTATTCAAGGCAGGAGTTGCCGTAGCCCCGGTTACCGACTGGAACTACTACGATACCGTATACGGCGAACGCTTCATGCGTACCCCGAAAGAGAATGCCGAAGGCTATAAGGCTGCTTCCGCCTTTACCCGCGCCGGTAACCTGCACGGTAATCTGCTATTGGTACACGGCATGGCGGACGACAACGTACATTTTCAGAATTGCGCGGAATATGCCGAACACCTCGTACAGCTCGGCAAGCAGTTCGACATGCAGGTCTATACCAACCGTAACCACAGCATATTCGGCGGCAATACCCGCATGCACCTGTATACCCGGCTGACGAATTTCTTTAACCGGGAACTGAAAAATAGATGAGTGAAAGAGTACGGAAGCCGGAATGGCTCAAAATAAGCATCGGCGCCAACGAGCGTTACACCGAAACCAAACGCATCGTAGAGTCCCACTGCCTGCATACGATTTGCAGCAGCGGACGCTGCCCCAATATGGGAGAATGCTGGGGAAGGGGTACGGCCACCTTTATGATAGGCGGAAACATCTGTACCCGCTGTTGCAAATTCTGCAATACGCAAACGGGCAAGCCCATGCCCTTAGACCCGCAAGAGCCGGTACATGTAGCCGAATCCATTGCCTTAATGAAACTCTCCCATGCCGTTATCACGTCGGTAGACAGGGACGACCTGCCCGACCTCGGTGCCGCCCACTGGGTACGGACGATTCGCGAAATCAAACGCCTCAACCCCGAAACGACCGTCGAGGTGCTGATTCCCGACTTTCAGGGCAGACAGGAGCTCATAAACCAGGTAATCGAAGCCCGGCCTGAAATAATCTCCCACAATATGGAGACGGTGAAACGCATCAGCCCGCTGGTACGAAGCAAAGCCCGCTACGAAACAAGCCTCAAAGTGATACGGCAGATAGCAGGCAGCGGAACCGTCACCAAATCCGGCATCATGGTAGGGCTGGGAGAAACTCCGGACGAAGTGGAAGAATTAATGGACGACTTGCGCAGCACAGGTTGCGGGATACTTACCATAGGGCAATACCTGCAACCTACCCATAAGCACTATGCGGTGGCGGAATATGTTACCCCCGCCCAGTTTGCCGCCTACAAAGAACTCGGACTGAAGAAAGGTTTCACGCAGGTAGAAAGTGCGCCGTTGGTACGTTCGTCCTACCATGCAGAAAAATCGACCCTGTATCTACAAAAAGGGATGAAATAAAGAACATTTTATACAGGCTATTTGTTAAAAAGGAAACGGCAAAATAGTGTAGTAATGGGCAAGCAGAGAGTTCTATCATCCAAGTTCAACATGTCATTGGGATATATCCCCGTCATTATATCCATTATATTATGTGAATTCATAATACAAGACACGGCTATCTACATCGGTACGGGTATAGGACTGCTGTCCAGCATCTATATGCTGCGACGCAAAGGCTCGCACATCCCCCAGATTATATTGTACAGTACCACGGGCATGTTACTGCTGCTGACGATAACCTCTTTCTTCTCCACGGATTATTGTCCGGAGGCGATGTTCCCGTTTACGCTGGAAATCAGCGCTATCATTCCGCCGCTCATTATTTTCCTGAACAGGAAACGCTTCCTGGACTACCACACCGCCCAGTCCCGCAAATGCTGCAAGCAGTTTTTCGCACAGGGAGCCGAAGCCGCCATAGTATCCGCACGCGTACTGTTACTTATCGGTTTCCTGCATCTCCTGATTATATCGCTCGCCATACTAATCAGCCACCCGCTGAACGATACGGCACGCTATGTCCTATTCCATATCATGCCCCCTTGCGTATTCATACTGAGTATCCTGTTCAACCAGTTCGGCATATATTACTTCAACAAAGTAATGAAACACACCGTGTTCGTGCCGATAGTAACAACCAAAGGAGACGTTATTGGAAAAGCAATGGCCTCCGAAGCCATTAGCCGGAAAAACGAATACATTAACCCCGTTATCCGCATTACCGCCGTTTCGCACGGCATGCTGTTCCTGCTGCCGCGCCCCCAGTGCAGTACACTCGAGAAAGGCAAGACGGACATACTAACGGAAGGCTACCTGATATATGGAGAAACCCTGGAACAGGGCGCGAAAAGAGTATTGCAACAAACCCTCCCTACGGCGTCGCTGCAAAATCTCCGCTTCAACCTTACGTACCATTTCGAAAACGAGCTGACCAACCGCCTGGTTTACCTTTTTACCCTCGATGTAGACGACGACTCTCTACTGTGCAATAAAGAGTTAAAGGGCGGGAAGCTCTGGACATTCCGGCAGATAGAGCATAACCTTCACCGGAACTTTTTCAGTAGCTGCTTCGAATACGAATACGAGTACACGAAAGAGATTATTTATACAAGAGAAAAATACAAGGAATCTTAGACAAGTCAGGAACTTTACCCTGCCACTCCTTCACCGTTTTAGTTTTAATGTACTCCCCCTCACATGTGATATTGGCAGCAATACAAAGCTTGGTCTGTGGACGGCAGTTACGCAGGATATCCTCTGCCATTTTGTTATTGCGGTAAGGAGTTTCTATGAAAAGCTGGGTCTGATGCTCCGTGTACACCCGTTGTTCCAGCGCTTTCAGCTTCCTGGCGCGCTCGCCGGGTTCAATAGGCAAGTATCCGTGAAAAGCGAAGCTCTGCCCGTTGAAGCCGGAACCCATGACCGACAATATAATCGAGGAAGGCCCCACCAAAGGAATCACCCTCAGGTTCTTGCGTTGAGCTATCGCCACCACATCCGCTCCCGGGTCGGCAACAGCCGGACAACCCGCCTCGGAAATCACCCCCATTGGATATCCGGCCTCAAGCGGCTGCAAATACCCGGAAATATCCTCCGGCGAGGTATGCTTGTTCAGCGTATAGAATGTAAGCGCATCGATATCTATATCCTTGTCCGCCTTTTTCAGAAAACGGCGCGCCGAGCGCACATCCTCCACTATGAAATGGCGGATACCCATTATCATTTCCTTATTATAAGAAGGCAATACGGTTTCAACCGGAGTGTCGCCCAAAGTAACGGGCAACAGGTAAAGAGCAGTTTCCATGTGAATCGGCTAAAATGATAAAGTAATAAAGCGATGAGGTGATAAAGCGACGAATGAAATGATGAAACGATAAAATGAATGAAACGATGAAATGAATGAAACGATGAAATGATAAAGAAATAAAAGAGGTAAAGTGATAGGGCAATAAGTCTCATATTACTACCCCCTATCGCTTTACCGTCTTATCACCTTCTTTTATCCGTAGATTATATTTCCGTTTTCGTCTTTATATTCATCCAACCCCTTTTCATAAGTAGCCATGGCTCGCAGGCTCATACCTACGCTGGAGAAACCTCCGTCATGGTACAGGTTCTGCATGGTAACCTTGCGGGTCAAGTCGGAGAACATCACGATACAATAATCGGCACACTCATCGGCCGAGGCATTGCCCAGCGGAGACATGCGGTTGGCAAAGTCGAACAGCTTGTCCATACCCTTCACACCCGAACCGGCAGTAGTCATCGTAGGCGACTGCGAAATCGTGTTGACACGTACGTTGTGCTCGCGGCCATAGATGTAGCCGAAACTGCGGGCAATAGACTCCAGCAACGCCTTCGCATCCGCCATATCGTTGTAACCGTAGAATGTACGCTGTGCCGCCACATAACTCAACGCCACGATAGAACCGTATTCTGCAATGGCATTCATTTTCTTGGCTGCCTGTATCATCTTATGGAAAGAAACGGCCGAAATATCCAGCGTCTTACCCAACATGTCATAATCGAGGTCGTCATATGTACGTTTCTTGCGCACATTGGGCGACATACCGATAGAATGAAGAACGAAATCAATCTGACCGCCCAACACCTCCATAGAACGTTTAAAGACATTCTCCAAATCTTCCACACTGGTAGCATCGGCTGCAATAACCTCGCAACCCAGCTTTTCGGCCAACGCCGAGACTTCACCCATGCGCACGGCAACGGGCGTATTGGACAAGGTGATAACCGCACCTTCTTCTACTGCTTTTTCTGCTACTTTCCAGGCAATGGACTGCTCGTTCAGAGCGCCGAAAATAATGCCTCTTTTTCCTTTCAACAAATTGTAACTCATACCTTTTTTACTAAGTTTTGGGCTGCAAAGATAGTGCAAAAACCCTGAAAGCGCACAAAGAAAAGGGCAAAACCACAAAAAATACACTAAAACCAACAATTAGTACACACTTTTTCAGCTAAAGCCCGATAAATTTGCAACTGGTAATTAAGAGGTTTTTTCATAATATTTATTTAAGGTTAGAATTAGGTTAACATGAATCATTTATTATTCTTTTCGTAAGCCACTCGCGAGAGCAGCTTACGAGAGAATAATAAGAAAAGCAGAAAGCACGGAGCCGGCCGTTTGCCGGGAAAGACCGCTTAGTCCACAGATTACGAATTCATAAACATAATATCACGAATGAACACATTATCTAAAAAGCTATTTACGCTTACCGCACTTTTCCTTGCATTGCTGCCCGCACGCAATACAGCCTGCGCCCAATGCAAAAGTCCCGTAGACGAAAACATCTATAAAGAGCTGCCCTTCAGCATGCCCGAGGTCGAACAGCCCTCATTCCCGGACTATACGGTCAACATCCTGGATTTCGGGGCGAAGAGCGACGGGATTACCCTGAACACCCGGGCGATAAACGATGCCATTAAAGCCGTCAATGCAAAAGGCGGCGGCAAGGTAGTTATCCCGGCAGGGTGGTGGCTCACGGGACCTATCGAGCTATTGAGCAATGTCAACCTATATACGGAAAAGAATGCACTGGTCGTTTTCACAGACGACTTCAACGCATACCCCATTATCGAAACCTCCTTCGAGGGGCTGAATACCCGCCGCTGCCAATCGCCCATATCGGCACGCAATGCCGAGAACATAGCGATTACGGGCTATGGCGTATTCGACGGCTCGGGCGACAGTTGGCGTCCGGTAAAGCAAGGCAAACTAACCCCCACCCAATGGGACAACCTCGTCAAATCGGGCGGTGTGGTAGACAACTCCATATGGTATCCCACGGAAGGCTCATTGAAAGGAGCGCGGGCGTGTAAGAACTTCAACAATCCCGAAGGCATCGAAACGGACGAGGAATGGAACGAAATCCGTCCGTGGCTGCGTCCGGTACTGCTCAGCATAGTCAAGAGCAAGAAAGTGTTACTGGAAGGAGTTACATTCAAGAACTCGCCGAGCTGGTGTCTGCACCCGCTATCCTGCGAACATATCACTATCAACCGGGTAAAAGTATTCAACCCCTGGTATTCGCAGAACGGTGATGCCTTAGACCTGGAATCCTGCAAGAACGCATTGGTAATCAACAACATTTTCGATGCCGGCGACGACGCAATCTGCATCAAGTCCGGCAAAGACGAAGACGGGCGCAAACGCGGCGAACCCTGCCAGAACGTCATTGTAAAGAACAACACCGTACTGCACGGACATGGCGGCTTCGTAGTAGGCAGTGAAATGTCCGGTGGCGTGAAGAACATCTATGTAACGGACTGCACTTTCCTCGGCACGGATGTAGGCTTGCGCTTCAAAAGCACCAGAGGACGCGGCGGTGTCGTAGAGGGAATCTATATCCACAACATCCACATGCTCGACATACCCCACGAACCGCTGCTGTTCGACCTGTTCTACGGCGGTAAGGGAGCCGGCGAAGAAACGGAAGAGGAACTGAAAGGCCGTATGAAAACGGCAATCCCGCCTGTAACCGTCGAAACACCCTCTTTCCGCGATATCCACATCTCCAACGTCATCTGTAAAGGCTCGGGACGTGCCATGTTCTTCAACGGACTGCCCGAGATGCCTATCAAGAACGTCACCGTAAAGGATGTAATCATCAGCGACGCCAAAGAAGGCGTAGTCATCAGCCAGGCAGAAGGCGTTACGCTGGAAAACATACGCATAGACACCCAGGGGCACACGCTCGATGTAAAGAATGCCAAAGAACTGAAAGTAGACGGGAAAGTATATTCCACAATCGGAGCGGAAGGGAAACTGCTGGACTTTAAATAATCTTCATTAAGCAATAAGCTCAAAGCAGGCAGTTTTTTTGCCAAAAGGACAAGAACTGTCTGCTCTTTTTAGTTTAATTTTGCAGCAATCGATTAATTAAACACATTCCTTATGAAGATGACCTTTTTAACCGGCTTCCTGCTACTGTGCGCCTGTACCCTCACCGCACAAGCGCAGACAAGTACCCGGAAAGCAAGTACCAAAACTATCCCGGTAGAAGTAAGCAACTCATGGAGCAAAGACAAGACAGACGCTCCGGTAGTATTAAAAATCAAAGACCTGCAGCCCGGCTTCCGCGTGCGTTCGGCTGTCGTGATGAACGGCAATGAAGAAATACCCTCGCAACTGGACGACCTGGACGGCGATTTGAAAGCCGACGAACTGGCATTCGTCATCGACATTCCCGCCCAAGGCAGGAAAACGCTGTCAATCACCCTGTCTTCCGCCCCTACCGGCAAAACCTATCCGGCACGCGTATTCGCCGAGATGCTGATACGCGACGCCAAGAAACAGAAACACGCTCCGACACAATCGGTCACAGTGCCCGGCACTACCAACTTTTACAGCATGCTGCACGGACACGGCCCGATGTTCGAATCGGAACTGGTGGCTTACCGCCTCTACTTCAACCAGAAACAGACTATCGACCCGTACGGCAAGTTCAAGAAAGGACTGGAAATCCAAGAGAGCAGATTCTATCCCAATGACGAACAACTTGCACGCGGTTTCGGCGACGACGTGCTAATGGTAGGCAACAGTTGCGGCGTCGGCGCCCTCAAAGGCTGGGACGGAACGAAAGCCACCCACATAGAACCGGTAGCATTCCGCACGGAAAGCATCCTTGCCTACGGCCCCATACGCACCATAGCCGAAGTATCCGTGAAAGGCTGGAATTACCGGGGAAAAGAGCTGAACATGACCAACCGCTACACCCTCTATGCCGGACACCGCGACCTGCTGGTAGAAACCTTCTTCGACGAACCCCTGGGCGACGAGCAGTTCTGCACCGGCGTACAGAACATCATGGGCGGCAAAACCCTCTCGGACTCCGACCACAAAGGGCTGGTAGGCAGTTGGGGAAGACACTGGCCTGTAAACGACACCGTGAAATACGCCAAGGAAACAGTGGGCATCGCCACCTACATACCGCAGGAATACGTCCGCAAAGAAGTAAAAGACAAAGATAATTTCCTTTATACCCTCTCAGCACCGGGCAGCGACCGCTTCCACCACTACACCATGTTTACATCGCGCAAGGAAACTTTCGGTTATCCTACTCCCGAAGCATGGTTCGCCTACATGCGCGAGTGGAAAGAAGAACTGCAACACCCGGTACAGGTAAAAATCAAGAATTAACCATTTAAAAGAATTAAATCGCGACATGAAAACCAGAAACGCACTCTTAGGCCTCGGCCTGCTGCTTGCATTACCGCTGGCAGCCCAAGAAAAGAACTATGTTTCCGAGGTATGGGTAGCCGACCAAGGCAACGGCAAATACAAGAACCCCATACTCTACGCAGACTATTCCGACCCGGACGCCTGCCGTGTAGGAGACGATTTCTACATGACCTCCTCCAGCTTCAACTGCCTGCCGGGATTACAGATACTGCACTCCAAAGACCTCGTAAACTGGAGCATCATCGGCGCTGCCGTTCCCTACTCCCTCTCTCCCGTTGAAACGCCGGAACGCCCGGAGCACGGCAACCGCGTATGGGCGCCCGCTATCCGTCATCATAACGGCGAGTTCTACATCTTCTGGGGCGACCCCGACCAGGGAGCATTCATGGTAAAAGCCAAAGCCCCCAAAGGCCCGTGGACGGAGCCCGTACTCGTAAAGCCGGGCAAAGGCATCATAGACACCTGCCCCTTCTGGGATGAAGACGGCAAAGTCTATATGGTACACGCCTATGCAGGCAGCCGCGCCGGGCTGAAAAGCATCATATCTATCTGCGAGCTGAATGCAGATGCCACCAAAGCCATTACGCAATCGCGTGTTATCTTCGACGGCCACGAGGCGCACCAAACCTGCGAAGGACCCAAACTCTACAAAAGAGGAGAGTACTACTACATATTTCATCCGGCAGGTGGCGTGCCTACGGGGTGGCAGGTAGTGCTCCGTTCCAAGAACATATACGGTCCCTACGAATGGAAGAAAGTGCTGGCACAAGGCGACAGCCCGGTCAACGGCCCTCACCAGGGAGCATGGGTAGACACCCCTACCGGTGAAGACTGGTTCCTGCATTTCCAGGATGTCGGCGCTTACGGCCGCCTGGTACACCTACAACCCATGAAGTGGGTGAACGACTGGCCTGTTATCGGTATTGACAAAGACGGTGACGGTTGCGGCGACCCCGTACTGGTATACAAAAAGCCGGACGTGGGCAAGACATATCCTATCTGCACCCCGCAGGAAAGCGACGAGTTCGACGGCTACACCCTTTCCCCGCAATGGCAATGGCATGCCAACATCAACGAGAAATGGGCATACTACGCAGGAGACCAGAGCATAATACGGCTCTACTCCTACCCGGTCGTAAAAGAGTACAAAAACCTGTGGGACGTAGCCAACCTGCTGTTGCAGAAAACTCCCGCAGACAAATTCACCGCCACTATGAAGCTGACCTTCAAGCCGACCGAGAAATACAAAGGCGAACGTACCGGGCTGGTAGTCATGGGAACCAACTATGCCGGCCTGATTTTGGAGAATACGGATAAAGGCCTCGTATTGTCGCAGGTATCCTGCCTCCGGGCAGAGAAGGGCACGCCCGAAACGGTAAACGGCACAGTCGATTTAAAGGATAATACAATCTACCTGCGCGCCAAGTTCACCTCCGACGGCAAGAAGATTTCCAAGAGCGAAGGCGGACACGACCTGCTGGTACTGTGCAACTTCAGCTACAGCCTCGACGGAAAGAAATACCGCCCGCTGGGTAAGCCGTTCCAGGTAAAAGAAGGCAAATGGATTGGCGCCAAGGTAGGCATGTTCTGCACCCGCCCGTCCATTGTAACCAATGACGGTGGCTGGACGGACGTAGACTGGTTCAGAATTACGAAATAGGCTTCACCGAGGGAGAGAAGCTAACCGCAGATTACGCGGATTGGCACAGATTGAAATTCCGATTATCCACTATCCGGTCTTATCGGTTACTCATCCATAATAATCTGTGCCAATCCGTGTAATCTGTGGTGGCCCCCTCCCCTCTTGTCAAACAAAGAAACGAACAATGAAAAAACTTGTTATATTCGACTTAGACGGAACCCTGCTGAATACGATTGCCGACCTGGCACAGAGCACCAACCACGCCCTGAGCGCACTCGGCTATCCCACCCACGAGGAATCCGCCTACAACTTCATGGTGGGCAACGGCATCAACAAACTGTTCGAACGTGCTCTCCCCGAAGGAGAAAAGAGCGAGGAGAACGTACTCCGTGTCCGCCGGGAATTCATACCATACTACGACATGCACAATGCCGACAAGAGCCGACCCTACCCCGGCATCCCCGAGCTGCTGGAACAGTTGCAGTCCCGCGGCATACAACTGGCGGTTGCCTCCAACAAATACCAGGCGGCAACCCAGAAGCTGGTGGAGCACTACTTTCCCGGAATACATTTCGTTGCCGTACTCGGACAGCGGGAGGGGGTAAACGTAAAACCCGACCCCGCCATTGTGGAAGACATCCTGTCCGTTGCCCGGACAGACAAACGGGATGTACTCTATGTAGGCGATTCGGGAGTAGACATGCAGACAGCCCTCAATGCCGGAGTAACCTCCTGCGGAGTAACCTGGGGATTCCGCCCGCGCACGGAACTGGAAAGCTTTCATCCGGACTACATCGCAGACAAAGCAGAAGAAATCATACACTGGATAAACTGAAAAAACAATGACACGAAAATGGTTCATACTGCTCTTTGCCGTTTGCAGCATCAGCGGCAAAGTGGCGGCGCAAGACAATGCCGGCCTCAAACTCTGGTACGACCAACCCGCCCGGCAATGGGTGGAAGCGCTCCCCTTAGGCAACGGGCGCTTAGGCGCAATGGTTTTCGGCAATCCCGCACACGAGCAAATACAACTCAATGAAGAAACGGTATGGGGCGGCTCACCCCACAACAATACGAACCCCAAGGCAAAAGAAGCCCTACCGCACATACGCCGGCTGATATTCGAAGGCAGAAATAAGGAAGCGCAAGATTTGTGCGGCCCCGCTATCTGCTCGCAATCCGCCAATGGAATGCCCTACCAAACCGTAGGCACGCTGCACCTCGACTTCGAAGGAATCGACAAGTACGACAATTACTACCGGGAGCTGGACATCGAAAAGGCGATAGCCACCACCCGCTTCACTGCCAACGGCGTAACCTATACGCGGGAAACCTTTACTTCCTTCCCCGACCAGTTGCTGATAATCAGGCTAACCGCATCGCAAAAGAAAAGCATCTCCTTCACCGCGCGCTACGCCACCCCCTATACCGAAAACGTAGAACGCCTCATCTCCTCCCGCAATGAGCTGCAACTGAACGGCAAGGCCAACGACCATGAAGGCATCGAAGGCAAAGTGCGGTTCACGGCGCTCACCCGAATCGAGCACAACGGCGGCACGCTGAAAGCCGCTTCCGACAGCACCCTACAAGTACGGAATGCCAACAGCGTTACCCTGTACGTCTCTATCGGAACCAACTTCATAAACTACAAAGACGTGTCGGGAGATGCACTGAAAACCGCCCGGCAGTATATGAAGCAGGCGGGCAAGAAGTATGCCGGAAGAAAAGAAGCCCACATCGCCGCCTATCAAAAATACTTCGGCCGCGTTTCGCTCGACCTGGGCAGCAACGCACAAGCCCGGAAACCCACAGACCGGCGCGTAAAAGAGTTCGCCACCGTTACCGATCCGCAAATGGCCGCCCTGTACTTCCAGTTCGGGCGTTACCTGCTGATATGCAGCTCGCAACCCGGCGGACAAGCCGCCAACCTGCAAGGCATATGGAACTACCAGCTACGCGCCCCCTGGGACGGGAAATACACCACCGACATCAACGTAGAAATGAATTACTGGCCGGCAGAGACGACCTCCCTGCCCGAGATGCACGAACCCTTCCTGCAACTGGTAAA
This sequence comes from Bacteroides gallinarum DSM 18171 = JCM 13658, assembly GCF_000374365.1. GTDB lineage: Bacteria > Bacteroidota > Bacteroidia > Bacteroidales > Bacteroidaceae > Bacteroides > Bacteroides gallinarum. Next base: position 82,680 of record NZ_KB894119.1, read on the forward strand.
AGAAGTTGCCGTACAAGGCCGCGAGAGTGCCGCCATGTACGGATGCCGAGGCTGGACGCTGCACCACAATACCGACATATGGCGCAGCACCGGCGCCGTAGACGGCCCCAAATACGGTGTCTGGCCAACCTGCAATGCCTGGTTCTGCCAGCATCTATGGGACCGCTACCTCTTCTCCGGCGACAAGGCTTACTTGGCAGAAGTTTATCCTATCATGCGCGGCGCCTGCGAATTCTACCTGGACTTCCTGGTACGCGAGCCCAAGAACAACTGGCTGGTAGTAGCTCCCTCCTACTCGCCGGAAAACAGCCCCGTCGTAGACGGCAAGCGCAGTTTCGTAGTAACAGCCGGTACTACCATGGACAACCAAATGGTTTACGACCTTTTCTACAATACCATTCGGGCGGCCAGGCTAATGAATGAAAACGCTGCGTTTACAGACAGCCTGCAAAATGTAGCCAACCATTTGGCTCCCATGCAGGTAGGACGCTGGGGACAACTGCAAGAGTGGCTGGAAGACTGGGACAACCCCTCAGACCACCACCGCCATGTATCCCATTTGTGGGGGTTGTACCCCGGCCGGCAAATCAGTGCCTATCACTCGCCGGTACTTTTCGAAGCAGCTAAAAAATCCCTGATAGCCCGCGGCGACCATTCCACCGGCTGGTCTATGGGGTGGAAAGTATGCTTATGGGCGCGCCTGCTCGACGGTAACCATGCCTACAAGCTGATTACCGAGCAACTGCATCCCACCACCGATGAAAAAGGACAAAACGGAGGAACTTATCCTAACCTGTTCGACGCCCACCCGCCTTTCCAGATAGACGGCAACTTCGGCTGTACGGCCGGAATAGCCGAGATGCTTGTGCAAAGTCATGACGGCGCCGTCCACCTCCTGCCGGCATTGCCCGATGTATGGGAACACGGCACGCTAAAGGGCATCCGCTGCCGCGGCGGGTTTGTGCTCGAGGAGATGAAATGGGAAAAAGGACAGGTACAGACAGCTACCATACACTCCACTATCGGCGGCACATTGCGCCTGCGCACTTCCTCCCCCTTATACCTGGACGGGAAGAAGCTGACACCGGCAGCACAAGAGCCGTGCGCCAACCCGCTCCTGCAACCGCAGCCCATACGCAAGCCGCTGGTAGCCGCCGATGCTCCGCTATCGGTTCCCCAGGCCAAGAAAACGTTTATATACGATATAGAAACTATGGCGGGAGAAAAGTACACGTTCACCCGCTGACCTGCCGCTCTGCCGGTAGTCCGATACGTAACGGGGCTATACTTCACGCAAACTGCATTCCCAAAGTCCGATATCCGGCTTTTAGGTTGCAGCCCATTGAAGTATAGCCCCGTTGTTCTACTGCTGTACTATCCTCTCCCTGCTCACCCCGTAGTATCCCGCCACAGGCACATACACCGGCTGGGTAGGTATCCCGATATTCTGTATTTTCCCTTCCGCCCGCAATCTCCGGATATGTTCCATAGCTTTCGACTTCATAAATCCGCAAACCTGCTGAAAGTCCGCCCGCGTCATCAACTGGTGGTTTTCGAAATAGCTTTGTAACCGCATATCCACCTCCTCGTCCGACAGCTTGCGCGAATGCCCGTTATGGCTGATGTTTTTAAGCTTCACAGCCCCCACCTCATTCTTCAGCGTCTGGTCGGCACGGAACTTGATACCTTTCAAACGGACTTTCGCATTTTTCCGTTTCGTCTCCGCCGTCACCTCCCCTATGCACTTGAGCGTAGGATGAAAATAACCTATCCCGTCCAGGTGCACTTGGCGTCCGTCGCCCAGCTCCTCGCCCAGCACGTGCGACAGCGCATCGAGCACCGCCGTCACATCCGTTTCCGTCAGCGAACAACGCTCCTGGATTTTACGCCTCACGTAATCCGTTCCCACTTTTCCATTGTACGTAATGCGTGCATGGAGTTTTTTCTCATCCGGCCGGTTCGGCGGTATCGGATTCTCGTACCATTCAAAATGAATTGCCATAGTGCAGTGTTTATTTATACTGTGTAAAGTTAACGCTTTCCCACGGGATAATCTATTTTCTCCACGGAAATAAACGGTTACCGGCAACAGTCAACGGTTCTGCCGGCAGGTATCAACGGAACAGCCGACAGATATGAACAGTCCTGTCGATTACTGCCGGCACTCTATTCCGTTACGGGAAGAAACGGACTATCCCACGTTGAAAACGCAATGATACAAGGCTCCGGCAGCTCCGGTGCTACGAGTAAAATTGTATGGGAAAGGCTTGTAAAAGGTGGAGGTACGAAACAAGGGGCTTTGCCCGCAAACCCCGATGAATAGGGCGATGCAGAAGATGACGGGAATTATGAGGCAACTAAAATCGGTTGCGAAAACTAATTTTTCCACAAAGAATATCAAAAAGTACTACACAGTTTGCACCATACAACATAATTTTGTGTTCGATAACAGAAACAATGTAAAGTAATACCTTGCTACGGTTATCCACCTTATTATATTTAATAACTATAAAAAACAGACTTATGAATTTAAAAAGACTTGCCAAAAGGGCATTAGCTACTCTATCATTGAGTATGTTGTGTTTAGTCGCTTTTGCACAAGGTCACCAAATCTCAGGTACCGTTATCGACGGTACGGGTGAACCGATTATCGGTGCAAATATATTGGAAGTGGGCACTACCAACGGTGTGATTACCGACATCGACGGTAACTTTAAACTCAGCGTACAGCCCGGCGCCAAAATCCAGGTGTCATTTATTGGTTATATCACGCAAACCGTTACAGTGGGCAATCAGAACAACATCAAGGTAACACTGAAAGAAGATGCGCAGGCATTGGACGAAGTTGTGGTTGTGGGGTATGGCGTACAGAAAAAGTCGGACTTGACAGGTTCGGTAGGAAGCGTAGACAGCGAAAGGCTGGTAGCCAAAGGTACGAGTACCGTTATGGAGTCCTTGCAGGGACAGGTAGCCGGTGTGGATATTTCACAATCTTCCAGCCGTGTAGGTGAAAGCTTCAATATCTCTATCCGCGGTAAAAGTACATTGGGCGACAGCACAAGTCCGCTGTTCGTCGTAGACGGAGTTATCTGTGACGATATCAACTTCCTGAATCCGGCGGATATCGAGAAAATCGACATCCTAAAAGATGCTTCTTCCACGGCTATCTACGGTTCGCGTGCTACAAACGGTGTCGTTATCGTAACTACTAAACAAGCCAAAGCCGGCGAGGACATGAAGGTATCCGTTACTTACGACGGCTATGTGGGTTACAAGACTGTGGCACGTATGCCGGACTTTATGGACGACCGCGAATGGACTGCATACCGCTACATGAAATATGCCTCTCCCATAAAGAATGCAACAATTACCAACGGACGTATTCCGCTTGAAATGACAAGCGGTAACTTGGCCTCCGTATGGAACGACAAGGGTAACGACCTTTCTATCAAGATGCGCGAGCAGTTCCTGACAGGAGATTTTACCGACTGGAGAGACTTGATGCTGGAGAACGGAACACAGCAGAACCACTTCATACAGGTAGCAGGCGCAAGCAAGAAGGTTTCTTATCGTTTAGGTGCAGGTTATCAACAGGAAGACGGTGTTATGGGCGATGCCATGAAGCGCTACAATATAAAAATGTCTATCGACGGGGCTATCAACAAGCAGGTAACGGTAGGTGCCACTGCTAACTTAGTGGCTTACGACTACGATTACGGTTCAAAACGTGCTATTCAGGAGTCTTTCCGTGCAAACGGTTACTGGCTGCCTTACAACACTGAAACCGGTGAGGTAAACTACCAACCCGGAAAAGACCTGGCACCAGGGCAGTCTTCAAGCCTGACATTCCCTGCGGGTTTTTCTTCTTCCGTATCTCCGCTCATCGACCGGATGAACTCGGACGACAAGACAAAAGGTTACCGCGTGCTCGGTACGATGTACGCACAGTACAAACCTATCAACGACGTCATCATCAAAACTACTTTCTCGCCGACATTCTCTACAAAGCGCAGAGGTGAATATTACGGTGGTTTGTCCTCAGCACAATCGAGTACATACAACGCAACGACCAATCCTACCGGAACGGCACTGGCAAGTGTTACCCGCAACGAATCATTCTCATATACATGGGATACGCAGGTAAATTATGTAAAGACTTTCAATAACGACCACAACCTGAACGCCATGGCATTGGTAAGCGTGTATAGCACCGAAGCGGAGAAATATGCGCTGAGCGGAGAAGGGGTTACACCCGAAACCTTGTGGTACAACCTGGGGTCGGCCGCTTCTTACAGTGGTGTCGAAAGTTCGTACGGCAAAGCAACGATGCTTTCATATGCACTCCGCGTAAATTACAACTACAAAGGCAAATACCTGGCTACGGTATCGACCCGCTGGGACGGTTCTTCTAAATTCAGTAGCGGCCACAAATGGGGAGTGTTCCCGTCGGCAGCATTGGCATGGCGCATCAGCGAAGAAAACTTCATCCGTGAAAACACTCCGTGGATTAGCAACCTGAAACTGCGTGCCAGCTATGGTGTTACCGGTAATAATGCATCCGTAGGAAACTATGAGACAATCTTCCTTGCAAGCAGACTCTATTATTCCAGTTTCGGCAAAGGTTACGGCCCCGAAGTGGTAAACGAACTGCTGAGTTGGGAAAAGACGAACGAGGTTAACTTAGGACTGGATTTCGGCTTCCTGAATAACAGGATTTCGGGAAGTTTAGATTGGTACCGAAAAGACTCTAAAGACCTTCTAATGGACCAGAAGATGTTGCTCGAACAAGGTACTCCGGACGGAAATATGACTGCCAACGTGGGTAAAGTGCGCAATCAGGGTATCGAATTGATGTTGAAGGGTGTTCTGTTCCAAAACAAGGACTTTTACTGGGACATCACAGCCAGTTTCGCCAAAAACAAGAATGAGATTCTGGAACTGCAAGGCAAGAAGGAAGATATGCGCGCACAACGTTGGTTTATCGGACAACCGATTGATGTGGCTTATGACCTGAAACCGACCGGAATCTGCACGCAAGCTACCGCCAACGAGCAAGTAACCATTAACGGCGTAACAAAAACAAAAAGTGAATGGTACGGCTATTTCGAAGGTTGCATGACTTATGAGGACCTCAACAAAGACGGAAAAATCGATGATTCCGACCGTCAGATTATCGGCCAGGCAATGCCGAAATGGACGGGTAACCTGTCTACTTCGCTCTCTTACAAGAACTGGGATTTCTCAATGAGCGTCAACACCAAACAGGGACATACGCTGTACAGCTACTTCATGGAAGAATTTACCGATTATTCCGACCGCGGACGAACCAAACTCAGCATGGATTTCTACATTCCCGAAGGTGCACCTATATTTAACTATACCTGGGACGGAAAGAATTATTCGTCTTTGACCTCCGACCCTACCGTAGTGGCAAAAGAAACGACCGTGGGTTCTTATCCCTATCCGTTCAATGATGTTAACTACAATCATGGTGGCGGTACAGGCTGGCATACCGGCAAGAATACCGAATTCAAGTCCAAGAACTATGTAGACGCCTCTTACTGGAAAATCAAGAATATCACAGTAGGATATACCTTCGACAAGGCTTTGACAAGGAAAATCGGTATCGAACACCTCCGTATTTATGCTAATGTATTAAATCCGTTTACATTTACCGACTATAAAGGTTTCGACCCGGAATGGGCAGACGCCAAAATCAGCGACGGTACAGGCGGTCCGAGCTCTATCAGTTACCAAATCGGCCTTAACGTGAAGTTCTAATTTTAAACAGTAACCAATTATGAAAAAGATATATATACTTGCGGCAGCTTTCTCTCTCGCTGCATTGACCGGATGCTCCGGTTTTCTGGACCAAGATTTGAAATCCGATGTTCCGGGTCCCGATTATTATGCTACGGAAACGGGCTACGAAAGCCTTTCCAATGCCATGTACAGTTCATTAAGAACCATTTATGGCGGTGACCCCTGGTTGTTCGAAGGTGGTACGGACTTATTCGCCACCGGACGTGCGGCCGTCAATACCTGCAATTTATACAGCGCAGCCTTTACCAGCGCCAACGATGCGGTAGAGACATTCTATACAGACCATTACAAGGGAATCTCACTTACCAACGAAGCAATTTATTGGGGCGGCGATGATGCCTCAAGAGCTGCAAGAGTGGCAGAAGCCCGCGGTTTGCGTGCTCTCTACTACCTGAACCTCGTACAGCAATTCGGCGGCGTGCCTTTGGTTACCGAACGTGTTTCGGGTATAATGAGCAGTGCGGAACGTGCCTCTACCGTTGATACATATAACTTTATCATCGATGAACTAACAGAATTGAGTACCTCTCCGAACTTAGCGGCAAGCGCTACCGACGGACGCTTCAACCAAAAAGCAGCCTACCATTACTTGGCGAAAGCGTATCTTTCAAGGGGATATTTGACGAATTCCACCTCGGACTTCCAGGCAGCTATTACGGCAGCCCAAGCCGCCGGTGCAGGTCAGGCATTGACTACTCCTTTTTCTACATTGTTCAGTAATGCTGGCGAAGGTAATCCCGAAGTTTTGTTCTATGTAGGATACAGCGTAGAAACCGTGGATGATGTAAAAACAGACGGAAACAAACAACAAGCACATTTCTGCGATTACTTGGACGGCCAGGAAAAAGGCCACAAATACACCTCTTCCACATTGACACCGACCTTGTGGATGCACGAGGTATTCAATACCAATACCAGTAACCCGGCACAGGACGAACGTTACGAGGCAACTTTCATGACCGAGCTCCGCGCATCTTACTGGGATTATTACGATGCAAATAAAAATACGAGTAAAGTGACTTATTACTACTGTCCGTCTTGGGAAATAGCCAACATCGACGCCTGGCGTTCGGCATTGCCCAGCCGTGCCGATGCCCAAGTCGTGGAAATGTTACCCGAAGGAACGAATATCAACGGCGTAGAAACGACCTACGAAACCAAAATGAAAGAAGATGTATACGGAGTGGCTTCTTTCCGCAAATTCGATGATACCGAAAACGGCAGAACTTACTTTAGTGTCAATTCATCCATGCGGGATATTTACCTGGCACGTTTGGGCGAAACGAACCTGATTGCAGCAGAAGCCTGCATCAAGGCCAACGACCCCTCGGGGGCACTTACCTATGTAAATATCGTACGTAACCGTGCCAATGCCACTCCTGCAACGGAAACCGAAATGAGTATTGAATATATCCTAAATGAACGTGCACGCGAACTTGCCGGAGAATACCACCGTTGGGCAGACTTAGCACGTACCGGAAAACTGGCGGATTATGTGGAGGCTCATAATCCGGACATCAGTGCCGGCCAGATAACCAGCAAGTTCTACTTGCGGCCTATTCCACTGGCAGCTATCGAATTGAATCCGGCTTTAGCTGGACAACAAAACGAAGGTTGGTAAAAAACTTAAAGGGACGCTGTTTACAGCGTCCCTCTTTTTTCTTCAATGATTTACTCCTCCTGTTCCTCTCCCCACAGCTCCGTGTCCGAAGGGGCTTTCCAAAGGCTCCAGGCTATTGCCGAGCCTACAACAAGCAAGCTTATTAAATATATAATCATAGTTACGGTTGGTTTTCTAATTATTTAAGAAGAACATATTTAAAATGTTTATGTTCACTCCGGATGCAATTATTTCAATACTTTATCCCGATACTCTGTCGGTGTCATGCCCATTTTCTGCTTGAAACATTTACTGAAATAGCGCGGGTCGTTGATACCGACCATATAGGATATCTGCGTCATGGAGTACTCTCCGGTTTCTATCAGTTGGACTGCACGGTTGATGCGCATCTCCTTGATGAACTCGATAGGCGCCAAGCCTGTCAGGGTTTTCAGTTTCTTGAAGAAAACAGAACGACTGACAGCCAGCTCCTGTACAAAATCATCTACCACCAAGTCACCATTGTCCATATTCTTCTCCATTAGTTCGACGAGTTTATCCATAAACTTACGGTCGTTGGGAGACATCGCCGGGGAGGAATTATCCGTCTCAGGATTACCTGCAACGTTCCCAGTCGTTTCTTCCGCAGGAACAGGTTCGGTAGTGCCGGCAGGCATCAAATCCTGGCGGTACAGCGTTTGCAGCTTTTGCCGTTGGGTGAGGAGGTTCTTTACACGCGCTTTCAAATAGGTGGCACTGAAAGGTTTGGTTATGTAATCGTCGGCGCCGTATTCCAGCCCTTCTAATTTACTTTCAATGGAGGACTTCGCCGTAAGCAGCACAATGGGGATATGGCTGGTGGTCATATCGGCACGTAGTTCGCGGGTCATAGCGATACCGTCTTTCTCCGGCATCATCACATCGCTGATTATGATGTCCGGCAGGAACTTCAAGGCTTTGTCCATACCTTCCATGCCGTTGGCGGCTTCCACAATGCGGTATTCCGACGAGAATATGCTCCTCAGGAATATCCGCAGCTCGGAATTATCTTCCACCAGGAGCATCAGTCCTTTGGACGTTGCCGCATCTTCATCTTTCCGTACTCCTTCTTCATCCAGTCGGGAAGCGGTTGCCTTCTCCATGCCTACCGCTTGCCAGCACACCTCCATGCCGACCGTGATATCATCCTGCATAAATTCCACCGAATCGTCGTAATGTTCTTTGCCTTTCATGAAATCTATCCTGAAACAGCTTCCCTCGCCCAGCTTGCTATCTACCGAAATCAGTGCCTTATGCATTTCCACCAGCTCTTTCACCAGCGATAAACCGATGCCTGTGCTCGGATTGAACAGGTTACGGTCTACCAGATTCTCAAAACGGACGAAAATGGATTTCTTCTTGTTATCCGCAATGCCGATGCCCTGGTCTTGCACACCGACGGAAACGGTGTGCTCGTCTTCCTGGATGAATACTTTAATCATCTTGCCGTCGGGCGTGTACTTGAATGCATTGGACAGAAGATTGAATACTATCTTTTCATACTTATCCGCATCCACCCACAGGTAGAGTTCGGGCTTCTCCGTATCAAACAAGAAGTCGATATGATGTTCCTCGGCTATGGAGTCGAAGTTTTCCATAATCTTACGGGTAAATGCCACCACATCGATACGCTGTACCTGCATCTTCATTTTCTTGTTCTGAATCTTCCGGAAATCAAGTATCTGGTTGATAAGCCGTAACATACGACTGGTATTGCGCCCTACGACTTGCAACTGTTCACGGGCATCCGCCGGTAACTGCGTATTTTCAAGCACATACTCCAACGGACCGGAAATCAAGGTCAGAGGGGTACGCAACTCATGGGAAATGTCTGTAAAGAACCGCAGCTTCATGTTCGTCATTTGTTGTTCCACAAATACTTCATGTTTCAACCGGTAGATTGTAAACAGGATATAAACGGTGGTTACGATAATCAGCAAAACGAACAAAACGTACAGGAAATAGGCAAAAGGTGTTTCCCAGAAAGAGGGAAGCACTTCTATATCGAGCAAACGCGTATTCTCCGTCCACACACCGTCGGCATTGGTTGAACGTACTTTAAATACATAATGTCCTTTGGGCAAATTGGTGTAAGTAGCCATTCGCTGCTTACCGACGTAATTCCATGTCTTCTCGAACCCTTCCAGGATATAGGCGTATTGGATTTCGGCTGGTGCGGTATAGTCGAGTGCCGCAAACTGGATAGTGAAGATATTCTCTTTATGGGAAAGTGTCAGTTTGCGGGTATCGTCCAGGCTTTGCTGCAACACCGGGCTTTCACCCGGTATCACGTTTTCATTTGCTATCAGCAGTTTTGAAAATACCAGCGGTGGAACGTAAGTGCTTTTCCGGATAGAATCCGGGTTGAAAAGAAGGATGCCGTTGCTCGTTCCATACATAAGGTCGCCCCATGAGGTATAGACCGATGCCGCCTCACTGAAACGTACACGGAACGGGATGCGCTTATCGGCATAGTTTTCGAACCGTTCTTCTTCCGGAATGAACTTGCTGATACCGTTCTCCGTGCTCATCCAAAGATGTCCTTTATTATCTTCGCGGATAGAGAGCAGGATATCCGAGGGCAAACCGTCTTCTACACTATACGATTTGAACATTGCATTGCCGTCGGCATCTATGGATTGTAACTTATTCAATCCTCCGCCAAAAGTAGCCAGGTAGAGCTCTTTGTTCCTGGTAGGCAGAATCCAGTGCACATCGTTGTTGCTCAGGCTATGCATATTATCCTGCACACGCAGGTAATGGTGGAACAGGGCATTTTCGGGATTCTTAAAATCACCGTTTACCATGAGCGCACCGACCGTAGTGGCAAACCATATATTTCCACGATAATCACCGGTTATAAAACGTACTTTATGGCACTTATCGATAGGAAATCCTTTCAGGTTATTACGATGATTGATAAATATCTCCTTACCGTCCCGATTGCGGGTCAGGTAATTCACTCCTCCTCCAAAGGTGGCTACCCAGATACGCCCCTTACTGTCCTCGTACACACAATATACGTTGTTATCGCTCAAACTGTAAATATCGTCTTTCCGGTATCGGTAACGCGTCAGCTTGTAATGCGCCTTTCCCTGAGGTTCCGCCTTTACCAGTCCGTTCCCCTTGGTAGCAATCCACAGGTTATCCTTACTGTCTCGGAAAAGGAAATAGACGTTTCCCCGCAACGGTGTCCCCGTACGGGCTATGGTTCCGGCTTCCGTAAAGTATCCGAGTTCTGTACGGTTCTTGTCATAGACCCTGAGCTTGCCGTTTTTCAATCCCACCCAAAGGTTATGTTCCTTGTCCTCGCACAACGCACGTACCTCATTGCTCAAAGATTCGTACCGGTGGGGTTCCGGGGTTATCATACTGAACAGAGAGGTCTGGAAAGTAATCTTTTCCAGTCCTTTGGAATGGGTGCACATCCACAAATTACCCTGTTTGTCGGAAAAAGCCGAGTGAATTTTGTTGGAGAACCGCCAGCCCGCATCCGACAGTCCGTTGTAGAAAGCCTGCAAGCGGTTGTTTTCTCTGTCGAAACGTGAAAAACCGCCGCCATAGGGATGTACCCACACCGTACCGTAGATATCTTCGTGTACACGAAAAGCCGGACGCGAACGGTCGGTACTGGTCGGTTCCACTGGAATTACCTCTGTTTTCAGTACGTCCGTTTTCGGATTGAAGTGTGCGACAGTGCCAGGTACTTCCTGCTCGAACCATATCTCCGAATGTTTATCCACATAGATAGAACGCACCGGCGCCTCGGGTAAACGGGAAGCTGCATAATGCCGGGTGGTTCCGGATGCCGCATTGTAGATGAAGAAGCCATCGGTTTCCGTTGCTATTACAAGGTCTTGCCCACCTATTTTCCTTATCGCCACCACGCGTGAAGAACCGGGTAATTGCAACAGCAGGAATTGCCCGTCGTTTTTTTGATAACGCCATATGCACCCGTTGTCCGAGCCGAAAAATATTTCATTTCCATGTTCCTGGGCAGTATAAAAGACCTGTCCCGTCGTTTCTTCCTTACCGGTCGTTTCCACAAAATAAGAAACGGGCGTATGGCTTCCGCCGGGTAGCATTCCTAATCCGTTGTCGGTCAGCATCCATTCGTTTCCGTCTGTGTCTTCATAAACATCATACACGCATGTGGCCGGAAATACGCCGGATTGGACAGAATACCATTCCGAAGTGAGGCGGTAGGTAGCTAAATCGGTTTTCATGCGGACGGCTCCCTCATTCTCCGAAAGCAACCATACAGAGCCGCATGGCAGCATCTTAATCGAAGTGATGACTGCTCTGCCTCCTTTCTCCTCCGTAGCAGGGACGCGTTCAAAAACTTCGGAACGGGTATCGAAGCGGTAGACTTGGTTATCATAGGTCTGCAACCAGAGGAAACCGTACTTATCTTCATACATATAGTCTACACGGTTGTTCGTCAGGTTAATCCGGTTATCGAACTTCGCCTTATAGGTTCTGAAAACATATCCGTTGAACTTATTGATGCCGTCCCACGTAGAGAACCACATGTTTCCTTTTCTATCTTGCAAGATGCACATAACCGTATTTTGCGAAAGGCCTTCTTCGGAAGAATAATGGGTAAACAGGCAATCGGGCTGCTGCGACCGGACGGGCAGTGTATATATCAAACAAACAATCAGGTATAAGATTTTCCTCATAATATATTCATTCTGTGGCGTAAAGATACATATTTCGTTGAAAAATCTTGTATCTTTGTTTTTATTTTAAATATCGGTATGAGACTATTGGTTATACTTTTCTTCGTTTTGCTTCCTGTCGGTCAGGAAATAAAAGCGCAGGCAGATACTGCACGCTATGAGGTAATAAAGAATATGCCTGCCTTTTACGAACAACTGAAACAGCAGCTCACTTATCCCGGAGCATGGGGAAACTCCACCGCCAAAGATTTCGAGGCATGGAGAGCCGAAGCGCGCAAGACGGTAATGGACTGCATGCAAAACCTGCCTCCTGCACCCGGAGCATACAATATGTCCGTTACCGGAACCGAGCAGCGCGAAGGGTATGAAGCGCGTAAGATATGGTTCAATGTGTCGGAATGGTCGCGCGTACCGGCTTATCTGTTGGTTCCCGACGGGAAGGGTCCTTTTCCGGCCATAGTGATGTTGCACGACCACGGGGCGCATTTTTCTATCGGGAAGGAGAAAATGGTACGTCCTTTCGGTGTCTCGCTGGAAGTCCTGGCGGACGCGGAAGACTGGGTAAAGCGTTGTTATGACGGGCAGTATACGGGTGATTATTTTGCACGGAACGGTTATGTAGTATTGTCTGTCGATGCTTTGTTTTGGGGAGAACGCGGACGCAAGGAGGGTATCAGCTACGACGGGCAGCAGGCGCTGGCTTCCAACTTCATGCAAATGGGTGCATCCTGGGGGGCTTTTATCAATATGGATGATGTGCGGAGTGCCGAATTCCTGGCTTCTCTGCCAATGGTAGACAAGAAAAGGGTAGGTTGCTTGGGGTTCTCCATGGGTGCTTACCGCTCTTGGATGCTGTCTGCCCTGACCGACTGTATCAAGGCTTCTGCCTCTATCTGCTGGATGAATACGACAGAGCACCTGATGACACTTACCAACAACCAGAACAAAGGCGGTTCTGCCTATTCCATGCTCATTCCCAATTTAAGGCGTTACCTGGATTACCCGCATACGGCAAGTATCGCCTGCCCCAAACCCGCTCTTTTCTTTAATGGAAACAAAGACAAATTATTTCCGGTAGAAGGTGTGAAAGATGCCTATGCTACTATGCAGACCGTCTGGGAAAGCCAAAATGCCGGCAATAAGCTTGTGACTAAGATATGGGATGAGAAGCATTTCTTTAACAGAGGGATGCAGGAAGAGGTATTGGAATTCTTTAATAAATGGCTAAAATAAAGGAAATTACTATGTTCAAAAGAATCTTTTTGTTTGTATTATGGCTTATTTTTGTTGTACCTTCAGCCTTAGGACAACCTCCACACACATTTACACAATACACATCAGAAAACGGATTATCACAGAAAACAATACAAAACATTATGCAAGACCATAAAGGCCTTATGTGGTTTACCACATGGGACGGATTGTATAAATTCGACGGATATACATTTAAAAATTACAAAGCCCACCCGGGAGACAATATTGAACTCAGCAATAACCGTCTTGGGTACATCAAGGAGGATTGTTATGGATATATCTGGATACAAAGTTATGACCATAAAGTATATCGTTTCAATCCAGGTACGGAACAGTTTCAGTCCATTCCTTACGAAAACTATTCAGCACAAAACATATATGTGTTACCCACAGGTAGTATCTGGATTACAACAACTCATAATGACCTGCTACATATAACTACCAATCCTCAAAACCATACTCTCACTGTCACTGACTTTTTTAAATCTCAGCAAATTTCATCTCCCGGGAAAGTTAACAACATATATCTGGACCGACAACAAAACCAATGGATTCTAACCGAACAAGGAATATATCGGTTCAATGCAAATTCTCAAAAGAAACAGGTAACATCTTTCTTTACCAGTTTATCTCCCCAAAATAACAATTCCTTTTATGATGCCATTGAAAATGAGAACAGCATCTATTTTTCATCTCAAAAAGGTAAAATCCTGCAATTTCACAATGGAAACTTTACCTCAGACAGCCTACCTATCCGTTCGTCAATCAGGTTTATCCGGCAATTAGCAAAAGAGAATCTATTCGTCGGTACCGACTATGACGGTTTCTTTATATACAATACAAAAACAGGAAAATATAAACAATATAATAGAGAAGGACATAAAGGTTTAAAGGACAACGAGATTAAAGATATATATATCGATTCACACCGACATGTATGGATAAGGACTAATATACCAGGTATTACTCATTTCAATCCTTTTAATGAAAAAATAGACCATTTTATCCTACAAGACAAATATGGAAAAGATATTACCGAATCTCGTATGGAAATTAATGTTTATGAAGATATTAACGGTTCCACATGGATACACCCTGCCGGTGGAGGGTTCGCCTGGTATAACCGAAAAGAAAATCGGTTAATACCTTTCTACAACCCTATTCTACAAACCGGTTGGAGTTCCGAGAATCGAGTAGCCAGTGCTTTTACTGACAAACAAGGAAACTTATGGCTCTGCTCTTTTGGTAATGGATTAGAAAAAATCACATTTAATACCAGTCATTTCCATTTACTTCCAATCCGTCCTCACGATTTAGAGTACGCCGGCAACAACATCCGTGCAATTTTCCAGGATAGCAATGGGAATATATGGGTAGGAAGCAAAGATAAAATCATACGAGTATATGATAAAAAGCTGCATTATCTCGGTAGTCTCACCTCACAAGGTACAATATCTCTTAACAGCACAGAGGAGTTAGGAATGGCTTATTCTTTTTTTGAAGACCACGAAGGGACAATATGGATAGGAACAAAAGGGAAAGGATTAATAGCAGCCCGTCACCAACATACCGCCCCTTTGAAATTCCAGTTACACCATTATATGGCTGATGATAAAGATTTATATAGCTTAAGTGGAAATGAAATTTACAGTTTGTACGAAGATACAAATCAACGGTTATGGATTGCAACTTTTGAGGGGGGAGTCAATTATCTGGATTTGAAAACTGCAATGCGGTTTCCTCGCTTTATCAATCACCGAAATCAACTTAAAAATTACCCGATTACCCAATGTTATCGTACCCGTTTCATCACTGGTGATGAACAAGGAAATATATGGATAGGAAGCTCCGCCGGCCTATTAATGTGTAATAATCCCAACAGCAATCCGGAGCAAATCAGATTCAGGCATTTCAGCCGCATTCCGGGAGACATACATAGTCTTAGTAACAACGATGTACATAGCATATTTTTCAGCAAAAATAAAGAAATGTATGTAGCCACTTTCGGAGGAGGTTTCAATAAACTGATTTCACTCGAAAACGAAGAAGCGAAATTTCAGCCATATACCACCAAAGATGGCTTATCCTCTGATATTTTGCTTTCCATAGAAGAAGACACTAAAGGGAATCTATGGTTAGCTACAGAAGAAGATTTGTGTAAATTTAATCCTGTTACGGAAAGGTTCACCATTTACCAGGCCAAATCTTTTCCTGTGCATACCAATTTTAACGAGGGTGCCGCTTTACATACACAAGACGGCAAATTCATATTCAACACCGGGAAAGGTATGCTTTATTTCTCTCCGGATTCTATCAACAACAGTAATTATATTCCTCCTATTATTCTTACACAATTCCAACAGACCGAAGACACACCCGGTACACAAAGCCACAAAATTCTAACTAATAACATAGACGATACGCAATCCATTGAATTACCCCATAACCAAAATAGTTTCAACATTCAATTTGCCGCATTGGATATGAAATATCCTAATAGCATTTCCTATGCGTACAAATTGGAAGGTTTTGAAAAAAAATGGAATTATATAGGTCATCAACGCACCGCAACTTATACCAATCTCCCCAAGGGAAATTACAATTTAAAAATAAAATCAACCAACAGTGATGGTATATGGGTAGAAAACACCCGAACGCTAAACATTACGGTACTTCCTTCTTTTTGGGAAACTCCCTGGGCATATCTACTTTACATATCAGGAATCATTTTAATCATCCTAACAGCTTCTTACATCTTATTTACCATATTCAGACTCAAACATAAAGTTACGGTAGAGCAACAAATATCAGATATAAAGTTGCGCTTTTTCACCAATATATCCCACGAATTACGTACACCGCTAACTTTAATCGCAGGCCCCATAGAACATATTTTGCAAAACGGCAACCTGAATAATGAGGAAAAAGAGCAATTGATATTAGTAGAACGGAACACTCATCGAATGCTTCGACTCGTCAACCAAATTTTAGACTTCCGTAAAATACAGAATAAAAAGATGAAAATGCGGGTACAACAAATCGATTTGATACCTTTTACCCGACATATTATGGAAAATTTCGATAGTATGGCCGATGAACATCAAATTGATTTTAAATTAATATGCCAACCGACCTCACTTTGCATTTGGGCGGATGCAGATAAGTTAGAAAAAATACTATTCAATTTACTCTCAAACGCTTTCAAATATACTCCGCAAGGCAAAGAAATTAAAGTTACTATACAAGAAAGCGAGAAAGATGTAACTGTTTCCGTTGAAGATCAAGGAATAGGTATTGCTGAAAACAAACAAAAAGCTCTATTTACAAGATTTGAAAATTTAGTAGATAAGAATCTATTCAATCAGTCCAGTACAGGAATCGGGTTATCATTGGTAAAAGAATTAATTGATATGCACCATGGAAAAATTGATTTTTACAGTAAACCTGGGGAAGGAAGTAGATTTGCCATACACTTGTTGAAAGGCAAAGAGCACTACGATATTTCTACTGAATTTATTATTTCTGACCAAACAGTTACAAGTATTAATGAAACTTATGCTAATGGTACTTTATCTTTGATTAACGAAGATACAAACAACAGCATAAGTACAGATAAAGAAACCTTATTAATTGTTGAAGATAACGCTGAATTACGTTTCTTCTTAAGAACAATTTTCACCCCATATTTTAATGTCATCGAGGCAACGAATGGTAATTCTGGCATAGAAAAAAGCAAACAGTTCTTACCTGATATCATTATCAGTGATGTCATGATGCCTCAAAAGGACGGTATTGAAATGTTGCATGAGCTACGTGAGGAAATCACTACCAGCCATATACCAATTGTACTGCTTACTGCCAAATCGACTATCGAGAGTAAGCTGGCGGGAATGAAATTCGGTGCAGACGACTACATTACCAAGCCTTTCAGTGCTACCTTCCTGAAAGCACGTATATTCAATCTGCTCGAACAAAGAAAAAAGCTGCAAACACTGTATTGTGCAAGTTTGCAACCTTCCATACAGGAACAAATTGAGCAACAGACCGAACTTCCACCTGCCCCCCAATTATCCCCCAATGACCAAAAGTTTATGGACACCATATTATCCTTTATCAATAAACATCTTGATAACGGCGACCTCATGGTAGAGGATATAGCAAAAGAGGCGAATATGAGCCGTTCTGTATTTTTCAAAAAGCTTAAAACATTGACAGGTTTATCCCCTGTTGAGTTTCTGAAAGATATACGTATTAAAAATGCTGCAGAACTAATCAAAAGAAATGAATATAATATGGCACAAATTGCCTACATGGTAGGATTTAACGACTCCCACTATTTCAGCAAATGCTTTAAGCAACAATATGGAATTACACCTACAGAATATAAAGATAAATGGTTGAAGTAAGGCATATGCCTTACTTCAACCATTTATTAAAGAAGTTTAATATAGCCTTTTGTACCTTGACACCACAATCATGTGGCATATCCCATAGTTCAGTTTTCAGGCGTTCATCCGCTGATTGTTCCTTCCAGACCTTATGCATTTCTTCAAAAGCGTCTTTCACCCCTACAACAGGAAAAAGTCCGTCATGTTCTCCGTTTAAAAAAAACATCGGTTTCGGGCAAGCAATAGAAGCAATATGCGGATAATCTAAATAACGGCGGATTCCAGGTAACATATTGGCGAATCCTCCCCGTTCACGCCCATATTCCCAGGAAAATTGACAGTCTGTAGTAGTCATCCAACAGATAGCCGCTCCTACCCGAATTTTATCAGACAAAGCAGAAAGCATCCAGGCACGATATCCTCCCATAGAAAATCCCATACAAGCGATACGTTTAGAATCTACTTCAGGAAATGTTGCAAGATAATCTGTCGTATAAATATCTTCATAATTCATAAATGCACTCAGACTACGCCCTAGCATCATAAAATTACCCGCAACATCGGCATATTTACTACCGTCAGCTCCCTCTTTACGACCGCGTTCACCCCAATAAAGAGCATCCACAGAAATAACGACATAACCGTGAGCTGCCAAATAATCTCCAACATATTGTCCGCCATAACAATTTCTTGCCCATCCGTCCGCATCATCCAATATTGCCTTATCTATGGCAAACGGGCGAATCATTTTCTCCTTACCTATTGTATAATGGCCTCCATGGTCGTGAAGAAGTACCACAGCAGGAAAAGGTCCTTTCCCATCAGGAACTAACAGATAAGCACATACACGAGAATATCCGGTCAAATTGAAACTGATTTTTCGTGCAGAATAACCGTCGCGTTGCTCTTCCGCTATAATTTCCGTTCGATAATCGGTAGTATAAGGTGGAGGAGCCAACATTGCATTCAACACCTCCGCTCGTGCTTGCTTTCGCCACTTTTTAAAATTCTTAACCGGACTGTTTCCCCATGCCAGCGGATAAGTCAGTTCCTTTTTCAACTTATCTAAGAATACAGGCATCTCCCGCTCTAATTCATAAGAAGATGTATGCTGAGAAAGGGCGGTCGTCGAAACGACCAACCCCATTATTATAAATTTCAATCTTTTCACTGTCAAATTCCGTAATTTATTTATAACCAGGATTCTGTTGAAACTCATCTTTATTAATGATTGCATCCAACTCATCTTGTGGTATCGGACGCAATTTATGAAAATCTTCTATATTCTCTGCAGCATCCGGATTGTATTTTTTTACACGTTCAATCAATTTGCCGGTACGCTTCAAATCAAAGAAACGTTGTTGCTCACCAGCTAACTCTCTGGCTCTCTCATCTAATATAAAATCGATATCTAAATCGGCTTCCGCAATTTTCATAGCCTCTTCCTTACCAGGAACAGCCCTTTTTTGACGAAGAATATTTATATACTTAACGGCTTCACTCGGATTATTATTCATCAATTCAGCCTCAGCAAGCAACAGATACATTTCACCTATACGAAGCACAAAAGCATCACGTTTACTTTCATATTCCCAACCGGTAGGTTTTGTATTATCCTCAAATTTATAAGTTGATACAAAATAATCGCGCGTTCCTATGGTTTTACCATCTGCATCATAAACATCATTACGGTCGAATATCTTATACTGTTTACTTGCTCTATATGCATCCGTAACGGCGTACTTCAAAGTTACAAAAGCCGTATCACCAATAGCCAAACCGTTGGGAGCTCCATATTGCTGTCCGTATTCTTTAGTATAATTGTCAGTTGTACTATTCACATACCAAGCTGTACGGAAAGTAGCATCATAACGTTGGTCAATATCTTCATCGAACATATTCAAGAAAGCGATAGTAGGCATACACTGTACCCAAGGGGCATGTGTATCAGGAGTAACCCAAACGCCACAACCGCCAACCATCCAATAAGACATGGCAGAGAATAAAGGTGAGCCATTACCTCCATTATTACGCAACGGTGATTCTTCTCCTTCTTCAAATGTGCCATACAAAGAAGAATCAGAACTATAATCCACCCACCAAATAGCTTCCCGATTATTCTGGCCTTCACTATTATCCATATCGAATGTCTCTTTAAATGTATCGTAGAAGCCTAAATCCGACGTTCCAATAACCTCCTTCGCCAAACTAATCGCATCGGTATATTTACCTCTATACAAACACATTCTGGCTTTTAGTGCTTTGGCTGCCAACTGAGTAACACGACCGTTATCTTTAATAGGAGTAGCCGGGAGGAGGCTGATAGCATCGTCCAAATCAGCAAATATCTGAGTATAGAAATCCTCTACAGAAGACCGGTGTGCTGTATTGACCGGAGCTTTCATTTCTTCTGTATAAAGAACAACATCTCCCCAAGTTTCAACAATAAGATGTAAATACAACGCTCTGAGAAAATGTACTTCACCTAAACGTTGTTTTTTCAGTTCTTCACTCAAGCCTGCTCCGTCTGCACGCTCGATGGCAGCGTTACATGTATTCAAGCCATTATACAAGATATTCCACATATAACCAATCAGTTCCTGGCTTCCTTGTAAGTCTTGTGTATAGAATGCCATAAAAGGAGCACGTCCGCAATCAGCACCTCCACCCGTATAACAATCTGTACCCATTTCCGTGAAAGCATATCCATCCGGTTTACCATACCAGGCACGGGAATACGAATAACAAGCATTGACCAAACTCTCATATCCATCAGGAGTATTATACAATACGTCACCTGTAATAGAGTTACGATTAGTTTCTTCCAAAAAATCGGAGCAAGAAGAGAATGCCAATATAGCGATAAAAAATAATATTATCTTTTTCATAAGTAATTGTTTTTAGATTAGAAACTGACATTTATACCAAATACTACCTGCTTGGTCATAGGATAAGAATTAGAGCCACCACGTTCAGGGTCGTAATCATCTACGGCACTAAAAGTAAAGAAATTCTTCAAAGTTGTATATATTCTCAACTTTGACATATTCAATTTGCTAATCATTTGTTTAGGGAAACTATATCCAAATGTTATATCCTTTATTTTCAAGAAATTTCCTTTACAATAAGCCAAGGTACTCTTATAAAGCATCGATTCATTCTTATTGAAATTCGGGCGCGGATAAGCATTCGTCGGATTCTCCGGAGTCCAATAGTCGCATGCTATCGAATTATTCCAACCACTCGGATTGAAGTTCGCAGCAGCCTCATTTTGAATCAGATGTCCAACACGAGCATACAAGAAGAAAGATAATTCCCAACCCTTATATTCAAAACGATTATTAAGACCAGCAGTCCATTTAGGAGTTTGCTGTCCCAATACCTTTCTGTCATTGTTAGCATCTATCGCCCCATCGTTATTTTGGTCACGTACTTTGATATCACCAGGCTCCTGACCATATTTAGCTGCTTCAGCAGCTTCACTGGTCTGCCATATACCAATCTTTTCATAATCATAGAATACCTTGGTCGGTGAACCTATGAACCAACCGCTACCGACATCATTCTGATTAGTATTCAATGCCGTAATTTCTTCTTTATTTGCAGAAAAGGTCAAATCGGTAGTCCATTTAAAATCTTTTGTGTCAAAATTTACAGTATTGATACTTAAGTCAATACCTCTTGTTTCTGTTTTACCGACATTACTGATAACCTCAGTAAAGCCAGTATGTCCCGGAAGAATCATCGGTAATAACAAATCCGAAGTCCATGTTTTATACGCATCAATCGTAGCATAAACCCTATTATTGAATAAACCGAAATCCACACCAAAATTTAAAACTCTCGTTTTTTCCCATTGTAATTCAAGATTGGCCATACTATAAGGACGATAGCCATAAGCAGGAACAGTACCAAATTCATATATCGTTTTGCTCAATCCACCTGTAGTCTGGTAGGGTGATACGGCACTATTACCGGACAAACCATAAGAAAGTCTCAATTTTAAATCACTTATTTCATCCACGGAACTCAAAAAGTGTTCATCTTTCATACGCCACGCAACCGCTACTGAAGGGAAATATCCCCACCTATTCCCTTTTGCCAATACCGATGAACCATCTGCACGCAAGGTGGCAGTCAACAAGTACTTATCCAATAATTTGTAATTCAAACGGGCAAAATAAGACAGCATAGACGATTCCGTAAGCGTACTCGACAAAGCATAGTCCTGTTGCGTTCCATCCAAATTGTGGAATAAGGATTGTTCAAACGAAAGCCCTTTACCCTCAGCATATGTATCTTCAGATGAACTTTTGGACATACTATGACCTACCATAGCCGTTAAAGAATGAATATCGAAATCTTTGGTATAAGTTAAAGTATTTTCCCATGTCCAGGAAGTAGAATGAGTTTCATTCTTGGACACTTTAGCCAACCCCTTATTACTTTCCACAAAAGTCGAATTTACACCTTCAAAATGTCCGTTACGAGAGTTTTGCGAGTCATAACCAAAATTAGTGCGGAACTGAAGCCCTTTTATAATTTCCCAATTAAGAAATAAGGTTCCGAAGAAACGATTGGATTTCATCTCATCCACATAATTATTTTTGTCTTGATTGAACAACATATTTATATCGGTTGCCCCGCTACCCGTAAACGGATATTTATTAAGAGAACCATCTTCATTAAATGGCACACCATAAGGTTCCTTTGTTTGTGCAGCATGAAATACATTACTCGGTGCAGCATTACGGGTAGAGGTCGTAAATAGAGCCGACGCACCTGCCTCCATACCTTTCATTATACGTTGACTGACATTGATACGACCATTAAACCGATCGAAATCATCTCCTATCAAAATACCTGTCTCATCAAAATAATCCAATGAAAAAGAAACCTTAGTAGCATCCGTACCACCACTAATAGAAACTTGATAATTCTGTGTGGTAGCATCATCCATAATTAAATCATACCAGTCTGTATTTACATTATTCTTGATACGTTCCAAAGCAACAGCATCCCAGATAACTCCGTCGTCTGCCGGAGAATTCCATTGGCCAACCGCACGCATCGCTTCACGGCGCATTGCCACATATTGTTCCGTATTATTCACTTTAGGTAAATTTGTCGAAAAGCTCGGTCCCCAATATGCATTAAAATCGACCTTTGCCTTACCTTCCTTACCTTTCTTGGTTGTCACAAGAATCACACCATTGGCTCCACGAGAACCATAAATAGCTGTCGTAGATGCATCCTTCAACACTTCAATAGACTCTACATCATTAGGATTAATATCGATATCTGTTCCATAAGCTATTCCGTCAACCAATATAAGAGGAGCATTACTTGCTGTCAACGACCGATTTCCACGAATCGTAAAATTAAAAGAACTTCCCGGTTGTCCGCTACTACGTGTCATATCCAAACCGGCAATTTTACCTTGCATACTTTCCAACACATTGCTGGTAGGAACAGCAGTAATATCCTGCGATTTTACTGAAGCGATTGAACCGACTAAATCTCTTTTCTTAACTACTCCATACCCCACTACAACCACTTCATCCAAAGCCTGGGCATCATCTACCAACACCACATCCACTGTATTCCGCGAACCCACAGATACTTCCTGTGTAACATATCCTATATAAGAGAAAACGAGGGTAGCTTTCCCTTCGGGAACTGACAACGAATATTTACCGTCCAAGTCTGTAATTGCACCAACGGAAGTATTCCCTTTTACAACTACATTCACACCAATCAAAGGTTCTTGCTTGTTGTCAGTTACCGTTCCGGTAATAGTTCTGTCTTGTGCAAAAGCACACTGCACTACCAGCATTACAAAAACAAAACATAAATTCCTGACATTGAAATTCAAAATGCTTTTCATATCACTACATTTGGTTAATAAATAAAGATTCAAAGTTTCTCAGCACAAAATTGCATTATTTTATTTCGCATTGCAAAGAATGAGAATATTCAGTTGTCCGTGGTGAAAAATATGCTCAAATAGGTGTAAAAATAGCCTTACCACGCCTAAAACAGTTTCTACAAAGATTATCCAGTATTTATTCCACCTAATTTTAATACTTTCTATTGAAAGCTTCCTGCTTTTTAAACGATACAATACTTTTTTTACTGTTTTTCCTCTAAAAACCGACCTTACATAATCTGTATTTCCACTTTCAATTAGAGAACCCATACATATTACTACGGGCTGTACAGTCCTTATTAGAAACCATACAGCCCATAGCCAAAAACAATATCCCTTGTAGTAATTACACTTAATATATTCCTAAGCAAACAAAAACGGGCAACTACCATTACCCTAAAAACAATAACTTTTATTTAAGATGCTTCAATATCCACACCAAATGCCCGTATTCCGTATCTTCCGATGTCCAATGCTCATTGATAGGAGTAATTAAAGCTTCTTTCGGGCAATCCAATACATTAAATACGGCATAGCTTGTAGTAGGCGGACAGACATCATCATTATACCCCCATGTTATATAAGTAGGAACTTTTATCCGGCGCGCAAAGTTCACCACATCATAATAAGCCATTGTTTTCAGTTTGTCGGGGGTATCCATACCGGGTACGCGGAAAAAGTGAGGATAGCCTCCCGCACGTCCTGCCATATAACCGGCCATATCGCTAAGAGCAGGATGATTGGCAACACAAGCAGTAACACGGGAATCGAGTCCGGCAGTTATCAGGGACAAAGCTCCTCCCTGGCTACCGCCTTGTACGATAACATTCCGTCCATCCCATTCGGGAAGAGAGGTAAGCAAGTCGATACAGCGAACACATGCCAGATAGACACGTTTCATATAATAATTGTCACGGTTATCCAGGCTATTATTCAGATAGCCGTTCTCTCTACCGTTGAATGCAGTAGATATTTCCTTGAACTCCTCAGCCGTCATTTCCGGATTCAATCCATGAATTTCTATCTCGAAACGGATACAGCCTTGTTCCGCATAGTATTTATGACGCAAAGGTTCTTTAATTGTTTTGATTCCCGCTCCCGGAGGACAAAGTACTACCGGACAAGAACCCTTCTTTGCATTCTTGGGATAGAACAGATATCCATAGACAGCCTGCCCCTGAGTATTCAACTGAAGTTTTACCAAATAGCAATCCACCTTATCTGTACAATACTTCTCTACCCGTTTCTTAGTATACTTCAAAGGAAACTTGGCAGCTTCCATTTTATTGCTTTCCCAGAACTCCTCAAAATCTGCAGGCAGTTGGGTATAAGGACGTATTTTCTCGGGAGAAAATCCTACTTTTACGTGGTGTTTATAGGTTTTATTACCCACAACGGCCGTCATACGGCAGTCGCGGAAACCAGGTTGTTTCATCGTCCCTATAGCTATGACGGCCCTGCCGTTTTTCAACACAACAGAACCTCGGGTATCGGCAGGCATCATATCATCCCCCAATTCATAATTCACCGTTACTCCATCCTGCGGAATACCGTATTTATAAAATTGAACTTCAACCGCAGCCTTCTCGCCGGTCTTATACACCCAATCGGCATGATTGGGAACAGTTACCCAAAGCACATCACTCCTGTACGGATAATTTTCCGCCTGTACAAAAGGCGAAAACAAAACCGTCAACAGCACGAATAATAAGTTTTTCTTCATTGGTATATAGATATTAAATTTCTTTTCTAACAAGCCTATCAGCGTTTGATTGTCAATAAAGTATTTCCGTTCCTTACCGGATTCCAACCGTCGTCGCCAGCCAATACCGCCTCTATTTCATACCCTTTCAAATCTTTCAACTGGTGAGAAAAAGCAGCACGGGCTTTCGGATTGGCTCCTTCGCCTTTGCTTTCATATTCAGCATAAAAAGCGGTCTTTTCGTTTTCCTTATTCCCCCAGTTATCCCAGCCGACAGGTAAAATATGCCTGCCAAGCTCACAACGGATAAATACCGCCTGCCCGTAAGGACGCCAGGGGCGTGAAAGGAACACACGGTCTACACCATTATCCGCAGTCAATTTGCAATCATAAAAAACGTAACCGTACTTCTGCCCTTTATCAGTGGAGGGAGCCGTTACATAACCGTTACTTTTACTGTTGATGTGGCAACGGTTGAAAACAACAGTAGACCAACCGAAGATAAAATCGACTGTCCCCTCTATGTAACAATCTTCGTAATACTGGCGGCAGCCTTTTCCATAAGTATACAATGTATCCTGAAATCCGAGAAAACGGCAGTTCTTGAAATAAGCGCGGTCGGCACTGACGAAACATGCTACCGCCTGCCCTACCGGACCGGAAGAGTTCTCGAACGTAATATTCTCGGCATAGAAATCGGGAGCATAAATATAGCAGGAAGAAGAACCGGATGTCCCCTTGTTCTCACCGAACACATTCTGCTTATTCGCATAATCGTCGTACGAAATAACGGCACCTTCCTGCCCGAGCAAGGAAATATTAATCTTACTTTCAGGTACTATCAGTTTTTCTTTGTACACCCCACGGCGCACCAGTATCGTAGTACGTACATTTTTGCGGAAATCCGGAACAGCATTGATAGCCTCCTGTACGGTAAAGAAATCACCGCTACCGTCTTGTGCCACTACATAATCGTAATGGCGCACGTATTTTGCCAGTTCCGGTACGGCATTGGCAATGGCATCCACTGTAAGCCCGGCTATAACCCGTGCGCCATGCACATTCAGGTGCGTATTATCCTCACGTCCTTTAGGCATGGCAGGTACTACATTGGCAGGTACCCACATAAAAAGTTTCTTGGATTCCTCAGGTCCCATACCCTCCACAAGCTCATGGGTAATTTTATTCATATCCACAAAAGGAACATTCAACTCTTTCGCCACATTCCGCGGAGAATCCAGATACGCTCCATGCGTATCTATCAGTTTATCCCCTTTCTCCGAAACAGCGGTCTGCGACGCATCACGCTTTGCATCCGGATTAATCCCCTTGCGAATATCATCCTGGATAATAGCCTGTGCCACAGCCTTATCATCGGCAACACCGAAATTACGCCGTACAATGGAATTGAAAAGCACCGGAATGCCACCTTTCTCACGTGTTTCGTTCACAAACTTACGAAGGTTGGCATCGAATGTCGTTCCCGGGTCAGTGTGGCGGTCTGCCTTAGGCTTTTCATCATTATGTCCGAACTGGATAAAAACATAGTCGCCTTTCTTAATCAGGGCAAGTACTTTATCCCAACGTCCCTCGTCGATGAAACTCTTGGAACTCCGTCCGTTCTGCGCATGATTATCCACAATGATATCTTCGGAAAAGAACCCGGGTAGGACATGTCCCCACCCTCTTTCGGGATTACCGCCCGTCAATGACTTATTAGACATGGTGGAATCGCCAATCATAAAAATCGTAATTTTCGGCTTATCGGAAGTAAAAGCCGAAAACAAAAAAAACAGCCCCAGGAGCAAAATCAATTTATGTTTCATACTATATAAATGTTTTATTTTTCCGCTGCAATGTTAGCCAAAATCACCCTGCATGAAGTGCAAAAAAAGTTGCAATCTGTAGAAAAATTAATTTTAATCGTATATTTGCCCGACGAATCAACTTACAAACCAACCAAATGGAGAAAACAAGAAGTAATACATTCATTCTCGAAAATGAGAAAACATGGGAACCCGCCGGTGAAGGTGTCGTTCGTCAGATTTTAGGATACGACGGGCAAGTGATGCTCGTTAAAGTCAAATTCGAACAAGGAGCAACGGGTGCACCGCACACCCATTACCACACCCAGACAACCTATGTAGCAAGTGGCAAATTCGAATTTACCGTTAACGGCAAAAAACAAATAGTCTCGGCAGGCGACGGCATTTACATCGAACCGGATGCCGAACACGGATGCACTTGTCTGGAAGCCGGCATACTGATTGACTGTTTCAGCCCCATGAGAGCAGACTTCCTGAAATAGATACATCAGTACCTGTAACCGGGCACATATTATACGGACTTACACAATACGCTATCAGGATTATCTGCAATCCCGCTTAATTCTGTGTAAGTCCGTATGGTATAGGAGTCAATCATGCGGCATCTCTTTCCAGTCGCTGCATATTCTGAAAAGATAGTCCGGATTTTCATATTTTGCAACCTCCTCTTTCGACAGTTGCTTCGCCCATTTCACCCGATTCGCATTGCCAGCCCCTTCTCCCGTACTTCCATACTCTGCATAACGGGCTGTTTTCTCATTTTCGGGATTACGCCAGTTATCCCAGCCTGCCGGACAGATGTGTTTCCCCAGCTCGCAGCCGATAAACACAGTAGCCGCATACGGACGCCACGGACGGCCTAAATAAACTTTATCGACTCCCGGTGCGGCAGTCAGTTTACAGTTTCTAAAGACATACCCCACCTCAACATCTTTTGGAGTGGAGGCAGCCGTTACATACGAATTGGCCTTGCTGTGAATAATACAAGTATCGAACAATGCAGTGGAAGGGCCGAAAATAAAATCGGTAGTACCCTCGATATAACAATTCAGAAAATAGAGCCGGGTAGCTTTTGCACCGGTATAAACGGTGTCCTGATTCCCCAGAAAACGGCAGTTAATGAAAACCAGACGGTCACCCTCCGTATGAAGCGCCACTGCCTGCCCCAACCGTGCAGCATTATTCTCGATTGTCAAGTTCCTAAAAGTAATGGAGCTCCCCTCTACCTTTAAGGTATAAGTGCGGAAAGTACCCATTTTATTTATATTAGCATGGTCGTCGTACGTGATAATCGTTTTTTCCACATCCTCACCGATGAAATCCACATTCTCCAACCAGGAAGGAAGAACGACTTTCTCCTTATACACACCATTCTTAACGAGCACCGTTACCTTATAATCCATAAAAGCCCGGATACCCTCCATTGCTTCGGTCAGCGTACGGTAATCTCCCGTACCGTCACGCGAAACTACAATCGTATCTTTCCATTGCTGTGCCGCCGATAATGAACTGGCACAGCAGAGTAGAGCTATCACAAAGCTACATAATGTTTTCATACCTGTCTTCATCCTTATTTTCGATTAACGATTGCCTTCACTTCTTGAAGACGTTCCCATTCCAATGATGCGAGAATAAACGGTCCTACAGCTTTAGGGTCGTTGCTACGGACAGTTTCATTGATGTAATAATCATAATCTCCCGAACGGTATACCTTTCCACCGAGCCCGGCTACGGCACAAGCTTGCGTAATGCTCACCACACCGTCCTTATCCACTTCAATCAGGTTATCGAGAATACCTTTGTATCCTTTAATAGCCACATCCAGGTAAGACTTGTCGATATAACCCTTACGTACCCCTTTGAACAAGGAATATACGAACATCGTGGAGC
Organism: Bacteroides gallinarum DSM 18171 = JCM 13658; assembly: GCF_000374365.1. GTDB lineage: Bacteria > Bacteroidota > Bacteroidia > Bacteroidales > Bacteroidaceae > Bacteroides > Bacteroides gallinarum. The sequence goes on from NZ_KB894119.1 coordinate 111,813, forward strand.
AGGAAGACTCCAGGTAATTACCCGGCGCTCCGCTCTTGTCCAACACCTGATACCATAAACCGGTCTTGGTATCCTGCAGGCGCTTTACCTGGGAAGCAATCTTATTGAAAATAATCAGCATAGAATCGCGTCCGGCCTCCTGTTCGGGAATGAAGTCGAGCGCATCGACAAATGCCATGGCATACCACCCCATAGCACGTCCCCAGCTATGCTTGGACTGTCCGGTAACCGAATCGGCCCAGCGTTCCTTACGGCTCACATCACAAGCGTGGCGGTACAAATCGGTCTTAGGGTCGTAAGTATGGCGGGCCGCCATTAGGAACTGCCTGATGACATCCGCATAATCATTCACCCTATTATTGCGGAAAGCATATTCCGCATAGAAAGGGGCGCCCATATAGATACCGTCCAACCATACCTGGTTCGGATAAATTTTCTTATGCCAGAAGCCACCGTCTGCATTACGGGGATGCTCATCGAGCTGGCTCCTCATTAAAGCGAGCGCCTTTTTGTATTTCTCATCCTTCTCCTGCTCATAAATACGGAATATAAACTTACCGGAATTGATGCGGTCCAGGCTGTATTCCTCCCGATTATACATTTTGATTGTTCCGTCGGCATTCACCATCGTATCGGCATAAGCCAGTGCATAATCATAAATTTTCCGGTCGCCGTAACGGTCATATACTTTCAGCATGGATTGCAGTTCCAACCCGTGGCAATAATCCCATTTCAGCCGGGGCTGAAAATCCAACTGCCAGGACTCCGGACAGCGAATCATCTCGGACTCCACCATACGCACCGACCACGGCAAGTCCGTGCTTACGCGTTGCGCAAACAGATTCGAAGTAGAAAACAATACCAAACCGGATACAATAAATTTACAAATAGAGTTTTTTTTCATGAAGCTTTTCTTTTGTGGTATTAGACCTTATTATTTTTCACGAAACAAAAGTAGGAGTTTCTACCCAAACCCCTGTGCATTTTTTGGCGCAGAGGGTGTATTTTTTGATTTTCGTGTGCGGAAACGAACAAATTTGTGCACGATAACGACAAATTTGTCCAAAATCATCCTTATTTACTATTTATTATGCCTTTACAGTTTGATTAATTGAGAAAAGGTCTTATTTTTGACCCCGATTTTCAATTCATACTATTGTAAAACATAATCATTTATCAACTTAAATCACAAAAGAATGGGACAAGTATTCAGTTACATCATCGCTCTGGGAGCGTCGGTAATGATGCCAATTATTTTTACAGTTATTGGCATGTGTATTGGGATGAAATTCAGCAAGGCACTGAAATCGGGTCTTTTCGTCGGAGTCGGTTTCGTTGGACTGGGCGTAGTCACGGCTTTGCTGACAACCAATTTCGACAATCCTCTGAAAGCGATATCCGCCCTGTATCACCTGCAACTGAACGTATTCGACATGGGATGGCCTGCCGCTGCCGCAGTAGCTTATAATACAGCCGTAGGCGCATTAATCATACCGGTATGTTTGGGAGTCAACCTCCTGATGCTTATTACCAAAACCACGCGAACGGTAAACATCGACCTCTGGAATTACTGGCATTTCGCATTCATCGGCGCTGTAGCCTATTTCGTTACCGGCGAGAACTTGGCATGGGGCTATTTCGCCGCCATTATCTGCTACGTTATCACACTGGTTTGCGCAGACCTTACCGCCGAGAAATTCCAGAAATACTATGATTTGGATGGTATCTCTATCCCCCAACCATTCTGTCAAAGTTTTACCCCCTTCGCTATCATCATCAACAAGGCACTGGACAAAATTCCCGGCTTCTCCAAATTAGATATCGACGCCGAAGGTATGAAAAAGAAATTCGGCGTAATAGGTGAACCATTGGTGCTGGGTGTTATCGTAGGTATGCTAATCGGCTGGGCTGCACAGCTCGACATTAAAAAAGTACTCTTCTTAGGCATCACAATGGGAGCCGTAATGGAACTCATTCCCCGTATCACCTCCCTGTTTATCGAAGGACTGAAACCCATTTCCGAAAAAACGTCCGAACTGGTGAAAGCCAAGTTCAACGGCAAGAAAGTACACATCGGTATGAGCCCCGCCCTGGTTATCGGACATCCCGCCACATTGGTAGCCTCCGTTATCCTGATTCCGGTCAGCCTGGCACTGGCAGTACTTCTGCCGGGTAACCAATTCCTACCGTTAGCTTCACTGGCAGGTATGTTCTACCTGTTCCCCATGGTACTCCCCTTCACCAAAGGCAATGTACCTAAGACATTGATAATCGGTCTTGTTACACTGACTATCGGCCTGTACTTCGTAACCGATATGGCACCCGACTTTACCTTAGCCGCCAACAACGTATACGCCGAGACACACGACCAGACTGCACATATCCCCGAAGGTTTCTCCGGAGGCGCACTTGATTTCGCCGCTTCTTTCTTCGGTTGGACCATATATAAAGGTATAAAACTCTCCTATGTAGGTGGCGCATTGCTCGCCGCAGTAGCAATCGCAATGATGCTCATCAATCGCCGCCTCATTATCCGCAGTGAAAAAGCAGCAAAAGAAACTGCAAAAAACGCATAATTAAGTAAACACAGTATTTATATTAAAAAGGTTATAATAACAATGAAAAAATTAGTAATTGCCCTGATGTTGGGCGCTGCCGCAGTTACGGCTTCCGCCCAAGTAAATTACACTTTACAGACGGCCTGCCACCCGCAGGATGTAAAGCACTATGATACGCAACGTCTTCGTAGCGCCTTTATGATGAGCAAGGTAATGGCTCCGGATGAAATCAACGTAACTTATACGCTCTACGACCGTTTGATTTACGGAGGCGCAATGCCTGTAAACAAAGTGTTGAAGCTGGAAACTTTCCGTGAGCTGGGTCCGGAAATCACTTACTTCCTCGAACGCCGCGAGCTGGGCGTCATCAATACCGGTGGTGACGGAGTAGTTACCGTAGACGGTAAAGAATACCCCATGAAATACAAAGAAGCGCTCTACGTAGGTTGCGGCAACAAAGAAGTTACTTTCAAAAGCAACGATGCAGCCAATCCCGCAAAATTCTATATCAACTCGGCTCCGGCTTACAAGCACTACGTTACCCAGTTGATCACGACCGATGCCAAACTCCAGAAAGCCAATCCTAAGAAATACGCCTTGGGTATCTCCGACCATTACGGAAAAATGGAAGACAGCAACGACCGTGTCGTAAACCAACTGATTGTAAAAGACGTTCTGGAAAGAGTGAAAGACGGCGGTACGAACCAGTTGCAAATGGGGCTTACCGAACTCGCTCCCGGTTCCGTATGGAACACCATGCCCGCTCACACCCACACACGCCGCATGGAAGCTTACTACTACTTCAACCTGTCGGCAGGAAACGCCATCTGCCACTTAATGGGTGAACCGCAGGAAGAACGCCTCATATGGTTGCACAACGAACAGGCTATCACTTCTCCCGAATGGAGCATCCATGCAGCCGCAGGAACCAGCAACTACACCTTTATCTGGGGTATGGCAGGCGAAAACCTGAAATACAGCGATAAAGACGAAATCAAATACCTGGATATGAAATAACATCCATAAACAAGAAATAGGCATAGTTGTTCACAGCTATGCCTATTTTTGTCATTTTCTCCATGATTTACACCAAATATTACACACACACATAACACGAGAACGCGTAATTTTGCAACATTAAAATAATAAATCTATTATCATGAGTACAATTCAGAACACACTGGGCAAGATGTCCAACTATCGCTGGACCATTTGCGCCATGTTATTCTTCGCGACAACAGTTAACTATCTCGACCGCCAGGTACTATCGCTTACCTGGAAAGATTTTATCGCTCCGGAATTCCACTGGACCGACTCCCACTACGGAGACATCACCGCTATTTTTTCTATCGTATATGCTATCGCCAACCTATTCGCAGGTCGTTTTATAGACTGGATGGGTACTAAAAAAGGATACATCTGGGCAATCGGCGTATGGTCCTTAGGAGCCTGCCTCCACGCAGCCTGCGGCTGGGCTACCGAACACGTGGTGGGTATCCATGACGCAGCCGCAATGATTTCCGCCACAGGCGCCGTAGCATCCACCATTGCTATCACGAGCGTATACTTTTTTATCGCAGCCCGTGTAGTACTGAGCATCGGTGAAGCCGGCAACTTCCCGGCAGCCATTAAAGTCACTGCCGAATACTTCCCTAAAAAAGACCGTGCATTTTCCACATCCATATTCAATGCCGGCGCTACGGTAGGCGCACTGGCAGCTCCGGTTACCATTCCTCCCCTGGCACGTTATTTTCAGAGTATCGGCGTAGGCAACGGCTGGGAAATGGCATTCATCGTGATAGGTGCCTTGGGATTCGTATGGATGGGCATGTGGATGTTCATGTATAAGAAGCCGAACGAAAATCCCCATGTCAATGCAGCCGAGCTCGCTTACATAGAGCAGGATAAGCTGACAGATGAAAAAAGCAGCACCGATACGGAGGAAGAAAAGGAAGAAAAGAAAATGACATTCCTCCAATGCCTGAAATACCGCCAGGCATGGGCATTCGCTATCGGTAAGTTCATGACAGACGGCGTATGGTGGTTCTTCCTGTTCTGGACTCCCGCCTATATCTCGGACGTCTACGGTTTCTCGTCCGACAGCGGAACCGCACAATTACTGATTTTCGTACTCTACGCTATCACCATGCTGTCCATTTACGGCGGTAAACTGCCTACTATCATTATCAACAAGACAGGCATGAACCCTTACGCCGCACGTATGCGCGCCATGTTCATCTTCGCCTTGTTCCCCCTGCTTGCACTGTTTGCACAGCCGCTCGGCGCATACTCCTACTGGTTCCCTATCATCATAATAGGTATTGCGGGCGCCGCTCACCAGTCATGGTCGGCAAACATCTACTCCGTAGTAGGCGATATGTTCCCCAAGAGTGCGGTAGCCACTATCATCGGTTTGGGAGGTATGGCAGGCGGTATAGGTTCGTTCTTCATCAACAAAGGTTCCGGTATGCTGTTCGATTACGCCGGCACTACCAATATGACCTTTATGGGCTTCGAAGGAAAACCTGCCGGATATTTCGTGATATTCTGCATATGCGCGGTAGCTTACCTCATCGGCTGGATAATCATGAAAGCACTGGTTCCGAAGTACAAACCTATCGTATTGAACTGATATAAATAAAACATACACATACAGAAAAGCCCTTTCGCATGAAAGGGCTTTTCTGTTCTTTTACGGTCGTATCCATAAAGAGGAAAAACCGGTAAAGACAACCTCAAGGCGAAAAAAAGGGAAGTCTCACGACTTCCACAATTCTTCTAACCTTAAATCTAAATCTCTATGAAAAAAACGTGTTGCAAATATAAGGCTTTATTACACACGTTGTTATTAATAAAGTCTATAAAGCGAAAGAAAATATTTAAGATTTACTAAACGATAGGCAGATAGCAGATTACAGAAAACCGGAACATCCCGTTTCCTCTTGTTTCACCTTACAATCCGCAGCTTTTCAACAGCCGGCAGTAGATAGGATTCTGTTTCAGCAAGAGGGGCACTCCGGTTATGAACATCTGCCTGCGCGCCCTGGTTAGCGCCACATTCAGCTTGCGGTCTATCTGTACTCCGTTCTCCTCTGTCAGATTAGCAAGAAACCTCAACTGATACGTTCTGTTCACGCAGAAAGAGTAAATGATGACATCCCGCTCACTCCCCTGGAAACGCTCCACCGTATCTACCAGGACATCATTCAGGACACTAATCCCCATAGCAGCTATCTCTTTCTTAATCAAAGCTATCTGACTGCGATAAGGAGTAATTATCCCTAAAGTGGAAACAGCGTCGAATCCCTTTCCGGCAGAGGCATACTGCCGGTACACGGCAGCCGCCAACCGTGCTACAATCCCAGCCTCCGAATGGTTCACCTTGACCGACTGCATGGGAAGCTCGGGTACAGACGGGATAAAGGCGACACGGCGCGTAAGCACCCCGGCAAATTCATCGACAGACAGTCCGGGCGATAATTCGAGCATCCCTGTCTGATGTTCCAGCCCTACCGGTTGCAACAGTCCGCCGTAAAAGGCATGATTCGGAAAAGCCGCCACCTCCACATTCATACGCCCCTGGCGGCAAAGCATATCGAGGGAACGGAAAGAGGAAAAGGAATGCTCGGAAACAGGACTTTCCAAACATTCTGCCGCCTGCCTGCCGGTTATACTCCGGTAAAGGCGTTCGAACAGAGAATCTTTCAGGTTGTACAAACCGATACCCCGTAGCCCCTCATCGTGCACCTCCGACTGCTCCGGCGACTGAAGCACCACCGCCGGAAGCTGCTTATGGTCGCCTATCAGGATAAACTTGCCGATAGCATTTCCGCCGGAAGCACCGCGCATGCAAAGCAGCCCCAACAGTTGCGGTTCCAGTATCTGGGTAGCCTCATCTATCAGAGCCACATCAAACGTTTTCAGTCGGAACAGTTCGCTCCTGGAAGAAAGAGTAGCCACCGTACCTACGAAAATACGGCATCGAGCCATGCGTTCCTGCACCTCACGGCGCGTAGAACAAGGCTCCAATACATTCCCTATCAGATACGGGCGGTAAGCCCCGTCACATGACAACTCGCTGCCGATGCGTATAAAGTCCACCTCCGGCGTAATGGCAACCAACATCTTGCATATCTCGTCCACCGCCCGGTTGGTGTACGAAAGCAGCAGGATTTCCTTTCCCTCCCGGTAGAAAGCCTCCACCATGCTGCGCAAGGCGCGGGAAGTTTTGCCCGTTCCCGGAGGGCCTACCAACAGGAAGTAATCGCCGGCAGCCCGCGCCTTCAGGGTGATACGCGCAAAGTCATCGGGAGCCGCGGCTATGGCACTGTCCAAAGAAGTGTCGAATACCGGCGGACGCCGGTTCAGCAGCAAGTCCCGGCGTTCTTTCGTGGCATCGAGAAAAGCCGCCAGCCCTCCGTACATGCTACGGAAAGAAGTATCCATATAATCGTGTTCTATCGCATAACGGCTATCCACCGGCAGTACTCCGGCATTCTGCTGTGCAGCACGAAGCCGGATACGGACATCGCTATCGGAAATATGCTCGATACTCCCCTTAAATACCATTTTGCAGGTTACATTATCCTCGGCGGTATTCCGTTCGTACAAAACCACGGCATCCCCCTGTCTGAAATTGGGCAACACACCGGTATCCTTATGCGTGCGTTCCAGTAGCAGATAAGGCCGGTGAACATCCGCCGCACCGTTCTGCCGTATCACCAAGTCATACAAAATCTCCCCGTTCCCGCTTTTCTCCGCCAATGTAGAGAGCCACAAAGCCGCTGCACCGGCACGTCCCTCATAATCCGTGTCGCCCGATTTCGAAGTATAAAGTTCCTTGGTTATAAAGTTGTACAACGCATAGAAATAAGCCTGCTCCAGCGGCGACAGCGCACGGAGCTTTTGCGTCACAGCATCGATAGAAGGATGCAGGTAACGTTTCCACAACACATTATCGAGCTTCCGTTCATTCAGGATTTCCGGCCTGATGTCCTGCAAACGCTCCGCCGTATATTGCAGGCTGTTGTGCAACTGGATACCATACTCATTCGCCACGATACGGTTGCGCACATCCATTACCCGGCGCAGCATCGCCCACGAGGGACGTGCCGGATAAAGCAACGGATAGCGCGTATAAAGCAGGTACGATTTCACCCGGCGGTGGTCTTTCCCCATTGCATACTCCAGTACTGCCTGATACAACAACATCTGCACCTTATTATTCTCCTTCGGCTCCACCTTGCCCCGGATAGCATACTCATCCGCTTTGCCCGACTTCATTTCGATGAAAGACGACATATCGCGCTGCATATAGTCCAGCCGCCCCTGCAAGCCCAATGCCTCACAGATATAAGAAGGCTCCAGCACCGCATCCGTTTTGTCCAGCTCGTACCCCGCAGCCCGGAAAGTCTCCGTAACCGTTTGCCGGATATGGTCGAAATGCCGCTTGCAATCGGTAAAAAACTCACGCTCTTTCTCCCTGTCACGCAAATCGGCGCAGGCGGCAAGCTCGATTGGATAGGTACGGAACGCCTTCTTCATACACGCCATATAATCGGGCTCGCCTTCCGCATGAATCCACTCGTCCAGAAAGAGGTTGGCTATATTACCCAGCAGGAGCGGGCGGGTATTGCTACCGGACGCCTGCAACCTTGCCAGCATATAATTGGCGGGATGATGCCCGTACTCCCTGAAACACTCTGCCAGCGTACTGATATCGAGCAGGTAATCGGGCTCCAGGACGATAAAGGAAGGTGTAAGCACCCTCTGCCCATCGACCGCCACATCCAGCAGATTAACCCGGGCATGCCGCCACAACACACTGCAAGTCCCGGCAAATTCATCATTCACCTGCGGCACATTATAACGCACCCGTAACGGCTCGTCCGCCACAGTATCCACGGGCAACACATACAGAAAAGTATCATCGGCATACTGGAAGCTGACGCGCATACGGCGTACACGCTCTTTCGGCATGGGAGCCGTGATATAGGTGGCATCGGCACGGGGAAGTAGCCGGTACAACTCCGCCGGAATGTCCTCGCCGGTCAAGCGCTTTACAAAAAAAGACAATGTTTTGGCATCGCGCAGCAGTTGCTCGCGCACGGGAGTAGACTGGCGGTTCAGCACGGCATTGGAGGTAAGCCTGAACGTGTGCAGGCGGTTCTGCTCTACGACAGAAAGCCCGAGCTTGGCAGCTACGAAATTGATACGTGCGGAAAGGTCGGTCATTTGCAGGCTGCTGTCCGCCATTTGCGTACGGCACAAATGTTCGAGCAACTCCCGCAACTGCCGGTAAGCCGTTCCCAGGGCAGTATCCTCCACCCCACAGGCAGCCGATAGCAAATTGAAATATTCCCTTACCTCCGTATTCATTCCCCGTCTTTCTCTACTGCCGCTTCCGCCAACTCTCCGCGCTCTTCCGTCTTTTTATCCTTAATCATCAGGATACTCATCTCATAAAGCAGATAAAGCGGCACGGCAACCACCGTCAACGTAAAGGGGTCGCCCGTAGGCGTTATGACAGCGGCAGCGATAACGATTATGACTACCGCATGGCGGCGGTATTTGCGCAAAAGCGTTTTGTGCACCAGCCCCAGCAGGGAAAGCAGCCACGTTACCAGCGGAAGTTCGAAGGCCAGCCCCATGCAAAGTACCAGCATCATAAAGTTATCGATATACGAATTAAGGGAAATTTGGTTCTCTATGGCCGCACTCAACTGATAAGTAGAAAGGAAACGCAAGGTCAGCGGATAAACCATGAAATAACCCAGCAATACGCCCAGGAAAAACATTACCGTCCCCACGCACAGCGCCTTCTTCACCCCTCTGCGTTCGCCCGGATAGAGTGCCGGGCTGATAAACCGCCATATCTCGAAGAAAATATAAGGTGCAGCAGTTACCACCGACATCCAGAAAGCCGTAGACATATGGATAAAGAAAGGAGCCGCCAGATTGATATTTATCAGCTTCACCCGGAACTCCTGCGTAAAGAACTCATCCTGCAAATCGAATGCCTTTCCGATATAGCGCAGCAAGTCATAGAAGATGAAATCGTTGTGGCAAGGCGCCAGCACCACATTATCGAACAGATAAGGCATTGCAATGAAGTAACCCACGGCCAATACGAACCATACGCCGAGGATGCGGAACAGCACCCGGCGCAACTCGTCCAAATGGTCCCAGAAGGTTAACTCTTTGTCTGACATTGCATAAAAGGGGAATATCCGGTTCACCACAGAGGGCACAGAGTTTCACAGATTTTTTTATTTTTCTGTACTGTAAGCAGCTGATTATCCAGAGGTACATAACGACCGGATAACTCTTTCTCTATGCCAAACAGGGAGAACTATCCTTTCGTCCTGCTCTCCTGCCCTACACAGCAGACACAGAACTTTTCCAAGAAGAAAAACTCTGTGAAATCCTGCGTCCTCTGTGGTGAACCTAAAATTTTATTTTTTCTCGTCTACCGGCTTATCTACCTCTTCCTTCGCCTTGTTGATTTCGTCTTTAGCCTCGTTCACACCTTCCTTGAAGCTCTTTACGCCTTTACCCAAACCGCGCATCAGTTCAGGTATTTTCTTACCGCCAAACAGCAACAGGATAACCAGTGCGATGATAATCCATTCAGAACCGCTGGGCAAAAAGCCTAATAAGAGTAAGTTTGTCATAGTCATATTCGGATTAAATTCACCTGCAAAGATAAGAAGATTTTAGATTTATGATTTACGATTTATAATTTATTCGAAGCCGGAAAGGGATTATATTGCGAGAGTATTATAAGCATCGCATAATACAAGCCCGGCACACAAAACCATAAACCTAAAATCGGCAAGCTATGCGGACAGCCTGTAATGCAGCCCGACATTCCAAACCGGAAATCTCCTCAATCCTGATAATATACCCTCTTCACCCGCGTCGAAATGCCGGTCAGTACTTCGTACGGAATTGTATCGAGTGCATCGGAGAGGACGGTTATAGGGAGATGGTCGCCGAAGATTTCTACGCTGTCGCCCTCTTTGCAGTCGATGTCCGTAACGTCAATCATACAAACATCCATACAGATGCTCCCTACGTAGGGAGCGCGGCAGCCGTTTACCAGGCAATAGGCGCGGCCGCTACCCAGGTGGCGGTTCAAGCCGTCGGCATAACCGATAGGAAGGGCGGCGATGCGCGAGGGACGTACCAGATGCCCCCTGCGGCTGTAACCCACCGTATCTTCTGCGGGAACATCGCGTATCTGGAGAATAGTGGTCTTCAAGGTACTCACATTGTTCAGGATAGAGTTGTCTATCGGGTTGATACCGTACAAACCTATTCCCAGCCGCACCATATCGAATTGTGCGCCCGGGAAACGCTCGATACCGGCGGAATTGCAGATATGGCGGAGTATCTTATGCGGAAACGCCTCCTGCAACTGCCGGGAAGCAGCCTCGAACATCTCTATCTGCCTGCGGGTGAAAGCGTCGAACTGCGGAGCGTCGCTACCTACGAAATGCGAGAATACCGAGCGGGGAATTACCGCGTTCTGTCCCTTCAAGCGCTCTATGAGCCGGGGCATATCATCCGGGGCGAAGCCCAGCCGGTGCATACCGGTATCCAGCTTCACATGAATGGGGAAGTTGGTGATGCCCTCTTTCTCCGCCTCCTTCACCAAAGCATCCAACAAATGAAAGCTGTACACCTCCGGCTCCAGCTTATAATCGAACATCGTCTTGAAAGCCGTCATCTCCGGGTTCATGATGATGATACTCGCCGTAATGCCCGCCTTGCGCAATTCCGAGCCCTCATCCGCTACAGCTACGGCCAAATAATCGGCATGATGCTCCTGCAACGTCTTGGCTATCTCGTAGGAACCGGCGCCGTAGGCGGATGCCTTCACCATACACACCATTTTAGTTTCGGGCTTCAACCTGCTGCGATAATGGTTCAGGTTGGCAATCATCGCACCGAGGTTTACCTCCAGGATAGTTTCGTGCACCTTCTTCTCCAGCACCTCCGTCAAGGCATCGAAGCCGAACTTACGTGCACCCTTTATCAGAATTATCTCATTCTCCAGCCGGAGAGCGCCTTTCCCGATAGCGGCAAGCAGGGCGGCCGTATCGGGATAGAAAACCTTCTCGATATCGAACCGCGCGGCGCAAGACGAAATCTCGTTCCCCACGCCGATGATACGCTCTATCCCCCGGCTGTTCACCAACTGCGCCACCTGACGGTAGAGGGTAGGCGGGTTCTGCCCCGTTTCCAATATGTCCGAAAGGATAAGCGTGCGCCTCAACCCCTTGCTCTGCGAACGGCGGTACAAGAAGTCCAGCGCAATGTCCAACGAACCGAGGTCGGAATTATAACTGTCGTTTATCAGCAGGCAACCGTTTTTGCCCTCCTTCACCTCCAGGCGCATGGCCACCGGCTCCAACTTTGCCATACGCTCCGTTATCTGCCCGGCAGGTAACATCAGGTACAGGCAGGCAGCCAGGCAGTTCAGCGAGTTCTCGATAGAAGCATCGTCGATGAACGGCAACGTAAACGTATTGTCCATATCCAGGTAACGGTAGGCGATAACGGTAGAATTCTCCTTCTTCTCCACCTTACTTATATATAAAGGGCGCTCCATATCCTTCCGGCTCCACGCAATCTCGCGGGCGGAAAGCATGGACTTGCTCACGCAATTATTGATAAACTCGTCATCGCCATTATAAATCACCACATCGCAATTCTTGAAAAGCGTCAGCTTCTCCATGCACTTCTCCTGCAACGAAAAGAAATTTTCCTGGTGCGCACCGCCTATATTCGTCAGGATGCCGATTGTAGGCTTGATGATATTCTGCAACGCACGCATTTCTCCCGGCTCCGAAATTCCCGCCTCCAAAATGGCGAGTTCCGTCTGCTCGTTCATCTGCCATACGGACAGAGGCACGCCTATCTGCGAATTGTAGCTACGGGGCGAACGGGTGATGACACGCTCCGGACTCAGCAACTGATGCAGCCACTCCTTTACAATCGTCTTTCCGTTGCTGCCCGTAATACCGATAACGGGAATCTGAAACCGGTCACGATGCTGCTCCGCCAACTTCTGCAACGCTTTCAGCGGACTCGGAACGACCAACAAATTGAGCGTGGAAAGCGGAGAGCCGGAAACCGGCTGCGCTACGGCAGGATGCATAACCTCATGCTGTGCGGAACTTTCCGCTTTCCATTCTCCGCCCTCGACCTCCTTAAGCCCCTCTTCGCTCACTACGAAGTTACGGACGCCGCGGGCGTATAAATCGCGGATATAGCGGGCGCCATTGTTCCGTTTGGCAGGTAGGGCAAAAAACAGCGTTTCTTCGGGAAAACTCAGGGAACGGCTATCTGTAAGCAACCAGTCGATAGTGGCCGGCGTGTCCCCTATCCGCCGCGCACCGATGATTTGCGCTATGCTTTCAATCGTATATGACATAATTCTCTCTCCTTTTGGAAATCTAAGTACGGGTATTTTCCGTTAAGTCGGTCTATTTTTAACACAATTTGTCCTAAAAAACGCTTATACTCCTCAGAATCCGGGCGGAAGGGCTTATGAGCCAATGCCCTACGGATATTTTCACATTCCTCTATTATCCGTAACGTCCCGGCAGAGAAGCAGGCAGCCGAAAAGCGCTCCCATACATACCGCACCGCCATATCGGAGGGGTGCACCAGGTCGTCGGCATAGAAACGGTAATCGCGCAACTCGTCCAGGAGCAGCTCGTAGGCAGGGAAGTAGAACACATGCTCCGGGAAAGCCGCCTGCAACCGGTCTGCCGCCAGCAGCAAGATAGCCTTGCTAAGCTGATTTGCATGCATACCGTCGCGTACGTGACGGACAGGGCTGACCGTGATAATCGCTTTCAGCCCGGCATTCCGCGCCAGCAACCCGGACAGCAGCGACGTATAGTCCAGCACGATTTCATCGACCGTCAGCCGCCGGCGGGTAAACTCCCTCTCCGGTAGTTTATGACAATTTCCCACGATGCGCCCCGTCTGCTTTTGCTCGTACACCCAGGCAGTCCCGAAAGTCAGCAGCAGGCAATCCGTATGAAAAATCCGCCCGTGCGCTGCGGCAATCCGCCCGTTAATCTTTTCCAAAGCCTCCTCCGCGTCCGGCGACGAGAAATCTCCGTGGTGCATCGGGCTGTGCCAGCAATTACGGAAGCAGAAAAGGTCATCGCTGCCATACACTTTACCGAGTATGATTTCGCGCAGGGCGGCGGATATGGATAAGGGGTTGTAAAGCACCCCGTAAGGGTTGACATCGCAACAGAACTTGGCATCCACAAGCTTTGCGCCCATATTGGCAGCAAAGCAGGAGCCGAGCAGCAGCAGGCAGTCGGTATGCTTTAGCACGGGCAGTGAGCCGGGCAGTTCGACAGGGGTAATGAAGTCCATATGCAAACAGGGTTCAATCGGACTGCAAAGATACGAAGAAATACCGTTAACCGGAAAAACGCCGCTTTAAAAATCGGCGGCAGCCATTCTCGGCTTTCTCCTATGCCGCCGCCCGTTGCCGCACAAGCGAAGGAAGGATGCACGACACCCGGATGTCATACATACCGACACCCGGGTGTCGGACATCCTCCGCATACTACGCCGGAAAGCCGCACCCGCAATCGCCGTACCGGACGAAAGAAAGGAAAAATCGCCGGAACAGGAGATAAAACCCATAGGAAAATTCCGGTAAAAGGCAGGCGTCCAAACAAAAAACAGACAAAATGATACAGTCATCCGTTTTCTTTTCGTATTTTTGCATTTTGTAATCTTCAGTACAGTGATGAAAACAGAAACAACAGCATATAGCTTGCTAAACTCCATTTCCTACCCGGAAGACCTGCGTAAGCTGAGCGTAGAGCAACTCCCGGAAATCTGCGAGGAACTGAGGCAAGACATCATCCGGGAACTTTCGTGCAACCCGGGACATTTTGCGGCAAGCCTAGGCACGGTGGAGCTTACCGTAGCACTGCATTATGTCTACAACACCCCCTACGACCGCATCGTATGGGACGTAGGGCATCAGGCATACGGGCACAAAATGCTGACCGGACGCCGCGAAGCTTTCTCCACCAACCGCAAGTTCAAGGGCATCCGCCCCTTCCCCTCTCCGGAAGAAAGTCCCTACGACACCTTTACCTGCGGGCATGCCTCCAACTCCATTTCGGCAGCGCTGGGCATGGCGGTCGCCGCTGCCCGCAAAGGCGAGAAAGACCGCCATGTGGTAGCCGTCATAGGCGACGGGAGCATGAGCGGCGGGCTGGCTTTCGAGGGACTTAACAACGCTTCATCCACCGCCAACAACCTGCTGATTATCCTCAACGACAACGACATGGCGATAGACCGCAGCGTGGGCGGCATGAAGCAATACCTTTTCAACCTGACTACCTCGAACCGCTATAACCAACTGCGTTTCAAGGCATCCAAGATGCTCTTCAAAATGGGTATCCTGAACGAAGACCGGCGCAAGGCACTAATCCGCTTCTCCAACAGCCTGAAGTCGATAGCCGCCCAGCAGCAGAACATTTTCGAGGGGATGAACATACGCTACTTCGGCCCCATAAACGGGCACGATGTAAAGAACCTGGCACGTATCCTGCGCGACATCAAGGACATGCAAGGCCCCAAAATCCTCCACCTGCACACCGTCAAGGGCAAGGGCTTCGAGCCTGCCGAGAAAAACCCGGACATCTGGCATGCACCGGGCAGGTTCGACCCCGAAACGGGCGAACGTATCACGGCAGACACCAGCAACCTGCCTCCCCTTTACCAGACGGTGTTCGGAGAGACATTGACAGAGCTTGCCGGGATGAACCCGAACATTGTGGGGGTGACTCCCGCCATGCCCACGGGATGCTCCATGAATATATTGATGAAAGCCATGCCCGACCGTGCTTTCGACGTAGGCATCGCCGAGGGGCACGCCGCCACGTTCTCCGGCGGCATGGCAAAGGAAGGGCTGCAACCTTTCTGCAACATCTACTCCTCCTTCATGCAGCGGGCTTACGACAACGTGATACACGACATCGCTATCCAGAAACTCCCCGTAGTACTATGCCTGGACCGTGCTGGGTTAGTGGGCGAAGACGGGCCGACGCATCACGGCGTGTTCGACCTGGCTTATTTCCGCCCTATCCCCAACCTTACCATATCCTCCCCGATGAACGAACACGAGTTACGCCGTCTGATGTACACGGCGCAACTGCCGGGCAAAGGCACGTTCGTTATCCGCTACCCTCGCGGACGCGGCGTACTGGCAGACTGGAGATGTCCGCTGGAGGAAATACCCGTAGGCAAGGGACGGAAGCTGAAAGAAGGTAAAGACCTTGCCGTCATCACCCTGGGCCCGATAGGGAACATCGCCGCCCGTGCCATTCAGCGGGCGGAAAAAGAAAAGGGGCTCTTCATAGCCCATTACGACCTGCGTTTCCTCAAACCGCTGGACGAGGCGTTGCTGCACGAGGCAGGGCGCAGTTTCGGGCGTATCGTCACCGTAGAGGACGGTGTACTGAAGGGCGGCATGGGAAGTGCCGTACTGGAATTCATGGCAGACAACGGCTACACTCCGCACATAGAACGCATCGGCGTGCCCGACCTCTTCATCGAGCACGGTACGGTGCAAGAGCTGTACCGGTTGTGCGGAATGGATGAAGAAGCTATCTATAATACATTGATTAAGAATAAATAAAGAGTAAAGGAATGCCCTGTAATACAGCAGGCTTCCGACACTCATTTTTTAGTTTTTAATTTCTTACATACGTCGTGAAGATAATCATTGCAGGTGCCGGCGCAGTAGGCACACACTTAGCCAAGCTGTTGTCCCGCGAGAAGCAGGACATCGTACTAATGGATGACAACGAAGAGAAGATGAGCACGCTCAGCTCCAACTTCGACCTGATGACCGTTACGGCATCCCCCACCTCTATCAAGGGACTGAAAGAGGTAGGGGTAGGAGAAGCCGACCTTTTCATCGCCGTCACTCCCGACGAAAGCCGCAACATCACCGCATGTATGCTCGCCACCAACCTCGGCGCCCAAAAAACGGTAGGGCGTATCGACAACTACGAATACCTGCTGCCCAAGAACAAGGAGTTCTTCCAGAAGTTAGGGGTAGACTCGCTCATTTACCCGGAGATGCTTGCCGCAAAGGAAATCGTGTCTTCTATCCGCATGAGCTGGGTGCGCCAGTGGTGGGAATTCTGCGGCGGCGCACTTATCCTGATAGGCGCCAAGATGCGCGAGAAGGCGGAAATCCTGAACATCCCCCTATACCAATTGGGCGGCCCGGAGCTGCCCTACCACGTGGTAGCCATTAAGCGCGGTAACGAAACGCTGATTCCCAGGGGCGACGATGTAATCAAGCTGCACGACATCGTGTACTTTACGACCACCCGTAAATTCGTTCCGTACATCCGCAAGATAGCGGGCAAGGAAGATTATGCCGACGTGCGCAATGTGATGATTATGGGCGGAAGCCGCATCGCCGTACGTACCGCGCAATATGTTCCCGACTATATGCAGGTGAAAATCGTGGACAACGACCTGAACCGCTGTAACCGCCTGACCGAACTGTTGGACGACAAGACCATGATTATCAACGGAGACGGTCGGGATATGGATTTGCTCGTGGAGGAAGGTTTGAGGAATACGGAGGCATTCGTTGCCCTAACCGGAAATTCGGAAACCAACATTCTCGCCTGCCTCGCAGCAAAGCGTATGGGAGTAAGGAAAACGGTAGCGGAAGTAGAAAACATAGATTATATAGGTATGGCGGAGAGCCTCGACATCGGAACGGTTATCAACAAAAAGATGATTGCCGCCAGCCACATTTACCAGATGATGTTGGATGCCGACGTCAGCAACGTAAAGTGCCTGACCTTTGCCAATGCCGACGTGGCGGAATTCACCGTCAAGGCCGGTTCCAAGATTACCAAGCAACCGGTAAAAGACCTCGGCCTGCCCAAAGGAACGACTATCGGCGGACTGATACGCAACGGCGAAGGTGTCGTGGTAATGGGTAACACGCAAATACAGCCCGGAGACCATGTGGTGGTTTTCTGCCTGAACATGATGATTAAGAAAATCGAAAAATACTTTAACTGATAAAAAACGACAGGCTAAGAAGGAAAGAGAAGAAAGAAGAAAAACGAAAAAAGAAAAAGAGAGAAAGAAAGGGAAAAAGGAGAAGGAGAAAAGGAGGGAAAGGAGAAAAGTGAAAGGAGCATACTCCCCGCCAAAGACAACAATGAATGTTCCCCGCTCCCCTTCGTACTGCAAGACATTTTTAATGTTTAATTTCAATTAGGAAAGTGATTAACTTCAAGACAATCATACGAATCAACGGTATCCTGTTATTGCTGGAGACAGTTATGTTCCTGATATGCTCGGGCGTTTCGTACTACTACAACGACGAGGCGCTGCTCGACTTTTGGAAATCGGCAGGCATCACGGCGGGCGCAGGCCTGTTAATGGTTGCCGCCGGCAGAAACGGCAATAGGCAACTGACCCGCCGCGACAGCTATGTATTAGTCAGCCTCGCCTGGGTCATTTTCTCATTCTTCGGCATGCTGCCGTTCTACATAAGCGGCTACATTCCGGATGTAACCAACGCTTTCTTCGAAACGATGTCCGGCTTCACCAGTACGGGTGCCACTATCCTGGACAACATAGAATCGCTGCCGCACGGGTTGCTGTTCTGGCGCAGCATGACGCAGTGGATAGGCGGACTGGGTATCATCATGTTCACCATTGCCATACTGCCTATCTTCGGTATCAACGGCATTCAGGTGTTCGTGGCCGAAACCAGCGGACCTACGCACGACAAGGTACATCCGCGTATCGGAGTTACCGCCAAATGGATATGGAGCATCTATACCGGTATCACTGCCGTCCTCGTGGCCTTGCTGATGTTGGGCGGTATGGACTGGTTCGACAGCGTATGCCACGCCTTCGCCACCACGGGCACGGGCGGCTTCTCGACCAAGCAGGCGAGTGTGGAGTATTATAATTCTCCCTATATAGAATATGTCATTTCAATCTTCATGTTCATCTCGGGTATCAACTTCACCCTGTTGCTGCTGGTTGCCAACCGCAAATTCAAGAAAGCCGTCGGCAATGCCGAACTGAAGTGGTACTTCTGGTCGGTGGTATGCTTTACCGGCATAATAGCCGCCATACTTTACCGCACCAGCCCTATGGATATGGAAGAGGCTTTCCGCAAATCGCTGTTCCAGGTTATCTCGTTGCACACCTCTACCGGATTTGCTACCGACGACTACATGCTATGGACACCCGTTCTCTGGGGGCTGCTGACTATCGTCATGATAATAGGCGCCTGCGCAGGCAGTACCACAGGAGGATTGAAGTGCATCCGCATGGTTATCCTCGCCAAAGTATCACGGAACGAGTTCAAGCACATCCTCCACCCCAACGCCGTACTGCCGGTACGCGCCAACAAGCAGGTAGTATCGCCCTCCGTCATATCGACCGTACTGGCATTCTGTTTCTTATACTTCGTACTCATAATCGTCGGTATATTGCTGATGATGGGCATGGGAATAGGGCTCGTAGAGTCTATCGGATGCGTCATATCCAGCATCGGTAACATGGGTCCCGGACTGGGCGAAACCGGACCGGCCTATTCGTGGAATGCCCTGCCCGATGCGGCAAAATGGTTGCTGTCGTTCCTGATGTTGCTGGGACGTCTGGAATTGTTCACCGTTTTACTTTTATTCACACCGGAATTCTGGAAACGGAATTGATTTAGGATAAAAAGTGTAAAAATACTCTTTTTTTGTTATATAGAGATAGCAAAATGAAAGATACTTATTATATCTTTGCGCCCTGAAAGAAACATGGAGGTATGAAACAGTGTTTAAAATTGTGTATGATTGTCATACTTGCGGTATCCCTGCATACTATCGCTGCGGAAACCGCATCCGTTTCGTGCACTCCTGCAACAACCCAGGCAGCAGCAAGCTGCTTTCTGCCGCAAGACACCGCTACGATAACGCAACAGTCTATCCGGAACAGTTTTCTTTCGGTCGTTACGCTCTGCATGGAACATGCGGACAGCATCCAGATTTCCAGCGAAAAGAGCTTTTTGCCCCGCCCCGACTTATCCGGGACGCAGTTGCATGCCTACCCGCCGGAATGCAGCCGCCTGTCGTACCTATCCCCGTACCCCGTACCCGATATGAGCTATTACATATTCGGGCTGAGAAAGATTATCATTTAATGTCGTAAGCTAAGCGGGCAGTCACTGCCCCGAGCTTCATCGGTGGGCAAATCAGAGGTTTTGTCTCCGGTCATGGTATCCATATTATATATCTAAACTTTATCAGGTTTATGAATTTTACATTGTTAGTGACCGTCGTATTGACGGCAATCATTTTTGTAGGGCTCGTTATCGCCATTTCCAAAGCGATATCCCCCCGCTCGTACAATCCGCAGAAAATGGAGCCGTACGAATGCGGTATCCCTACCCGTGGCAGGTCATGGATGCAGTTCAGGGTCGGTTATTACCTGTTTGCCATTCTGTTCCTCATGTTCGAGGTGGAAACGGTTTTCCTGTTCCCATGGGCGGTCGTAGTACGACAACTGGGGCCTCAGGCACTGCTTAGCGTAATTTTCTTCTTTTTCATCTTAGTGCTGGGACTTGCATATGCCTGGCGGAAAGGAGCGTTGGAATGGAAATAATGAAGAAACCGAAAATAAAGTCTATCCCCTACGAGGATTTTACAGACAACGAATCACTGGAGAAAATCGTACAGGAGCTCAACGCCGGCGGCGTAAACGTCGTTGTAGGTGCACTGGACGACCTGATTGACTGGGGACGCAGCAATTCGTTATGGCCGCTGACCTTTGCAACCAGTTGTTGCGGCATCGAGTTCATGGCCGTATGTGCCGCCCGGTACGACATCGCACGCTTCGGCTTCGAGGTAACGCGTAACAGCCCGCGCCAGGCAGACGTTATCCTGGTGAGCGGCACGATTACCAACAAAATGGCGCCGGTGCTCAAACGCCTGTACGACCAAATGGGCGACCCCAAATACGTAGTGGCGGTAGGCGGCTGTGCCGTGAGCGGCGGTCCCTTCAAGAAATCGTATCATGTAGTGAACGGGGTAGACCAGATTTTGCCGGTAGATGTATATATCCCCGGTTGTCCTCCGCGTCCGGAAGCATTCCTTTACGGCATGATGCAGTTGCAGCGTAAAGTGAAGGTAGAGAAATTCTTCGGCGGAACCAACAGGAAAATGAAGAAAGAAGAAGAGAAATAAATGCGTATGGAAGAATTTAAATATATCGAACCGCAAGACCTGCACGCAGAAATGCTGCGTCTGCGGAATCAGGAGCAAATGGATTTCCTCGAGAGCCTCACCGGTATGGACTGGGGGTTCCCCGACGAGAAAGATAGCGACGACACGCTGCGCGGCCTGGGAGTGGTGTACCACCTGGAATCTACGACAAGCGGCAAGCGCATGGTAGTCAAGACTTCCACCACGAACCGCGAATGCCCCGAATTGCCCTCCGTTACGGATATATGGAAGGGTGCGGAACTGCCGGAGCGCGAAGTGTTCGACTTCTTCGGCATCCTGTTCACAGGCCACCCGGACATGCGGCGCCTGTACCTGCGTAATGACTGGGTAGGCTATCCGCTGCGCAAGGACAACGACCCGGAGAAAGACAATCCGCTGCGCATGACGAACGAGGAGACATCGGACAAGACCTACGAAGTGCAACAAGGCAGGGACGGCAATATCCAGGAGAAGGAAACCGTACTCTTCGGCGACGACGAGTATGTGGTGAACATAGGCCCGCAACATCCCGCCACCCACGGCGTACTCCGTTTCCGCGTATCGCTCGAGGGCGAGAGCATCCATAAGCTGGATGTGAACTGCGGCTACATACACCGCGGTATCGAAAAGATGAACGAAAGCCTCACCTACCCGCAGACCCTGGCGCTGACCGACCGCCTGGACTATCTGGGCGCCATGCAGAACCGCCATGCCCTGTGCATGTGCATAGAGAAAGCCATGGGAGTAGAAGTCAGCGAACGCGTACAGTACATCCGTACCATTATGGATGAATTGCAACGCATCGACTCTCATATATTATTCTTCTCCTGCCTCTGCCAAGACCTCGGAGCCACGACCGCTTTCCTCTACGGCTTCCGCGACCGCGAGAAGGTGCTCGACATCTTCGAAGAAACCTGCGGCGGACGCCTCATCCTGAATTACAATACCATTGGCGGCGTGCAGGCCGATTTGCATCCCAACTTCGTGAGAAGGGTCAAGGAATTCATTCCGTACATGCGTAAGAACATCCAGGAATACCACGACATATTCACCGGAAACATCATTGCACAGCAACGCCTGAAAGGCATCGGGGTACTGAGCCGCGAAGATGCCATTTCTTTCGGGGCTACCGGTGGAACCGGACGCGCAAGCGGCTGGGCCTGCGACGTACGCAAGCGTATGCCTTACGCCGCCTACTGCAAAGTGCAGTTCAAGGAAATCGTCCGCACCGAAGGCGACTGCTTTGCGCGTTACATGGTACGTATGGAAGAAATCCTGGAAAGCCTGAATATCATCGAGCAACTGATAGACAACATCCCGGAGGGGCCTTACCAGGAAAAGATGAAACCTATTATCCGCGTACCGGAAGGTGCGTACTATGCCGCTGTGGAAGGCAGCCGCGGAGAGTTCGGCGTATACCTGGAAAGCCACGGCGACAAAACTCCGTACCGCCTGCACTACCGTGCAACGGGACTTCCGCTGGTGGGAACCATGAATACCATTTGCAAAGGCGCCAAGATTGCCGACCTGATTGCTATCGGCGGTACTCTGGACTATGTAGTGCCCGATATCGACCGGTAAGGGGATTTACGGACAGCGAATCGTTAATATAGTAACATAGTAAATCATCCAATAGAAAATAATAAAGATGTTTGATTTTAGTATTGCAACAAACTGGATACACCAGATGCTGACATCGGTGATGCCCGAAGGCCTTGCTATCTTCATCGAGTGTGTAGTAATAGGTGTATGTATCGTACTGATGTATGCTATCCTCGCCATTATACTTATCTACATGGAGCGCAAGATTTGCGGTTTCTTCCAATGCCGCCTAGGTCCGAACCGCGTAGGCCCTTACGGAGTGCTCCAGGTAATCTGCGACGTGTTCAAGATGCTGACCAAGGAGATTTTCAATCCGAAAGGCGCAGACCAGCTACTGTACAACCTCGCACCTTATATGGTGCTTCTCGCCTCTTTCCTCACCTTTGCCTGCCTGCCGGCGAACAAGGGGCTCGAGGTACTGGATTTCAACGTGGGCATCTTCTTCCTGCTGGCCGCCTCTAGCATCGGTGTGGTAGGCATCCTGCTCGCCGGTTGGAGTTCCAACAACAAGTTCTCGCTGATTGGCGCCATGCGTAGCGGTGCACAAATCATCAGCTACGAGCTCTCCGTAGGAATGAGCATCCTTACAATGGTTATCCTGACCGGCACGATGCAGATTTCGCAAATCGTAGAGGGACAGGCAGACGGCTGGTTCATCTTCAAAGGACATATCCCCGCCATTATCGCCTTCATTATCTACCTGATAGCCGGCAATGCGGAATGTAACCGCGGCCCGTTCGACCTTCCTGAAGCAGAAAGCGAGCTGACCGCCGGATACCACACCGAATACAGCGGTATGCACTTCGGCTTCTTCTATCTTGCCGAATACCTGAACCTGTTCATCGTATCGGCGATAGCAGCTACCGTATTCCTGGGAGGCTGGATGCCCCTGCATATTCCGGGGCTGGACGGGTTCAACATGGTAATGGATTATATTCCCGGCTTCATCTGGTTCTTCGCCAAGGCATTCTTCGTAGTATTCCTGATGATGTGGATGCGTTGGACGTTCCCCCGCCTGCGCATCGACCAGATTCTGAACTTAGAGTGGAAATACCTGGTTCCCATTTCCATGGTGAACCTGATACTTATGGCACTGATTGTAGCTTTCGGCTTACACTTTTAAGTAACTGACAAGATTATGAAAGAAGAAAAAAATACATATTTCGAAGGCCTCTTCAAGGGCATCGGCAGTCTTTCCACGGGACTGAAAACCACCATGAAAGAGTTCTTCACTCCCAAAATCACGGAGCAATACCCGGAAAACCGGAAAGAGCTGAAAATGTTCGACCGCTTCCGCGGCACACTGGTTATGCCCCACAACGAACGTAACGAACACCACTGCGTGGCATGCGGCCTTTGCCAGACGGCATGCCCCAACGACACAATCAAGGTAACGAGCGAAACGATAGAGACGGAAGACGGCAAGAAGAAAAAAATCCTGGCGAAGTACGAGTACAACCTCGGTTCGTGCATGTTCTGCCAGCTCTGCGTAAATGCCTGCCCTCACAATGCCATTACATTCGACCAGGACTTCGAGCATGCCGTGTTCGACCGCAGCAAACTGATACTGACCCTGAACCGTCCGGGAAGCAGGGTAGAAGAGAAAAAGAGACCCGCCGCTCCCCAACCCGAAGCAGCAAAGTAATTAGTAATTTATAATCGGTAATTAATGACATGGAAATAACTCTTGAAACAGTAGTATTCTACTTCCTCGCGGTATTCATCACCGTGTTTTCCATTATGACGGTGACGACCAACCGCATGGTACGCTCGGCAACCTACCTGCTGTTCGTACTGTTCGGTACGGCAGGCATTTACTTCCTGCTGGGTTACACCTTCCTCGGTTCCGTACAGATTATGGTTTATGCCGGCGGTATCGTCGTGCTGTACGTCTTTGCGGTATTGCTTACCAGCGGCGAAGGCGACCGGGCGGAAAAGCTGAAACGCAGCAAGCTCCTTGCCGGACTGGGAACGACCGTGGGCGGAGCCGTTATCGTACTGTTCATCACCCTGAAACATAAATTCCTCGCCGCTACGGACATAACTCCCATAGAAGTCGATATCAAGACCATAGGGAACCAGATGCTGAGCGGCGACAAGTACGGTTACCTGCTGCCATTCGAAGCCGTCAGCATCCTGTTGCTGGCATGTATCGTGGGCGGCCTATTAATTGCACGTAAACGATAACCGGCAAGTTCACGATTTCAGATTTATGATTGGAAGCTTTGCCATGACAGGCGTAAGGAAGCGGATAATCATATGACAATGCCCCTCTGAAATCGAAAATCCGGAATCTCATAAATCATAAATTATAAATCATAAATCTATGATACACTTGGAATATTACCTGATAGTCTCGGCTATCATGTTTTTCGCCGGCATCTACGGGTTCTTCACCCGCCGCAACACACTGGCGATATTAATCTCGATAGAGTTGATACTGAATGCCACGGACATCAACTTCGCGGTATTCAACCGTTTCCTGTTTCCCGGCGGACTGGAAGGCTACTTCTTCGCGCTGTTCTCCATTGCCATTTCAGCGGCGGAAACGGCGGTGGCTATCGCTATCATGATTAATATTTACCGTAACATCCGTTCTATCCAGGTAAACAAGCTGGACGAACTCAAATGGTAACCGTCGAATCAGAAATTGAAAATTAAATATTAAAAGAGAGGCGGAGCTTCGTTTCACAATCCCCGGCTCTCGATTCTCAATTCAGAAATTATGGAATATACGATTCTAATCCTTCTTCTTCCGTTGTTCTCCTTCCTCGTCTTAGGACTGGGAGGCAAATGGATGTCGCACCGTACCGCCGGATTCATCGGTACGGCGGTGCTGGGCGCGGTGGCGGTGCTCTCCTACTTCACCGCAATACAGTACTTCACCGCCCCCCGGCTGGCAGACGGCACATATGCCGCACTGATGCCCTATAACTGCACATGGCTGCCGTTTACGCCGTTGCTCAGCATCGATTTGGGTATCCTGCTCGACCCCATATCGGTAGTGATGCTGATTGTCATAAGCACCGTTTCGTTCATGGTACACCTCTACTCTTTCGGTTATATGAAAGGGGAACGCGGTTTCCAGCGTTACTACGCTTTCCTCTCGCTTTTCACCATGTCCATGCTGGGGCTGGTGGTGGCAACCAACATCTTCCAGATGTACCTGTTTTGGGAGTTGGTGGGTGTTTCCTCCTACCTGCTGATTGGCTTCTACTATACGAAACCCGCAGCAATTGCTGCCAGCAAGAAGGCATTCATCGTCACCCGTTTCGCCGACCTGGGTTTCCTGATAGGTATTCTGGTTTACGGTTATTATGCCGGGACTTATACCTTCCAGCCCAATGAAATGACATTGCTGAAAGGCGGCGCCACGATGATTCCGCTGGCATTGGGGCTGATGTTCATCGGCGGCGCCGGAAAGAGCGCCATGTTCCCGCTGCACATCTGGCTGCCCGATGCAATGGAAGGCCCTACTCCGGTCAGCGCACTTATTCACGCTGCTACCATGGTGGTGGCAGGCGTATACCTGGTGGCACGCATGTTCCCGCTGTTCATCGACTATGCACCCCATGTACTGCACCTGGTAGCCTACGTAGGCGCATTCACCGCATTCTATGCCGCCAGTGTGGCGTGCGTACAGAGCGACATCAAGCGTGTGCTCGCCTTCTCCACTATCTCGCAGATAGGCTTCATGATGGTGGCGCTCGGCGTATGCACCTCCATGAACCCGCACGAAGGCGGACTGGGCTATATGGCAGGCATGTTCCACCTGTTCACACATGCCATGTTCAAGGCACTGCTGTTCCTCGGGGCAGGTAGCATCATCCATGCGGTACACAGCAACGAAATGTCCGCTATGGGCGGCCTGCGCAAATACATGCCGATTACACACATCACCTTCCTGATAGCCTGCCTTGCCATTGCCGGTATCCCTCCGTTCTCTGGATTCTTCTCCAAAGACGAGATACTCACCGCCTGCTTCCAGTTCAGCCCCGCAATGGGTTGGATAATGACGGTGATTGCCGCAATGACAGCGTTTTACATGTTCAGGCTGTATTACGGCATTTTCTGGGGAAGCGAAGCATCCCGGCAGGAAGCCGCAGGTCACGACGGCCATGCCCACACCCCCCACGAAAGCCCGCTGACAATGACCGTTCCCCTGATGTTCCTCGCACTGGTTACAGTGGTTGCCGGGTTCATTCCTTTCGGGCACTTCGTCAGCTCGGACGGCACAGCCTATACCATTCACCTCGACTGGGGAGTAGCGGGTACGAGCATCGCTATCGCCGTTATCTCCATAGCGTTGGCTACCTATATGTACAAAGGCTCCAAGCAACCGGTTGCCGATGCGCTCGCCCGCCGCTTCAAAGGTTTGTGGACGGCTGCCTACCACCGCTTCTATATAGATGAAATCTACCAGTTCATCACCCACCGTATCATCTTCGGGTGCATCAGCCGCCCTATCGCGTGGTGGGACCGCCATGTGGTAGACGGCTTCTTCGACTTCCTCGCCTGGGGCGCCAATGCCACGAGCGATGAGATACGCGGCCTGCAAAGCGGACGCATCCAGCAATACACACTCGTATTCCTGTTGGGTACGCTCGTACTGATACTGCTGCTGTTGCTATAACAGGCAACGGCGACCGACAACCGATTTACCGACTAATGAAACAATAACAATTAATACACAATATAAAGATGAATTTCTTATCCATATTCGTACTCATCCCCTTGCTGATGTTGCTGGGTCTCTGGCTCAGCCGCAACATAGCACAGATACGTGCGGTGATGACGGCCGGCGCCTCGGCGTTGCTTATCGCTGCCGTCGGACTGACCGTCGCCTACCTGCAAGCCCGTCATGGCGGCGCTACGGATGAAATGCTGTTCTGCGCCGACGTAGCCTGGTATCCCGCCCTCAACATCCACTATTCCGTGGGAGTAGACGGCATCTCGGTAGCCATGCTGCTACTTTCGGCGATAATCGTCTTTACCGGCACATTCGCTTCCTGGCGCCTGCAACCGCTGACAAAAGAATATTTCCTTTGGTTCACCCTGCTCTCAATGGGCGTATTCGGGTTCTTCATCTCCACCGACCTGTTCACCATGTTCATGTTCTACGAAGTAGCCCTTATCCCGATGTACCTGCTTATCGGCGTATGGGGCTCGGGACGAAAAGAATATGCCGCCATGAAGCTGACGCTGATGCTCATGGGCGGTTCCGCCTTCCTGTTAATCGGAATTCTGGGTATCTACTTCGGTAGCGGCGGTACGACCATGAACCTGCTGGAGATAGCCCAATTGCACAACATCCCTATCGAGCAGCAGCGCATCTGGTTCCCGCTTACCTTCCTCGGTTTCGGCGTACTGGGCGCCCTGTTCCCGTTCCACACATGGAGTCCCGACGGCCATGCATCCGCACCCACCGCCGTTTCCATGCTGCATGCCGGCGTGCTGATGAAGTTAGGCGGCTACGGATGTTTCCGCATCGCCATGTACCTGATGCCCGAAGCCGCACAGGAGTTAGGCTGGATATTCCTCATACTGACTGGTATCTCCGTAGTGTACGGAGCCTTCTCCGCCTGCGTGCAGACCGACCTGAAATACATCAACGCCTATTCCTCCGTATCGCACTGCGGCCTGGTGCTGTTCGCTATCCTGATGATGAACCGGACGGCATGCACCGGTGCGGTATTGCAGATGCTCTCCCACGGACTGATGACCGCCCTGTTCTTCGCCCTAATCGGTATGATTTACGGACGGACGCACACACGCGACGTACGCGAGCTGAACGGACTGATGAAGATTATGCCCTTCCTGGCGGTATCCTACGTCATTGCCGGCCTTGCCAACCTCGGCCTGCCGGGACTTAGCGGTTTCATTGCCGAAATGACAATCTTCAACGGCGCATTCCAGCACCCCGATACCTTCCACCGCGTATGGACTGTCATTGCATGTACGAGTATCGTGATTACGGCGGTTTACATCCTGCGACTCGTAGGCAAGATACTTTACGGAACCTGTACCGACAAGCACCACCTGGCATTGACCGATGCCACTTGGGACGAGCGTACCGCCGTAATCATCCTGATTGCCTGTGTAGCCGGGCTGGGTCTTGCCCCGCTGTGGATAAGCAATATGATTGGAGACAGCGTACTGCCGATAACCAACCTATTGGGCTGACGAGAACCGGAAACTTTCAATTCATAACATTTAATTCTTAAATTCGACAAATGGATTACTCCCAATTTCTCCTAATGAAAGAAGAGCTGTCGCTGGTAGCGGTCATCGTTATCCTGTTCATAGCCGACCTCTTCATGAGTCCGGATGCGCACAAGAATGACGGCAAACCGGTGCTGAACACCATGCTGCCCGTTGCCCTGCTCATTATCCATACGCTTATAACCATTGTTCCCGGTCCGGCAGCCGATGCCTTCGGCGGGATGTACCACAACCAGCCGGTACAGAGCATCGTCAAGTCCATTCTCAGCATAGGTACGCTTATCGTATTCCTCATGGCGCACGAGTGGATGCGCCGCCCCGATACGGCTATCAAGCAGGGCGAGTTCTACATACTGACACTCTCCACCCTGCTGGGCATGTACCTTATGATTTCTTCCGGACACTTCCTGATGTTCTTCATCGGGCTGGAAACCGCCAGTATCCCTATGGCAGCCCTGGTTGCTTTCGACAAGTACCGCCACCACTCCGCCGAGGCGGGAGCCAAGTACATCCTTACGGCGCTCTTTTCCAGCGGCCTGCTACTCTACGGCATCTCGCTGATATACGGCACGGTAGGCACGCTCTACTTCGACGACATCCCGGCACGCCTGGACGGAAGCCCGTTACAGATTATGGCGTTCGTATTCTTCTTCTCGGGTATGGGATTCAAGATTTCGCTGGTTCCCTTCCACCTGTGGACTGCCGATGTTTACGAAGGCGCCCCCAGTACCGTAACCGCCTACCTGAGCGTTATCTCCAAAGGCGCGGCGGCATTCGTGCTCATGACCATACTCTATAAGGTATTCGCACCGATGTCGGCACAATGGCAGGAAGTGCTTTACTGGGTCATTATCGCCTCTATCACGCTGGCTAACCTCTTTGCCCTGCGCCAGGAAAACCTGAAACGGTTAATGGCCTTTTCCAGTATCTCGCAGGCCGGTTACATCATGTTGGGCGTTATCAGCGGCACATCGCTGGGTATGACGTCGCTGGTATACTATGTACTGATTTACCTGTTTGCCAACCTTGCCGTATTCAGCGTTATCACGATTGTGGCATTGCGTGCCGGCAAGTTCACGCTGGAGGACTATAACGGGCTGTACACCACCAACCCCAAGCTGGCATTCTTCATGACAATCGCCCTGTTCTCGCTGGCGGGTATTCCGCCGTTCGCCGGTTTCTTCTCGAAATTCTTCATCTTCGCGGCAGCTTTCGAAAGCGGGTTCCACCTGCTGGTATTCATTGCATTAATCAATACAATCGTATCGCTGTACTATTATCTGAAGATTGTAAAGGCGATGTACATCAACAAGAGCGACGAGCCTATCGCCGCTTTCCGCAGCGATAATTACACACGTGCCAGCCTCGTTATCTGTACGCTGGGCATCGTGGTACTGAGTATTGCCAGTGTAGTATACCAGTCTATCGACAAGCTGTCGTTCGGAATGTAACGGCTATCCTACGGAAATCTACTTTTCTTACATCCCCCCTTCACGCTCCTCATCCCTCCGTTTCCGGCAGGGATAGAGAGGGTGAAGGGGATATTCATTTCATTATCTGGTTCCTATACTGCGTAGGCGTCAGCCCCGTTAGTTGCTTGAAGGTACGGTTGAAGTGCGAAATGGAGTCGAACCCGCACTCCACAGCTATCTGCGAAATCTCCATATCACCGATAGTCAGCAGCTTACACGCATAGCCGATACGCATATCCATTACATATTGCAAGAACGTCTTTTCAGTGACCTCCTTAAAGAAACGGCAAAAGGCACTGCTGTTCATATTCGCCATTTCGGCAATCTCGTCCAGCCTGAGAGGACGGGTGTAGTTGCTGTTGATGAACGAAATGATTTTATCAATCCGCTTGTTTCCCGCCGTGGGGAACTTCTCGTAGTAACAGGGGCTTGCCAACATCTTCCTCCGGGTAAAGACCGCCAACTCCTGCAATAATTCCAGCAATCCCGTCAGTTGCCCGAAACCCTTCAGCTCGGGAAAAACAGACATCCTGCCACCTACCGGGCTGTTGCCGGCGGTATGAAAGACAACTCCCCTCTCCGCCTCCTTCAGCAGCAGTCTTATCTGGTGAAACTGCGGATAATGGTCGAAAGAATACTGCATGAAATTCTCCTCGAACTGGATAATCGTACCCTGAACCCTCAACAGGGAATTGTCGCAGTGATACACATCATCGCTCCGCATATAATGGGGCAGGTTAGGACCGAACAATATCGCATCCCCGTCGGAGAACCGCTCTATGGAATCGCCCACAAAACACCGCCCGCAGCTTTTCTTCACATAGATAATCTCGTACTGGCTGTGGAAATGCCAGGGATACGTAAAGCGGTCGTAGTCGTAATACCGCGCTTTTATCGGATTGGACTCCGATATCTGGAGCTGTTCGTTTATTATCCGTCTCATAACAGTAGCCGTTTACCGTTCAACATCGATACCGCCGGAAGGCACGGAAAGAAGAATCCGTTTTCCCTATCCTACATACAAAGATACGCAAAGGGAAGATAATAATCTACGGATGTGCGCAAAAATACGCATATATCCTGCAAATATCCGCTCATATCCGCATTGTTTTAGTACCTATATTTGCACCGGATAATCATTTTAAATCATTAATACGAAAGGAATATGGAAAAGACTTGGAGATGGTTCGGCAAAAAAGACAAGATAACGCTCGACATGCTTCGGCAAATCGGTGTGGAAGGCATAGTTACCGCCCTGCACGATGTGCCCAACGGCGAGATATGGACAGAAGAGGCTATCAATGACTTGAAACAATACATCGAGTCCTACGGCCTGCGCTGGTCGGTAGTAGAGAGCCTCCCCGTATGCGAGGCAATCAAATATGCAGGGGCGGAACGTGAACAACTGATAGAGAACTACAAGGTAAGCCTCGCCAACCTGGGCAAATGCGGCATAAAGACCGTGTGCTACAACTTCATGCCCGTTATCGACTGGATACGTACGGACTTGCAACACCCTTGGGCAGACGGTACATCATCGCTTTACTTCGACCGGGTACGCTTCGCCTACTTCGACCTGCGCATACTCCGGCGCGAGGGGGCGGAAAAAGACTACACCCCGGAAGAACTGGCTAAAGTGGAGGAGCTGGACAAGACTATCACCGAAGCCGAGAAAGACGACCTTATCGACACGATTATCGTAAAGACGCAGGGATTCGTAAACGGCAATATCAAGGAAGGCGACAAGAACCCGGTCAACATCTTCAAGAACCTGCTGGCACTATACAAAGGCATAGACCGCGATACACTCCGCGAGAATATGCGGTACTTCCTCGCCGCCATTATGCCGGTATGCGAGGAGTACGGAGTGAATATGTGCGTACATCCCGACGACCCTCCTTTCCAGGTATTGGGATTGCCGCGCATCGTTACTAACGAAGAAGACATCGCCTGGTTCCTGAACGCAGTAGACAATCCTCACAACGGACTTACTTTCTGTGCCGGCTCGCTCAGTGCGGGAGAACACAACGACACCCGCGAGCTCGCCCGGAAGTTCGCATCGCGCACTCATTTCGTACACCTGCGCAGCACCGCAGCCATGCCGGGCGGAAACTTCATAGAAAGCTCCCACCTCACGGGACGCGGACACCTTATCGACCTAATCCGCATCTTCGAGAAAGAGAACCCCAACCTGCCCATGCGGGTAGACCACGGGCGGATGATGTTGGGCGATGAGGACAAAGGATACAATCCCGGCTACTCGTTCCACGGCCGTATGCTGGCACTGGCACAGGTAGAAGGCATGATGGCAGTAGTACAGGACGAAATGAAAGGGTGAGTATAAAGCGAGAAAGGATAAGTATGGAACATGAAGCATAAAATATAAGCACTATACTTTATACCTCATACCCTGCATTTCATACTTCATATCTTATGCTCCGTACTTTATACGCCTCCAATTTTATACCTTATACTTTATACAAAACTCCAAATAAAAAAGAAGAAGATTATGAACGAACAATTCAGTATTGCAGGTAAAGTGGCAGTCATCACCGGTGCGGGTGGTGTGCTGGGTGGCAGCATTGCCAAGTGTTTTATGCAACAAGGCGCCAAAGTAGTGGCAGTAGACATCCGCCAGGAACAACTGGACAAACGTGTGGAAGAACTGAAAACCTACGGTGAAGATGTAATCGGTATCGTAGGCAACGTACTGGATATCGCCAGCCTTGAAAAGCTCGCCGACGACATCGTTGCCAAATGGGGACGCATCGATATCCTGCTCAACATTGCCGGAGGCAATATGCCGGGTGCTACCCTGGCTCCCGACCAGCATTTCTACGACATGGACATCTCCTGCTGGGAAAAAGTTACCAACCTGAATATGAACGGAACCGTTTACCCGTCCCTGGTATTCAGTAAAGTCATGGCAAAACAAGGCAAAGGATGCATCGTCAATGTATCTTCAATGGCAGCTTACAGCGCTATCACCCGTGTTCCGGGCTATTCGGCAGCCAAGACAGCCGTTGCCAACTTCACCCAATGGCTGGCGAGCGAACTCGCACTGAAATACGGAGACGGCATCCGCGTCAACGCCATTGCCCCCGGTTTCTTCATCGGCGACCAGAACCGTGCCGTGCTTATCAACCCGGACGGCTCACTGACCGACCGCAGCAAGAAAGTACTTGCCAAGACCCCGATGAAACGTTTCGGCGACATCAACGAGCTGAACGGCGCCGTACAATTCCTGTGCAGCGATGCCGCCAGCTTCGTAACAGGCGCACTGCTCCCTATCGACGGAGGATTCAGCGCATTCAGCGGAGTATAACCGCTAAAGAAGTTTCTCATTAGAAAAATGCACAAGCAAAAGAGGAGATATGTCAAGACTCTTTTTCACCACAAATTATGCGGATTCGTACGGATTGAAATTAAATAATTGGTTATCAAGATAAACGGTCTGTAATAATCTGTGTAGTTTGTAGTGAGTCTTGGCATATCCTCTTATTCATAATATAGCCGCAAAAATAAAATCCCCTTGTTTCAGCTTTATACTATAACAATATGAGCTTAAAACAAGGGGATTACTCTCGGGACATTCAGTAAATAATATAAAATCAGCCAACTAATTCATACACAAAATATTGCGAATTAGCTGGCTTTTTTGTATCTTTAGGTATTCCCCCGCAAATAAGGTTTGAAGGCCAAAACGGG
>NZ_KB894120.1 GCF_000374365.1 Bacteroides gallinarum DSM 18171 = JCM 13658
TTTAGGATGATAAGCTGAGCGCCCCGTTTCTTTATAAAGCTTCTTGAAATTATCAAGATCGAGACTGTCAACAACTGCATTGACTATGCGGACAGGGTCGCCCGCAGCTATGTTTTCATCAATTCTTTGTGGAAAAAGAACCGTTTGGTTGGGAATGTAAGGACGAAAATGTAACTTTGCCATAACGAAAAAACTGATGCCTAAAGTTACATAAACTTTGGCTAATAACAAAGCCCGGGCTTGGGAAAGTCTGGGCTTTGTGCATAAAAAAGGTTGTGTCAAAATGTTGACACAACCTCCTAATTTTTTTTAAACGAATGAGCATATCTCGATGATATATTGTATATTTGCCAACTCATAAAACTAAATAAACTTACAAAGTTTTGAGACAGGCTCTATTCGTCATATTATTTACATTTTTCATTGGAAGCGTCCGGGCGCAAAGTACCAGCGATTCTCTTGTAATGAACTACATGCAGGAAATGGGAATACCGCTGACCTACAACAATAAAGTCGGGCTATTGATGACCGGTCGCGAAAAGTTTATCGACTTATTCGAAACTATCCGCCATGCCCGGCATCACATCCACCTGGAATACTTCAATTTCCGCAACGACTCTATCGCCAACGCCCTTTTCGACTTACTGGCCGAGAAAGCAAAGGAGGGAGTAGAGGTACGTGCCATGTTCGATGCCTTCGGCAATTGGTCTAACAACAAACCGCTTAAAAAACATCATTTGCAGGCTATCAAAGAGCGTGGTATCGAAATCGTGAAGTTCGACCCTATCACCTTTCCCTATATCAACCATGCCATGCACCGGGACCACCGCAAAATCGTCGTCATCGACGGAAAAATCGGTTATACGGGCGGCATGAACATAGCCGACTACTATATCAACGGCTTACCCAAAATCGGCAAATGGCACGATATACACATGCATATAGAAGGAGATGCCGTGCGCTACCTGCAAGGAATTTTCCTGACTATGTGGAACCGGGAAACCGGGCAACACATCGGCGGTCCGGCATATTTCCCCGACCTGCCCCAGTTTCCCGACAGCATAGCCGAGGAAATTTCGATAGTAGACCGTACGCCCCGGGAAACGCCCCGCTCTATCAGCCATGCCTATACCGCCTCAATCGAAGCCGCCCAGAAAAAAATCCAGATAGTAAATCCCTATTTCGTACCAACGAAATCCATTCGTAAAGCTATTAAGAATGCATTAAAGAAAGGTACGGAAGTAGAAATAATGATACCGGCTGTATCGGATATTCCCTTCACTCCCGAAGCATCTTTCTACATCGCCCACAAACTGATGAAGCGGGGAGCGAAAATCTACCTGTTCAGAGACGGGTTCCACCATTCCAAGGTAATGATGATAGACGGCTCATTCTGCACGGTAGGTACGGCAAATCTCAACAGCCGCAGTTTGCGTTACGACTATGAAACGAATGCTTTCATTTTCGACCCGGCAACGACGCACCAACTGAACAGCATGTTCGAAAGAGACAAGCAGAACAGTACGCTGCTCACTCCAGAGTTGTGGAAAAAGCGCTCGGGCTGGAAAAAATTCATCGGCTGGGTAGGTAACCTGCTGACCCCTTTCCTATAAACCTTTCCTCCATTTTTTAATTTTTAAATTTTAATTTTCAATTCTCCCGAGAACTTTGGCTACCTTTGGCAAGGCTTTTAACAAGTAATCCATGAAACAATATTTAGATTTGCTCAACCGCGTGCTGACCGAAGGCACAGAAAAAAGCGACCGTACCGGAACCGGTACAATCAGCGTATTCGGACACCAGATGCGCTTTAATATGGACGAGGGTTTTCCTTGCCTGACAACTAAGAAACTTCATTTGAAATCCATTATATACGAACTGCTATGGTTCCTGAAAGGTGATACGAATGTAAAGTACCTGCAAGATAACGGCGTGCGTATCTGGAATGAATGGGCCGACGAAAATGGAGACTTAGGACACATCTACGGCTACCAATGGCGTTCGTGGCCGGATTACAAAGGCGGGACAATCGACCAGATTAGCGAAGCCATAGAAACTATCAGGCACAATCCGGACTCGCGCCGTATCATAGTCAGTGCCTGGAACGTAGGCGACCTGGACAACATGAACCTGCCGCCCTGTCACGCATTCTTCCAGTTCTACGTAGCCAACGGGCGGCTCAGCCTGCAACTCTACCAGCGAAGCGCGGATATATTCTTAGGAGTGCCGTTCAACATCGCATCGTATGCCCTGCTTCTGCAAATGGCAGCACAAGTAACCGGGCTGAAAGCAGGAGATTTCATACACACCCTGGGAGATGCGCACATCTACCTGAACCACCTGGAACAAGTGAAGCTCCAACTGAGCCGTGAGCCGAGGTCGCTCCCGCAGATGAAAATCAATCCGGATATAAAAAACATCTTCGACTTCAAGTTCGAAGACTTCGAACTGGTAAACTATAATCCGCATCCGCACATTGCCGGAAAGGTAGCTGTATAAACTACCGTTTCCCGGTATAAACCCGGTACGGGAAAGCACCCCTTATCTTAAAAAAACAAATCGGACTCCTATACAACAAGACATATGATTAGCATTATCGCTGCAGTAGACCGCCGCATGGGTATCGGCTATGAAAACAAGTTATTATTCTGGCTTCCCAATGACTTGAAACGCTTCAAAGCGCTCACCACCGGACACACAATCATCATGGGGCGCAAAACCTTCGAGTCGCTGCCCAAAGGCGCCCTACCGAACCGGCGGAACATCGTCCTGTCTACCCGTCGCGACATCCGATGCCCGGGTGCAGAAGTTTTCCCCTCCCTCGAAGAAGCCCTGAAAAACTGTGCACAGGATGAGCAGGTTTACATTATAGGCGGAGCCAGCGTATACCGCCAGGCTCTCCCGCTGGCAGACGCGCTCTGCCTTACGGAAATAGATGCGGAAGCCCCCGAAGCAGATGCCTGCTTTCCGGAAGTAGACCCCGAAATATGGCAAGAAAAAAGCAGGGAGTCTCATCCGGTAGACGAGAAGCATCCCTGCCCTTATGCTTTTGTCGATTATATCCGCAGATAGTTTATTCCTCCTCCTCTTCCACGATTATCGGCATCTGCCGTTTAATGGCCTCGTGGAATGAAATCAGCGTTTCCGTACGCGACAACCCCAGCGGCTGCAACTTATCGTGGATAATACTCAGCAGATGATGATTATTCCGGGCGTACAACTTAATAAACATATCATACTTACCCGTTGTAAAGTGGCACTCCACAATCTCGGGAATGGCTTCCAACGCTTTTGTCACGGCATCAAAAGTAGCGGGATCTTTTAAATAGATTCCAATATACGCACAAGTCTCATATCCTATCTTTTCCGGGTCTATGACATATTCCGACCCCTTCAATATACCCAGATTGGTGAGTTTCTGAATACGCTGGTGGATAGCCGCCCCAGATACATTGCATGCCCTGGCTACTTCAAGGAAGGGAATACGCGCATTATCGGCAATCAACTGCAATATTTGCTCGTCTAAAGTATCCAATTGATGATGTCCCATTTCTAATTCCAATAATTAATTAAATGAATATTTTACCGTATTCTGCTACGGCAATGTGCAAAGTTAGCCATTTTTTCTCCAATTAAAATACGAATTATAACTTTTCTTGCTAAAAAGAGAATAATCGCATATGCCGGGTAATACAGACAAAAATCGTATCTTTGTAAAACGGTTAAATTACAATGGATATGAAAAAATATATATTACTCTTACTCTGTTCGGTAGCGCTCTCCCCCCTCCGCGCACAGGTTTTCGCCGACTATTTCGCGGATAAAACCCTCCGTGTAGATTACATCTTCAACGGCAATGCATCCCGGCAGGATATTTGCCTGGACGGACTATCCTCCCTCCCGACCTGGGCAGGCAGAAAACACCACCTGGCAGAACTGCCGTTGCAAGGCAACGGGCAGATTGTCATGCGCGATGCAGCCAGCGGAAAAACGATATATGCCACATCCTTCTCCTCGCTTTTCCAAGAGTGGCTGGAAACGGAAGAAGCTACAAGCATAACGAAAGGATTCGAGAATACATTTCTTCTCCCCTATCCGCTCCAACCGGTCGAGATAGAAATCACGCTGCTCGATTCCCGCCGCAACATACGTGCCGCAATGAAACACACCGTACATCCGGACGATGTATTAATCGCACAGAAAGGCACTTCGCACATCACCCCGCACAAATACCTGCTGCAAAACGGAAACACGGAGCAATGTATCGACGTAGCAATCCTTGCAGAAGGATATACCCCCCAGGAAATGCCGACATTCTACCGGGACGCCGGTATTGCCTGTGAAAGCCTTTTTGCACACGAACCGTTCAAGTCGATGAAGAAACGGTTCAATATCGTGGCAGTAGCCAGCCCTTCCATGGACAGCGGGGTCAGCGTACCCAGATTAGGCGAATGGAAGCATACCGCTTTCGGCTCTCATTTCAGCACCTTCTATTCCGACCGCTACCTAACCACGTCGCATGTAAAAGCGATACACGATGCCTTAGCGGGAATACCTTACGAACACATCATTATATTAGCCAATACGGAAGAATACGGAGGAGGAGGTATCTATAACTCATATACCCTTACCACAGCCCACCACCCGCTGTTCCGTCCGGTAGTGGTACATGAATTCGGCCATAGCTTCGCTGGGCTTGCCGACGAATATTTCTATGACAACGACATTATGACGGATACTTATCCGCTGGACATAGAACCCTGGGAGCAGAACATCAGCACACGGGTAGATTTCGCCTCGAAATGGAAAGACATGCTTGCCGAAGCCACCCCTATTCCCACCCCGTCCGGTGAAAGCGGTAAATACCCGGTCGGTGTGTACGAAGGAGGCGGTTATTCCGCAAAAGGAGTTTACCGCCCGGCAAACGATTGCCGTATGCGTACCAACGAATATCCCACCTTCTGCCCCGTATGCCAACGCGCTATCCGTAAAATTATCGAGTTTTATACAGAATAAACAACAATAACCAACTTCAAAAAACAGACTTATGATTAAATTTCAACGTATCACGACTGCGGATACAGCCCTGTATAATTACATGGAGCAGTTAATGACCGCTTCTTTCCCACCCGAAGAATACCGTTCATTGGAGGAGCTCCGTACCTATACGGATACCAAACCGCATTTTCACTGTAATATCATCCTCCACCATGACACCCCGGTAGGGTTTATCACCTACTGGGATTTCGGGCAGTTCTATTATGTGGAGCATTTTGCTATCGACCCGTCCCAACGCAATGGCGGTCACGGAAAGAATGTCCTGGAACATTTGTGCCGGCAGATAGACAAACCCATTATTTTGGAAGTGGAAGCGCCCGAAGAAGAAATGGCTGTGCGACGCATTAACTTCTATAAACGGCATGGCTTTACCCTATGGGAAAAGCCTTATATGCAACCTCCCTATAAACCGGGAGACAACTACCTACCTATGTTGCTAATGGCGCACGGCAATCTGGAATGCGAGAAAGATTTCGAACAGGTAAAAGAACATATCTACCGGGAAGTGTACAATGTGAAATAAACGATGAGGTTATGTAAATCCCTATTAAGTAATAGGAGATAAAAATATAGACGGGTATCAAAGCTAAGATGAACAGTACAACCGTCCGCGATAGCATATTATAACCTGCCAATAGTGTTCAGTTTTCTCCATATTGATAAATTCAAAATTTATGGCTAAGTTAGAACTGATATGAGCAAGTTATAATATGCTATCGCGGACGGTTGTACTTCGGGATATTCAGTAAATGTCTTTAAAAAAACAACTAATTCGCAATAATTCGAATATGAATTAGTTGGCTAATCTTATTCTATCTACTGAATGTCCCTACCCCGAACTGAAGTGCACCCCAAAAGTTTTGTGTCTAACTTTTGGGGTGCACTTCAGTTATACGTTTTTTTATTACCGATAAAGGGTATTTAGCTTCAGATTAAAAATTCATTCCCTCTAAAGCCGAGCTTTGACCTCTTCTCTTGCTGTAAAGCAGTACATTAGTTACAAACAATAAAGGTCGCCTGTTGGAACAAGCGACCTTTATTATATAGTCTGAATTAACTTTCTTACTGGCGCGGTTGCGCAGAGTAGTTAATTTTCAATGCATAAGCTTTACGAAGAGCCTCTTTGATATCTGTTACGATACCCATTTTCGTATCTTGGTCAACTTTCAAGGATACTGTCATTTGCGGCTGGTCCTCTTCCTTCATACTGGCGCGTTCACCAATAATGTAGTCCTGGATTGCAGCAACTTCAGCATAACTGTCGTTCAACTGGATACGGCTCTCATTACCTAATTTCTTACGGAATTCAGCAGTAGGTTTTCCTACGTAGATAAACGTAACCAAAGACTTCTTCTCGAGTTTTTCCAACTCCGTACCTTGTGGAACCTTAAACTCAACCTTCAATGTTACCTCACGCATGGTCGTTACAATCATGAAGAAGAACAACAGGGTAAAGATAAGGTCAGGCAGAGAAGAAGTGTTCAACGCCGGCATTCCGCGCTTTCCGGTTTTATTAAATTTTCCCATTACTTCTTTTCTCCGTACTTTTTAGGTTCTGCCTCAGAAATCTTCTGAGGATAAATATCACGAATCGCTTCTTGTTGTACTTCATCTAAGTCGGCATATTTTTTCTGCCACTTTTCCTGAGCCAATTCATCGCGTAATTCATTGTACGCAGCTACCAGCTCATTCTGTACAGCTATATATGTCTTATAAGAAGTACCGCGGTCGCATCGCAAAGAAACTACGTGCTTTTCCGTAACCATCATATTTCCAAAAAATGGCACATCTTTGGCGTGCTTTTCCGGTTTTGTTTCATCGTTATACGGATTAGCAATAAACTCCTTTGCCTTTGCGCGCAATTCGTCTATACTAATATAATCGTTACCGCACATTAACTGGTCGTTCATATTCACGAACACCTGCAATACGTTGCGCTCTTTCAACTTTACATCGTCATTTTCCTGATTCTGTTCGGGCGGAGGCGGCAAACGTCTTGCCAAACCACGGTCAGTATCCATTGACGTTGTAATCAAGAAGAAAATGAGCAACAAGAAAGCAATGTCCGCTGTAGAACTAGAGTTGATTTCAGGTACTTCTCTTTTCTTTTTAGCCATCTCAGTTTCCTTTTATTATTTAAACTTTTTAGCTATACCAAAACCAAATATCAACAGAATCATTGCACCCATCATAATATAGATAGTGTACAAGAACATATCTGTCAACTTCAACCAGAACGGAACATTTTCTGCACCATCATAGCCAGGCATTACCAATGGTTGGTCGCTTCCCATAGCCCATGATATAACCAATACCACGATAATGAGAATCAAACCTAACAATGATTTAATTGCAGTCATAGGAGAATCAATGAATCCTGTTACAAATTGATAAATAGCAGCTACGATTGTAATAATAACAGCTATTCCAAACAGGATATACATCCAGTATATCAAAGCATCTGTTTGTGCAGGCTCCTCCATTGCAGTATCTGCGACCAAACGCTGATCAACTGGGGTTTCTCCGCCAAAGAAGAACATACCCAGGATGACCAATGTAATGGCAAGCATCACATACAATACAGTACCTGAAACTTTTTG
Source organism: Bacteroides gallinarum DSM 18171 = JCM 13658 (assembly GCF_000374365.1). Lineage (GTDB taxonomy): Bacteria > Bacteroidota > Bacteroidia > Bacteroidales > Bacteroidaceae > Bacteroides > Bacteroides gallinarum. The sequence continues at coordinate 7,659 of NZ_KB894120.1, forward strand.
AATTCTAATTTTCATATCGCAGATAAATTATTTTTTATATTTCAAATCATATTTGATAACCATATCCAACAGAGTGATAGAAGAGTCTTCCATGTCGCTGGTCAGAGCTTCAATCTTAGACAGGATATAGTTATAGAATACCTGGAGAATCAAGGCAACAATCAAACCGAAGATAGTCGTAATCAAGGCAACCTTCATACCACCTGCTACAACCGTCGGAGAGATATCACCTACCTGTTGGATTTTATCAAATGCCTGCACCATACCGATTACAGTACCCAAGAATCCCAATGACGGAGCCATTGCAATGAACAGCGTAATCCAGGAGCAACCCTTTTCCAGGTAACCGGCCTGTACGCCACCGTAAGAAACAACAGACTTTTCAACAACATCGATACCCTGGTCGATTCTCATCAAACCTTGATAGTAGATAGAAGCGATAGGACCTCTGGTGTTACGTGCGATGTCTTTAGCAGCCTCAACGTCTCCTTTTTCCAAAGCAGCCTCGATAGCGGCGATGAACTTCTTGGTATTGATTTCTGCCAAGCTCAGATAGATGATACGTTCGATACAGAAAGCAAGACCGATAACCAATGCTATGGCAACGAAACTCATAAAGAATGCAGAACCTTCAATAAATTTCGTTTTCAGTTCTTTGTGGATACCACCTTCTTCTGCTTCGATAGTAGCAGGAGCAGCAGCTTCATCGGCAGGAGCTGCTTGTGCTGCAGGAGCAGCTTGTTCTGTTTGTTCAGCGGCAGGAGCATCTTGAGCCTGAGCAAGTTGAGTTGAGCCAAATGTTAAGACTCCCATCACAGCAACAATTGCAAATAACTTTTTCATTGTGTGTCTAATTTTTAAGATTAATTAATTAAATTACTTATTATGTTTATTTATTGTTCTTCTTCTATCTTAAACATCCGCGGAGAGACGGGGATTCGAACCCCGGATACCCTTTAGGGGTATACACGCTTTCCAGGCGTGCCTCTTCAACCACTCGAGCATCTCTCCAAATAGACGCCTTTCCTCGAAATCGGGTGCAAATTACAAAAAAAATGCGAACCCCAAGCGTTTTCAGCTACAAATGTATTCTTTTTTTTGTTCTTCCACAGCATTCTCAAAGTTTTATCCGCAATAAAATCTCAAAATTAATAAACTTTAAAATCTTCGAAACGTTATTTGAGCATTCCAAACACTTTTAAAGCATTTTCAGAGGTGATGCAAGCTACTTCTTCGGGCTGCTTTCCGTATATCCCGGCCACTTTTAACAGAGTATCCTTTACATTCGCACTCTCGTTTCTTTTCCCCCGGTTCGGTACGGGAGTAAGATAAGGAGAGTCGGTTTCGAGGACTATCCGGTTTAAGGGAACACCCAGCAAAACCTCCGGTAAGTCCGACTTTTTAAATGTCACCACCCCGTTGATTCCGATATAGAAACCGGCAAACTCCAACAACCGGTGCGCCTCTTCCAGCGTCCCCGTGAAACTGTGGAAGATACCCCTCAGGGGAGACGATTTATAAGGTTCCAACACATTATATATATAATCGAAAGCCTCGCGGCAATGGATAACTACGGGCAACCCGTACTCCAACGCCCACTGCACCTGCTGTTCGAAAACCAGCAACTGTTCTTTCAAGAATGTCCTGTCCCAGTAAAGGTCTATCCCGATTTCACCGATTGCCACATAATTATCCGGCATCGCCAGACGTTCGGCCACAACCGCCAGCTCCTCCTTGTACCCGGTATCCACGGAAGTCGGATGCAGCCCTATCATCGGGAAGCAATAACCCTTATACTCCTCACACACACGGAGCATGGGCTCTACGGTCGTGCTGTCGATATTGGGCATAAAGATATGGGTTACCCCCGCCGCCTGCGCACGCGCTATCACTTGCGGCAAATCATCCCGGAACTCGTCCAGGAAAAGGTGGGAATGCGAATCGACTAACCTCATTGCGCTATTTCCTCTTTTTCTTTTTCACCGGTACGGTAATAGTAAATCAGGCCGTAGTCGCGGCATAAATCCAACCGCTTCTCGTTGGGTAGCACCTTTTCGTATTTCCGCTCCACCTGGTTCCAGATATCCAAAATCAGGGCATCGGCATCGGCGCGCATGGAAGCGAGAGTTTCCAGGCTGCGGGCAGTCAAAGTCTGCAAGTTCTTCTGCTTCTCATAGCTCTCCATGAAAATATCATAATGCACCCTTACTTTGGCTATCGTAGGATTATAAATAGGAATACCCCCTTGCGAAATGCGCCTGCTCTCACCGTCTACAATCTTACGTCCCCATTCGGCGAGCGCCGCCTCCGTCGATAAATCCGGCACGTTATTGTTTTTCGTATCCAGGCCGTAATACTCCTTATGCGCCGTACGCACCTCCGAACGGATTACCGCCAGATTCAGGACTTGGATGAAATGCGATATATACAGGCGGGCAATCTTTACATTAGACTGATGTTTGCGGGCAGCCTTGGACTGACGCTCGAAACACTCCGCATAATAAGTCTGGGCAGCCTCGAATTTCATCAGGAAATTCCGGGCATCCGTAAGTGTCTTTAAAGATACTGCCAAATCGTACACGTTATATATATCACCCTTCACGACTACGGCCTTCAACGCCCGTATCCTTGCTTGGTCTGTATTCGGTAATCTCCTATAAGGCATTTCTAATCGGATTAATTATGAGTTACACTTCCCGGTACATCAGATTTTCAATAAGTTTTCCAAGTTCGGTTTTCTTCCCGTCCGCCACACTCACGGCAGCCAGGCTCTCCATTGCCTTGTTGCTATATTCCACCATTTTATTCTCGCATAAACCCTTGACGCCTATCCGGTTATACAAGCCGGTTACCGCGGCAATCTTCTCCGCCGGTTCGAACTCCGCTGCATTTATCCAATGCTCCAATTGCTGCAACTGCTCCTTGTCCGCATGCTCCAATGCCTTAATCAGCATGTACGTCTTTTTGTTGCACAGAATATCCCCTCCTATATTTTTTCCGAAGACAGCAACGTCGCCATACACATCCAGCCAGTCGTCCTTCAGTTGAAAAGCCACTCCCATATTCATACCGAAATCATACAGGCGCCCTGCATCGTCTGCGGAAGCGCCGCCCAGCAGCGCACCGATTTTCAGGCTTGCCGCCAGCAGGACGGAGGTCTTCAGGCGAATCATCTCCAGGTACTCCTCCTCCTTCACATCATTGCGTTTCTCGAACTCCATATCCATTTGCTGTCCCTCGCATATTTCGAGAGCAGTGAGGCTGAACAAATCCATGACCTCTTTCAAATGCTCCACCGGACACTGCGCCATAAACTGGTAAGCCAACACCAGCATGGCATCGCCCGAAAGGATAGCCGCATTGTCATTCCACACCTTATGCACGGTTTCCTTGCCGCGGCGTTTATCGGCGCGGTCCATTAAATCGTCATGCAGCAACGTATAGTTATGATATACCTCGATACCCGTTGCCGGCGAAAATATGGAGACTACATCCTCCTTATAAAGATTATAAGCCATTAGCATCAGTACGGGGCGAATCCGCTTTCCACCCATTGACAAGACATAGGTAACGGGGTCATACAGACCTTTCGGGGTACGGACAAACTGCAAACCTGCAATATGGGAATTTATTTTTTCGAGAAGTTCGGAAGCTGTAAACATAAGTATTTCAATTTAGGAATGGCAGGGAATAAAAAGAGGCTGCCTAAAAGCAGCCTCTTTATGCTATGGATAATTTTATTACTGCAATCGGAACATTACAGGCACTGTGTACTTCACACGTACCGCTTTACCGCGCTGCATACCCGGTTTCCATTTCGGCATCGAGCTAATCACACGGATAGCCTCCTTATCCAGGTACGGGTCAACGCCTCTAAGCACTTTGGCATCTACGATACTACCGTCCTTGTTAACGACGAACTGTACGGTAACACGGCCTTGCGTACCGTTTTCCTGGGCGATAGTAGGATATTTGATATTCTTGCTCAGATACTGCATCAAGCCTGCCATACCGCCATTGGGAAATTCGGGCATCTGTTCTACCACCTCGAAGATAGTCTGTTCTTCCGGTTCCTCTTCTTCAACGGCTACGGGCACATACTTGATTTCCACCGCCTGGTTGGTTTCCTCAGACGTAGCGATAGTAGTTTCCTCTACATCGGCATCATCGTCCACGATTGTCAGGGTTTCTGCAATCGAAGGAGCCTCGGGAGGGGGAGGAGCAATCTGCTCGGGTTGTTCCGTAATAGGAATGATTTCCTCTTCAAATACAAGGTCGGTAATAGCCTGGCTCGTATCAATCTTGATATCACGCTTAGTCCATTCGAATGCGACGAACATAAACGCGAGCACAATCACGTAACCGACGAGCAGCCAAGTTGACTTTTTATTCTCCAAGTCTGCCTTAGGTGTCTTTTTAATTTCCATAATTTATAATATAATTTTAGTGTTTCTCATTTGTGGCAAATATAGTACTTTTCCCACGATTGTTCTTGCTTAGCTGTGTTTTTTTACACAATAAGCGGTGCATTTTCATTTTTTTAATTCTTCAAAAGCCTTCATCTGCTTTTGTGCCACAAATGTAACGAGATATTTTAAAAATACCGTATCTTTGGCAAGAATTTTAAACGAAACATTCAAATTTTCCTGTCCGGAAGAATATTTCTATATAAATATAGTATAAAATCTTTCCATATGAAAAAGATAACAATCGCAATCGACGGCTTTTCCTCCTGCGGAAAAAGCACAATGGCCAAAGACCTTGCCCGCGAGATAGGCTACATATACATAGACAGCGGAGCCATGTACCGCGCCGTTACCCTATACAGCATGGAGAACGGGCTGTTTACAGATAACGGCATCGATACGGAGGAGCTGAAAAAGCAGATTAAGGATATCCGCATATCCTTCCGGCTGAACCCGGAGACGGGCTGCCCCGACACCTACCTGAACGGCGTCAACGTAGAGCGGAAAATCCGTACAATGGAAGTGTCGTCGCACGTCAGCCCTATCGCAGCCCTGGATTTCGTGCGCGAAGCCATGGTAGCCCAACAGCAGGAAATGGGAAAAGCCAAAGGAATCGTAATGGACGGCCGCGACATCGGCACGACGGTATTTCCGGATGCCGAACTGAAGATTTTCGTAACGGCATCCCCCGAAATCCGCGCCCAGCGCAGGTATGAGGAACTAAAGGCGAAAGGCGAGGAAGCCGGCTTCGACGAAATCCTGGAAAACGTGAAACAACGGGATTACATCGACCAGAACAGGACGGTAAGCCCGCTCCGCAAGGCGGACGACGCATTGCTGCTGGACAATAGCCACATGACTATTTCCCAACAAAAAGAATGGCTGGCAGAACAGTTCGACAAGATTTGCAAAGCATAACCTAAACCCAGCGATATGGCAAAAGTAGAAATAGACGAAGGCTCCGGTTTCTGCTTCGGAGTAGTAACCGCAATTCGTAAAGCCGAAGAAGAACTGGCAAAGGGCGGAACATTATACTGCCTGGGAGACATCGTGCACAACAGCCGCGAGGTGGAACGGCTGAAAGCCATGGGACTGATTACCGTCAACCACGAGGAGTTCCGCCGCCTGCACGACACCAAAGTACTGCTGCGCGCCCACGGCGAACCACCCGAGACATACCAGACCGCCAAGCGGAACAACATCGAAATTATCGACGCCACCTGCCCGGTGGTACTCCGCCTGCAAAAGAAAATAAAGCAGGAATACACCCTGGAAAGCAACGAAGAGAAGCAAATCGTCATATACGGAAAAAACGGGCATGCCGAAGTACTGGGCTTAGTGGGACAGACCACAGGGAAAGCAATCGTGATAGAGAAGCTGGAAGAAGCACGGCTGCTGGATTTCAGCAAAAGCATACGCCTTTACTCGCAAACCACCAAGTCGCTGGACGAATTCCAGAAGATAGTGGCGTACATCAAGGAACACATATCCCCGGAAGTCACCTTCGAATACTACGACACCATATGCCGGCAAGTAGCCAACCGCATTCCCAATATCCGCAAGTTCGCCTCATCGCACGACTTGATATTTTTTGTCAGCGGCAAGAAAAGCTCCAACGGCAAAATCCTGTTCAACGAATGCAGAAAAGTCAATCCGAACTCGCACCTGATAGACAGTGCGCAGGAAATAGACAACCGGTTGCTCGCCGGAGCGGAGTCCATAGGCATATGCGGAGCCACTTCTACCCCTAAATGGCTGATGGAAGAAATATCCGAAGCCATAAAATCGCGAATTTAAAAAGCTTTTGTTATCTTTGCCGACGTATTTTAAGGTAATTATTAATACTAAATAAGGAGATTGTCATGGGAACAATTAAGTGTATCGGTATTTTAACTTCAGGAGGCGACGCTCCGGGAATGAACGCAGCTATCCGTGCAGTGACACGTGCAGCTATCTACAACGGGCTCCGGGTAAAAGGAATATACAGAGGTTACAAAGGTCTGGTAACCGGTGAAATCAAGGAATTCAAAAGCCAGAACGTAAGCAACATCATCCAGCAGGGCGGTACGATTTTAAAAACGGCGCGCTGCAAGGAGTTCACCACCCCCGAAGGACGCCAGATTGCGTATGACAATATGCAGAAAGAGGGCATCGACGCCCTGGTGGTTATCGGCGGCGACGGCTCTTTGACGGGAGCACGCATTTTTGCGCAAGAGTTCGACGTACCCTGCATCGGGTTGCCGGGAACTATCGACAACGACCTTTACGGAACGGACACCACTATCGGCTACGACACCGCCCTGAATACAATCCTGGATGCGGTGGATAAAATCCGTGATACGGCAACCTCTCACGAGCGTCTTTTCTTCGTTGAAGTCATGGGACGCGACGCCGGTTTCCTCGCCCTGAACGGAGCTATCGCTTCCGGAGCCGAGGCAGCCATTATTCCGGAATTCAGTACGGAAGTAGACCAGTTGGAAGAATTCATCAAGAACGGTTTCCGCAAGTCCAAGAACAGCAGTATCGTGCTCGTTGCCGAAAGCGAACTGACGGGCGGCGCCATGCACTATGCGGAACGCGTGAAGAACGAATATCCCCAGTACGACGTGCGCGTCACCATTCTCGGCCACCTGCAACGTGGCGGCAGCCCTACGGCACACGACCGTATCCTTGCCAGCCGCTTAGGAGCCGCCGCAATAGACGCTATTATGGAGGGACAGCGCAATGTGATGATTGGTATAGACCACGACGAAGTGGTTTACGTGCCTTTCACCAAAGCTATCAAGAATGACAAGCCGATAAAGAAAGACCTGGTCAATGTATTGAGAGCGCTTTCCATTTAAGAAGGGAAGGCAGACGAATACAAAACGGAGAGGGTGTACCTGAGTTCACCACAGATTACACGGATTATACGGATTACCACAGATTTAAAATAGAAAATTATCTGCTTCTAAAAGGGAAGAGTTTAGATAATTAGGTAATTAAACAACTGATTATCAAGACAGAAAATCTGTAATAATCCGTATAATCTGTGTAATCTGTGGTGAACTCAAGTATATCCTCTTTGTTTTACAGTCACTTCCTTACAACCACCTCTCCACAATCTTCTCCGTCCTGTCCCATAACTCCCGCATCTGTACATGAGCGGTGAACTTCCCGGAAAGCGGCCTGACACGGCAACTCGCATTCAAAGTACCCGTACGCTTCCCCACCTCCTCGTCCAGCAGCAGATGAATCGCCGTTGCAGCTCCCTGCCGGGGAGTACGGATAAAAGGACGAAAGAAAATATCCGTCAACGGGTCGAACCACATATGCATCGTTATGATATCGGTAGAAACGATGCCGGGGTCGGCAGCATTGACCGTAATGCCTTTTTCCCTGATACGGCGCGCCAGGTCTATCGTAAACAAGGTAAGCGCCAGCTTCGTATTGCTGTAAACGGGAATACGCCAGAAGCCCCCTTTCCTTCCGCGGAGAAAGAACTCCGGAAAGTCCAGGCGACCCACGGCATAAGTGCAAGACACCATATTCACGATGCGGCTCCCCGCCCGCATCAAGGGCAACAGTTTACGGGTCAGCAGATAAGGGGCGACATAATTGACGCTCACCGTACGCTCCAACCCGTCCGCCGTTATGCGGCGCTCCGTTTCCATAGTCCCCGCATTATTCATCAGCAGACCGACGGGCTCGCCACGCTCCAAAAGGGTTTCGGCAAGAGCCGCCACGGACGCAAGCGAGGACAAATCGACGCTCAACACCTCGATACATTCGTTGCCGGTATCACGCACCAGCATCCGCCTTACCTTCTCCGCCTTTTCCAGGCGGTAACAAGCCATAACAATCTTATATCCGGCATTAGCCACGGCACGCGTTATTTCCGTTCCCATACCACCGTCGGCTCCGGTTATGACAGCAAGTTCCACTTCGACAATCGATAATTTAAATTGATAACTAAAATCAGCCTCTCGCCTCTATCTCCCCAATCTCCTTTCTCAAACAAGCAGGGAGCTCTTCTCCTAAATGCCGGTGGCACGCCATTTCAATGGAGTACATCCGGGCGATGCAGTAGTTGCTGTGCCTGCAATCGCAGCGGGCATCTTCCTCCCGGCGCATGCGGTTCACGAAATCCGGCTCATTGAGCAGGGCACGCGCCATTTGCACGGCATCGAACCCCTTATCCAACACCTCGTCTATTTTAGGACGCGAAACCAACCCGCCTACATATATCAGCGGTATCTTCAGCACCGCCCGGAATTTCAAAGCGTCCTCCAGGAAATAAGCTTCCTCGAACGGCACGGCCGGTATCATCCATTTGCCTACCATGCGCACGCCGTATTTCAGCCACCAGCACGTCATGTAATGTGTCATGCTACGTATCGGCATCTCCCCGCGCATCACGTACATAGGCGCTTTACTCACAAACCCGCCGCTCAGCACCAGCCCGTGCGCCCCCGACTGTTCGAGGCGCCTGGCTACCTGCAACGTCTCGTCAAGCTCCATGCCACCCCGGAAGCCGTCGCGCATATTCATCTTCACGAGTACCGCCATGTCGTTGCCGGCAGCTTTCATCACCTCCTCCATTACCATATCCATAAAACGCATGCGATTCTCCAGGGAACCGCCGAACGCATCCTTGCGGTGGTTGGTGGCAGGCGAGAGAAACTGGCTTATGAGATAACCGTGCCCCGCATGGATTTCCACGGAATCGAACCCCGCCTCGCGTGCCAGGTTCACCGAGCGTCCGTACGCACGCGCCATTTCCGGCAGTTCGCCGGCACGCAGCCCGCGTACAAAAGTGGGCGAATACAGATTGAAACCGCTGCTGGCACCTACGGGGGTACAGCCGCAGATGCTTTTGTGCGACATGTTGCCGCAATGCCCCAACTGGATACCGGCAGCAGCTCCCTCCGCATGTACCGCATCGGTGAGCCGGCGAAGCCCCGGAACAATTTCAGGGCGCATCCATAACTGGCGGTCAAAGGAAAGGCCGCTGCGGGTTACGGCGGCATAAGCTACCGTAGTCATACCGACACCGCCCGCAGCAACCGAGCGGTGATAATCGAGCAACATGTCCGAAGGTGCATTGCCCGGACACATACTTTCGAAAGCAGCCGAACGAATGGTACGGTTGCGCAAGGTCAGAGGACCGAAAACGACTGGAGTGAATAGGGAGGACATGGGGAGTTATGAGTTTAAATTATGAGTTGTAAATTATAAGTTGTAAGTTATAAGTTATGAGTTCAGGACTATGAGTTATGACTATGAGTTATGACTATGAGTTATGATTTTGAGATATGATTTTGAGTTATGGGTTATGTATGAATTATGGCACAACTTCATCTTTTTGGGGAGAAACCACCTTTGATATTCATTTATCGTCTAATAAATATAAGGAAGGATACGTTTTCGCCTTCCTACCGCCTCATCGCCGAATTCCTCCCGGTAATGCCGGTGAATGGCATCGGCACGGGGAACGAGGTTGGCAAAAGTCCACCATACGAAAACCCAGGCAGCAGGCGAGAGCGTGAGTATGGCAAAACCAGTCCATTCTACCAGCTCGCCGAAGTAGTTGGCGGAAGTGACGTAGCGGTAAAACCCTTTGGAGGGAAGGTAATGCTTCGTGTCTCCCGGCTTACGCAGACGGCGTATCACACGGTCGGAATGGAGGTTGATAACCATGCCGGCAAAAAACAGCAGGAGCCCCGACAAGGCATGGGGTTGCAGTAAATAAGCCCAGCCACCGGTATAAAAGCCGCTGGGGGCAAAGTAGAACAAACCGCCTGCCTGCATCATGCCGTTCAGGATGTTGAACACGATACCCATAGCCATAATAGCTACCGGCATCCGGCTCCGCCCCTTCAGCAGAAAGGGAAAGACGAACGACCTCTGGAAATAGTGCAACTGAAACAGCAGGAAGAAGATACATACCGGTATGGAAAAACCGACGCCGCTCTTGCCCCACAGCCAGCACATGACGATGAAAACCGGAGCCTCCATAAGTACCCATGCCAGCTTGTTGTTAATGGAATATCCCCACGATGCCGTACGGAATATTCCGTAACCCGCCTTTACAAAATAGAGTGCAATGAATACGATAAGCGCCGTGATGCTCATCGCTCCCAAGAATATATGAAACCCTTCTTCGCTCATACCCTTCTGTTTAAGTAAGGCAAATATAGGGAAAACCCGCGATATTCAAAGCGTTTTCTTGTAAGAATAAAAAAATTGCCCGGCAGGGCTTTGCGCCGGAGATGCTAAAGTTTATCCGTTCCACCGTGGGGAAAATTTCGTTCCGCCGTGGGGGAAATACTGTTCCACCACGGAGAAAGTTATGTTCCGCCACGGCGGAACGAAAACTTCCCCGTGGCGGAACGAAAAAGGTATCGCCGTCCGGCTGCCTGAGCCTCGCAACGATACCTTATGACATCCGGCAAGCGGAATATCCATGCCTTTATACGCAGGCGCTAACGCTTCTTGATAGGGATGTACACCACTTCTTCCAGTACATTCTTGTAAGCCGGACGGATGATGCGCTTTCCCTCGAAATTCAGCTCCTCGTTGCGATGCGCGCACCAGCCTACGATACGCGCCATAGCGAACAGCGGAGTGAAGATTTCCTGCGGCAGCCCAATCATTTCATAGACGAAACCGGAATAGAAATCGACATTGCTCGAAACGGTTTTCCCGTTATTCTTCACACGGCCGAATACTTCGATAGCGCGTTCTTCCAGCAGCTCCAGGAAAGCGAACTCGCGTTCCTTGCCTTTCTCGCGCGCCAGGTCGCGGGCAAGCTCTTTCAACAGTATGGCACGGGGGTCGGAAATGGTGTAAACGGCATGGCCGATGCCATATATCAACCCGGTCTTGTTGTACACCTCTTTGTTCAACATACGGGTGAAGTAAGTGTCGATTTCGTCTACATTCGTCCAGTCCCGGATATTCTCCTGCAAATGGTGGAACATATCCGCCACCTGGATATTGGCGCCGCCGTGGAGCGGACCTTTCAGGGAACCGATGCCGGCGGCAATGGCAGAATAGGTATCTGTCCCGGTAGAGGAGGTTACGCGTACGGTGAACGTGGAGTTGTTACCGCCGCCGTGCTCCGCCTGCAATACCAACAGCAGGTCGAGGGTGCGGGCATCCAGCTCCGTATAGTCCTTTTTGAGCATATACAGGAAGTTCTCGGCAATGGAAAGCTGCTCCTGCGGATGACGGATATGCAACGAACGGCCGTGAGTGGCATGGCGCAGCATGTTGAAGGCATAGGCTATGATAGTGGGAAATTTCGATATCAGCTCGATGCTCTGGCGCATCAGGTTGTCGCGCGAGGTATCGTCGGCAGCCGGGTCGAAGCGGTACATCTCGAGCACACTGCGCGCCAGGATATTCATAATGTTGTTTCCTTCGAGCTCGATGATGTTCATCTTCGTTTTCTGCTCCAGCGGCATGTTGTCGTTAATCAGTTCGCGGAAGGAAACCAGCTCCTCCTTATCGGGCAGGCGGCCGGAAAGCAGCAGGTACGCCACTTCCTCGAAGCCGAAACGTTTTTCGCTGAGAATGGCATGTGCCAGGTCGTCCAGGTCGTAGCCGCGGTAGAACAGCTTGCCCGGAATAGGTTTCAAGCCACCGCCCGGAATGCGTTCGTAGCCCACTACGTTGCCAATCTTGGTAAGTCCTACCAAAACGCCCGTTCCGTCCTCGTTGCGCAGGCCGCGCTTTACGTCGAACTTCTTGAACAGGCTGTTCTCAATCCGGGTAGCTTCTTTCAGGTCTTCAGAGAGTTTGTAAATCAGGTACTCTTTCTTCATAATATGTATGTTTTTGTTGGTTAGTCCGCCGCAGGATACACGGAGTCCGGCAGGGGCTTTCTCTTTACCCCTGCGGAAACCGGCGGCGAGCTTATAATTTATCTATTCTCCCCGTAATCTCCCGCGTAAAGGCGGAAGTGGACAACGGGACGCCGCCCGGCATGAAACGCGCCAAATCGACTGTGGCACGGCCTTCCGTGAAGCTCTCCTCCAATGCCGCCTCTATCAGCGAGGCAGCCTCCTGCCAGCCCAGGTACTCGAGCATCATTACCGCAGAAAGGATGATAGAACAGGGATTGACCGTGTCTTTGCCCGCAATGCCGGGAGCCGTGCCGTGGGTGGCCTCGAAAATGGCATGCCCCGTCCAGTAGTTGATGTTGGCGCCCGGCGCGATACCGATGCCGCCCACCATAGCCGCCAACTGGTCGGAAATGTAATCGCCGTTCAGGTTCAGGGTGGCAACGACCGAATATTCCTCGGGAACAAGCAGCGTATTCTGCAAGAAGGCATCGGCGATGCAATCCTTGACAACGAGGCGTCCCTCTGCTATCTCCTTGCCGAACTCGCGTTCCGCCAGCTCATAGCCCCATTTCTTGAAGCCGCCTTCGGTGAACTTCATGATATTGCCCTTATGCACCAATGTTACGGAGGGCAGGCGTTTTTCGAGCGCATACAGGCAGGCGGCACGCACCAGCCGTTCCGTGCCTTCCCTGGATACGGGCTTTACGCCGAAGGACGAGGTTTCGGGGAAACGTACCTTGGACACTCCCATTTCATCGTGCAGGAAGCGGTAGAACTTTTCCGCCTCCGGCGTTCCGGCTTCCCACTCGATGCCCGCATAGATGTCCTCCGTATTCTCGCGGAATACGCACATATCCACCTTCTGCGGCTCTTTCACCGGAGAGATTACACCCTTATACCAACGCACCGGGCGCAGGCACACGTACAAATCGAGCGTCTGGCGCAACGCCACGTTCAGCGAACGGATACCGCCGCCTACCGGTGTCGTCAGCGGGCCTTTAATACCTATCTTGTAAGTCCGGAAAGCCTCCATGGTTTCTTCCGGCAGCCACGAACCCGTTTCGCGGAATGCCCGTTCGCCGGCAAGCACTTCTTTCCATTCGATGCTCCGGCGGCCGCCATAGGCTTTCTTCAAGGCTGCATTTACCACGGCCTGCATGGACGGGGTTATCTCCGCCCCTACTCCGTCGCCCGTAATAAAGGGTACAGTAATTTTTTCCATATTCTATCGTGCATTTAGTGCAGAGCCGGCACGGAACCAGCCTATCTGCTGTTCATTATACGTATGTTGTACTTCGAAACTCTCCTTACTGCCGTCCTCGTGGTGAAGCACCACCGTCAGGCTACGCCCCGGGGCAAAGTCCCGCAGGCCGGTAACGGAGAGCAAGTCGTGTTCCCGGATTTTATCATAGTCCGCCTTGTCGGTAAAGGTCAGCGCCAGCATGCCCTGCTTTTTCAGGTTCGTTTCGTGGATGCGGGCAAAGCTCTTTGCCAGTATAACGCGCACGTTCAGGAAACGCGGCTCCATAGCGGCGTGCTCGCGGCTGGAACCCTCGCCGTAATTCTCCTCTGCCACGACAATGGAGGGAATGCCCTCGGACTTGTACAGCTTCGCCGTACCGGATACGGTTCCGTAGGTATTCGTGGAGCGGTTCCACACCTTGTTCGTTTCTCCGTTGAAGGCATTGACGGCTCCCATTAGCATATTGTCCGAGATATTCTCCAGATGTCCGCGGAAGCGGAGCCACGGGCCTGCCATGGAAATATGGTCGGTGGTACACTTCCCCTGTGTCTTAATAAGGAGGGGCATGTTCAACAAGTCCGTTCCGTCCCAGGCGGGGAAAGGGGTAAGGAGTTGAAGGCGCTGCGACCGGGGATTTACCACGATATCCGTCTTTACTCCGGAAGGGGCGGTATAACCGCTGCTGCCTGCGGTAAATCCCTCCGGGGGTAGTTCCTCGCCTACCGGCACGGATAGCTTTACTTTCTCGCCGTCGGCATTGACCAGCGTATCTTTCAGCGGATTAAAGCATAAATCGCCGGCAATAGCCAATGCCATTGTCAGCTCGGGGGAGGCGACAAAAGCATAGGTGTTCGGGTTGCCGTCCGCACGCTTGGCGAAATTGCGGTTGAAGGAGGTCACGATAGAGTTCCTGCGCACAGGGTCGTCCGTGACGCGTTTCCACTGCCCGATACACGGGCCGCAGGCATTCGCCATAATCGTAGCGCCGATTTTTTCGAAGGCGTCAATCATGCCGTCGCGTTCTGCCGTGGCGCGTATGCGCTCCGAGCCGGGGTTCACAATCAGCGGAGCGGCCGCATGCAGGCGTTTATCCGCTACCTGGCGCGCCAAAGACACGGCACGGCTCAAATCCTGGTAGGACGAGTTGGTACAAGAGCCTATCAGCCCCACTTCCATTTTGCGGGGATAGCCGTTCTTCAACACCTTCTCGGAGAATTCGGATATGGGTGTGGCGGCATCCGGGGTAAACGGGCCGTTGATATAAGGTTCCAGCGCGGAAAGGTTTATGTCGATAACGCGGTCGTAGTATTTTTCCGGAGCGGCGGCCACTTCATCATCGGCACGAAGTTCCACAGCGACGTCGGTAGCCATATCCGCCACCTCCGCGCGTCCGGTAGCTTCCAGGTAGGCAGCCATGCGTCCGTCGTAGGGGAAAAGGGAGGCGGTGGCTCCTACCTCCGCCCCCATATTGCAAATCGTGGCTTTGCCGGTGGCCGAAAGCGAGGCGGCGCCTGTACCGAAATATTCGATAATGGCATTGGTTCCGCCCTTTACGGTCAAAATTCCGGCCAATTTCAGGATAACGTCCTTGGGGGCAGCCCACCCGCTCAGCTCTCCGGTAAGGCGTACACCGATAAGGCGGGGCATTTTCAGTTCCCATTCCATGCCGGTCATCACATCCACCGCATCGGCGCCGCCGACACCGACCGCCACCATTCCCAAACCGCCGGCATTCGGGGTGTGGGAGTCGGTTCCTATCATCATGCCGCCGGGGAAAGCGTAGTTTTCCAGCACGACCTGGTGGATAATGCCCGCTCCGGGCTGCCAGAAACCGATACCGTAGCGGGAGGAGACATCCCGGAGGAAGTCGTACACTTCCTCATTCGTCTTGGTGGCGACGGCGATATCCTCCTTCGCTCCTTTGTAAGCCTGAATCAAATGGTCGCAGTGCACCGTCGAAGGAACCGCCACCTCGTCGCGGCCTGCATTCATAAACTGCAACAGCGCCATTTGTGCGGTAGCATCCTGCATGGCTACGCGGTCGGGGCGGAAGTTTACATAGTCTTCGCCGCGCACGTAGCTTTTTATACTCTTTTCATCGTACAGGTGGGCGTACAAAATCTTTTCCGCCAAGGTCAGCGGACGTTGCAGTGCAGCCCGGACGCGTTCTATCTTCCTCTCATAATGCGCATAAAACGCCTTGAGCATCGTTAAATCATATACCATAACCACTTCTATTTTTTAGTTTTTCAATATTGTAAAGATTACAAATTAAAACAATAAACAATTTAAAATGCGGAAAAGTTTAACAAAATAAAGCATTTCTTCCCCCGGAGACAGAGATTTATTACCTTTGCGGAATGAATGTATCACCACAGAGGACACAGGGTCTCGCAGAATTTCATAATCATAGGCAGGCATGAGCGACAATAACGATATACAATCCCCCATTATACACCTTCAACGGCAGCAACTCCTGTTACGTATGGAGTACGAATACGAAAAAGAGGAGTTCGAGCGGCAGACGGAGAACATGGGCATTGCCCGGAAAGTCAAGCGGGGGCTCTGCTGGTATCCTGCCTCACCGGGTCGAAGTTACTATAATTCGCTGAATCAGTTGGTAATAGAGATTACACATACCGAAAATACTGATATAGAACATAATTTCGAGTTCGGACGTCCCGTCTGTTTCTTCCGCCAATCCGCCGACGGAAAAATCACTTACTTCAACTTCACCGCCACCGTCAGTTATGCGGACGAGGCGCGCATGGTAGTGGTAATGCCCGGTGCGGGCGCTGTCGTAGACGTGCAGTCTGCCGATAACCTCGGCGTCCAGCTCTATTTCGATGAGACTTCTTACCGTACGATGTTCGAGGCGCTGGAAGAGGTGCTCCGTGCGAAGGGAAACCGGCTCGCCGAGTTGCGGGACATCCTGTTGGGCACGGTGAAAGTCGGCTTCCGAGAGCTGTATCCGGTACGTTTTCCGTGGCTGAATGCCACTCAGGAGGCTGCCGTCAACAAAGTATTGTGCGCCCGTGATGTAGCCATAGTGCACGGCCCTCCGGGAACGGGTAAAACGACCACGCTCGTAGAGGCTATCTACGAAACGTTGCACCGCGAACCCCAAGTGCTGGTTTGCGCCCAAAGCAATATGGCGGTGGACTGGATTTCAGAGAAGCTGGTAGACAGGGGCGTGAATGTCCTGCGGATAGGCAACCCCACACGCGTCAATGACAAAATGCTGTCTTTCACCTACGAACGGCGTTTCGAGAACCACCCGCTTTATCCCGAGCTGTGGAGTATCCGCAAGGAGCTCCGCCAGTTAGGAAGTAGGGCGCGCCGCGGCAGCTACGATGAACGCGAAGGGGTACGCAACCGCATGAGCCGTCTGCGCGACCGTGCCACAGCGCTGGAAGTACAAATCAACGCCGAGCTGTTCGACAGTGCCCACGTCATCGCTTCCACGCTTGTAAGCAGTAACCACCGCCTGCTGAACGGACACCGTTTCGGCACGTTGTTCATCGACGAGGCTGCCCAAGCTTTGGAGGCTGCCTGCTGGATAGCTATCCGCAAGGCAGACCGGGTAGTGCTGGCGGGCGACCACTGCCAGCTACCGCCCACCATAAAATGCCATGATGCCGCACGCGGCGGGCTGGAACGGACTTTAATGGAGAAAGTGGTAGCCAACAAGCCGTCTGCCGTGTCTTTGCTGAAGGTGCAATACCGCATGCACGAGGATATCATGCGTTTCTCTTCTGCCTGGTTTTACGACGGCGAGCTGGAAACGGCTCCCGAGGTGCGCCACCGGGGGATATTGGACTGGGACACGCCCATTACATGGCTCGATACCTCGGAAATGGATTTCAAGGAGGAATTTGTGGGGGAGACGTTCGGACGTATCAATAAGGAAGAAGCCCACTTATTGCTGAAAGAGCTGGAAGCGTATATCCAGCGGATAGGCGGCAACCGTATTCTCGAGGAGCGTATCGACTTCGGGCTGATATCGCCCTACAAAGCGCAGGTGCAGTACTTGCGGGGAAAAATAAAGGCAAGCGCCGCCTTGCGTCCTTACCGCAGCCTGATAACGGTGAATACTGTAGACGGCTTTCAGGGGCAGGAACGCGATGTGATTTTCATCAGCCTGGTACGCGCCAATGAAGAAGGGCAAATCGGCTTCCTGAACGACTTGCGTAGGATGAATGTAGCGATAACGAGGGCACGCATGAAGTTAGTTATACTGGGAGAAGCAGCCACGCTGAGCCGCCATACTTTTTATAAGAAACTGCTCGAATACACCCGGCAGGTCAATGCAGGGCAATAATCGTACCGGATAACGAATAGGAAAACGGGAAGTGGTTCCGGACGGGAGGATATGGCGATGTGGGGATGTGTACAAAAATAGAAAGAGAAATATATAGAAAGAGAAAAAGACAGACAGAAAGAAAAAAAGATAGATAGATAGAAAGACAGACGGAAAAAAAAGAAAGAGGTTGTATCAAAACTCACCACAGACTACACAGATTACACAGATTTTCACAGATTATCTATCCTGATAATCAATCATTTAATTTCAATCTGTATAAGTTCTGTAATCCGTAATGGATTTTGGTACAACCTCTTATCATTTATCCCGAACGGGCATCAATTATTTTCCGGACGGAGTTTACGGACAGTTACGGCAGTCTGCCACATTTCGCTCTCGCGCAATGCTTTCAGCTCTGCATTCAGTTTCTCACGATAGTCGGGCTTGGAGTTGCTGTCGATAGAAATCTGCGCCTCGTTACCGGACTTCACGCTCTGATATAATTTCTGCACAACCGGCTTGATAGCATCGTGGAACGGGCCCATCCAGTCCAAAGCACCGCGCTGGGCGGTAGTAGAGCAGTTGGCATACATCCAGTCCATACCGTTCTTTGCAAACAACGGCATCAACGACTGGGTCAGTTCCTCCACAGTTTCGTTGAATGCTTCGGACGGTGTATGGCCGTTTTCACGCAACACCTCGTACTGAGCCAGCAGCAAACCCTGGATAGCGCCCATTAAAGAGCCGCGTTCGCCCGTCAGGTCGGAAGTAGCCTCGCGGATGAAAGTCGTCTCGAACAAGTAACCGGAACCGATACCGATACCCAGTGCCAGCGTTCTGTCCAGAGCCTTGCCCGTAGCATCTTGATAGATAGCGTAAGACGAGTTCAAGCCGCGGCCTTCGAGGAACATCGTACGCAGCGACGTGCCCGAACCCTTGGGGGCAACCATGATAACATCGATATCTTTGGGAGGAACCACACCGGTGCGGTCGCTCCACGTAATAGCGAAACCATGAGAGAAGTAAAGCGCCTTGCCGGCTGTCAGGTAAGGTTTCATCGTAGGCCATACGGACATTACGGCTGCATCGGACAGCAGGCACATGATGATAGTACCCTTCTGGCAGGCATCCTCGATGCTGAACAGCGTTTCGCCCGGAACCCAGCCGTCGGCTACCGCCTTCTCGTAAGTCTTGCCCTGACGCTGGCCGACGATTACGTTGAAACCATTGTCGCGCAGGTTGCAAGCCTGGCCGGGACCTTGTACACCATAACCGATAACTGCGATTGTTTCATCCTTTAAAATCTCACGTGCTTTTTCCAAAGGAAATTCTTCGCGGGTCATTACATTCTCAATAACACCGCCAAAATTCAATTGTGCCATTTTTTGTTCTAATTTTTATTGTGGCTTATGCCAACCGATTAATAAATTATTTTTCTACAAATATCACTTTGGAACGGCAAACCACCTCGCTGCCGTTCTTTCTCACTTCTATGTCGTACACGCCGTCGCCTGCATAATCCTTATAAAAGGTAAGCTCGTCGCCATAATAACTCTCGGCCACATACGCCATTTCAAAACGGCGGATACGGCTTTCTTTGTACAGCTCTATCGGAAACAGGTCGAGGATATGTTCGATATAACGGATGCTGTTCACATGTCCGTTGATGTCGATATCGCTGTACCTGGCGTTCAGGGAAGAAACCGGCTCCGTAGAAGCCACCTTTATGCGCGAGGGTTTCTCGATAGGGCAAGGCTCGTCGCACACATAGTCCACGATGCTGCCGCCATGCAGCGCCAGCAGGTCGGCGGGCTTGCGGGTATTGAGGTTAATCATCGCCCATACGGAACGGGCATATCCAATCTTCTTTCCGTCCTTGTCGATAAGGGCAAAGTTACGGTCGGTAAAGAGGCGGTACACATTCTCCACCCAGGTCTGGATAGAGAAATCCTCGTACTGGTAGGGCATCTCGTCCAGCTCGATAGCCAGGCGCGAAAGCACCCACGTGTAGTTGTCCTCGTTCAAGGTAGCGATACCGAAGCCGCGCTCCGTGGCATGGAACCCCGCACAGTTCAGCAGGTGGTTGCCGAGTACCCCCATTGTAAGGCGGCCGGTAAAATCCACATGGAACGGTTCCGCCACGAACTTATACGTACCTATCCTGTTATTCCCACTCATTGCTCTTGCAGTTCTTTACTCCGACGATATTTTGCCTCACGGTCTGCCAGGTACTCGTTGACGCGCTCGAAGCAACTGGTAGTGATAGCTACACGACCGGAACGCACGAACTGGAGCACGCACTCCAGGGCACGCAGCTCCTCATAGAGATTGGTTATCTCCTCGCTCATGCCGTTTTTCTCCACAATGGCGAACACGGGGTTCACCTCTACGATACGCGCATTGTGCTTACGGATGATTTTAGATACCTCCGGCTTTTCTTCCAGCGTGGGGGTCGTTATCTTATACAGCGCAATCTCGTGCTGGTAAATTTCATCGTCCGTGAAATAGTGCGCCTGCAACACATCTATCTTTTTGGTGATTTGCTTCGCCACCTTCTCGATAGTGTCCTTATCCGTCCAGGCCGTAATGGTATATTTGTGTACTCC
Source organism: Bacteroides gallinarum DSM 18171 = JCM 13658 (assembly GCF_000374365.1). Taxonomy (GTDB): domain Bacteria; phylum Bacteroidota; class Bacteroidia; order Bacteroidales; family Bacteroidaceae; genus Bacteroides; species Bacteroides gallinarum. The sequence goes on from NZ_KB894120.1 coordinate 28,106, forward strand.
CTTGATAGAGGATGCCGATACGTTCAGGCTCTCGATATTGATTTGCCTACGGGTAAATACAGCCGTCACCTGGTTCAGCAAGCCGGCAAAGTTCTCCGAATGAACGATAATCGTATATAATGTCTTGTCCACGTTGGTTTAATTATAAATTATGAGTTATGAATTATGAGTTATGAATGGGCTGCGCGATAATACCGCAGGTAATCCACAACTCCCTAACATTCCAGCAACATCTGGTTCACAGAGCCGCCCGGAGGCGTCATCGGCATCACGTTCCCCTCTTCTTCTACGCAAGCTTCCAGCAAGAAAGGGCCGTCCGTCGCAATCATCTCGCCAATGGCATCCGCCAGTTCACTGCGGGTAAGCGCACGCCGTGCGGGGATGCCGTAGGCAGAGGCAATCTGCATATAGTCCGGGTTCATCATCGGGGTGAACGAATAACGGCGGTTGAAAAACATCGCCTGCCACTGACGAACATTCCCCAGGAAGTTATTGTTCAGCAAAATCATCTTGACGGGAGCTTTCTGCTCCATTACCGTGCCTAGCTCCTGCAGGTTCATCTGCAAACCGCCGTCGCCCATAAAGACGCATACGGTACGGTCGGGACGGCCGAAAGTAGCGCCGATAGCAGCGGGAAGGCCGAATCCCATAGTTCCCAGCCCGCCGGAAGTAACGATGCTGCGTTTTCGGGTATATTTGAAGTAACGGGCGGACATCATCTGGTTCTGCCCTACATCCGTTACAAGTATCGCTTCGTTACGGGTAGCCTCGCTCACGGCGCGCACCACCTCGCCCATGCTCAGGGTATCGCCTGCCGGATGCAGCTCGGGGCGGATAACCTTCTCTTCCTCTACCTGCTCGTAAGGCAGGAAACTATCCAGCCATTCCTTATGTTCGGCAGGTTTCAGCAGTTCGGTCACCGCAGCCAGCGTCTCCTTGCAGTCGCCCAATACGGCTACGTCCGTCTTTACATTCTTGTCTATCTCCGCTGGGTCTATATCGAAATGGATAACCTTTGCCTGCGAAGCATAAGTGGACAGCTTGCCCGTAACACGGTCATCGAAACGCATACCCACCGCAATCAGCACATCGCATTTGTTGGTATTGATGTTCGGGCCCAGATTGCCGTGCATGCCCAGCATGCCCTTATTCAAGGGATGAGCCGTAGGCAACGACGAAAGCCCCAGCAGGGTACAGCCGGCAGGCATGCCCGCCTTTTCGATGAAGGCACGCAATTCGTCCTGCGCATTGCCCAGCTCCACGCCCTGCCCTACCAGTACCAGCGGACGTTCCGCCGCATTTATCAAATCGGCAGCCTGCCGTATGGCATCCGGGTCGGTTTCGGGTACAGGCAGGTAGCTGCGCACATAATCTACTTTGGTAGGGATGTACTCCGTCTTATCCACCTGTGCATTCTTGGCAAAGTCCAGCACAACCGGGCCGGGGCGTCCGCTCTGTGCGATATAGAAAGCACGTGCCACCGCCCAAGCCACATCTTCCGCACGGCGAATCTGGTAGCTCCACTTCGTGATAGGCTGTGTAATGCCTACCAGGTCTACTTCCTGAAAAGCGTCCGTACCGAGAAATCCCGTGGCAACCTGCCCCGCAATGACAACTATCGGCGTACTGTCTATCATGGCATCTGCAATACCCGTAATGGTATTGGTTGCTCCCGGGCCGCTGGTTACCAGGCATACGCCGACCTCGCCCGACACACGTGCAAAGCCTTGTGCGGCATGGGTGGCTCCCTGTTCGTGGCGAACCAGGATATGGTTCAGTTTCTTCCGGTGGTCGTACAAGGCATCGAATACCGGCATGATACTGCCGCCCGGATAACCGAAAATGGTCTTTACTCCCTGATGCTCCAGGGAGCGCATCAATGCTTCTGCGCCTGTTATTAAATTTTCCATTAAGTATTTTACTATTTATTCCCTACGGCCACGACACGTCTTTTATCTCCGGCACATAGGTACGTTGACAATCTGTTACTTGCTATTCCACAGCCTTACGGCAGAGGCTCCCTCAGTCTATCAACCTTACAGCCCCCTTGTCGGCCGAGCTCACCATGCTGGCGTATGCCTTCAACGCTTTCGACACCTGGCGGTCGCGGGTTACCGGCGTCATAGGACGGGCAGCCAGTTCCTCGTCCGTCAGTTTCACATTGATAGAGCGGTTGGGTATATCTATCTCGATAATGTCGCCGTCCTGAATCTTGCCGATATTACCGCCGGCAGCGGCTTCGGGAGAGATATGCCCGATGCTCAGTCCGGAAGTGCCTCCGCTGAAACGCCCGTCGGTAATCAGCGCGCATTCCTTACCCAAGTGACGGGACTTGATATAAGAGGTGGGATAAAGCATCTCCTGCATGCCCGGACCGCCCTTCGGCCCTTCGTGGGTGATGACGACGACATCGCCGCTGACTACCTTTCCGCCCAGGATGCCGTTGCACGCAGCCTCCTGCGAATCGAATACTTTGGCAGGGCCGGTAAACTTCCAGATACTCTCGTCCACCCCGGCAGTCTTGACTACGCAACCGTCCTGTGCGATATTGCCTTTCAGCACCGCCAGTCCGCCGTCCTTGCTGTAAGCATGCTGCAAGTCGCGGATGCAGCCGCCGGCACGGTCTGTATCCAATTCCTTATAATAGGTCTCCTGCGAACCGAGTGCCAGGTTGAACTTTCCGGCGGCAGCGCTGGTATATTTCCGGATTGCCTCCCCGCACACATTCGGGCTGGTGATGCAATACCGGTCTATCTCCTCCGCCAGCGTCATGCCGTCTACCCGGCGCACGCCCGTATCCACCAGCCCGCCCTTGGCAAGCTCGCCCATAATGGCAACGATGCCGCCGGCGCGGTTTACGTCCTGTACATGGTATTTCTGGGTGTTGGGGGCAACCTTGCACAAGCAGGGAGTTTTGCGCGACAACATATCTATATCGTCCATAGTGAAATCCGCTCCCGCCTCATGGGCTACCGCAAGCAGGTGAAGCACCGTATTCGTAGAGCCTCCCATGGCGATATCCAGCGTCATGGCATTCAGGAAAGCCTCACGGGTGGCGATACTGCGGGGCAGCACGCTTTCGTCCCCTTCCTCGTAATACTTATAGGCATTCTTTACAATCAGTTTGGCGGCATCTCTAAACAGCTCCTTACGGTTAGCGTGGGTAGCTACAATCGTGCCGTTGCCCGGAAGCGCCAGCCCTATCGCCTCGTTCAGACAGTTCATGGAATTGGCGGTGAACATGCCCGAGCAACATCCGCACGTGGGGCAGGCGTGCTGCTCTATTTCGGCAACATCCCCGTCACTCACAGTCTCGTCCGCCGATTTAATCATGGCATCGATTAAGTCGAGGTGCTGCCCGTTCCATTCGCCGGCCTCCATAGGCCCTCCGGACACGAACACCGTAGGGATATTCAGCCTCATCGCAGCCATGAGCATACCCGGCGTAATCTTATCGCAATTGCTGATGCAAACCATGGCATCCGCCTTATGCGCATTCACCATATATTCCACACTGTCGGCTATGATGTCGCGCGAGGGCAGTGAGTACAGCATGCCGTCGTGCCCCATTGCGATACCGTCGTCTATGGCAATCGTATTGAACTCGGCGGCAAAGCAACCCTGCTTCTCTATCTCCTGCTTTACGAATTGGCCTATTTCGTGCAGGTGCACATGCCCCGGTACGAACTGGGTAAAAGAGTTGACTATGGCGATTATGGGCTTGCCCATTTGTTCCTTCTTCATGCCATTGGCCGCCCACAATGCGCGGGCGCCCGCCATACGGCGGCCTTGTGTGCTGAACGAACTACGTAACTGATGTTTCATCTTCTCTGTCTCCTTTTATGAAAAAAGCCTCTCTCACCGGAATGAGAAAGGCTTACTATAAATATCTTCTACCGTACGAATACATACACAACCTTTCTCACGCTCTTGATGCCACCACCACGACGCGAATAATATGCAGGACTGCCAGGTTAACGGATGTATGTAGGTTCATAACTAAATTATCTTTATCGTTCTCTATTGTCGTTTCACTTAATTGTGCTGCAAAGGTAAGTGCTTTTTTATAAACTCCAAACAAATTGAAGAAAAAAAAGATATAAATATGAATAATCGTAAGAAAACGGCGCTTTAAAATCTTATTTTATCACTAATCGCTCCCAAACCGAGGCATCCGGTCACTTCCCGGACTGTATGCCCCGCCCACCCGAAGCACTTAATAATCTGAAAATTACCGGGGCACTTCCGTTCCCGAAACAAAATATTCGTATCTTTGCACCCCAAGCGGAGACAAACCCCACGGGGATTTGCCTTATCTCCGCCTCCTTCGGGACAGAGAACACAGTATTTACCAATAGAAATCAAAAAAATCAATGGAAACAGTAGAAAACAAGTACATCACCTTAGCATACAAGCTGTACTCAATCGAAAACGGAGAGAAAGAATTTACAGAAGAAGCTCCTGCAGAGCACCCGTTCCAATTCATCTCCGGACTGGGTCTGACCCTGGAAGCCTTCGAGAACCAGGTGAAAGACCTGAACAAAGGCGACAAGTTCGACTTTACAATCAAGGCGGAGGATGCCTACGGCGAGTATGACGACGAGCACGTTATCGACCTCCCGAAGAACATCTTCGAGATAGAAGGCGAGTTCGACAGCGAACGCGTGGTAGAAGGTGCGGTAATCCCCCTGATGACCTCGGAAGGACAGCGCATCAACGGAAGCGTGGTAGAAGTGAAAGACGATGTAGTGGTAATGGACATGAACCACCCCCTCGCCGGTTGCGACCTGAACTTCGTAGGCGAAATCACGGAGAACCGTCCTGCCACCAACGAAGAACTGGCGGAAATGGCACGCATGATGAGCGGCGGCGGATGCAATTGCGGAGACTGCGGCGGCGGATGCGGCGACCATGAATGCGGTGAGGGATGCTGCCATTAAGAGTTGAAAGATGAGAGTTGAAAGGTGGCTATGCAGCATTACAGCGCAGCTAACTTTCAACTTTCAATTCTTAACTTTCAATTCTAAACTCCCCCTCAACTCTTAACTCCCAACTTTCAACTATCAACTATCACCTTTCAACTCCCAATTACTTTCCCTTTCCTGTCATTATCTCCAATACCAGCCTGTCGGTTTCGTCCATTCCCTTAGAACCTATCTTGGTAAGGTTGCGGATAGTCTGGTCTACATCTTCGTCGATAATACCCTCTACGGAAGTAACGCAACGGTTCTCCATTGCCATAATGGCGGAAAGCACAGCGGTAGAAACGCCGGTAGTTACCTTCAGGGCACAACTGGGCTTCGCACCGTCGCAAATCATGCCGGTAAGGTTGGCAACCATATTCTGTACGGCAAACGCTATCTGCTCGTAAGTACCCCCCATTAGCCAGGTGATACCGCAACTGGAACCCGTAGCGGCCACCACACAGCCGCATAAGGCGGAGAGGCGTCCCAGGCTCTGTTTGATATAAATCACCGTCAGGTGGCTGAGCATTAGGGCACGCACCAGTTCTTCTTCCGACTTGCCGTTTTCCTCAGCATAAACCAGGACGGGCAATGTGGCGGAAATACCCTGGTTGCCGCTTCCGGAGTTGCTCATTACCGGTATCATCGCACCTGCCATACGGGCGTCACATGCGCCGGATGTATAAGAGAGGATATGCGAAAATACGCTGTCGCCCAATATCTTATGTTCGTACGTACCGCGCAGCATCCTGCCCAATCCGTGGCCGTAGTTTCCTTGGAAAGAACACTCGGCGGCGGCTTTGTTTAAACGCGCAGTTTCAAGGATAAAGCGGATTTCATCCAACGGGGCATCCATAGCGAAGTCGTACACCTTGCGCAATGTCAAATCCACGGCGGGTTCCTCCGCTTCCTCGCAACCTTTATTCTGCCTGTTCAGCAGGATATCGCCATTGCGGGCTATATATATAAAGGTGGTATGTCCGCCGGCTATAACAGCAGTGGCGTTGTCCGCTCCCGCCTCGCAGCACACCTCGATGTAGAGTTTCTCCGCGATGCCCTCTTTCAGCGCTATGCCGATGCGTTTCTCGCCGATAAAGCGCTTTCCCTCCTCCACTGCGGCAGGGCTGCTGTCTTTCAGCACCTCCAGCCGGTATTCCGACTTGCCCACCAACGCCCCCAACGCTATGGCAATGGGCAAACCTATCATCCCCGTACCGGGAATACCCACTCCCATTGCATTTTTCAGGATATTGGCACTCAACCGTACGGCTATCTTTTCCGGCCGCGCTCCTAAGGTTTCGGTTGCTTTCGCCACGCACAAAGCCACAGCAATAGGTTCCGTACATCCGATAGCGGGAACCACTTCGCGTCGCACCAGGGCTATTATCTGTTTTCTTTCTGTTTCAGTCATACCGCCGATATGTATATTTTTTATTCGATATTTATGCAAAGATAGAACGGAATAACAAATAAATAACAGAGTTTACCACACTTTTTTCTCCTCTAATCTGTTATTACAAAATAATAGCGTATTTTTGCAAATCGCTAAACTATATCAATTTATCAACTTTCAAAAAAGAAGTATATGAATTTTAAGAAGTGGACTACTGCCCTCATGCTTACCCTGACCGTTTCGTCTTGCATACAGGACGAGGCTCTCAACTCCGAAGCAGCTATTGATGCCTGTATAGGTACGGATGTACAATTAGCTCACATCAACAGCGACTCCAAAGAAATAAATGTATACGTGCATAAAGGAGCAGACTTATCGAAACAGCAGCTATCGTTTACTCTACCCGCCGGTGCAACCCTTAAGGCGGACGAGCATTACGCCAATGACATCGTAGACGAAAGCAACCCGGAGAAAGTTATCTATAAGTACGATTTCGACAACGATACACACTCGCGTACCTTCACCGTAACCTCCGAGGACGGAGAATGGCACTCTACCTATACTGTAAAGATTATACCTACCGAAATACCGGACTTCTTCCATTTCGAGGAGCTGCTTCCGGCAAGCAATACCGAGTACGACATCCTTTATGAGTTCGAACCCGGAACCTCCACCACCGCTTCGCGCGTGCTGCAATGGTCGAGCGGCAATCCCGGTTTCAAGCTAACCAGCATGGCGGACGACCGTACCGGCTATCCCACCCAGCAGGTAACCGACGGTTACCGCGGCAACGGTATCAAGCTGACTACCTGCGACACCGGCAGCTTCGGCGCTATGGTCGATATGTACATTGCGGCAGGCAACCTGTTTATCGGTTCTTTCGATTTGGCGAACGCCCTCAAAGACCCCTTGCGGGCTACCAAATTCGGTATCCAATACTACAAGCGCCCCGTAGCATTGAGAGGCTATTATAAATTCAAGGCAGGAGATGTCTATACCGATGCAGGTGTGGTACAGAAAGACAAAAAAGACCGTTTCGACATCTACGCCATACTGTACGAGGCAGACGACAACTCTTTTATGCTGGACGGCGGCTCCAGCCTGAATTCCAATAAGCTCGTATCTATCGCACGATTCAGCGAGGAAGATGCCAAAGAAACCGATACATGGACTGCATTCGATTTGCCTTTCAAGGCGGTAAACGGTAAAAGCATAGACGCCACTAAGCTGCAGAACGGCAAATACAAACTGAGCATCGTCCTTTCTTCCAGCGTAGACGGCGCATACTTCAAAGGTGCTGTAGGCAGCACATTGTATGTAGACGAATTAGAACTTATAAGCCAAGACAACTGATTGTAGTATGAAAAAATATCCATTTATTTGCATGATAGCCGTATTGCTGGCAATGGTTGCCAACGTACAGGCACAAGAAGAAAGAAACAAAAGCCTTATCAACTCCTACCTGCACGGTTGGGAATACGGCATAAAGGCAGGGTTCAACATCGGCGGTACATCCCCTATCCCCCTGCCCAAAGAGATACGCAAGATAGACAGTTATGCACCGGGCATAGCCATTGCTATCGAAGGTAACGCAACCAAGTGGTTCGACAAAGAAAAGAAATGGGGACTCACGCTGGGACTGCGCCTGGAAAATAAGCACATGACTACCGAAGCCACTGTAAAGAACTACGGTATGAGAATTATCAACACCAATGGCGGGGAGTTGGCAGGTCTTTGGACGGGAGGCGTCAAAACCAAAGTGAAGAACTCTTACCTCACCATTCCTATCCTGGCGGACTACCGCATCAGCAAGCGTTGGATGTTGTCTGCAGGTCCTTACTTCTCCTACCTGTTGGAAGGTAACTTCTCCGGACATGTTTACGAAGGACATCTGCGTACCCCCGACCAGACCGGCTCGAAAGTGGAGTTCACCGGCGAAAGCATTGCCACCTACGACTTCTCCGAGGATTTAAGGAAGTTCCAGTGGGGAATACAGTTCGGCGGAGAATGGAAAGCATTCAAGCACCTTACCGTACATGCCGACCTGACGTGGGGATTGAACAACATCTTCCAAAAGGATTTCGATACGATAACATTTAATATGTATCCTATCTACCTGAATTTAGGTTTCGGATATGCTTTCTAAGCAATAAGAGTTTTCACTGTTTTTCTCGTCACTCGTCACTTTTTACCGTAATGCATTAAGTACAAATGGATTACGGAGTGACGACAACCGTTATAAGAAGAAGTGTGTCGTCACGTGCCCGATGATTTCTTTTAGGCACGGAATTCTATGATATACCCCTCTTGAAGTGAAATAAAGGCATTAGACAGCTTGTAGCGTCCCGCTTAAAAAAGGAGGGTATCAAAACGCTGAATGATATGTCATTCAGCGTTTTGATACCCTCCGTATTGGCTAAATCAGAAACAGACAGAGTAAAGCAGCATAGCATGATTAATAAAAACATCAGAAGAAGCCTTCGGCTTTCTTTCGGAACATCATGCCCAAACGGATAAAATCAAGATATACAGAGAATTACCAATAAAAATGGCATATGAAATGATTATAGTTACTAATCTTCATATGCCATTTTGTTTTTAAAGGTATTTACTGAATACTCCAAATCAAGTTATACCATACCTAATTGTAAGTAAACACACGCCTCTTATACTATCTTTTAGGTATTGTTTGCCCCTTTTACAACTTTTACCTTTGCCCCGATTTAAAATTATAAAAAAATAAGAAAATGAAAGGAAAAGATTTTGTGTTTTCTTTGTGTCTTGCATTCTGTGCCGTAAGTGTTTCGGCGGAAAACATAACGGAGCACGATAAAGATTACAACAACACGGAAAAGATAGAAAAAACGCCGCAAAAGAAGTCCAGGCTTACTTTAGGCGGATACGGCGAGGCTGTTTATAGCCGTAACTTCTTTAGCGATTCATGGAATCGTTATAAGAACGAAACTAACATAAAGGCGGCACAAGGAGACAAGCACGGCCGTTTTGACCTGCCGCATGTAGTCATATTCTTAGGATACGACTTCGGCAAAGGTTGGACAATGGGCAGTGAAATCGAGTTCGAACACGGTGGTACGGAAAGTGCAATGGAGATAGAAGACGATGAAGGCGGCGAATACGAAAGCGAGATAGAGCGCGGCGGTGAAGTGGCTCTAGAACAGTTCTGGATACAAAAATCTTTCTGTCCGGAGTTCAATGTGAAGCTGGGACATATTATTGTTCCCGTAGGTGCAACCAACCAGCACCACATGCCTACCGAGTTCTTCGGAGTTTACCGTCCGGAAGGAGAAAATACGATAATGCCCTGTACATGGCACGAAACGGGTGTCAGCATATGGGGACAGGCAGGCGACTGGCGCTACGAGGCTTTGCTGCTGCCCGGTCTGGATTCCGACCGTTTCGGTACGAAAGACTGGATTAAAGGCGGGGCAGGAAGCCCCTACGAATTTAAAATCGCCAATTCCATAGCCGGCGCTTTTCGCGTAGACAACTTCTCCATTCCCGGCTTGCGCCTTTCCTTGAGCGGATATGTAGGCAATACATTCACCAATACATTGGCGCACCCCAATACGTCATGGGAAGATGTGAAAGGAACAGTGGTAATCGGCGCTTTCGACTTTAATTACAATGCACACAATTGGATTGTACGCGGAAACTTCGACTATGGGCATTTGTCCGATTCCGACCGTATTACCGCATTCAATAAGAAATTCCGCGACGACGCTCCGTCACCCAAACAAAATGTGGCTTCGGATGCAATGGCCGCAGGCGTTGAAGCCGGATACGATATCTTCTCGCAGATTGATAAGATGAAGCAGAAAAAGCAGAGCTTGTATGCCTTTGCACGTTATGACTACTACGATGCAATGCACAAAACTGCCAATGGGGTGCTGAATTACGAATGGACCGGACGTCACCGCATAGCTGCCGGTTTAAACTACTACCCGATAAAAGAAATCGTCCTTAAGGGAGAGTATTCTATCGGACTGCTGAAAAGCCCCTATAATAACGAGCCGGCAATTTCCTTTGGAGTGGCTTATTCCGGCTTCTTTACGAGGTGACAAATTAAATAGGTTAACTATAAAACTCGATTAAAATGGAAATGAAAAGATTATTCAGATTGCCGATGTATTTGGCAATGGGAGCCTTCGTTACAATGAATCTGGTTGCTTGTGACGATGATGAAAACGGTGCCGGCGGAGAGACGGCACAAGAGCAGGCATTGAAGCTTGTTATAGAAGATTATGTGAACAATTCGGTTATTCCTACTTATAAAGGACTTGCCGATGCTGCCATAGAATTGTGCAATGCTTGTGAAGCGATGTGCGACGCAGGTGTCAGCGGACTGACAAAAGCCATGGTAGAAGATGCAGGCAATAAGTGGATTACTGCCCGCAGATATTGGGAGTTGAGCGAGGCTTGGCTGTATGGAGCTGCTGCCGATTACAACATCGACCCGCATATCGATACATGGCCTTTGGACAAGGTGGCAATGGAAGCCATGCTGGGAAATACGAAGCAGATGGAGCAGATGAAAGACAAAGAAAGTGCTGCCACCTATGTTAGTAACAGCCTCGGTCAAGGTCTGTTGGGATTCCATGCAATAGAATATATGTTGTTCGAGCCGGCTAATAAACAAACAGCTACTACATCTCCGCGCCCTGTCAGCAAATTTACTCAAAACGAACTGTATTACCTGGCCGCTGTGGCAGGCGATTTGCGCAACCAATGCGTACGTCTGGAAGTGGCTTGGTCCGATGAAGGTACTTATGGCGAGAGCTCTGAAAAATGGGGTTATTTGAGCAGTGCGGAATTGGAACCGACTTTCTACTATGGCGAGTCTATGAAAAATGCCGGTAGTGGCGGTAGCAAGTATAAATCTTATGCAGAAGCTGTTCAAGAACTGCTCGTAGGCGCTCAGGATATTGTCGACGAAGTAGGCGGACAGAAAATCGGTAACCCTATCGGTCATGGTGAAGATAATAATCCGGACTACATCGAATCTCCGTATGCTTTGAATTCCATTATTGACTTCGTAGATAATATCAAGAGCGTACGTACCGCTTATATGGGATATCAGACAGAGGCAAACGTAACTGAAAGCTACATCAAGCCGGTAAATCATTCTTTGAGCGACTATATCAAGACTGTTGATGCCGACTTGGATGAAAGAGTGCAGGATGCTATCGATAACGCTATCACTAAGATTCAACAGATGAAAGAACCGTTTGCATCCACTGCCAGTGACCCTCAATATGAACAAATTAATTTGGATGCCCAAGAAGCTTGTCAAGCTTTGAATGACATTCTGGATGAAGTAATGAATGCTGTACAGAAGAACTGATAACAATAAGTAATCTTTATTACAAGAGCGGATGTATATTGTTACGTCCGCTTCTGTCGTTATTATTACTGACTAATATTTTATGATATGAAAAAATTCCACTATTTATTGGGAGCCTTGATTTTTGTGGGCTTTACCGCTTGTAGCGATGACGAGCCCACGTCTGCCCCCGACGGCACTCCCTCCGGGGAGTTACCGGACTGGTATTATGCGGGAGGAGAGCTGGGTACGGCATTCATCACCACTTCCGCTGCATTCGAGCAACCGACCCCTGCGGTTGAAAATGCCGGTTTGACGTTGTCCTTCAAGCGCGGTGAACAACTATTCGAGAAAAATTTTGTGTCCAATACCGACGGAGTACGTGGCGGCCTGGGTCCCACTTATCTGCGCAGTTCCTGTATGCACTGTCATCCGGGATATGGACACGGAAAGAGCCAGCCCAACGGCACTTTCCGTACCAATGAGATAGGAAACGGCTATTTGCTGGTAGTGTATAATCCTGAAACGAACGCCTATGTGAACTGGTTGGCAGGTATGCCCCAGGGACACGCCGTAGCACCTTTTGAAGCCCCGTTGGATGAGTCTCAGATAACGATTACATGGCATGATTATACGGACAACTTCGGCAACAAGTTCGAAGACGGTGAAACCTACAAGTTGAGATATCCCGAAGTAGACCTGCCGAAAGAAGCCGTTTATGCATATAGGCAGGGTATCCTGAGCGATGCCGAAATGGGAGAGTACGATGTACGTCTGGAATCTACAATCGGTATTTATGGTACGGGCTTGCTGGATGCCATTACCGATGAAGATTTGAAAGAACAGTATGCCAAAGAAGAGAAAGACGGCTTTATGAAGAATGGGCTGAACCCGGCTTTCTTTGCAAACGGCGACTGGACAGGCCAATATACAAGCAAGGAAGCCACCAGTGACGGCAAGAAGTATCCTTACCGTTTTACTTATGCGCTGAGCCGCGGACCGTTGCAGGATGCCGCAGGAGCCAATGCTTTTTGGAACATCACCAACGTAACACGCAGCGACCGCAAGTACCACTATAAGGATGCAGGCGGTTTTTATGCCAAAGCAGCGGCTGCCGACCCGAATGTGCAGAGTGCCTTCCCTGCCTACATCGCCCAGGTAGACCCCGACAAGAAACATCCGGAATGGTTTACGGGAGATGTAGAGCAGAATATACTGAACTACATGAACTCTACGAACCTGGATGCGGAAGCTACAGACCAGAATTACATCGATTTAATGGTATGGCACCGGGGACTGGCAGTTCCAGCCGTCCGCAACATCGAAGACGAAGATGTGAAGCGGGGCAAGGAACTCTTCGAGGAGATAGGTTGCGCCTATTGCCACCGTCCGTCCTGGACTACGGGCAGCGACGAAATCAGAGACCCGGCACAGTTCTTCAACGGAAGCCAAGGGAGAGAGCTGCCGCGCTATCCCAACCAGACAATCTGGCCTTATACGGATATGGTACAGCATAAGTTACTGATGATAAACGATATCCGTACCGGCTGGTGCCGCACCACTCCGCTATGGGGACGCGGACTGCACCAACGTTGTACGGGTTCCGAATACATCGACCGCCTGCACGACTGCCGTGCGCGCACTACGCTGGAAGCTATCATGTGGCATGGTACAAACGAGCAGAGCGATGCTTACGAAACGGTAGTCGAGTTCCGCAAACTGTCCAAGACCGACCGGGATGCGGTAATCAAGTTCCTGGACTCTATCTAAAGGAGGCCGTTCGTAAAGCTTCTTTGGAATAGTTGAGTCATCTCGAATATGACGAAGGTTTCTTCATTATATTCGGGATGACATTTATGTATATTAACATAGTAATCTGATGAAACTACTGAAATCCCTTTCTTTTGGTTTAACGGGCGTGCTTGTCCTTTTCATGGTTGCGGCAACCTTATTGGAGAAACAGTACGGAACACCTTGGGTTGTCCGGTATATGTACGGTTCGCCTTTCTTCATAGCTTGCTGGGGAGGGCTTGCCCTATCTGCTGCGGCTTATCTCTACTGCCGCAAAACATACAGGCAACCTTTCACGTTTCTCCTGCATCTTTCCTTCCTTGTTATCCTGGCAGGTGCGCTGATTACCCATATTTTCGGGCAACAAGGAAGCGTACATCTGCGCCAGGATGCAGACGAGCCCGTTCGGGAGTTCACGGTGCAGGGAAAGACACAGCAGTTCCCTTTCGGACTTTCCTTGGAAAAGTTCTCTCTGGAATATTATCCGGGCACTTCCGCCCCTATGGACTTTGTCAGCGATATCATCGTGAAAGACGGAGCGGAAACATACGGGGGAAGAGTATCCATGAACCATATATACCGTTACCGCAACTACCGTTTCTACCAGTCCAAATACGATTCCGACGGCAAAGGGACTACCTTGTCCGTAGCTTACGACCCTTGGGGGATAGCAGTCACTTATACCGGGTACGGATTGCTGCTGCTGTCTATGTGCCTGTTCTTTTTCGGTAAACACAGCCAGTTCCGCCAGTTGCTACGCTATCCGCTGCTGCGTTCGGCGGCTGTTTGTACGATACTGCTCCTCTCCTCATCGGGCTGCATGCAGGCAAAGGCTACTCCGCGCGCCTTACCGCGTGAAACGGCGGCAAAGTTCGGCGAACTCTACATTTACTATAACGACCGGATATGCCCTTTGCAGACACTGGCAAAGGATTTCACCGTCAAGCTGTACGGAGCTTCCTCCTATAAGGGGCTGACTGCCGAACAAGTGCTGACCGGCTGGTTTTTCTATTACGACAGTTGGAAAGAAGAGCCGTGCGTGCTGGTCAAGAGCAAAGAAGTGCAACGCCTCTTGGGTATCGGCGGCAAATATGCCCGTCTGGTAGACTTCGCCGATATCAATGGCTACAAGCTGGATGAAGAAGTGCAGAACAAAATAGAGATGAAAGACATGCACGGCTTCGAAGAAGCGAATGAAAAATTCAGTCTCATCAGTATGGTGGCAGCCGGAAGCATCTGGAAAATATACCCCTACATTTCGGCAGGCGACAGCATTCACACTACACCCGGCGGACAGATTGTATGGTACTCCCTTACAGACCGCCTGCCGCATGAAATGCCCGAGGATTTATGGATATTCATACGCAACAGCATGAACTACGTTGCCGAGCAGGTTGCACGGGGAGACTTCCGGGAAGTAGGCTTGCTGCTCGACAAGATACGTAAGTACCAGGTGCGCGAGGCGGGAGATTTCCTGCCCTCCGGCTTCAGGTTCAAGGCAGAGAAATGTTACAACCGGCTCAACAACAGCCGTCCGCCGGCAATCGTTTCCATATTGCTGGGCATAGCGGCTTTTGTATTTTATTGCCGGTGCATGATTGCCGGGAAGCGTGCTTCCGGCAGGGTACATACGCTGTTCCTGTCCTTGCTGGGCGCGTTGTCTGTTTATCTCTGCTTCATGGTTACGTTGCGGGGGATAGTCAGCGGCCATGTACCTATGTCCAACGGACACGAAACGATGCAACTACTGGCGGCATGCTCGGCACTGCTGGCTCTCTTCTTTTACCGCAGAATATCCGTTGCCGTAAGTTTCGGTTTCCTATTTTCCGGACTTGCCCTGCTGGTGTCCATGTTGGGAGAATCCAATCCCCAAGTCACGCAGTTAATGCCGGTATTGTCTTCCCCCTTGCTCAGCTTCCATGTGGTGGTCATTATGATTGCTTATTCGCTGCTGGCATTCGTAATGTTCAACGGACTTACTGCGGTGCTTCTTTATTACTTCCGTAAAGACTGCGCGCTCGAGGCGGAACGTCTGCATATCATCAGCCGCATCATACTCTATCCGGCAGTGTTCCTGCTTGCGGCAGGCATCTTTATCGGTGCGGTATGGGCCAATGTGTCATGGGGGCGTTATTGGGGCTGGGACCCTAAAGAGGTATGGGCACTCATCACGATGATAGTCTATGCTTTTGCGTTACATCCGTCTTCTTTGCCATGCTTCCGCCGCCCTATGTTTTTCCACATATTCTCCATTATAGCCTTTTTCAGCGTGCTGATAACTTATTTCGGTGTAAACTTCCTACTGGGAGGAATGCATAGCTATGCATAGGACAAAATACGTTCTGCTACGTTACTTTTGTACTTAAAGAGCAGACAAAATACCGTTATACACTGAACAAAATCCCGTTTTACAGTTGCGGGCTGTACGGTTGCCAACTGCGGGCTGTTGAGCCCACAACTGAAAACCATACAGCCCACAGTTGCAAAACGGGGTTATACTACTGATAAAAGCGTAAAAGATACAGGAGAAAGTAAGATTTTCAAAAGGGCATTCCAGTGTTTTGATTTAGGAATTCCAAAGATAGTTCCATGATTGATAAAAACAAAGACAGAAAAGCAAAAATATTCTACCTTTCATTATACATGCCGGTCAAACAAAAAAAGAAACTCCAAGTCCTACATATATAAAAAATCTCTTCACCTATTTTCTTAGAAATAAATGAAGAGATTAATCGTAAATTAAAAAATTATCTACGTAAGAATATATAAGTTATTCATTGATAATTGTAACATTATCTATATACAATTTACTACCAATTGCAGCATTGTAATTAGCACCATCTTCGCTCGCAGAAAAGATAACAGCAAATTTATATTTTTTTGTTGTATCATATTCCTTCGTATAATCCAAAATTAAAGAAAATGGAGTATAATCTGCTTGACCTTCACTATTAAACATCGCTTTTGCTACAATCTTCTGCGAATTATAAATATTACCGCCATTCAGCGTCTCATCATCTGAATCAACCTCATACAAAACAGCAGCAATAGTGCATTTATCTTTCTTACTTGCATCCAATTGCCCATCGCTATTATAAAAAGAGTCTCCCGCTACATATTTAAAATATCCTTTCACCTCCAACGGTTTTTCTTCATATATGTTACCAAAAGAAGTGGTTGCCATAGGATCACTCATCGCTGCCATTGCATTAAAAGTGCCCAAGAAAGCCGTTCCTGCTGTAACTTTAGGAACTTTTTGTCCCCAAATTGTCCCACCTTTGGTATCGACCGACTCTAATAGCATAGCCTTATTTCCTGACACACAATCACTTGTTTCACGAGCAGGGAATTCACCTTCATAAGTTATACCACCACCCATGGATCCCATCTTCTTAATCAAACCTACAGCATCATTACAAGTAGCCCATCCAACCGGTTGCATTATATCGTTATACAGACCATCCTCAAAAAAATCCCACGCTTCAAAATCATATTCAATTTTATTTTCTACAGTACCTGAAATAAAAACCTTATACTCCTTTACTACTGTACCGTCTTCGGAAGTAACCGTATAAATTACTTCTTTATTATCAGAAAAATCTTGCGCTACGCCAGACTCAGGGATTATGGTAGCCTTATGAGAATAGGTAATGGTAGGTACTAAAGCCTTCAAAGCATCAGTAGTAGCAGAAGCTTTAACTTTAAAAGTGATAGTATTATCTTCATTGATTACTGGCTGTTCTGCTACAATAGGATTGTCAAAAGTGAATCCTGTAATTAAAGCATCCGAACTCTTTCTGGCAAATACTTTATATTCCCTCATTGTTTCACCGTCTTCCGAAGTAACTTTATAAACCACCACTTTATTTTCAGAGAAATCTTGTGCCACACCCGATTCAGGAGTAATGGTTGCATTTTCTGAATAAGTGATAATAGGTATCAGTGCTCTTAAATCATCAGCAGTTGCAGTCTCAACCACTTTAAAAGTAATAGTCCTATCTTCTTCGTTGATTACCGGCTGTTCAGCAATGACATCGCTCTCAAATTTAAACTCTTTAATCAGAGCCTCCGAACTCTCATTACCTGTCATTTTGTGGCCTTTATATTCTACGCGAACTTTCATGGGAGTATCAGCCACATTAACTTTAATTATTAGTTCAATATCTTCACCATTGATAGCTCCTTCAACAGAAACCGCACACTTACCGACAATCAAATCCAAATCGGCATTACCTGTAAAGGAATATTTATCTCCCTCAACCGTCAAAGGACAATTATCAATAGCCAAATCTCCAATAGGAATTACCGTGCCAGCAACTGTTATTGAAAAGTCCTTTAACTCCAACCCTATGGAAGTAGCAGAAGATTTCTTAATAGTTATCTTCTGCTGCATATCTTCAGCAATTACGTTTTCAGGTTCTTCATAAAAGACATCCATTAAACCTTTATAATTACCTGCAATCTCCTCCTCAATGACTTTAGAATAATCCACAGCATCGTCGTCATCGCTACAAGCCGTAAATAAACTCATCGAACAGAGCAATGCAAATAAACAAAACATTTTTTTCTTCATATAAGTACTTGTTTAGTTAATAAATTCACCCTATAGTTGGGGTGCATAATACTCTCTTTTTTATCAAGGGCACAAAGTAACAGTTTTTAAAGCCTTTATACAAGGTCTTTTCTAAAAAATAGATGTTCCTTTTTTCATATAATGATAAATACATAATCTATTCACATCCTTAAATACCTCTATATATATTAAAATGAAATAAACGTATCGAGACAGCGGCGGCAACCAGAAAGTCGGGAAATAAAAGATTTATTGTCATTTTTGAAACGATTTACAAAAAAAATTGTTACCTTTAAAAAGTCAAAAGCCCCTAAAGCAAGGCAAACTTGGCACATTAACCTCATTATAAACTATTAAAGCATTTGATATGTTCAACTCATTCGGCAATATTCTCCGGCTTACCAGCTTCGGAGAGTCACATGGCAAAGGCATAGGCGGCGTAATAGACGGGTTTCCCGCAGGAATTACTATCGATATGGATTTTGTACAGGCAGAGCTCGACCGCCGCCGTCCGGGACAGTCGCGCATCACCACCTCACGGAAAGAATCCGACAAAGTAGAATTCCTTTCGGGCATTTTCGAGGGCAAATCCACCGGATGCCCTATCGGTTTCATCGTATGGAACGAGAACCAGCATTCCAACGACTACAACAACCTGAAAGAAGTATACCGCCCCTCGCACGCCGACTATACCTATAAGGTAAAATATGGAATACGCGACCACCGCGGCGGCGGACGTTCGTCGGCACGCGAAACCATTTCGCGCGTCGTAGCGGGCGCACTGGCTAAACTGGCACTGAACCAGCTCGGCATACACATTACGGCGTACACCTCGCAGGTAGGGCCTATCAAGCTGGAAGAAAACTATACCGCCTACGACCTCGACCTGATTGAAACCAATCCGGTACGCTGCCCCGACCCGGAGAAAGCGAAAGAAATGGAAGAACTTATCTTCAAGATAAAAGGCGAAGGCGATACCATTGGCGGCGTAGTGACCTGTGTTATCAAGGGATGCCCTATCGGACTGGGACAACCCATTTACGGAAAACTACAATCCGCCCTTGCCGCCGGCATGCTCAGCATCAACGCAGCAAAGGCATTCGAATACGGCGAAGGGTTCAAAGGGCTGAAAATGAAGGGTTCGGAACAGAACGACGTATTTTTCAATAATAACGGGCGCATCGAAACGCATACCAACCATTCCGGAGGCATCCAGGGCGGTATCAGCAACGGGCAGGACATCTATTTCCGGGTAGCCTTCAAACCGGTGGCAACCGTACTTATGGAGCAGCACACCGTAAACCTGAACGGCATAGACACCACGCTCAAAGCCCGCGGACGCCACGACCCCTGCGTACTGCCCCGCGCCGTGCCTATCGTAGAAGCTATGGCGGCATTGACGCTACTCGACTTCTACCTGATTGACCGTACCACACAGTTATAATGAAAAAGCGGTAATGTAATATGGAAATAAAGAAATATATCGCAGAGAACGAGCCCCGGATGCTGGAAGATTTGTTCAGCCTTATCCGCATTCCCAGTATCAGTGCCAAACCCGAACACCACGACGACATGCTGGCGTGCGCCGAGCGCTGGGCGCAACTTTTGCTGGAAGCCGGTGCGGACGAGGCGCTGGTGATGCCCTCGGCAGGCAACCCTATCGTGTTCGGACAGAAGATTGTAGACCCGGAAGCTAAAACGGTATTGATATACGCGCACTACGACGTGATGCCCGCCGAACCGCTGGAACTTTGGAAAAGTAATCCCTTCGAACCGGAAATACGCGACGGCCATATCTGGGCGCGCGGTGCGGATGATGACAAAGGCCAATCGTTCATCCAGGTAAAAGCTTTCGAATACCTGGTGAAGCACGGTCTGCTGACCCACAACGTGAAGTTCATCTTCGAAGGAGAGGAAGAGATAGGCTCTCCCAGCCTCGAAAGCTTCTGCCGGGAACATAAGGAGCTGTTGAAAGCCGATGTTATCCTCGTTTCGGACACCAGCATGCTGGGTGCAGACCTCCCCTCGCTGACGACCGGGCTGCGCGGGCTTGCCTATTGGGAGATAGAAGTAACCGGACCGAACCGCGACCTGCACTCCGGTCACTTCGGCGGTGCGGTAGCCAACCCTATCAACGTGCTCTGCCGGATGATAAGCGAAGTGACGGATGCGGACGGACGCATCACCGTGCCCGGCTTCTACGATGATGTGGAGGAAGTGCCGCAGGCGGAACGCGAAATGATAGCACGCATCCCCTTCGACGAGGAGAAGTACAAAAAGGCTATCGGCGTAAATGCCCTCTCCGGCGAAAAAGGGTACAGTACACTGGAACGTAACAGTTGCCGTCCGTCTTTCGATGTATGCGGCATATGGGGCGGCTATACGGGAGAAGGCTCCAAAACCGTGCTCCCCTCCAAGGCATATGCCAAAGTATCGTGCCGGCTGGTTCCGCACCAGGAGCACCACAAGATTTCGCAACTGTTTGCCGATTATATCCGGAGCATAGCCCCCGACACCGTACAGGTAAAGGTTACTCCGATGCACGGCGGGCAGGGCTACGTATGCCCCATTACCCTCCCCGCATACCAGGCGGCGGAGAAAGGTTTTGCAAAGGCTTTCGGGAAGAAACCGCTGGCCGTGCGCCGCGGCGGAAGCATCCCTATCATCTCCACGTTCGAGGAGGTGTTGGGCATCAAGACCATACTTATGGGATTCGGGCTGGAATCCAATGCTATCCACTCGCCCAACGAAAACATTCCGCTGGATATCCTGCGGAAAGGTATCGAGGCAGTTGTCGAATTTCATCTGAATTACTGATATGGACGATTCGAACAAACCCTGGGAAGTGGTTTCCAGCGAGTACCTGCACAAAGCCCCGTGGCTCACCGTACGCAAAGACCATGTAGTATTGCCGAACGGTAACCACATTCCCTCTTATTATATATTGGAATACCCCGATTGGGTAAACACCATTGCCATTACGCGCAACGGGCAGTTCGTTTTCGTCCGCCAGTACCGCCACGGTATCCGGCAAACCTGCTACGAGCTTTGTGCCGGCGTGTGCGAGGTAGAGGACGCCTCTCCGCTGATTTCCGCCCGGCGGGAACTGCTCGAGGAGACGGGCTACGGAAACGGGACATGGCGGGAGTATATGCAACTCTCGCCCAACCCGAGTACTCATACCAATATTACGTATTGTTTCCTGGCTACCGGGGTAGAAAAGGTTTCGGAACAGCACCTGGAAGACACGGAAAGCCTCAGCGTACATCTGCTTACGCTTGCAGAGGTTAAAGAACTGTTGCAGAAAGGGGCAATCAAGCAAGCTTTAATGGCCGCCCCGCTATGGAAATACATAGCCGAAAACGGATTATAACCCGAAAAAACCCGGAATACGAACCTTACTGGAACGGCTTACGGAACGTGCAGCCGCTTTTCCACTCGGAGCAGCCGTAAGCCGTTTTTCCCTTAATGACCGTACCCTTTCCGCAAAGTGGGCAAGGCTGCCCCACCAGCGCATCACCGGCAGGTACGGCAGAAACCGGACTGCTGGTGGCTGGCGGACTACCGGCGGCAGAAAGGCTATCAGGAACAGAAAGACTATCGGCAGCAGGAAGATTATCAGTAGCAGGGAGGCTATCGGACGCGGCTTGTTCCGCTTTCTTTGCGGCAGGTTTCCGGGGGGCTCTTTTCTTCGGTTCTTTTTTCGGCTTATCGGCGGAAGCGGCGGATGTCTTTCCGTTCTTGTCCGGCGCAGGCGCCTGTATGGTGATGTGCCGGTTGCTGTTATCGGAAAGGACGCTCAATACGATTTCCGACACCATTTGCTTCAATTCTTCCAGGAACTGCCCCGCATTGTACGTGCGCTTCTCTATCTCGCGTAACTTCTTCTCCCAGATACCCGTCAGCTCGGCGGATTTCAGCAGTTCTTCGTGGATAATCTGAATCAGCTCCACACCCGTAGGGGTGGCTATCAGGTTCTTCTTCTCCTTACGAATATAGTTGCGTTTGAAAAGTGTCTCGATAATGGCGGCACGGGTAGAGGGACGGCCGATGCCGTTCTCCTTCAAGGCATCGCGCAGCTCGTCGTTGTCCACCAACTTGCCAGCGGTTTCCATAGCACGCAGCAAGGTTGCCTCGGTATAAGGGCGCGGCGGCTGCGTCCACTTCTCGTAGAGGTCGGGCAGGTGCGGGCCGCTCTCCCCTACTGCGAATGCGGGGAGTACGTTCTCCTCCTCTCCGCCTTTTTCTTCCCTCTCCTCCTGCGACTGCGCCGAAGGAGTACCGAAAACGACCCGCCAACCGGGTACGAGTATCTGTTTGCCGGACACCTTGAACTCAATCCCTTCCACCTCGCCTATCACGGTGGTGGTAGCAAACTGGCAGTCCGGATAGAACACGGCGATGAAACGGCGTGCAATCAGGTCGAACACCCTACGTTCCATGTCCGTCAGGTTTTGGGGCGGCTGCCCGGTAGGGATAATGGCGTGGTGGTCGGTTACCTTCGCGTTGTCGAACACCTTCTTCGACTTCGGCAATGAGGCTCCGTCCAGCGGAGCGGTCAGCGCCTGATAGTCGCGCAAGCCTTTCAGTATGCCGGGGCATTTGGGATAGATGTCGTCGCTCAGGAAGGTGGTATCCACGCGCGGATAGGTGGTTACCTTCTTTTCGTACAACGACTGAATGGTTTTCAGCGTCTCGTCGGCAGAGAAGGCAAACTTCTTGTTGCACTCCACCTGCAAGGAGGTCAGGTCGAACAAACGGGGCGGGGCTTCCTTACCGTTCTTGCGGGTGACATTCGTTATGGTAAACGGGGCATTCCTTATCTGTTCCAGCAAAGCCGTTCCGCGTTCCCGGTCTGCGATAGGCTCTATGCCCCGGTTCTCCTCCGCCTTCGCTGTTTTGGGGGCAGCTCCCTCTTTCTGCTTCTCCGCCTCCAACACCAGTTCCTCGTCGCTCTTGCGGAGAATGGCGGAGAAGGTGGTATCGCGATACACCGTTTTCAGCTCCCAGTACTGTTTGGGCACGAAGTTCTGTATCTCCAACTGGCGGTTCACAATCAATGCCAGCGTGGGTGTCTGGACGCGTCCGATAGAAAGTACCTGCCGGTTCTGACCGTACTTCATGGTGTACAGGCGGGTAGCGTTCATGCCCAGCAACCAGTCGCCGATAGCACGCGAAAGCCCTGCTTCGTACAGCGGCTGGAAGTCGGACGCATCCCGCAGCTTGGCAAATCCCTCGCGGATAGCTTCTTCCGTAAGCGAGGAAATCCAGAGGCGTTTCACCGGGCAGCGCGCACCGGCTTTCTGCATTACCCAGCGCTGAATCAGCTCTCCCTCCTGTCCGGCATCACCGCAGTTTATAATCATGTCGGCGTGCTGCATGAGGTGCTCTATTATATGGAACTGGCGTTCGTAGGTGGGGTTGCTGATAAGCTTGATACCGAAACGGGGTGGAACCATAGGCAGGCTGCCCAGGCTCCACGACTTCCAGTTGGGCGTGTACTCGTGCGGCTCCTTAAGGGTACAGAGGTGGCCGAATGTCCAGGTTACCTGGTATCCGTTTCCCTCGATGTATCCGTCTTTCTTATCTCTCGCTCCGAGTACATCGGCTATGTCACGCGCCACAGAAGGCTTTTCGGCAATACAAACTATCATTCGCTTTTCTTTTAGGTGGGCAAAGATAATGCAAAACGGGGGCAGTATGAAAAGAACCCGTTCATTTTTTACGCCGGAGCGCGGTTTATCTTCGCCCGGCAAAGATAGTGCAAGCCGGAGGCAGAAACAAACGGAGCCGCCCTGCAAGGTGAAAAGAGCTGTCCCGTAAAACGGATTCCAGCCCCTGCAAAGGCTTTTAGCACAAATTTGAAAGATAACTGTACAAAATTGACAACCGGCTGAACATTCGGCACTATAAAAAAAACATCAGAGCTCACGGTTGCATGGAAAAAGGCGTAATTTAGCAACCGGGGAAACAGCCTCCGAAATCAATTATAAAACTAATAATATGGTAAAACAAATCTCAATGAAGCACATAGCTTGCCTATCCCTGCTAAGCTCATCCGTGGCATATGCCGCCGAACGTCCCAACATCATTTACATCTTCACCGACCAGCACACGGCAAGCGCCATGAGCTGCGCCGGAAACCCGGACTTGCACACGCCCAACCTGGACAGGCTGGCAGCCGCCGGTATCATGTTTCAGAACGCTTACTGCACCGCACCGCTCAGCGGTCCCTCGCGCAGCTCGATGTTCACGGGGCATTATCCCGATGCGGTAGGGTTGTCGGTAAACGGCTCGCCGCTGCCCGACTCTCTTAAGACCCAGACGCTGGGTACGCTCGTCAAGAACGCCGGATACGAATGTGCATACGGCGGCAAGTGGCATGTGCCCGAACTCGATATTCCCGACAAGCAATACGGTTTCGACCAGATATACAGACACAGCGACGACGGACTGGCGGAGGCCTGCGTGGAATTCCTCTCCAAGAAGCACGACAAGCCTTTCTTCCTGGTAGCCTCGTACGACAACCCGCACAATGTCTGCGAATACGCACGCAGCCAGAACCTGCCTTACGGCAACATCAACACGCCGGAGATACGCAACTGTCCGGGACTTCCGCCCAACTTCGCCAAGAACCCCTACGATGCCGATGTCATCGAAAACGAACGCGCCAACAATTTCAACGTGTACCCCACCGCCACCTTCACCCCCGAGGACTGGCGCATGTACCGCTATACGTACTATCGCCTGGTAGAGAAAGTAGACCGTGAAATCGGCAAGATTGTCGATGCTATCGACAAGAACAACCTGTGGGAAAACACGGTCGTTATCTTTTCCAGCGACCACGGCGACGGCATAGGCGCCCACCAATGGAACCAGAAGTCGGCGTTGTACGAGGAAGTGGTGAACATCCCGCTCATCGTAACCCTACCCGGCAAGAAACATGCTGGTGGGAAACTGCCGCAACTTATCAGCAACGGGGTGGACTTCTTCGCCACTATCTGCGACTGGACGGGTGCTAAGATGCCTAAAGGCGCTGCCGGCAAGTCTTTCCGCAAAATTGCCGAAGAAGGCAATCCGCAAGCTCCCCACCAGGATTACGTCGTTACCGAAACCCGCTTCGACGGCAGCAAGACGCGTGGTTGGATGATACGTACCGAGCGCTACAAATATGTGCTGTACGACAAGGGGAGACACCGCGAACAGTTGTTCGACATGAAGAACGACCGGGGCGAAACGAGAAACCTGATGATGGAGAATGCCTACAAGGAAGTAGCCCAACAACACCGCGACCTGCTCGAAAAATATATGAATACGTACAAAATCAGGCCGACACGCCCCAAGCTGCACGACGTACCGGGAAAGGTACTGCCCAAGAAGGCAAATTACCAGACGGCATACAAATAAACCTACCACAGCGGATGCAGCGTCCCGCAGGGTGTTTTCTCCTTGCGGGACGTTGTGCCTGCTGTGTAAGGAACAACGATTCATTATCTTAAACATATTACCTACCGTACATGAATAAGACTTTATCGATTACCCTCCTCTCCCTGCTGGCAACCGGCGTACAGGCGCAAACTACCGGAGAGGCCACTATCAGGCTTACCGATACGACGCTGATGCACGAAATGCGTGCAACCCCCTCGCCGCTGAACGATGCCGTTGTGGACGACCGTGCCGTGTCCTTCCAATGGCCGTTGCCTGCCGGCCTCCATATCCTGCGGAGCGGCCTGGACGGTGCAGAGGAGAGCACCCCTCCCAAAGAGATAGACAAGAGCAAAATGCGTTATTTGCTGCGTTACTCGCAAAGCCCGGCATTCGGGCAGGAAGCTACCGTGCAGGTAGAGACTCGCTGGCCGTTCTTCAACCCGGAACAAGACCTGGCGCCGGGCACGTGGTACTGGCAGTACGGCTACGTTACGGACAAGGGAACGGAATGGAGCGACCCCCTGCGGTTCACGGTAGAGGCCAATCCGCAGAAGTTCTGTCCACCCGCCCTGAAAACCGTACTCGCGAACCTGCCCGCACATCATCCCCGCATATGGCTCGACAAGGACGAATGGGACGGTTTCATCCAGCACAGCCAGGGAAAGACCGAACGCCATACTTACCTCGAACGTGCCGGCAAGGTGCTCGCCACCCCGATGAAGTCCGTAAACGACATCAACACAGACCTGGCGAAAGGGCTTGCCAACGAGGTACAGAAAAAAGCCATGCTCACCCGCGAGAGCCGCCGCATCATCGACAGCGAAGAAGCCAATACGGACGTGCTGATTCGCGCCTACCTGCTTACCAAAGACCGCCGTTATGCCAACGAAGCCGTGAAACGCGTCAAGGAAATGGCTACGTGGGGAGACAACGAGAACGTGGTGGGCGACTTCAACGAGGCTACCCTGCTTTCGCTCTGCTCCATGGCATACGACGCCCTGTATGACGTACTGGACGACAGTACGCGCAAGTTCCTGCTGAATGAAATAAAGGAGTTCGGCGGCAGTATGTTCGCACACAACATCAACCGGTTGGAAAACCACATCGCCGACAACCATGTGTGGCAGATGACCTTCCGCATCCTTACCATGGCGGCATTCACCGTTTACGGCGAACTGCCCGAAGCCGATGTATGGACGGATTACTGCTATAACCTATGGCTCGCCCGCTTCCCCGGACTGAATAAGGACGGAGGGTGGCACAACGGCGATTCTTACTTCCACGTCAATCTCCGTACGCTGGTGGAAGTGCCCTATTTCTATACCCGCATTACGGGTTACAACTATTTCTCCGACCCGTGGTATCAGGGAAATACGCTGTACGTCATTTACCAGCAGCCGCCGTTCTCCAAATCGGGCGGCAACGGCAGCTCGCACCAGAATATCCTGACACCGAGCGGCACGCGGGTAGGCTACGCCGACGCCCTGGCACGCATGACGGGAAACACGTATGCCGCAGACTACGTGCGCCACATCAGCGTCCGCCAACCCGATATATTGGAACAGGGCAGCACCTCGAAAGCCGGCGGGCTGGCATGGTTCCGCCTCCAATGCGACAAGCCCCTGCCCACCGGTCTCGGGCTGAAAGACCTGCCCATGGGACATGTGTTTCCACAAACCGGGCTGGCATCTTTCTCCACCGACCTGGACGACACCGGCAAGAGCGCCATGCTCAGCTTCCGCAGCAGCCCGTACGGTAGTACCTCGCACGCCATAGCCAACCAGAATGCCTTCAACACCTTCTGGAACGGGCAACCGCTCTTTTACAGCAGCGGCCACCACATCAGTTTCACCGACAAGCACAGCATTTACTGCCACCGCGCCACCCGTGCCCACAACACGATTCTGGTGAACGGCATGGGACAGCGCATAGGTACGGAAGGTTACGGCTGGATTCCGCGCCATTACGTAAGCGACCGGATAAGCTATGTAGCGGGCGATGCGTCCAATGCCTACGGCAAGGTTATCTCTCCGCTCTGGCTGCTGCGCGGCAAGCAGAGCGGGCTGGAATATTCTCCCGAAAACGGCTGGGACGATACGGGGCTGAAAACTTTCCGCCGCCACATCGTAACGCTGGGCAAAAGCGGCTACTCCTTCATATACGATGAACTGGAGGCTGCCGAACCCGTAACCTGGAGCTACCTGCTGCACACGGTAACCAACCCGATGCATGTAGACAAGACCGGAGAATACGTGCATGTACGGGCTACGAGCAAGGACGGCGTATCGGATGTTTACCTCTACTCCGCCGGAGCGCTGAAGACGGACACCACCAGCCGGTTCTTCGTACCCGCCGTCAACTGGCTACGTGCGGACGAGAAAGGCCGCTTCAAGCCGTACCCCAACCACTGGCACTTCACCGCAACATCAGGCAAGCAGAAGGTGTACCGCTTTGCAACGGTTATATACACCCACGCCAAAGGCAATGACGCGGAAGCCACCCACGCCGCTCCCCAGAAGTTGAAAGACGGCAGCATCCAGGTAGGCGACTGGAACATCAAAGCGAACATCTCCACCCACGGCAAGCCCGCATTCGAGGTGCGGAATACGCGCAAGGGCTACGACGCAAGCGTAAGCTACAAGGATTACGGTGCAACGATAATACAAGACGGCAACAAAAAGACGGTGCTGAAAGACGAGGTTCCCGAACTGGAAATCTGACCCCGCCGCATACCGGCTTCCTTATTCGCCGCAATTCCAACCAGAATGCCTTCGACAGAGGCGGCTGAAAACCCTTCCGGATACCGGAAAGAGGGTTTTCAGCCGCTTTTGCCATATATCCCCCTCCTGTTTATACAGAAATGAAAGCGGGATGTACAAAACTGAAAGCCAAATCAACACGCCGATAACATCAAAAACACGCCATAAAAAGACCGATACAAAGAAAATCCATAATTTAGCAGCAGGAAAATCAGTATTACTATCATATTAATATTCCATATGAAAAACATGCGAAAAATTCTCCTGCTGGTAACCGGTCTGCTCGCCGTACTGGAAATCCATGCGCAAACCCTGACCGTCACCGGCAAGGTGGTGGACAACGAAGGGTTGGAAGTTATCGGCGCCAACATCAAGGTAAAAGGCAGCGCCGGCATAGGAACCATTACGAACATAGACGGGCAATATACCCTGAAAGTGGACAATCCGTCCAAAGCCGTACTCATATTCTCTTATATAGGTATGAAAACGCAGGAAATCCCCGTGAAGAACCGGAAACGGATTGATGTAACCATGCAGCCGGACAACAAAGTGCTGGACGAAGTGGTCGTTATCGGTTACGGTACGGCAAAGCGTAGCGACCTGACGGGTTCCGTCGTATCGGTGAAGGGCGACGACCTGATGCAGACACCCACGTCCAACGTAGCGCAAGCATTGGTAGGACGTGTGGCCGGTGTCAACATCACACAGGCGGAAGGTGCTCCGGGTTCCAGTATCTCTATCCGGGTACGCGGCGGCATCTCCATTACCCAGAGTAACGAGCCGCTCTACGTAATAGACGGATTTCCCAGCGAGGACGGCATGGAGAGCCTCGACCCGGGCGAAATAGAAAGCATAGACATCCTGAAAGATGCCTCGTCCACCGCTATCTATGGTGCACGCGGCGCCAACGGCGTAGTGGTAATCACCACCAAGTCCGGCGGCAAGGGCAACGATACCAAAATGAGCGTCAGGTTCGACAGTTATATAGGGGTAAAAAAGGTGTCCAAGAAGCTCCCCGTCCTTTCACCCCGCGAGTTCGTCCTGCTGGACTACGAACGCCAGCTCGCCTTCAAGGGCGAGGAGGGTATAAAGACTTTCCAGAACAAATACGGCTCTTTCTCCGAAATAGACGAGAATTACGCAAACCGGGAAGGCATAGACTGGCAGGAGGAGGCATTGGGGCGTACCACCACCTCGCAGAACTACCGCGTAAGCATCTCCGGCGGAAACAAGGAGTTGAAATACAACCTGAGTTACAGTTACTTCAAAGATTTGGGAGCCATGATAAAGAGCGGAAACAACAAGCACAACGTGGCCTTCAGCATGTCGCACAAAGCTTCGGAACGTTTCCGGACCAATGCCCGCATCAACTACAACGAGAACAAAGTATATGGCATGGGCACATCGGACGGCAGCACCCGCTTCAACAAAATGGAACATATCCTGCAATACCGCCCTATCATCGGACTGTACGGCAACGACAGCGACCTGCTGTATGACACCGACCCGATGCTGGAGGACGATTATACCAATCCCATGGTAAGCCCGCTCGTATCCGCCTCGGCGGAAAAAAAGGACAAACTGGCGCGTACACTGCAAATCAGCGGAGGATTCACATTCACATTCAACAAACGGCTGAGCTTCACCAACAGCACCGGCATGCGTTACTCCAATACACGGAACGATGTGTTCAACGGTTCCCAGTCGAGCAACGCCAAACGTTCCAGTATCAACGGCTATACGCAGTACGACGAGCGAGGAAGTGTACAGACCTCCAATACCCTGAATTACGAGTTCCGCAAAAAGAAGCACAAACTGACGCTAATGGCAGGCCAGGAGTTCATTACCAACTGGAGCAAAAGCCTGCGCGCCACCGTCACCAACTTCCCCAACGACGACATCGGACTGAACGATATGAACCTGGGTAACCCGAGCGCCACTACAAGCAAGGTAGTGAACGACGACAAGCTTATCTCGTTCTTCACCCGAGCCAACTACAACCTGGGCGACAAATACCTGCTGACCGTTACCATGCGCGCCGACGGTTCTTCCAAGTTCAGCGACAGGCACAAATGGGGTTACTTCCCTTCCGCCTCCGCCGCCTGGCGACTGGGCGAGGAGGAGTTCATCAAGAAGCTGAACCTGTTTTCCGACCTGAAGTTCCGCATCGGCTACGGCCTGGCCGGAAACAACCGTGTAAGCAGCTATTCTTCCCTGGACCTGCTGGAATCGGTCGTTTACATCAACGGAGACTCGCAGATACCCGGTTATGTTCCCGTAGGCATACCGAGCGAGGAGCTCCGGTGGGAGTCGAACGCCACGTTCAACATGGGCATAGACTTCGGTTTCCTGGAACAACGCATCACCGTGTCGCCGGAATTCTACATCAACAACAGCACTAACCTGCTGCTCAACAGCCGCGTACCGGGTTCTTCGGGCTCCACCAATATGCTGCGCAACATCGGCAAGACCCGTAACATAGGTTTCGACCTGACTATCAATACCGTGAATATCGAAAGCAAGCACTTCAACTGGCAGAGCAACCTCAACCTCTCCTACAACCGCAATACAATCGAAGCGCTTTCGGGCGAACAGTATTCGTTGTCGGAGGCCTCCTTCGGCTACAACCAGGCAACGCACAAGATAGAGGTAGGCAAACCGGTAGGACAGTTCTACGGCTACAAAACGCTGGGCGTGTACCAGGTAGACGATTTCTACTACGACGCCGATACCCGGACTTACCTGCTGAAAGAGGGCATCCCCTATATGGGAAGCCGCGAAAGCGTGAAACCCGGCATGTGGAAGTTCGCCAACCTGGACGACAGCAACGATGTCATCGACGACAATGACCGCACTGTCATCGGCAATGCCACCCCCGACTTCTACGGCGGCCTGAACAATACCTTCAAATACAGGAACTGGGACCTGAGCATACTCTTCACTTTCAGCTACGGAGGCGAGGTGCTGAATGCCACCAAGCTCACCAACACCAAAGCAGGCAAGTTGAACTACAACGTCTTATCCTCCGTAGACAGCCGACACCGCTGGATGACTATCGATGCGGAAGGAAACGTCGTGACCGACCCCGAACAATTAGCCGCCATGAATGCCGGACGCAATGTAGCCAGCATCTACGACCTGGAGATGAACGACAACTACATACACTCCTGGGCGATAGAGGACGCCTCGTTCCTGCGGTTGAGCAATATCAACATCGGCTACACCTTCAACCGCAAGAAGTTGCGCAACATCGGCATACAGAACCTGCGTCTCTATGCTACCGGCAACAACCTCTTCGTATGGACTCCCTACACCGGTTTCGACCCCGAGGTGTCCACCAAGGGAAACAACCTGACACCGGGAGTAGATTTCGGCGCTTATCCGCGTAACCGCTCCTTCATTTTCGGCGTAAACGTAGCCTTCTGACAAACGGACATCGAGAATTCTTATACATTATATATAAACAATCCTATTCATCCGCCATGAAAACGATAAAAAACACATACCTGATACTGGCACTTCTGGCTGCCGGAAACCTGTGCCTCACTGCGTGCGAGGATACCCTGGCCGAAAACCCGGACTCCTACTACACGCGGAAAGACTTTTTCGTAGACGCCGCCCATGCGGAAATGGCCGTTACCGGCATCTACAACATGCTATACGTTCTCTACAAAGACATCGACGGGCAGAACACAGCCGCGTCGGACGACATTATCTTCCCATCCGGAGGTGCCAGCACGGACAACGGACGCCGCGACATGGGACATTACACGCTGTTCACTTCCAACAAATCGCTCGAAACCCTGTGGAACGGGAAGTACGAACAACTGAACCGCGCCAACTACTGCATACAGAATATAGAGTCGATGAAAGGCTATTCCCAAAACGAAGAATTGCAAAAGCTGGTAAGCGAAGCCAAGTTCCTGCGGGCGCAAGCCGCCTTCGACCTGGTACGCTACTGGGGCGACGTGCCTTTCAAGACCCATTACTCCGACAGTTATGAAGATGCCTATATGCCCCGCACCGGCCGTGAAGAGATTTACGACCAGATAGTACAAGACCTCGACGATGCCAAAGAGATACTGTCGTGGGCAGACGCCTCCTCCTCACCGGAGAAAGTAACGCAAGGTGCAGTACGAGCCCTGCTGATGCGCGTCCTGCTGACCCGTGCAGGCTACAGCCTGCAAATGGACGGCAAGCTGGCACGTCCCGACGACGCCTTGCGCAAAGAATACTTCGAGAGCGTTATCGACGAATGGGAGGCTTTCGAAGAGAACGGTTACCACGGGTTCTACGAAGGAGGTTACGAAGCCTTGTTCAAAGGTTTCTCCGAAGGTGTGCTCAACTCCAGGGAAAGCTTGTTCGAAGTGGCTTTCTGCTATCCGTACGGAGGAGGCTGGGGCTGCGGAATCGGGCCGAAAGTAGCTGCCCCCAACGTAGCGGTGGGCGAAGCAAGCAAATACATGGGACGGGGCAACGCCTATTACCTCGCCGTACCCGAATGGAGAGGATTTTACGAGTGCGCCACCGCTGAAACGACCGATGAAAAAGGCAAAGCCGTAACCGAGGAAATCCCCGTAGACCAACGCCGCGACGTAACTATCTGCACCTACCAATATACATGGGACGACGCCCTTATGAACCACGTCAAGAAAGAAGACACCCGGGGACGTAACTGGTATCCGGGCAAATGGCGCCGCGAATGGATACCCAGCGGAAATACCAAAGATTTGAACAGCACAGACATCAACTACTGCATGCTGCGCTATGCCGATGTGGTACTAATGGCCGCCGAAGCCTACAACGAAACCGGTAACACCGGCAAAGCCTGGGAACTGCTAGGCAAAGTACGCGAACGCGCCGGCGCCACGCAGGTAAAGACATTGGCGGCATATCGGGAAGTGCAACCCAACCTCTACGACCTCCCTTACTTCAACAGCGGCAGCGCCCAAGACGACTTCCGCACCGCCCTCTACTGGGAACGCGGGCTAGAGCTGGCCTTCGAAGGGCAACGCAAATACGACCTCATCCGCTGGGGCATCCTGGCGGAAGCCCTGCAACTGTTCGGCAAGGACACCGCCGCCAATTCGGGCAGCAGCAAGCTTTACCTGGCACCGGACAACTTCGTGCCGGGCAAGCACGAACTGCTTCCTATTCCCCTGGACGAGATGCAAGTGAACCACATGCTGGGCGGAATCAACAATCCTGGATACTAAAACAATAAACATTTATCGAGACAAATCATGAAACGAATCATCCTTCAGACAATAGCAGTGCTTCTTTTCGCGGCGATATCCTCCGCATCCGCACAAAGGACAAATCCGGAACGGATACACGAGAATGTCCGTGTCACACCCTACCCCCAACAGGATAACCCGCTTTACCTGAACCCCTCTCCCCTGATAGTACCGGTGGAGATGCGCAAAGCGGAATACCTGCAATTCCAACTTTCGCAAGACCGTACATTCCCCACGGGAAAGACCATACAATCCGAACCTCTTGCCTGGTGCATGTTCAATCCGCACCGCATCCTGGAGAACGGTACGTGGTACTGGCGTTTCCGCTCCATAGACAAAGACCGGAAAGCCACCGCCTGGAGCGAAACCTACGATTTCAGCGTTACCGGAGACATTCCGCAATTCGTTACCCCTACCTTCGACGTCTTTATGAAAAACATGCCGAAAGGTTATCCGCGCATGTACTGCTTCATCGACAAAGGGTTGGAGAAAGGACAGCCCGCCGTTACTTCGCATCCCGAATACAAAGAGATGAAAGGGCGTGCAGACGGCGCGATGAAGAACAGCCACGAAACCGCCGCGAAACCTTATAAGCTGATAGGCAAGATAGCCACCGATTTCAACTTCCTCTACACCGCCTACCGCTCTACGGGCGAACAGCAGTACGCCGACAAGATGCTTGCCGTGACCCGCGCCCTGCTTGCCGTACCCCATGACATGAGCCTGAAAAACGATTTCGTATGCGGCGACATCATCTACACATTCACGCATGTCTACGACGCCTGCTACGACCGCCTGACCGATGCCGAACGCAAAGAGCTGGAAAAGCGCACCTTCGCCACCGCCAAATACCACCACATGCTGCAACGCAAGGGAACCGAAGAAAACCACATCTTCGACAACCACTACTGGCAACGCGGCTTCCGCGAGATGCTGCAACTGGGACTGATGTTCGGCGATACCCGCGACGATGCCAAAGAAATACTGGAATACTGCTACGAACTCTGGACGGCACGCGCTCCGGCATCCGGTTTCAACCGCGACGGCGAGTGGCACAACGGGCAGGGCTATTTCAACGCCAACACCAAAACCCTGTGGTACGTACCCGCCCTGATGTCGTACATTACGAAGACCGACTTCCTGCAACACCCTTTCTATAAGAACCTGGGCAAGGCGCTTGTCTACGCCTGGCCGCCGCGCAGCATGAGCGCCGGTTTCGGCGACGGAAACGAAAAGCCGGAAACTCCCCCGCGCCAGCGCGTAGCCCTTGCCGACTACATCGCCCGCGAAACGGGCGACCCTTATGCCATGTGGTATTGCAACGAGACAAAAGCCGTCAGAGGAGACTTCGATACCCGCCTTCAACGCATGGGCTCGTACGACAAGAGCTTCCCGGCTTCCACCCCGCTGCCCGAAGACGCCCCCAAAGCCTTATGGATGCAAGATACCGGCGAGATGCTGGCACACAGCAACCTCAGGAACTATCGCCAGAACACATTCCTGAGCTTCCGCTCCAGCCCGTTCGGTTCGGGAAGCCATACGCTTGCCGACCAGAACAGCTTCAACCTGCATTTCCGCGGAGTACCCGTGTACCGTTCCAGCGGCTACTACCTGAATTTCAGCGACCCGCATAACCTGCTGTCCTACCGCCACACCCGCGCCCACAACACAATCCTCGTAGACGGCATCGGGCAGCCCTTTACCACCCGTGCCTACGGAAAGATAGTACGCATGATGTCGGGCGAGAATATCTCTTATGCCTGCGGCGACGCCTCGAACGCTTATTGCGGCCTGACCGACTACCCCATGTGGCAGAAGAATTTCCAGAACTCCCAAGTGGAAGAATCCGCAGCCAACGGTTTCGGCGAAACACCCTTGACGAAATACCGCCGCCACATCCTGCTGCTGCATCCCGACATCGTGGTAATCTACGACGAACTGGAAGCCGCCAAACCCGTACGCTGGGACTGGCTGCTGCACAGCCCCGTACAGTTCGAATTCGAGGAGAACGGCAAGGACAAGACGCTCACCACGCGCTATCCCGAGAAGAAGTTCAGCTCCATAGCGAGGCTGTACAGCAACTCCGACTGCAAGCTGTCCCAAACCGACCGGTATTTCTCCGCACCCGACCCCAAGAAGATGCGTAAAGGGCAGGAATACCCCAACCAGTGGCATATGACCGCCGCTTACGAGAAAAGCCCCGCCAACCGTATCCTTACTATCATCACCCTGCAACCTGACGGCGATAAAGTAATCCCCGTCATGCACGACAAGAACGGCAATCCCAACGACTTCGTCGCCGGCAAGTGGAAGATTCGCGCACAGCTCAACCCGGACGAACCTGCCGAACTGCTGATACGCGCCCCTAAAGGAGGCGCCCTTTTCAGCCTGGGCAACAAGAGCCCCAAAATCGAAGGCGAACTCTACAAACGCTCGCCCGGCACTTCCGTCCTTTTCGATGTAATGGACGGCGCATGGACTATTCACGAAATGTCCGACATCGAACCGATGCCAACGGGGAAAGTAATGAAATAACATAACCAACGATATAATATGAATAAACTGAAACCTATCTTATTGATAAGTGCAACCCTTCCCGCAACCCTGCCGGCACAGGAGAGGCCGAACATCATCTACATCATGACCGACCAGCAGACTGCGAATGCCATGAGCTGCGCCGGCAATGAGGACCTGCATACCCCCAACATGGATAAACTGGCTCAACGGGGTGTCCGCTTCGAGAATGCCTACTGCGCCCACCCTCTGAGCGGCCCCTCGCGCGCATGTATGTTCACCGGACACACTTCCGGCGAAACGGGCATGGATAAAAACGGCACGCCGATACCCGATTCGCTGCGTACTCGTACGTTGGGAATCCTTGTGGAACAAGCCGGTTACACCACCGCCTATGCAGGCAAATGGCATGTACATACCAACTCACTGCCGGACAAACATGCTTTCGGCTTCGAGAACCTGCACGGACACAATGATTTCGGACTGGCAGAAGCCTGCGTGGAATTCCTGCGGCGAAAGCACGGCAAACCATTCTTCCTGGTAGCTTCATTCGACAATCCGCATAACATCTGCGAATACGCCCGCAAGCAGCCCATGCCCTTCGCCACCGTAGATGAGCCGCGGATAGAGGACTGCCCCAACCTGCCCGGAAACTTTAACGTAGCCCCCTACGATGCCGATGTGCTGGCACGCGAAAAGACACTCAGCTACCGCGTCTATCCCACCAATAACTACACCCCCGACGACTGGCGCCGTTACCTCAACGCCTACTACCGTCTTGTGGAACACGTAGATGACGAGATAGGTAAAATCGTAGCCGAGATAGACAGGCAGAACCTTTGGAAGAATACCGTTATCATCTTCACCAGCGACCACGGCGACGGTGCAGCCGCTCACCAGTGGAATCAGAAAACCGTGCTGTACGAAGAAGTAGCCAACGTGCCCTTTATCGTCTGCCTGCCCCAAAGCAAGCATGCGGGCAAAGTACTGCCGCAGCTTATCAACAATGGTACAGACCTCCTGCCGAGCATCTGCGACTGGATAGGGGTACAAGTGCCCGCAGGCTGCCGGGGTGTAAGTTTCCGTCCCGTCGTCGAAAGCGGCGACGCACGGAAAGCTCATCAATCTTACGTGGTTACCGAAACTTTCTTCTTCCAGACAGGTGGCACACGAGGCTGGTCGGTACGTACCCCCCGGTACAAATATGTACTGTATGAAGCCGGCAAGAATCGTGAAATGCTATACGACATGCAGGCCGACCGCGGCGAAATGCGCAATCTTGCCATTGAAAGCAAGTATCGCGACACCCTGCTCCAACACCGCAAAATGCTGGAAGCATGGATGAAGCGACATCCCCTGCCCGGACGCGCCACGGCACTGCGATTCATACCGAAACAGTAAGAAATCACATTATATATACCCTCTCCCCCTTCAGTATGTACAATACTGAAAGAGGGTTGAACAGAATTGCAAGCCGATTCGCCGATGTTGAACAAAGAGAAGACAATAAAGAAATCCCCTTTCCTGCAAAGCATATACATTTGCCCACAGGGAAACACCGGAAATCCGGCGATTGAAAAACACTGTTATAAACGATGAACGATACCCTATATGAAACCGAATAACCATTTACTACGACAAGTCATCCTGATGCTATGCCTCGCAATAGCCTCCGCCTGTGGAGCGCAAGATGCAAAGAAAACGCAGAAAAAGGCTTCGAACCCCTCCAGGACAGAAGTCATCAATAAAAAAACTATTGTCGATAAGAAAGTCGTCAAAGCCCCCAAGCAGCCTGCCTCCAAAACCGCAGCAACGCCGAAAAACCGGACATCCGCCGAGGCTAAAGCAACTCCCAAAGGCAGTAAAGGCAACGTAAAAAAGAACGGCAAGCCGCAAAAAAGTGATAACGGCAAAGCGCAAAAGGCGAAAAGCAATACCCGTAACGCCAAACCACGCAAGGAACAACCCGCCGAGAAAGCAGCGGGCCGTTATATCGCCCTGAAAACCAACCTGCCGTTCGATGCGCTCGCCGTGCAGAACCTTGCCCTCGAAGTACAGGTACACAAACACATCACCATAGACTTTCCCGTTATGTGGAGCATCAGCGACATAGAGCGCGAACATGCCGTACGCGGTATCGCCTTCCAACCCGAAGGGCGCTGGTGGCTGAAAGAAGCGGGTACGGGGCACTTCTTCGGATTGCACACCCACGTGGCATGGTTCAACGTCAAGTGGAACGACACCCGTTACCAGACCGCCAAACGTCCCCTGGCAGGCGTCGGTATCAGCTACGGCTACAAGCTGCCCCTTTCCGCCCATTGGGGAGCCGAGTTCAACATCGGTGCAGGCTACGCCAATATGAAGTACGACACTTTTTACAATATAGAGAACGGCGCCCGGCTGGATACCCGTATCCGCCACTACTGGGGAATTACCCGTGCAGGCCTCTCATTAGTTTACCGTTTTTAAGGAGGAAGAAACCATGAAAAAGAAACTCGCTACATACCTTCTGTACCTGCTGCTGCCCGCCCTGACGGCAAGCTGCCTGTACGAACACCCCGTAATGACCGAAGACGGTGAAATTGGCGTAGACCCCACATCCGTAACGCTGAACACCAATCTGAAGCTCAACTTCACGATGCCTGCGGCGGAAGAAGGCGGAACCGCACTGTCACGTCCCGCGGCAGGCGACGCTCCCCAATACCGCCACCGTTTCATTGTCGATGCATACCTGGAGCGCGTATTCGTAGCACGCCAGATAATCTACCAGAACATCACCGACGGACGCGACGAAATCACCCTGCCCGTCAACATGAAACTGCACGCACGCAACTACGAGATAGCCGTATGGACGGACTATGTACAGATGCCCGATGAGGAAGAAGGCATCACCGGAACAGAAGAATACTTTTACAATACCACGGACAATCACCTGCTCACCGTGCTGGGCAGCGAAACCTACCGTGGCAACAACGAATACAAAGACGCCTTCTGCGGCAGCGCCCGACTCGACCTCGAGGAATACCGCGACGAATGGAATGCCCAGGTGTCCCTCGACATGGAACTGAAACGCCCCGTAGCACGCTACGAACTCGTAGCAAACGACGTAGCTAAATTCCTGAAACGCTTCGACGACGGCACACTGAGCGGCAGCAGCTTCACCGTACGCCTCAAATACATCTCCTACCTCAATGTAGGCTACAACGTACCGGAACGCCTTCCCCGCCACGGGCTGATGTACATGCAGTACGAAAAGACTATCAAGAACACCGAACTGAAAGACAAGGCCACCCTGCCGATAGCCTTCGACTATGTATTCGCCGCCGAAGATGCCGTGACGCGTATCCCCGTAACACTGGAAATCGTAGTGAACAAAGAAGTGGCGGCATCCGCCACCTTCAACGTCACCGCCCGCGCAGGCAGGAATACCACCATAACCTACGGCTTCCTCACGGCAGACCCGAATGGCGGTATCGACTTCGACCCCGGCTTCGACGGACAGGACGACATTACAATACCCGTATACCCCGCCGAATAACCGAACCGGCAGACAACATAAATAAATTATTAACCAACTAATATCACATCGATTATGAAAAAGAATTTCTTATTCACAGTAATGGCATTCTTCTTGGGGCTATCGGCAGCCTCATGCAGCCAGGACGAGATTGTCTCAAGCAACGGACAAACAGGAGGAGAAACCGTATCGGTAGCGGTAAACATCCCCGTGAACGACCCCGTAACACGCGCCGTACCCAATATCCCCGACGGATACAAATTACGCTGCATCCTGCAATTAGTAAACTCAAACGACAATAGCGACATTGCAGACGGCAGACATGTAATGGAGGTTCCGGCAGGAAGCGAAAAGGTAACTTTCACTTTCAACGCACCGAGTGACCCGTACAAATGCCTTTTCTGGGCAGACTATGTAAAGAGCGAGGTAGCAGACGTTGCCTCTGCAGAAGCGGACAACATCTACAATACCACTGACTTAAAAGCTATCGGTTACACAGCAAATGCAGGCGATGAGATGTTCAAGGGCGATGTAGCCGATGCATTCTACGCCTGCACATTAGACGCAGTAACCGGCAACGGTGCGCTTAACTCCGTCAACCTGGTACGTCCTTTTACCAAAATCACATTCAAATCCACAGACGCAAGCTATAAGGACTACACTAAAATCGTAGTAACCGACCTGCCCGCCCCGACAGGGTTCAACGTCATGACCGGGACTACTATCGGATATGCCGGTAAAGGCAAGTATGAGAGTAATAAAATCACTTCCGCCGAACTTACTATCGACGAAAGCGGAAATTGGTTCAGCGCATACCTGTTCACAAGCCAGAATGCAAGTACCCTGGGTGAAGGTAACGATATAAAGTTTCAATTGATAAATGCAGACGGCTCCAAGACAGATGAACTTTACTTCGACGGCAGCAACATACCTTTAACCCCGAACCACGAAGTAAGTGCAGACGTACAACCTCAAAAGGACGGAGACACCTCGATAGATGTCATCTTCCCCGGCGAAATGGAGAACCCCGATAAATTGGCGGTAGGCGACTATATTTTGAAAGACGGGACATGGAGCAGAGAATATTCGGAAAATGTGGTTGCTATCGTATGGAAAATGGTAACAGATAAAGGAGCGGCGGTAGGCGATGCAGCCGGTAATTATACCGCAGAGAATAATGGGAGTGACCTGACTGCCAAAGAAATTGTAGGGTATGCATTCGCAATCAATGGGGTCGAGCGTTCTTATTTCGCAGAAAACAAAGAGAAAATAGAGGAATTCAATACGACTTTTGCTGCAAATGACACAGATTTTGATTTTACTAATGTCGGAGATGACTATTTTTCAATAGCCAACTCAAATACATTTTTATCTTCTTTACAAACGGGTAACGCTAACTCCGCCCTTCTTACCAAGTATAATGAATTCTGTACGAATAATGAGATAACCGGTGATAATACCAGTAAATGGTATATCCCCTCATTCAGCCAATTGTTAAACGTCTATACACTACTATTAGGATATGAATCAGAACCAGCCAATCCTACCATTTCCCAAGCATTCGAAAATGC
Organism: Bacteroides gallinarum DSM 18171 = JCM 13658; assembly: GCF_000374365.1. Taxonomy (GTDB): domain Bacteria; phylum Bacteroidota; class Bacteroidia; order Bacteroidales; family Bacteroidaceae; genus Bacteroides; species Bacteroides gallinarum. The sequence continues at coordinate 69,194 of NZ_KB894120.1, forward strand.
AAGCGGACTTGTGGCAGGTAGTAGAACAGCAGACTGCTATCATCTTACAACAACTATACCGGCAGAAAATAAATGCGCTATGCTAAATACAAATGGTGAAAGCGGAACTTATACATTTACGAATAACAATAATAAAACAATAAGCTTAAACGGTGGTGTCCAAGCATATATCCGCCCCGTTCTCACCATTTTCAACAGTATTCAAAAAGCAACAAACCAACAAACTAAGAACTAAGTATAAGAAAACAACAGGATAACACAACAAACATAAGCTCTATCCATTCCCGCCCCATTCATTATAAAATAAATATGGGGCGGGATTTCTTTAATTAATTCCTCATATACAGCTACTAACCCCACAAAACATATGAAAGCACAATCCCGTCCCCTCCGCCGCCATACCGTACGTCTGTACCTCGTTGCATCACTGCTGTTACTCTCCGCCTGCCGGGACGACGCCCTACCCGTGCCCCCCACAGCCCCGGATACCGAGGAAGAGGAAACTTACGAGCTGCCCGACGCCTTCCATGACAGCGAGCGTACCACCCCCTATCCCAAAGCCGATAACGAACTCTACCTGAACCCTCCCCCCTTCATCGTACCCGAAAATATGAAAACGGACGAACTGCTCCAGTTCGAACTGTCGCACGACGAAACATTCCCCGAAGGCGAAACCCGGCAGTCCGAGCCCAAGCCCTGGAACATCTACGGGCCGCACTGCAAGCTCGAAACGGGCACATGGTACTGGCGCTTCCGCAGCGTAAACGCCGACGGAACACCCGGAGAATGGAGCCGGAACTACTCCTTCGAAGTGAAAGCCGAAACTCCCGTTTTCGTTACCCCCGGCTTCGAAACTTTCCGTACGAACGCACCGCACTCCTATCCGCGCCTGTTCTGCTACTTAGACCCCTACATAGACGAAGCACGCCGTACCGTATCATCGCACCGCGAATACAAATCCCTGCTCAGCCGCGCCCGTAATGCTATCGAGGCAGACTATTCCGCCAAGAACCCGAATGAAGACGCCGAACAACTGAAAGTCCACATCCAGTCGCTCTACCACGCCTACCACCTCACCCGGCAAGATGAATATGCACAACGGATGCACGAGCTGCTGCACAGCATGCTCTCCTATCCGGTAAGCGATAACCTCCTGTTTTCCGCCAACTTCACATCTACCAATATCGCCGTTTGCTACGCCATGATTTACGACCTGCTGTACAACGAGCTGACGGCCGACGAACGCCTGGGTGCAGAAACCATAATGATGCGTATGCTACGCAAGCTCACTCCCCAAATGTGGGGCTCGCAGGAAAACAAGCTAACACACAACCACTTCTGGCAACAAAACCTGCGCATCTACCTCCAATGCGCCTTCCTGCTCTACGACCACCCCTCATACAGCGCCGAAGTACTGCCTATGCTGGAGTATTATTACGAACTGTGGGCTGTCCGCGCCCCCGCCACGGGATTCAACCGCGACGGAGCATGGCACAACGGCATCGGCTACTTCTCCGCCAACCTCACCACCCTACACTATATGCCCATGCTCCTGTCTTACATCACCCGCCAGGACTTCCTGCAACACCCCTGGTATCACAACGCCGCACGCGCCATGGTCTACACCTGGCCGCCCCACTCCCAAAACAGCGGCTTCGGTGATTCCAGCGAGAAAAAAGGCGATACCCCCGCCCGCCAATACGCCGCCTTTGCCGACTTCCTGGCACGCGAGCTGGGCGACCCCTATGCCGGCTGGTACGCCTCCGAGTGCGACAACGAGCTGAAAGACGATATCGAGCTGCGCCTCTACCGCATCTGCTCCCCACGCACCTACGATACCGAACTACCCGCCGACCTTACCAAAATGGCATGGTATCGCGACATCGGCGAAGTAAACATGCACAGTTGCCTTAATACGACGGAAAAAGACGTGAACCTCTCGTTCCGTTCCAGCACCTTCGGCTCGGGCAGCCACACCACAGCCAGCCAAAACGCCTTCAACCTGCTGTACCAGGGCAAAAACATATACCGCAGTTCGGGCTATTACTATAATTACCATTCCGCCCATGCAATCATGTCCTACCGCCACAGCCGGGCGCACAACACCCTGCTGGTAAACGGCATCGGACAAACATTCAGTCCCAAAGGCTACGGCAACATCATGCGCGCCATGGAAGGTGCGCACATCACCTACTGCCTGGGCGATGCCTCGAAAGCCTACAACGGCATTACAGACGAGAAAGCCTGGCTGGAAAACTTCGAGAACATCGGCATCGAGCAAACCCCGGAATACGGCTTCGGCACTACCCCGATCACCAAGTACCGCCGCCACGTACTCATGCTCCACCCCGAAGGAACCGTACTTATCTACGACGAGCTGGAAGCCTCGGAAGCCGTCACCTACGACTGGCTGCTGCACAGCCCCTCGCAGATGTTCATCAACCGCGAACTGCTGACGGTCAACAGCCGGAACAAGGAAACCGGAGCCACCGCCGTAACGCAACTGTTCTGCAACGACCCCGTAACGCTGTCCGTCACCGACCAGTTCTACGAACCGCCTATCGACCCCGTAGCCTACCCCAACCAATGGCATACCACGGCGCGCATCGAAGGCAAGGCAAAGACACGCGTCCTCGCCATTATCCAGGTGAACCCCGACGGCGTATCACCGCAAATCATCCGCCGTGCCGGAAACAAGCTCACCGTAGGAAACTGGACGGTCGAAGCCCAACTGGACGCTTCACAATCCGCCTCACTCCGTGTTACGAACACCGCCGCTCCCGTATGCTTCGACTACGGCAAGGAAAATCCCGTATTGGACGGCGTTCCCTACCCGAGAGAGTACAGCATGTCGTCCCTGCTCTACGATGAAACGGACAGCGGATACGAAGCCGTGGAAATGACCGACCAACTGCCCATATCCACCCGTGTAGCCCGTTAACAACAAGATTATAATTCTATCGTACATAATTATAATACAACAACAGGATATTATCACTTTAAAAAACAACATTAATATCCTATTCCGATTCCATGCGTTACCTTTGTTTCGCAAGAAAAAACGATAAAAAAACAAGAACATCATGAAAAACAAAATCCTGTATCTGTTAACCGTATTATTCATCTTCCCGGCTTGGTTGTCCGCCGCACCTAAAGAAGAGAAAGTATTCGCCAACTATTTCGACATCCCGGTGAACAGTCCCGAAGGAACCGAAGTAATCGGACGCATCCACCTGGAAAGGAACAAGGATGTATTGACAAACCCCATTCCCGCCGGCTATCACTTTGAGATTCTCAAACAAGAGGACGGGCTGTTCGATTTGGAAACCCGGTACGACCTCTCCAAACGCATTATGGGAGTACTTACCGTAGCTCCAGGCAAGGACACGGGAAGCGCCCCCTCCAACCACCGCCTCACCATAGCCCTAAAAGACGGCGACCGGCTGCTGAAAAAATTCAATATCAACATCAAGGTAGTAAAGGAAACCCTGTGGAGCCTGTTCTACAGACGCTACACCCCTCATACCCTTAAAAACAAACGCCTGTACGGACGCATCAAATACTCCGACGATGAGGTAGCCGCCAAAATCGGCGAGCTGAAAAACAACGGCTGGAAATTCGCCGGACTGGAGAAATGCTACCGGGGACGTCCGCAGGACTATACAGCCAAGTTCGACCCAACCAACGACCATGCCCCGAGCGGAACCATAGAATACGACTGGGCGAAAGTAGCCAACCAGATAGGCGGAATGGGCTATGCCTATGCCACCTCCAAAGTGTACGGTCCCCAAGGAAATCCCCAAAAGCGGAATGAGTTGAGAGAGACCCTATACCAGGCAATACTGACCTATACCAACTCCGTACCCGTAGAAGGCAACGAAGTCATGGTAGACGGCAAGCCGATAGGCAACTGCACCGGCGACGGCTTCGGCATGCTGCAAGCACACAAAATGGCGGGCATGCAGACCCCTACCCACCAATGGGGATTGACCGACCCGCTGGTAGTGCCCGTACTCCACTTGATGCCCGATTTGCTGGAAGGCATGCACAACCAAGATGAAACCAGCCTGAAAGTACACAACGCACTGATACGCTACCTGCAAATATTCTTCGCCGAAATAAAAAGCCGCCGCGCTATCGACGACCCCGACGGACGCTGGGGCGAACTGCAAGACACCATTTACTCGGCAGGCGCATGGGCGGACGCCAACCTCGGCCACCGTTCGCGCACCCTGCTGGCGCTGCCTATCATCTGGGCGGACTACAACCGCCCCCTGACCTACGTACAGTATTGGTACAGCGATTTCTACCACGACCGGCCGTTCAAGGATTTCAGCTACTCACCGGGGTGGAGCCCTCACGGAATTGTGGCCGACGTCAGCCGCTGGATGACTAAATACAATGTCGTAGCCCATAAGTACATCCAGTCCGGTTTCCAGCCCGACGGAACCATATCCCACCACATAGGCAATGCCACCGACGCCGCCATGGTAGCCTACGGTTTCGAATGGCTCACAGACTGCAACACCGGGTACAGCTATTTCAGGAATACCAAGTTCAAGATAGCCGACAAATACTACCAGTTCCAGGCAGACCGCCTGCTGAACGTATATCCGAAACTGTTCTACAAGCAACGCATGGACTTCCTCGTTGCCGGACGCTCTTTCCTGGACGATATGCGCACATTTGCCACCAAAACCTATCCCCAGGCCGTAAAGTCCATGCTGAATGCACGTAACAAAGGTTCCCGGCTGACCGGAGTGGAAAAGCTGCAAGACATCTGCAAGCAAATAAAAGACAATACATTCGAATACTCGGGTACGGATGCCTATTGGGTGAACGAATACCTCGTACACCGCCGCGGCGAAAACGAACAGCCGTTCTATGCCTCGCTCAAACTGAAATCGGAACGTACCGTAGGAGCCGAGGACTTCAGCAAAGAAGTACGCCGCTCCTGGCACATGGGCTACGGCATACTGCAAGTAAAAGTAAAAGGCGACGAATACGCCGACCGCGTACTGCGCAACTTCGACTGGCACGCCCTGCCCGGACTGACGGAAGAATGGCGCACCGACCCGATGCCGCTGGGACACGCGCAAGCATCGCTGCCGGGGCTGAACAAGATTTCGGGCGTGCTGGCCGACGGCAAAGCCGGCATGGGCATCTACCACCACCTGCCCAAAGAAACGTACAGCTCGGCTACCGCCTTCAAGAGCTACCACTTCATCGGGGACAAAATCATCGCCCTGGGAAGCGGCATAGCCCGCCTGCGCCCCGGACAGGGAAACGAAATCACCACTTTCATCGACCAGTCCGCCTTGAACAGCCCGCTTACATGGTGTGCCGGCGGAGAGACGCAGACCGTAGCCCCCGGACAGTCCGTAAACATCGCCCGGGAGATAAATGGCGTATGCTGGCTGCACCAAGGCAGCAAAGGATACGTTATCTTACCGGTACGGAAGTTGTCGCTGCAAATAAAGAGCGGCAAGGAAGTGAATATCACCGACCGTACGATAGCCGATAAGAAACCGAATTTCATTATTGCCGTAAACCACGGAACCGAACCCGGAAAGACATGGGACAATGCCTACCGCTACATACAACTGCCCAACGTTAGCGCGGAAGAAATGCCCGCACGTGTGGAGGCATTGCTCAAAGACCTGGAATTCGCCATGCAGGAAGGTGCGGCGCACGCCGTCTATTCCGATGCGGATAAAACCTGGCAGTACGCCTTCTTCAAGCCCGGAAGCATCTCCGCAGGCAATACCACGGTAACCTCCGGAGACATTGCGGAAATCATGTTGCGCGACGACGGCGAAGCATGGGTGCTGTCCGTCAACAACCCGGCACCGGACGGACGGAAACAGACCCTGACCTTCAACATCTCCGCCAAGCTGCCTGCCGGAACCTACGCCTACCGTACCTGCGGCGTCTATCCGCTGGAAGGCGAAACCGTGACGGTGACACCCGAAGGCAAAGGCAGCAAAGTAACGGTAGAACTGCCCGACAGCCGAGATGCGGAGAAATACAACTACCAGTCCGACCTCTATGCCGCCACTCCGATTATCGTAAGCATCCCCAAGAAATAAATACCGTAATATCAACCATACACTAATACCTAATGACAAGAAACAAACTGAACACATGGCTCGGCATCATACTGTGCAGCTTACTGCCGCTCGGTATTCAAGCACAAGAACGGGAAAAAGTATTCGCCGACTACTTCGACATCCCGGTAAACAGTCCCGAAGGAACCGAAGTTATCGGGCGCATCCACCTGGAGCGCAATAAAGACGTATCCACGCGTCCTATTCCCGAAAGCTACCGATTCGAAATCCTGGAACAGGATGCCGCCAACCTGTTTACGCTGGAAACCCGCTATGATTTGTCGAAACGCATCATGGGTGTGTTCACCGTAGCCGAAGGCAAGAAAACCGAAGCCGAAAAAGCTTCGCACCGCCTGGTCGTAGCCCTAAAGGACGGCGACAGGCAACTGAGAAAGTTCAAAGTCACTATCCGCGTAGCCAAAGAACCTCTGTTAAAGACACTCTACAACCGCTACCTGCCGGAAGTGATAAACAACGACCGCATGTACGGCCGTACAAAGTTTACGAACGATGAAGTAGCCGGCAAAATCATAGAGCTGAAACGAAACGGCTGGAAATTCGAAGGACTGGAAAAATGTTACGAACGCCGCCCGCAGGACTATCTGTACAAGGTAAACGCCAACGACGACCACCGGCCTACCGGCACTATCGAGTACGACTGGGAGAAAGTCGTAAACCAGATTGGCGGCTTGGGACATGCGTATGCCAACTCCAACGTGTACGGCCCGCAAGGAAACCCCGCCAAACATCGCGAACTGCGCGAAACCCTATACCATACCATATTGACCTTTACCAGCTCCGTCCCCGTAGAAGGGAGCGAGTTGCTGATAGACGGCAAGCCTATCGGCAACTGTACAGGAGACGGATTCGCCCTGCTGCAATCCCGCAAAATGGCAGGAATGCAGGTATCCACCCACCAGTGGATGATAGTGGACGGACTGGTAGGCCCGGCAGTCCACCTGATGCCCGACCTGCTGAAAGGCATGCAGAACGGAGACAGCATTTGTGAAAAAGTGCACAACGCCCTAATCCGCTACCTGCAAGTATTCTTCGCCGAGATAAAAGGCCGTCGTGCTATCGACAACCCGGCAGGTCGCTGGGGCGAGCTGCAAGACACCGTTTACTCGGCAGGAGCCTGGGCAGACGCCAATCTGGGACACCGCATACGCACCATGCTGGCATTGCCTTTCATCTGGGCCGATTACAACCGCCCGCTCACCTATGTGCAATACTGGTACGAGGACTTCTACAAAGGCAAGCCCTTCAAAGGATTCAGCTACTCGACCGGGTGGAGCCCTCACGGAATAATGTCCGACCTCAGCTATTGGATGACGAAGTACAACGTAGTGGCGCACAAATACATCCAGTCCGGCTTCCAGCCCGACGGCACTGTATCGCACCACATCGCCAATGCAACCGATGCGGCTATGGTGGCATATGGTTTCGGCTGGCTGACCGACTGCAACGTAGGCTATAACTACTTCAGGAATACGAGATACAGCGTTCCCGCGCAATACTACCAGTTCCAGGCAGACCGCCTGCTGAACGTCTATCCCCGTATGTTCTACAAACAACGTATGGACTTCCTCGTGGCCGGACGCTCTTTCCTCGACAACTTGCAGGACTTCGCCGTCAAGACCTATCCCCGCTCCGTAAACAGCATGCTGAAAGCACGCAGTAAAAACACCCGGATAGAAGGCGTGGAGGAGCTGAAAGCCGTATGCAGGCAAGTCAGGGAAAACACCTTCGAATACTCCGGTACGGATGCTTATTGGGTCAATGAATACCTGGTACACCGCCGCGGACAAAATGAAGCTCCCTTCTACGCTTCGCTCAAACTGAAGTCCGAACGTACGGTAGGAGCAGAAGATTTCGGCAAGAAAGTACGCCGTTCCTGGCACATGGGCTACGGCATCCTGCCCGTAAAGGTAACAGGTGACGAATATTCCGAGAAAGTCATCTGTAACTTCGACTGGCACGCCCTGCCGGGGCTCACCGAGGAGTGGCGCACCGACCCGATGCCCATGAAGGGAGGCTCGCAAGGCTCATTACCCGGGCTCAACAAGATTGCCGGCGTAACGGCCGACGGCAAAACGGGTATGGGCATCTACCACCACCTCACCAAAGAGAAGTACAGCACAGCCACCGCTTTCAAAAGTTACCACTTCATCGAAGACAAGATAATAGCCATGGGAACCGGCATCGGACGGGTACGCCCCGGACAAGGCGAGCCCATAGCGACCTTCATCGACCAGACGGCACTGAAAACCCCGCTCACCTGGTGTACAGGAAAAGAGATACAGACCGTGCAACCGGGAGAGTCGGTGAACCTGGCGGAGGAGATAAACGATGTATGCTGGCTGCACCAGGGAAGCAAAGGCTACGTTATACTACCCGTGAAAAAACTGCAATTACTCATCAGGAGCGGTAAGGAAATCAATGTCACCGACCCTTCCATAGCCAAAGGCAAACCGGGATTCATCATCGCCCTGAGCCACGGCACACAACCGGGCGAAACGCTGGACAACGCCTACCGCTATGTACAGTTGCCGAACGTCACCGCACAGGAAATGCCCCGACGCGTGGCAGCTCTGCTGAAAGACCTGGAATTCACCGCACAAGAGTGTACGGCACATGCGGTATACTCCAAAAAAGACCGCATCCGCCAATACGCATTCTTCGAGCCCGCCACCATTGAAGCGGGAGGTATCGGAGTGACCTCGGACGACGTGGCGCAAATCATACTGCGCGAAGAAGGAAACCAATGGATAATGACCGTAAGCAACCCCATGCCCGACGGACAAAAACAGACGCTCACCTTCCACGTATCGACACCGCTACCCGCAGGAACCTACACCTACCGTACCCGCGGCGTCTACCCGCTGGAAGGCGAAACCGTGACCGTATCCCCCGAGGGCAACGGCAGCAAAGTAACGGTAGAACTGCCCGACAGCCGGGATGCAGCCAGGTACAACTACCAGTCAGACCTGTACGCAGCTACGCCTATCGTAGTAAACCTGCCGAAACAATGACCGGTACGGCACATTATTTACCCAATTCACCAACTAATTATTACCGATTATGAGAAAACTGTTTATCAGCCTTTTATTACTGGCATCATGTACGCTATCCGCACAAAAATACAAACCCACATGGGAGTCCCTGGCCGCCCACAACGAAATACCCGAATGGTTCAAAGACGTAAAGTTCGGCATCTACCTGCACTGGGGCGTCTACTCGGTTCCCGAACATACGACCGAATGGTATCCCAGGTACATGTACTTCAAATGGCACGAAGTTGCCGATTTCCATGAAAAGAACTACGGTAAAAAAGAGTACCACGAGTTAGTACCCCTCTTTACCGCCGAGAAATTCGACGCCGCAGAATGGGCGGCACTGTTCAAGAAAGCCGGTGCGCGCTTTGCCGGGCTGGTAACCGAGCACCACGACGGATTCTCCATGTGGGACAGCGAGTGCACCCCCTGGAACGCCGCCGATATGGGACCGAAGAAAGATATCGTGGGCCTGCTGGAAAAAAGTATCAAAGGGCAAGGCATGAAATTCATCACCACCTTCCACCATGCCCGCAACTTCCAGCGCTATTCAGACCCCGAAACGATGAACGAAGAACTGACCAAGGATTATACCGGACACGAACGCCACCGCTTCTACGACAGTCATTTCCCGTATTATCCCAACACAGCTCCTTCCTCCGATGACAAGAAGCTGCAATACATGTACGGAAACATGCCCGCCAAGAAATGGTACGAGGAAGTGTGGTTCGCCAAACTGAAAGAAGTGATAGACAAATACGACCCGGATATCATCTACTTCGACTCATGGCTCGACCTCATCCCGGAAGAATACCGGCAGAAGTTCTGCGCCTATTACCTGAACAAGGCGGACGAAAGAAAAAAAGAAGTGCTCATCCTGCGCAAGCAGAACGACCTTCCCTTGTCCGTCAGCGTAGAGAACCTGGAAAATTCGCGCAAAGACGAGCTGCATCCCGTTACCTGGCAAACCGAGCAGACTATCAGCTACGACAGTTGGTCGTACACCAAGGACTTCAAGATTAAGACGGCACGCCACCTGATACACGAGATGATTGATATCGTAAGTAAAAACGGCATCTTCCTGCTCAACATCTCTCCCAAGGCAAACGGCATCATCCCCGACGACCAGCGTAAAGTACTGCTGGACATCGGCGAATGGCTGGGCAAGTACGGAGAGGCAATCTACGGAACCCGTCCCTGGTACACTTTCGGCGAAGGTCCTACCAAACAACCCAAGGGAAGCATCAAGTTCAGGGCCGAGTTCGACAAATTGCAATACACTCCCCAAGATTACCGCTTCACCACGAAAGGCAACAACGTCTACATCCTGACCTTGGGAGAGCCCCAGCCCGGTACGGCCATTAAAATCGATGCATTCGCCAAGTCCAGGATACCGGGCGGAAAACGCATCAAAAAAGTATCCATGCTCGGCACATCGGCAAAAGTCAACTGGACTCATACCGACCAGGGACTCCGGCTGAGCGTTCCGAATGCGAAGTACGACATCGCAACCGTGTACAAGGTAGAATTCTGACATAACACCCCATTACCTACATAAAATACAAGAAATGATGAACAAACTGACAATCGCATGCGTGGCAGCCGCAGGGCTATCGTCCTGCACCGGCTCCAAGACCGTGCAACCCGAAAATACGGATGCTGCCGCCCGACCCGCCGGCCGGCCTAATATCGTAATCCTGCTGACCGACGACCAGGGATACGGCGACATGCAATGCTATGGCAACCCGCACCTGCAAACGCCCAACCTGGACAGATTGGCTGCCGAAGGAACCCGTTTCACCGACTTCTACGCCGGAGCCGCCGCCTCCACCCCCTCGCGCGCCGCCCTGCTTACCGGACGCTACGCCGAACGCGTAGGCGTGCCGGGCGTAGTAGACGACACCTCGGAAAACGGTATCAAACGCAGTGAAATCACCCTTGCGGAATACCTGAAACAGAACGATTACGCAACCGGCATCATAGGCAAATGGCATCTGGGCTACCAGCCCGAATACCTGCCGCTGCGCCACGGCTTCACCGAGTTCTACGGCCTTCCCTACTCCAACGACATGTGGCCTTACCACCCGGCGCCCGACCACGCTTATCCGGCGCTGCCGCTCTATGACAACGACCGTGTGGTAGAATACAACGCCCCCGTCAACCAAATGACGACAAGGCTTACCCGGCGCGCCGTCCGCTTCATTAACGACCACAAGGCAGAGCCGTTCTTCCTCTACCTGCCCTACACGCAGCCGCATGTGCCGCTGGGCGTATCGGACAAGTTCAGGGGAAAATCGGGCAAAGGCCTCTATGCCGACGTTATCATGGAGATAGACTGGAGCGTGGGCGAAATCATGAAAGCCCTGAAAGCCAACGGACTGGACGATAACACCCTCGTTATGTTCACCTCCGACAACGGCCCCTGGCTGAGCTACGGCAACCACGGCGGCAGCAACGGCGGCCTGCGCGAAGGCAAAGGGACGACTTTCGACGGCGGGCAGCGCGTGCCCTTCGTAGTACGCATGCCGGGCGTGATACCCGCAGGCAAAGTGAGCAACCAGTTCCTTTCCGCCCTCGACATCACGCCGACCCTGGTAAACCTCACCCAATCGCAAATGCCGCGCATGAACAAATTCGACGGCCAGGACGCCTGGGGCATCCTTACCGGAAAGGAAACCGGGCACGAGCCTTTCTACTTCGTGTACAACGGTGTAGTGGAAGCTCTGCGCGACGGCAAGTGGAAATGCGTAATCCCGCATAACTACCGCATCGTAAAGACTCCCGGCAAAGACGGGCTGCCCGGCCAGCAGATTGCCGGTGGCGGCAGCATCGGCCTCGCCCTTTTCGACATGGAAGCCGACCCCTGGGAAAGCAACGACGTAGCGGCGCAGCATCCCGAAATCGTAGAGCGGATGTACACCCGGATAAAAGAGTTCCAAAAAGAAATGGACGAGGAAATGAAACACCTGGTAATCGAATAAAACACACTCGTACGAACAAGAAAAACGGATTATATCATGAAAAGAACCCTACTGCTGCTGGCTTTGTCCCTACTGGGCTGCCGAAACATCTCGACCGCCCGACAGGTACACCCCCTCCAAGTGAAAGAAGTACCCGCATGGACGGCGAACGCCTTTACGGTAGCGCAGGCACAATCGGAAGCCATGTACAAAGAAGTGATGAAGGCCGGGATGCTCCCGCGCTCCATTCAACGGGGTCTGTACCCCAAAACGGACTGGACGGCAGGCTTCTTCCCCGGTACGCTATGGTATCTGTACGCCTATACCGGAAAGGAAGAATGGAAAACGCGTGCCGAGCAAGCCACCGCCCTCATGGAAGGAGAGCAGAACAACGCCTTCGACCACGACATCGGCTTCAAGATGTACTCCTGCTACGGCAACGGCTACCTGCTGACCGGCAACAAAGCCTACCGCCACATCATCTTCCGCGCCGCCAAGACACTGGCATCGCGCTACTCGTACAAGACCGGCCTTATCATGTCGTGGGAACCGAACGAAGAACGCGACTGGCTTTTCCCCGTCATCATCGACAACATGGTTAACCTGGAGCTGCTAATGGAAGCCTATAAACTGTCGGGCGACACCACACTCAGGCACATCGCCGTTTCCCATGCGGACAAAACCATGAAATACCATTACCGCAAGGACATGTCGTGCCCGCACGTGGCAGACTACGAACCCGAAACGGGCGCCCTGCGCAAATACGACTGGAACAACGGCTCGGACAACACGAACAACTCCGCCTGGTCGCGCGGCCAGTCATGGGGACTTTACGGCTTTACGATGATGTACCGCGAAACGGGCGACCGGAGATACCTGCAACATGCGGAAAAAATTGCGGACTTCCTGCTAAGCCACCCCAATATGCCCGACGACCTGGTTCCTTACTGGGACTACTCCGCCCCCGAGCGCTCGAAGATGCGCGACGCATCGGCGGCAGCCGTCATGGCATCGGCGCTTATGGAGCTCAGCACCTATTCCGCCCGGGGCGAGAAGTATTTCGAAGCCGGCGAGAAACAGTTGAAAAGCCTTTCTTCTCCCGTCTACCTGGCAAAACCGGGAACACACAAGAACTTCATCCTGATGCACGCCACCGGCAACTTCCTGCGCAACAGCGAGCTGGACGGGGCACTCTCGTACGCTGACTATTACTATATGGAAGGGCTGCTGAGATACCTGCGGCTTCTCGACGGGCAGGAGCTGTACAAGGTTGCGGAACTGTAAACATCCTGCATTCCCATTACATAATATTATACGATTTTATGAACGTCAATCACACCATAAAAGCAACCGTATGCGGAGCGATGCTATTCGCAGCATCGCTCCCCGCATGGGGACAAGAAACGAAAAACAGCCTGTTCGAAGGATTTCACCGTTTCGCCGTCGGATACGATGCAGGTCAGACACCTGCCGGCATTTCCACCACCGGTATCAGCCTTCTCGATGAAAGCGTACTTCGCCAAACGGGCAACCGTACCTTTCCTTACCCTGTCAAAGGGCACTCGGTTATCACTAATCCGCCGACTTTCACCTGGCCGTCAGCCGACTACAAAATGCCCTCCACCTTTCCCGTACCGCTCGAAGATAAAGGAATAGACGATTTCGTACGTTACGACATCCAATTGGGACGTACCCCGGATTTTTCAGATGCCGGGTCTTTCGTACGGAAAGGATTACGGCTGGCATTTTACAATCACCACACCGCTCTCGAACCCGGTACTTGGTACTGGCGTTACCGTACCGCAGGCAAAGAATGGTCTGTCACATACGAAGTAAACATCCCATTCCACACCCGGAAATTCGAATCGCCGCAACCTCAAGAGGCTTATAACATGATTCCGGAAGAACATCCCCGTATCTACAAAATACCGGAAGAAGGACACCTATGGACTACAGACCAAAGAAAGCTGATAAAAACCTACCTACAAAAGGCTAAAACCGCCCTAACCAAAAGTCCGGAAGAATACGCCGTAAAAGGACAGCCCATTCCGCCTACCGCCACGGCAGAAGAAAGGGCGCAAATAGAGAAATTCCGCTTGCGCTACGAACTGGAAGCCCTCGACAAAGACATTACCAACCTGCTGAACGCCTATCTTTACACGCAAAACAGCGATTTTCTAGGCAAAGCCATTGCATTGGCCGACCACGTGGCACAGAAAGACGGGGAGCAACTGTACAAGGCAGCCGATTTTACCGGAGCCTTCTCGATGTCCACACTGGCCATGGTTTACGACGCGGCCTACGACCGCCTGAGCAAAACGCAACGCCTTAAATACGAACAATTCATCTCCACGGTGATGTATTGGAACCTCGCCCAAGCCATGCAGGAAAACACGGGAAGCGCCGACGGCATCCTGTTCGCCCATTTCTTTCAGCATACCTTCTACTGCTGTTTCACTACGGCTATCATCATGAAAGGGCATTTGCACGAAGCGGAAACATGGTTCGACATGCTCTACGATATCTGGTTATCGCGTACGCCGGGCGGCGGTTTCCTGACCGACGGTGTATGGCCTAATGGAAACATGGGTTACCTGCACGTCAATATGGAATCGATGATAGACAACTTCGTGCTATACCGCGACCTTTTCAATGTAAACCTCTTTACCCATCCCTGGTACGAGAATTGTGCCAATGCACTGGCATATACAGTTCCGGCAGGTTCGGCAGGCGACGGTTTCGGCGACGGTTGCGAGCGTTGGCAAAGTGTGAACAAGCTCCGGGCGGATTTCGCCTACATCCTATCGCAGGAACTGGATAACCCCTTTGCAGCGAACTACGCCTACACATTGGCCGGGCAAAACCCGGACACGCATTACCAGTTCAATGGAACATCTTTTGCGCGCTACCGCCTCAGCCACCGCCATACCCCCCTAAAAAGAGCAATGCCCGACAAAGTGCCCCAATCAGCCGTATTCCCCCAAACCGGTATCGTAGTGATGAATACCGATGTGATGAATACACCGGACAATCTGTTCGTATCTTTCGTCAGTTCGCCCTTCGGAGTAGGCTCTCACGGTATGGCAGAGCAAAACAGCTTCAACCTTTCTTATAAGGGAAAGCCCGTTTTTTACCCCACAGGCTACCGTATAACTACACGGGACAAGCACTACTTACTGGCACAAAAGCACAGCCGCGCCAAAAACACCGTTACCGTAGACGGCAAAACGCAAGCCTATTCCAGTCATGGCTACGGCTGGATTGCCCGTTACCTCGACGGCAAAGATATCACCTATACGCTGGGCGACGCATCGAACGCCTACAAAAAGTTCGACCGGAGCGCCGTAAATTGGATTACCGTGCTGGAAAAGGCTGGTGTTTACAAACCCGAATACGGATTTATCCTCAGTAAAGAGGACGACCCTCAAGTAAAGCTCTTCCGCCGCCACCTCGCCCTGCTACGTCCCAACATACTGGTGGTGTACGACGAGCTGGAAGCCGAAAAAGAGGTAACCTGGACTTTCCAACTCAACGGCCCGGAACGTTCGAACATGAAAATCGACCATGGGAAACAGATGCTGGTGGCCGATACCGACAACGGCGATGCAGCGGTCAAGGTATTCGGCAGCAGCAGACTGGACATCTCGCTGGCCGATACGAATTACGTCAAACCTTTCGACTGGCTGAACCCTCAACGGGGTCGTCCCGCCGTCCAATTCGAGCAACACCAGTACCACAGCAAGATAGAGAACCGCAAAAAGTGCAAAAAGATGCGTTTCCTCGCTATCATCCAAATCGATGAATCGAACACCCTCTCATTTGCCGATGTAAAGCAAGATGCCGACGGTGCTATCCGCATCGGCGACTACCTGATTAAGGGACAGACCGATACCGGCGAGGAAGCGCGCCTGGAGATAGAAAACCACAAAACGGGCGAATACCTGCTGTACGGCCCTACCGGAGATTCCAACCGGGCGGAAGCGCGCCGATACTCGCACAGCACTTTGCTATGCATCCCTGAGAACACTGGCGGATATAAGTTAAGGGAAACCGTAGACCGCTATCCGCTAATGATACCGGAACAAAACCCTGCAAAAAAGACACGTCGATAAAAACCGACCTGCATTATGAAAAAGAATAAACATATACAGTCATGAACAAAAAATACCTGATTTTAGCAATCCTGTTATTGTGCCTGGCATCCGCACCGCTCTCCGCACAAACACCCAAAGGTACTGTATCCTTAAAAAACTGGAAAATGGAAGCGCAGTCAGAGCAAACACACCTCCAAGTGTACGGTGACACGCTGGAAATAACCACCCCAAAAGGCCTTACCTTGTGGAACAACCGCCGTATCACAGGCGACTACGAGATAACCTACCGCATTAAAATGGTAATGCAGGGAGGCAGCTACGACCGGTTGAGCGACCTGAACTGCTTTTGGGGAGCCAACGACCCTGAGAATCCGGATAACTTGTATGCTGACGGCACATGGAGAGACGGTTTTTTCAAACGATACAAAACCCTCAGACTATTCTATGTGGGCTATGGGGGCAATGACAATTCTACCACACGCTTCCGCCGCTACTATGGCGGAGGGCCGGAAAAACCGGACAGCATAGTGCGTCCGATTATCAAAGAATACACCGACCCCGGACACCTGCTGGAAGCCAATCACTGGTACACCGTCTGCATCCGCGTAGAAAAAGGAACGACAACCTACTATATAGACGGAAAAGAGCTGTTCCGACTACCGATAAAGCCGGGCGACTGTAACGGGCAGTTCGGTTTGCGATTGTTGCAGAACCACGTGGTATTCACCGGATTTCGGATAAAATCATTATAAAGAATTCAAATAAAAAACCGGACAATATGCCTGTCCGTACAGAAAGTCTCTCCACCTGCCGGGAACAAATCTTCATTTTTGCCATTATCCGGCAAAAATGAAGATTTATTGTTATCTTTGTTGCTGTAAAACCTTATCGACCGACAAGCCATGGCAAAGTCAATCTTATTATCCGTACTATGCTGGATATGTATATATCCGCTCCGTGCACAAACCGCCGAACCTATCAGCTTTGTCCACATCGGGCTGGACGAAGGCCTGTCGCAAAGCACCGTGTTCGACATTGCCCAGGACAAGTACGGAAATATGTGGTTTGCCACCTACAACGGGCTGAACAAGTACGACGGCTACACGTTCACCGTTTACCAGCACAACGAGAAAGACCCGCAGAGCCTGGGGTGCGACATCGTCCGCTCGCTAAAGACGGACGAGGAAGGCAGGCTGTGGATAGGAACCTACGAGGGGCTTTCGCTATACGATAACGACAAGGAGTGTTTCCGGAACTTCCGGTATAGGAAAGAGGGGAAAAACATGCCCGTCAACAAGATTGTACCGGTGGGCGACGAACTGCTGCTTATCCATACGGAGGGGGAGCTCGTCTTGTTCGACACCCGCACCCGGTCGTTCTCCCAGTCCGGGCTGAATCCGGAATTATTCACCCTAAAGCCCACTTCCGTCAGCCGCCAGGGAGACAATATCTACATAGGAAGCCGCAAAGGGCTGTATGCCTATTCTATCCCGCAGAACACGCTCAGGAACATCCTGCCCGAAGTCCTGAAAGGGAAACCCATATCCGCCGTACTGCAACAGTCGCCCACCGCGCTATGGGTGGGCACCGAAGGCAACGGCCTTTTCCTCATAAACCCGCTGGACGGCGAAACCAGGCAATATACGGCTGCGCCGGGAAGCGCACATCCTATCAGTTCGGACTACATACGCGTGTTGTCGCTGGATACGCAAAACCGGCTGTGGGTAGGCACTATCAACTCCCTTAACATATACCAACGGGAGAGCGGCTCGTTCCGGGTGTATAAAAGCAATCCCCTGAGAAAGGGCAGCCTGTCGCAAACCTCCATTCGCAGTATCTTCACCGACTCGCAGGGCGGCGTATGGCTGGGAACATTTTTCGGAGGCCTGAACTACTACCACCCCTTGAAAAACCGCTTTCAGAAGATACAGTCCGTTCCTAACCGCAACTCTCTGAACAACAACATCATAAACTGTATCGTGGAAGACCGCGAAAACAATCTGTGGATTGGGACGAACAGCGGCGGCGTCAACTTCTACAATTCCAGGAACAATACCTTTATCCACTATACCCGGAAAGACGGCTTGGGCTCCAACGATGTAAAGACGATTTACGTAGACGAACGGCAGGATAAAGTGTATATCGGCGTGCATGCAGGCGGCATCAGCATACTGGACTGCGCCACCGGCCGTATCGAGACGCTCGCCATTCCCTACCCGTCGGGGATAGCGGCGAAAAGTATCTACGCTATCGTACCCGCCGGCAACGGCGAATACTGGGTAGGCACTTTAGGCGGAGTGGTACGCTTCAACCCCTTGCAGAAGACGTTCACCCCCGTTACCGCCGAGAAAAATGGAAAACCTTTTAGGAGCACGCAGATTACCACCGTGTTCAAGGACAGCAGGCAACGCTTGTGGTTCGGGAGCGAAACGGGGCTTATCGTCTATGGGCAGGAAGGAAACGGGCTGCAAAGCATCCCCCTGCTGCCTCCGGGCTCTCCTCTCGAGCACCGTTTCATCAACAGCATATACGAGGGGCACGACGGTGTTTTCTGGATAGGTACGCGCAGCGGCCTATACCGTTTCGATGAGAAAAAGAAAGAAACCAGACAATATACTACCGAAGAAGGCTTGCCCAACAACGTCGTATTCGGCATTCTGGAAGATGCCGGAGGACGGCTGTGGATTAGTACGGACAATGGCCTAAGCTGTTTCCAGCCCAAAGCCGGAAAATTCCGTAACTTCACAAGTAGCGACGGGCTGCAAAGCAACCAGTTCACCGCATCGGCATACTGCCGCACCGCCAACGGCAAGATGTACTTCGGCGGCATCAACGGTATCACCGCCTTCCAACCGGAGGATGTGGTCGATAACCCGTACACTCCCCCGGCCGTCATCACCGGACTGCGGCTTTTCAACAGGAAAGTCCTCCCGGGAGACGATACCGGCATACTGAAGGAAAACATATGCGAAACCCGCAGTATCACCCTTGCGGCAGGACAGTCCATGTTCTCGCTGGAATTCACCGTATCGAACTACATATCCGGTAACCACAACACCTTCGCCTACATGCTGGAGGGATACGACCGGGAGTGGTATCGCACCGAAACGCAACGTACCGTATCCTACTCCAACCTGCCCGCAGGGACGTACCGATTCCTGGTGAAAGCGGCAAACAGCGACGGGAAATGGAACGAGACTCCCACCGGATTGGAAATCACGGTACTGCCGGTATGGTACAGGACATGGTGGGCGCTACTGCTGTTCGCCGCAGCGTTCATGGCAATCACCATATTCATCTTCAGGTATTTCTGGATGCGGAAGAGCATGCAGGCGGAGCTGCAAATGGAGAGGGTGGACAAGCAAAGGCAGAAAGAGGTGAACGAGATGAAACTGCGCTTCTTCATCAACATCTCGCACGAGCTGCGCACACCCCTCACACTGATACTCGCACCCGTGCAGGAGATGCTCGACAAGGTGAGCGACCGGTGGATGCACAGGCAACTGGAACATGTGCAGAAGAACACCAACCGGCTGCTCCACCTCGTAAACCAGCTCATGGATTACAGACGTGCCGAATTGGGGGTATTCGGACTGAGGGTAAGACGGAACCCCATTCACAAGGTCATTGAAAAAGATTTTCTGTTCTACGACCGCCTGGCGCAAAGAAAGAGGATTGCCTACGACTTCGCCTCGGAAGTAGAGGGGAAAGATATACTATGCGACCCCGATTACCTGGAACTGATTGTAAACAACCTGCTGTCCAACGCATTCAAATATACCGGAGAGGGGGAAAGTATCACCGTGACACTGAAAGAAGAGGGCGGTGAACTCCTGCTGCAAGTGAAGGACACCGGAAGCGGGATACCCGTGGACAAGCAGGCGAAGGTTTTCGAACGCTTCTACCAGGTGGACAACGAGCATATGGGTAGCGGGATAGGATTGTCGCTGGTACAACGCCTCGTAGAACTGCACCACGGACGCATCGAGCTGGAAAGCAGGGAGGGCGAAGGGAGCGTCTTCTCCATTTACCTGCCGACGGAGGAAGCGGCATACCGTCCGGAGGAGCTGGCGGGCAGCACGGACACCGACGCCGGGCAGCAGGCATACACCACCAACCGACGCGACATGTACATCGTAGATACGGAGGGAGAAAAGCCGGAGGAAGAAGGAGAAGAAAAAACAGAGAAGGAAGAAGCCGCAACGGACGACGGTGGACAGCAAAAAGAACAAAAAGAACAGAAAGAACGGAAAGAGCAGAAAGAAAAGATACTCGTCGTAGAGGACAACCCGGACATCCGCCAATACCTATGTGAGGAATTGGGAAAGAGCTACCGCGTGCTGACCGCCGGAAACGGGGAGGAAGCGCTGGCTATACTCAAGGAGCAGGAGGCAGACCTGATTCTTACGGACGTAATGATGCCCGTAATGGACGGACTGCAACTGTGCAAGCAGATTAAGCAGAACCTACGCACCTGCCACATACCTATCATCATGCTATCAGCAAAGACAGACCTGAAGGAACAACTGGAAGGGTTGCAGGTAGGGGCGGACGACTACATACCCAAACCGTTCTCCATGGCAGTGATTACGGCGAAGATAAAGAACCTGTTCCGCACGCGCTACCGCGCTATCGAGCATTACACCAACTCGCTGGAAGTGGAGCCGGAGAAGGTGGCGCTCAACCCGCTGGACGAGGAACTGCTGAAAAAGGCCGTAGCCATTGTAGAGAAGAACATGGACAACGTGGAGTTCTCCACCGACGACTTCGCCCGCGAAATGTGCATGAGCCGCTCCAACCTGCACATCAAGATGAAAGCGCTGACGGGAGAGCCCACCAACGACTTCATCCGCAAGATACGCTTCAACCGTGCCTGCAAGTTGTTGAAAGAAGGCAGATACACCGTATCGGAAATCAGCTCCATGGTGGGTTTCAACACCCCTTCCTACTTCGCCACCAGTTTTAAGAAATACTTCGGTTGCCTGCCGTCGGAGTACGGCAAATAGTTGTTTGGACAGAATTAAAATATGGTTCGACAAAAATGAGACAGGTATAAACCCGTCTCATTTTTTATCATACACAGTTATAATCATCGAAACGCTCACTCGCCTATCTTTGTGCAACAAGAAAAGTAATTTTAAATTAACGATTATCCGTCATGAAGAAAACTTTACTACTGTTGTTAATGCTTACACTGTCCTTGCAAGGCAGTTTTGCGCAAACCGAAGAACAAGACCGAAAAATGAAATGGTGGCGCGAAGCACGCTTCGGCATGTTCATCCACTGGGGCCCTTATTCCATTCTGGGCGGTGTCTATAACGGATACCTACAACGCGTCGGAGGCACGGAATGGATTATGAACCGCTGCAAAATTCCGGTAAAGGAATATCAGGAAATAACCAAAACATTCAACCCCGTGAAATACGATGCCGAAGCATGGGTGAAAATGGCAAAAGACGCCGGTATGAAGTACCTGATAATCACCGCCAAGCACCACGACGGCTTCGCCATGTTCAAAACCGAAGCCAGCAAATACAACATCGTGGACTTTACCCCGTACGGTAAGGACGTGCTGGACGCCCTGGCAAAAGCCTGCCGCAAATACGACATGAAACTGGGTTTCTATTACTCGCAGATACAAGACTGGAACAATCCGGGCGGAACTACCGGAAGGAGACCCATGAGCCAGGGCTGGCCTAATCCCAAAGCAGACGAAATAGACGCCTACACACTGGCGCATCATGGAAGTTGGGACCCTTTGCAGCAGACAGCTACCCGCGAAGAATATTTCGACAACGTGGCTATACCTCAAATCAAGGAACTGCTGACCAACTACGGCGATATAGCCGTATTCTTTTGGGATACCCCCTCCGAAATGACGGAGAAGTACGCAAAAAAAATCAGCGACCTTTTCAAGGACTATCCGCACATCATTACCAACGACCGCCTGATTAGAGGAAGCGAGAAATATACAGGCGACTACAAGACGCCCGAACAAATCATCCCCACCGTCAAGCAACTCGACGGTACGGACTGGGAAACCAATATGACCTTGAACGACAGTTGGGGATACAAGAAACGCGGTTGCGTATGGAAAACATCGCGCACGCTGATTTTAAATCTGGTCGACATCGTATCCAAAGGCGGCAACTACCTGCTCAACATCGCTCCCGACGGTGAGGGCGCCATTCCCGAAATCAACTACCGCCGCCTGAAAGACGTAGGAAACTGGATGAAAAAATACGGAGAGTCTATCTACGGGACCGAACGCGTAAAGACAAGCGAACCCAAATGGGGACGTTGTACACAGAAGTTCGACGGCGACAAAACCTACGTATACCTACACGTAATAGACTGGCCCGAAGACCGGCAGCTATTGTTCCGCCTCTACGAAAAAGCCTCATCTGCAACCCTACTGCACAACGGGCAGGCATTGAAATTCAAGAATACTCACGACGGCATCTACATCGACCTCCCCAAAGAAGCCCCCGACCCGTATGTTTCGGTTATCAAGCTTGAATTCGATAAGAAACTTCCCAAAGTCAAAATCAAGCCGATGAATGCCAAAAGCTATGAAATCGTAGACGAGAACAATAAGAAGAAAGAATAACATTCGCCGAAAAATACTCCAGACAAGCCAATCCGCCGGTCGGCCACCATGCCGCCAACCCGAACGAAATGAAGAATCTTTCCCCTACTCACGAATGGGGAAAAGGTTCTTCACTTTGTTTTGAACAATGCAAACCCCTTTTTATATTTTCTATATTCCCATTAAAAAATACCTATTTTCTTTGATTGAGGCGCTTTTTGTACCGGCACAAAATACCGACATATAGCGATTGCACGCATTACAATAATTAAAGAACTTTGCACCCACTTTAATAAACATAAACCTACTTCAATTTTTTTAAATGAAACTGAAAATATTATTTCTTTATCTCGTAACAATTCTGCTCCTTCCTTCCCCTCTGATTGCCCAACATCATCACGGAAGGGGCGACAAGACGATACTATCGGGACGAATCATCACTACCGAGAATGGAAAAGAGGATATCGTAGACTTCGCCACCGTCTACCTGAAAGGTACGACCTTCGGAAGCTCCACCGACCAGCAAGGGCTTTACCATATCAAAGCCCCTGCCGGAAATTATACGCTGGTGGTATCCGCTATCGGTTACCGAACGGTAGAAAAGAAAGTTTCGCTAAAGAGAGGCGAACGCACAAAGCTGAATGTCACCCTCACCCCCGAAACGCATGTGCTGGACGAAGTAACGGTCGTTTCCACGGGAGTAAGCCGTGTGAAACGTTCCGCCTACAATGCAGTAGCAGTAGATACGAAAGAGCTGCAGAACACCACTAAAAACCTGGGCTAAGCCCTGCAAAAACTGCCGGGAATGAAATTGCGCGAAGCCGGCGGCGTCGGTTCGGACATGCAGTTGATGCTGGACGGTTTCAGCGGAAAGCACGTGAAAATCTTCATAGACGGCGTACCCCAGGAAGGGGCGGGCACGGCATTTGACCTCAACAACATCCCCGTAAACTTCGCCGAGCGCATCGAAGTATATAAAGGCGTGGTTCCCGTAGGCTTCGGCACGGACGCTATCGGCGGCGTTATCAATATCGTCACCAACAGGCAGAAGCGGAACTGGTTCCTGGACGCCTCTTACTCGTACGGTTCCTTCAATACCCATAAATCCTACGTCAACTTCGGCCAGACATTCAAGAACGGTTTCACTTACGAAATCAACGCATTCCAGAACTACTCGAACAACGACTACTACATCTATAACACGGTGTACGAGTTCGACCACTCCGACAACTCATCGCAGGCTACGCAGGATGAAAAGCGCGTGAAACGTTTCAACGACACATTCCACAACGAAGCGGTCATCGGCAAGCTCGGCGTAACGGAAAAGTCATGGGCCGACCGGCTGATATTCGGCTTCGCCTACTCGCACTTCTACAAAGAGATACAGACGGGCGTGCGCCAGAAATACGTATTCGGCGAGAAGCACCGCCACGGCTACTCCTTCGTTCCGTCAGTGGAATACCGCAAGCGCGACCTCATTATCAAGGGACTGGAAGTAATTGCCAACGCAAACTACAACCACAATATCACCACCAACGTGGATACCGCCAGATACCAGTACAACTGGTACGGCGACCGCCTGCCGACGTCCACCGCCGGCGAGCAGAACCACCAGTACAGCGACCAAAAGAATACCAACTGGAACGCCACCTTCACAGCGAATTACCGCATCGGCACAGCCCATACATTCACGCTGAACCACGTTTTCAGCTCGTTCGAGCGGACACGCCGCAGCCTGATACCCACCAACTCCACACTCGAGAAATACGATGTGCCCAGCGAGACTCGCAAAAACATCACCGGACTGTCCTACCGGCTCATGCCTACCGACAAATGGAACGTGACGGCTTTCGGTAAATACTACAAGACCTTCAGCCGCGGCCCCGTTTCGCTCAGCACTACGGATGTGGGCAACGACACGATTGTTTCGCAGGGCGTCAGCTCCTTAGGATACGGAGCCGCCGGTACGTACCATATCCTGAAAGACCTGCAAGTGAAACTCTCTTACGAAAAGGCGCTCCGCATGCCCAGCACCGAGGAGCTCTTCGGCGATGGCGACCTCGAGGCCGGTTCCGTAGCCCTGAAACCGGAGAGCAGCCACAACCTGAACATCAATGTAGGGTATAACGGCCAGTTCGGAAAACACGGGGTGTATGCCGAAGGTAGCTTCATCTACCGCAACACCAACGACTACATCAAACGTACCTTCGAATCGTTGGGAGGAAACACGTACGGAGCCTACGAAAACCACGGCAAAGTAGAAACTAAGGGCTTCAACGTAGCCCTGCGTTACAGCTACTCCCGCTGGTTCAACCTCGGAGGCATGTTCACCAAAATGGATGCTATCGACAAGGAAAAGAAACGCTCCAGCACTACCGGACAGTACTCCACCACCTACGGGCAGCACATACCGAACCAGCCCTATATGTACGCCAATTTCGATGCCAATTTCAGTTGGCACGACCTGTTTGCCAAAGGTAACGTGCTGACGGTAGGCTGGGACAGCTACTACCAGCACGAGTTCCCCCTGTACTGGGAAAACTACGGCGCGTCCGGCTACAAACAGACCGTGCCCACCCAGTTCTCCCACAACCTCACCATAGGTTACAGCATCAAGAACGGGCGCTACAACCTTTCTTTCGAATGCCATAACCTGACGGACGAAAGGCTTTACGACAATTACAGCCTTCAAAAGGCAGGTCGGGCATTCTACGGAAAAGTGCGTGTTTACTTCGGCAACCGATAATGAGAAACAACCCTTATTTATACATATAACATAAACATTAATCCATTAAAAATGAAAAAGTATTCTTTATTCAGCCTCGCATTTGCCGCCTTGTGTGCAAACTGCATGTTGACAACTTCCTGTAGCGACGAGCTGGAGGGGCCTTCGTTCGACGACCACAACAACTTCGAAGGCAACTACATCATTCCGGTTACCGCCGCCGACGAGACGCAGCTTATCCTGACCGCCACATCCTTGGATGAAGGTACTATCTCTGCAAGTGGAAACGGCGTTAGCATGGACGAAGCTGCCACCTACTGGGTATTCTATAACGAAAACTATTTCTTCTCACTCGTCTATAACAAGGGAGGAAACGGAACCGGTGCGGCATGGTACCTCAACTCTCAGAACGTCCCTACCAAAAAGACCGACTATAACTTCCGCCGCATCACCACCTACGGAACATGGGGCGAAAACGTGCTAACCGTCTCCACAGGCGATACCAAAGAGAAAGACGACCAGGGCAACACCGCCCAGGGATTCCAGGTGAACTACCTGAATGTCAACACCGGAAAAAGCACTTCGAACCAAGAAGACATCTTAGCCGAAAACTACCTGGGCAACGGCGAGAAAGTGACAATGGCAGGTATCGTCGAAGCCAACGGCAAACTCTACACCTCTATCGTCCCTATGGGCATGAGCCAGTACGGTGTAAACAAATGGCCGAAATGCGTAAAGAACCAGGCATATGTAGCCCAGACAAGCGGCGGCTCGGGTTCCGGCTCTTACGATGCAGGTGAAATCCCCTCCACACAGATTCCCGACTCCGCTTTCGTAGCTATCTATGAAGGCAGCAGCTTCGAAGAAGGCCCCATTGCCATTGCACGTACCAACAAAATCGGATTCGCATCCGGACGTATGAAATCGCAATACTACCAGACAATCTGGAGCGACGACGACGGCAACCTCTATGTATTCTCCGGCGGCTTCGGACGCACTTTCTCCGACGACACCAAGACCGGACTGAAGAAAGCCAAAGGTACGCTGCCTTCGGGTGTGGTACGCATTCCCAAAGGCTCCACTACGTTCGACGATTACTACGTGAACCTGGAAAGTTCGGAACTCGCCAACAGCACCGGACATCCCTTGAACCGCTGCTGGCACGTGGGCGGCGACTACTTCCTGCTGAACAACTACTCATGCAGCATCGAAGAAGTGATTGAGCTGGGCAGCAGCAAAGCGCCGCGCAACGAGTACATCATTTTCCGCGCATCCACCAAAGAACTGATTCCTATCCAAGGATTGCCGGAGAACATCGCCTCATTCGGCGACCAGCCCTACCTGGAGAACAAACACTTCTACATCCCTCTGGTAACCGATGACGAGGGAGCCGTACCCACATTCTACAAAGTCAATCCCGAAACCGGAAAAGCTGTTCCGGGCTTGAAGGTAGAAAGCGTACAAGAAGTGATTACCGCCGGCAAAGTAGCACCGTTGAACCAGTAAGAACCTATTACAATACGCTATTCGCCAATAAAGAGCCTGACGTCCGGTAGGCCGTCCAGGCTCTTTTACATGATAAGGACTACGATATATGAAAAAGACATTCCGCAATATACATCTCTGGCTGTCCGTACCTTTCGGGCTGATTATCACGTTAATCTGCTTCTCGGGCGCTATGCTCGTGTTCGAGAGCGAAATCATGCAACTGACGCACCGCAGCCTTTATTACGTGGAGAAAACGGACGGCAAACCTCTCCCGTTGGACGAGCTGGCGGCAAAAGTGGCCGGAACCCTGCCCGAAGACGTCACGGTAACGGGAGTTACCGTCTTTCCCGACCCGGAGAGAGCCTACCAGGTCAATCTTTCCAAGCCCAAGCGGGCTTCCGTCTATATAGACCAATATACGGGCGAGATAAAGGGCAAGTACCAGCGCTCTCCGTTTTTCAGCACCATGTTTTCCATGCACCGCTGGCTGCTGGACAGCCGCCCGACGGGAGACGGCGTATTCTGGGGAAAGATGATTGTAGGCATCAGCACCCTGATGTTCGTATTCGTCCTGGTATCCGGCATCGTCATCTGGTGGCCGCGTACCCGTAAGGCATTGAAGAACAGCCTGAAAATAACCGCACGAAAAGGTGCACGCCGGTTCTGGTACGACCTGCACGTAGCCGGAGGCATGTATGCGCTCCTGCTCGTCCTGGTTATGGCGCTGACCGGACTTACCTGGTCTTTCGGCTGGTATCGCACGGCTTTCTATACGGTGTTCGGCGTCGATATGCCCTCGCGTACGGAGCACGGACATGGCGCCGCGAATGCGAAAGGAGAAAAAGGTAAAACGGAAAACGGACGGAAAGAAGACAAAGGGCACGGCAGGAAAGACGATGCCCTGCACGGCAATAGCGCCTCTTTTGCCTGCTGGCAGCAAGTGTACGAAGAACTGGCTAAAGAAAATCCCGGTTGCAAACAAATCAGCGTGTCCGACGGCTCGGCCAGCGTATCTTCCAACCATTTCGGCAACACGCGGGGAGCAGACCGCTACACTTTCGACCCCCGCACCGGAAAGATTACCGGCGTCTCCCTCTACAAAGAAGCGGATAATTCCGGCAAAATACGCGGCTGGATTTATTCGGTACACGTAGGAAGCTGGGGAGGCATGCTCACCCGCATCCTATGGTTCCTCGCCGCCCTGCTGGGTGCCAGCCTGCCGCTGACCGGTTATTACCTGTGGATTAAACGCCTCCGCCATAAAAGATGCTCCTGATTGCATTACCGGACATCTGCCGGGAGGCTTATCCGTAACTTTCCGTGGCAATCCGCATCCCGACATAAAAAGAAGGTGTACCCCCGCACCTTCTTTTTGCATTTACAAAGTTCCCGATGCCCCGCCCGCCAATCCGCCCGCCGATACCTCACGCCGGAAATTATACAGATTCGAAAGTCCATTCCACAAAACTGAAACTGTTTTATACCCGGACAGCAAATCATTGAACACTGTTCGAAGCCTTTCTTGTACGAATGCGATACTTTTGTTGCAGTCAGCTAAAAATCATTTCAAGAACGGCATAACATGAAAAGACTACTCTTAATCCTTCCGGCACTCAGCCTGGTACTGAACCTCGTGCAAGCAGGCAACACCGGCCGCATACACGAAAATGTACGCGAAACCCCGTATCCGCAACAAGCACACACCCTGTACATCAACCCCTCGCCGCTGCTGGTTCCCCAAAGCGCCAAACGGTCGGACTTCCTGCAATTCAACCTGTCCAGAAGCAAAGACTTCTCGGATACAAGCACCGTCCTGTCCCGCCCCAGGCCGTGGTGCATGTTCAATCCGCACAAAGTGCTGGAAAACGGCACATGGTACTGGCGTGTCCGTTCGGTAAGCAAGGAAGGCGAAGAGTTTCCCTGGAGCGAGACATACAGTTTCACCGTAACCGGCGACATACCGCAGTTCGTCACCCCCGAAGCCGATATGTTCCTGAACAACATCCCCCGGACATCCCCCCGTATCTACTGCTTCCTGAACGACAACTTAGAACAGGCGCGTAAGGAAGTGCGCTCGCACCCCGAATTCGAGAATATGATTAACGACTCGCGGGACGCACTCGCCTCTAACTACACCAACGATACCAAACCCTACCGGCAAATCACCCGCATATCTGCCGAGTGCGACAAGCTGAACACGGCTTACCAAATGTTGCAGTCGGACATATATGCAGACAAAATGGTACAGAACGTACGTTGCCTGCTGGCAGCCGAACCCGACGAAAAAGTCATCAACAACGACTTCAACGCAGGCGAGCTGGTTTATACCCTGGCATGTACCTACGACAACTGTTACAGCCGTTTCAGTACCGGAGAGAGCAAACAGATAGAAAACATCATCATGGACGTGCTGGCGCTCTACTATAAAAAACATTTCATCGGGAACGAAGAAACCCATATCTTCGACAACCACTTCTGGCAGTTCGCATTCCGCCACTTCATGCAAGCCGCCTTAGTGATGTACGGCAAATATCCGCTTGCCGGAGAATATCTGGAATATAGTTACGAGCTATGGACTGCACGTGCCCCGGCGTCCGGCTTCAACCGCGACGGAGCCTGGCACAACGGCACGAGCTATTTCAGCGCCAACGCCGTTACCCTGTCCTACGTACCCGCCCTATTCGGCTACCTTACAAAGACAGACTTCCTGCAACATCCCTGGTACAAGAATGCAGGCATAGGCATGCTGTACAGTTGGCAACCCCAGTCGCTGAGCGCCGGCTTCGGCGACGGGCATGAAAAGAACAACGGGAAGCCTCTGCGCATCCGCAGCGCTTTCGCCGATTTCATGGCGCGTACCACCGGCGACCCTTACGCCACGTGGTATTCTTCCCTCGACGACCGTTACAAAACCGAGTCGGAAACGCGCCTTTACCGAATGGCATGCGGCAGGCAGCGTCCTTTATCCGCCGACTTGCCGGCAGACGCCCCCAAAGCCGTATGGTTCAAAGACACCGGCGAGATGATAGCCAACAGCAACCTGAAAGACTATAAGCATAATATCAGCCTCAGCTTCCGTTCCAGCCCGTTCGGTTCCGGCAGCCACACGCATTCCAACCAGAACGCCTTCAACCTGCATTACGGCGGAAAAGCCGTTTACCATGCAGTAGGCCATTACATGAACTTCGCCGACCCGCACAACCTCTTGTCTTACCGCCACACACGCGCCCACAACACCTTATTGATAGACGGCATCGGGCAGCCGTTCACCACACGCGCATACGGCAACATCGTGCGTATGTTCGACGGAGAGCACATCTCCTACGCCTTAGGCGACGCGTCCAACGCTTACTGCGGCATCAGCGAATACCCCATGTGGCAGAAAAACTTTGCCGCCCAAAAGTTGGAACAGTCGCGCGAGAACGGTTTCGGCGAAACTCCCCTAAAGAAGTACCGCAGGCATATCTTCCTGCTGCATCCCAATATCGTACTCATCTACGACGAGCTGGAAGCGGGCAAAGCCGTCCGTTGGGACTGGTTGCTGCATAGTCCCGTCCAGTTCCAGATAGACGAGGCAACCGCCACGCTGACCACCCGCAACGAGAAAGACCGTTACACCGCGGTTGCCCGCCTGTTCAGCGAACAAAAGTGCACTATCAGCCAAACGGACAAGTTCGCCGCCGAACCCAATAAAAAGATAAGCGTCCGCGGCGAGGACTTCACCGCTCTCTGGTCGTTGACAGCCAGCTACGCCCCCAGCAAAGCCAACCGCATCCTCACCGTCATCCAGGTAGAGGCAGACGGAAACCGGGTGGCAAACATCGACCGTACCGGCAACAACGGTTTCCGGTGCGGCGACTGGATAATCGAAGCTGAGCTGAACGCCGAACGCCCGGCAAGCCTGTATATCCGCAGCAAGGCATCGCAAGCAATTTTCAGCTACGGGAAAAAGACGACCGTTATCAACGGAAAAGAGTACGAATGCCAAGACAAGCATTCCTCCGTTTTATACGACTGTTTTAACGGAACATGGGGGATAAAAGAGATGAAAGACAGGGAGACGTTGCCGACAGCAAGTGAGATATAAAAAAACGCATAGCACCCCATTAAGATATTTAACTATATACAATATAGGATTGACATTTTTGACATCCGTATCAAAAAATACTATAAAAAGACAAGTTCATCCCAAGTTGCATAAACAGAATATGATTGTAAAATTTAACCCTTTATTATTAACTCAAAAATCAAAATTGTATGAAAAAACACATTAAATTACTTTGTGTAGTTATGATGTCTTTCATTTGTTTCGGGGTCTTTGCACAAGGACAGCGAAGAACCATTACAGGTACGGTGAAAGATACGAATGGAGAATCTATTATCGGCGCCAATGTTTCCATTGAAGGGACCACCCTCGGAACAATAACCGATATAAACGGAGCGTTTAAGTTAGAGGCTCCGGAAAATGGTACACTCATTATCTCATTTATCGGGTATGAGAAACAAGAAATCAGTATCAATAAAAAAACTAACTTCACAATTACATTAAAAGAAGACAGCAAAATGCTTTCCGAAGTAGTGGTAACAGCATTAGGTATTAAACGGGAAAAGAAAGCATTGGGATACGCCATGCAGGAAGTAAAAACGGATGCTTTCTCGGAAAACCGCTCTACCAGCGTCTCAAATCTGTTGCAAGGTAAAGTAGCCGGCGTACAGATATCACAGTCCGGTAGCGGTGTAGGCGGACCGACCCGTATCGTTCTTCGCGGTCTGAACTCTTTAAGCGGCAATAATACGCCACTCTGGGTAGTCGACGGGCTTCCTGTCCTGGATAATTCCAACAGTAACACACAATTCTCATATTCTTCCGGAGCCGCCGACATCAATCCGGACGACATCGAAAGCATCTCAGTATTGAAAGGCGCCAACGCAGCCGCCCTTTACGGTTCAAGAGCACAGAACGGTGCGATTGTCATCACTACCAAAAAAGGTAAGGAAGGAAAACTGCAACTGGAATACAACGGCTACGTTTCCATGAGCAAGGCTTACGACTCCTATGAGTTCCAGGATGTATACGGGCAAGGTACCAACGGACAATATGCACTGGAAGCCAGCGGTTCGTGGGGACCGAAAATGACAGGACAAACAATCCCCAACTGGCGTAAAGAACTCTATGGAGACGAATCCTACAAAGAGTACGCCATGCTGCCACAGAAGAATATAACCGATGACTTCTTCCGTACAGCCCTGAACTATGTAAACTCCGTCAGCGCAACCGGGGGCAACGAAAAAATGAATGCCCGTTTTTCCTTCACCGATACCCGCAACCAGGGCATCCTGCCTAATGAATCCATGAACAAGCAGAATTACAACCTGAATGTGGAAATCAAGAACAAATACCTGACTATCGGTGGTAAAGTATCCTATTTCCGCGAGAAAGTAAAAAACCGTCCGGAAACCTTTTATAGCAGTGTATGGTCAAACCTCATCCGTTTACCGAGAAGCATCCGCCTGCAGGACTTACAGAACCCGATAGGAATCGACGGCTATGTTGTAAACTGGCATGGCGAAGACACTGAATACAGGAACCCTTACGGACTCATTGCAAACGGCAACGGTAATGAACTGAACAGAGACAGATTCCAGGGGCAAGCAACCATAGTGGGTAACATCACCGACTGGTTGAAAATAACCGGACGAATCGGTCTGGACCGAGTTTCAGACAATGTAGAAACCTATACACCTTACCATTCAAAGGCAGAAAGTCCCAAAGACCTGATGACAGTCACCAACTCTACCAGTGAAGAACTGAATGCAGACTTGATGCTGAACATCGACAAACGGTTCAAAGACTTCTCTCTGACCGCCAACATCGGTATCGCCACCAACTATAACAAGTTCAAATCCCTGGCAGGCGAAAGCGGCAAAGCCATTATTCCCAATTTCGTAGCATTAAGCAATGGTGAAAACAAGCTCGCTATACAAGACTTCTCATCGAAACGCGTCAACTCCATTTTAGGAAATGCCACATTGGGATACAAGGGATATGCTTTTCTCGATGTTACAGCCCGTAACGACTGGTCGTCTACCCTGCCTTCATCCAATTGGTCGTACTTCTATCCGTCTGCCAGCCTAAGCGGCATCTTGTCCGACATATTCCAACTGCCGAAAGAATATTTCTTAAAAGTACGCGGCTCCATAGCTCAGGTAGGTAATGACACAGCCCCTTACGCGCTCTACAACGTATATACACTGGAGGCATTAGGCAACCATACGGTAGGCAGTAGTTCCAGCACCTATCCGCTGGCCGACCTTAAACCGGAGAAAACCCTATCCTGGGAAATCGGTGCAGACTACCGCATGTTCAACAACCGCTTAGGTATAGACTTCACTTATTACCGGTCTACCACTACCGACCAAATTCTATCCATGACCGTTCCCGGTTCTTCCGGATATGCCAGCAAGAAAATCAATGCCGGCAAAATGGAAAGCAAGGGCGTGGAATTGATGATAACCGGAACGCCTATCCAAACCAAAGACTGGCATTGGGACATAACCCTGAATTGGGGTAAAAATACGACACGCAACATCGAGCTGGACGAAAAGAACAAACGCTATGTATTTCCGCTCACTACAAACGTACGTGTAGGCAAAGTCGTTATTGACGAAGGCGGTAAATTCGGCGACATCGTATCCACCGCTTACAAGAGAAATGAAGACGGACGCATCCTGGTAGGCGACAACGGCCTCCCGCTCATCGACACCAAATCCGAAAAAGTCATCGGCAACATGATGCCCGAATGGACAGGCTCTTTCGGCACCACACTCTCCTGGAAAGATATCGTATTCAGCGCACTCATCGATGTAAGATACGGCGGGCAGTTCCTTTCAATGACCGATGCCTACGCAACCGGCGCCGGTAACTCCAAAAGGACGTTGAACGGACGCGACGGCATGGTAGTAGACGGTATCGTCGAATCGACCGGACTGGAAAACACCAAACAAGTAACGGCCCAGGAATACTATGCAACCATAGCCGGCACCTATCCCGTAGGAGAAGAATTCCTGCACGATACCACATACGTAAAACTGCGTGAGCTCTCTATCGGCTACACCCTGCCCAATATATGGTTCAGAAACACTCCGATAACCAATGTAAAAGTATCCATTGTAGGGCGCGACCTGTTCAATATCTACAAAGCAGCTCCCGTCAATGCCGAATTCGCACAAAACAGCCAGGACGTATTCCAGGCCTTCGAACTCGCCGCCCTTCCGTCGACACGAACCATAGGTTTCTCACTTAACGTAAAATTCTAAATAAACATGATTATGAAATTACATAAAATATTAATCATACTACTCTCTGCCATCACTATCGGCAGTTGCACAAACGGCTTTGAAGAAATGAACAAAGACCCAATGGCAGTCAACGAAATATCTCCCAGCTTGTCACTGCCCAATATGCAGTACCACGGTTTCCACATCGTCTATGGCGATTACCAAAGAGCCGCTCTGCTATATTCTTTCCTATATTGCCAGTATCTTGCCAATACAAGCAGTTCTTTCACCTCGGGCAATTACGTATTCAACACTTCATGGGCCGAACGCGGGCTCTGGACTCCCTACTACCAGCAAATGATAAAAAGAATCCGCGAAATAGAACCCGCACTGGAGAATCATCCGGAATACAACGACATGTATCAGATTATGCGTATCAACGTAGCTATCAGTACCATACGCATGACAGACACTTTCGGTGACATTCCTTACTTCCAAGCCGGGAGAGGAGAAACCCTCATCCCCTACGACAGTCAGAAAGATATTTATTACGACGTGTTCAACGAACTGACCGAAGCCGTTACAGAGTTAAGGCAGAAAAAGAGTAACCAACTCCAATACGCAACCGAAGATTTGATTTACCAAGGCGATGTAGATAAATGGATAAAACTGGCCAACTCATTACGCCTGCGTGCCGCCATACGACTCTCCTTCATCGACCCGGACAAAGCCAAAGCCGAAGGCGAAGCTGCATTGAAGGAATCCCTTATAGCCTCTAACGATGACAATGCAGGTGTAACTCCTCCCCAACCGAATGTTTGGGCAAATCCGTTATTGCGTAGCTTGGTAGTCGATGAATCCCGGGCCAGCAAAACCATGGTCGATATACTCGCAAATTACGGTGCAGTGGCCGACCCGCGTCTTACCTTAATCCTCTCTCAAAGCGGAGCATGGGTAAAAGGAGAAGCAGACGCCGTACAATACCGGGGAGTACCCAACGGACTGCCCGTTACGGAACTCTCACTGCCCGAATATGATAATAGTCACAACTCCAGTATATGGGGATACATGTGGGGATATGACTGGAACTCCGCCGCAAAAGGTTCTAACGTCTCCAAACCCAACACCGACTCCAATTTTACCCCTTTGGGACTGATGAACTATTCGGAAATATGTTTCTTGAAAGCCGAAGCAGCCCTGCGCGGTTGGCAAGGAGCAGGAGATGCCCGGGCAAACTATGAAGAAGGTATCCGCGCCTCGTTCGAAGAAATGAGAAAACTGGCTCCTGCAGGCTCTTACTCCACAACCGATGACAATGCCTATATTACAACCGGAAAAGTAGCCTGGAACGATGCGGACGATTTCGAAACCAAGTTAGAAAAAATCATCACACAGAAATGGATAGGAATATATCCCAACTCGGAGGAAGCCTGGGCCGAATTCCGTCGTACCGGATATCCCAAGCTAAATCCCGTCAAGCAAAGCCTGGAACCTACGATTAACCCGGCAAACAATGAATTTATCAAGAAATTGCGCTACGTGGACAATGAGCTGAGCAACAACAAGGAATATGCCACAGACCCCACACTAAACAACGGCCAGGGCGACGGCCTATCCGTTCGCGTGTGGTGGGACACCGCCCGGTATAAATAATTCCGAAGTAATTCTGCTGAAACGAGGGTATATTATGTAACCGGACAAGATTACATAGCAACATACCCTCGTTTTTAAGAACAATACGAAACCTGAAAAATCAAACCGCCATGAACATCAAAACCCTACTACTCACCCTCTCCTGCTGTACCCTCACCGCACAAGCGCAGCATGACGACTTCGGGCAAGACGCCCTTATCAACCCCAGTGCGGCAACCTTCGATTTCAGTATCGCACCGGGTCCCATAAAGCCTACCGATGCATCTATTGCAACACACTACCAATGTCCCGAATGGTTCCGCAACGCCAAATTCGGTATCTATATGCACTGGGGAATCAACTCCGTTCCCGGCTACGACGGACATTACGCACGGTGGATGTACTGGTACCAGGAACCGGATTCCAACTTACGCAAATACCCCATACTGGGTTATAGAACACATGCTCCCAAGGTATACCGACATCACCTGAAAACTTACGGACATCCCTCCAAGTTCGGCTACAAAGACTTCATACCGATGTGGAAAGCCGATAAATTCAATGCCGACTCACTGGCGACCTTCTACAAGGAAATCGGAGCTAAGTTCATCGGTGTAATGGCCGTTCACCACGACAACTTCGACCTATACGACTCAAGCCACCAACCCTGGAATTCCGTAAACATGGGTCCCAAGCTGGATATCGTAGGTGCATGGCAGAAAGCATGCAAGAAAGTAGGCGTCCACTTCGCCATTTCCTCCCACCTCAGCAATTACTGCCACGAGCACATGTTCTACCAGGGTACCGGTGCCGACCCCGAAGGCGCCTACGCCGGAGTGCCGTACGACTATATGAATCCCGCTTACGAAGGGCTCTACGGTAAACGCACCCCCGACCGCATCATGCGCCTGGAACCCGAATTCGCCCAGTCATGGTATCTCAGAACCAAAGAACTGATAGATAAATACGAACCCGACCTCCTCTATTTCGACGGCCCGCTCCCCAACGGCATCTACGGCCTGCAACTGGCGGCGCATTTCTACAACAAAAACCTCTCTCATCAAGGTATCCAGAATGGCGTACTTACCATTAAAAGAGTGAGAGACGGCTTTACGATAGACCGTGAATGCTCCGGTGAAGACGATTTGCAGAAAAAGCCGTTCCTGGTGGACACAACCGTCAACCCCGGCTGGTTCTACATGGGCAATTCACTGAACATCAGTAAAGAAGGAGGAGATGCCGGCATGGCATCCGTAGCCGCAGGAAATACCGAAGACAAACTACGTATGACCGCCGGCCAGATTGTAGACAACTTAGTGGACATCGTCAGCAAGAACGGCAATATGATGCTCAATGTAGGCCTCCGTGCCGACGGCAGCCTGCCCGAAACCTTCCGCAACGAATTAGTAAAGATAGGCAAATGGCTGAAACTGAACGGAGAGGCTATCTACGATACCCGTCCTTTCAAGGTATACGGCGAAGGAACATTCTCAACCAAAGACCACGGGCAGAAATACGCTGACTATCTATACACATTCACTGCAAAAGACATACGCTTCACCACCAAAAAGAATGCATTATACATCTTTACACTGGACTGGCCGGGAAACAACGAAACAATCAAAATACAGAACCTGAGCAGCAAAGAGCTAAAAAACATACAGTCGGTTTCTTTCCTCGCCTCGGGAGAAAAAGTGAAATGGAGACAAGACGAAAACGGATTATACATCACAACCCCTGACCGCCCGGCCGGAGAATATGCCTATGTTTTTAAAGTAACAACCGACTAAACACAGAGTTTATGAAACACCCGGAACATATTTCCCCTGGACATATAACCAACACCAACATCGCCCTCCCCCGAATTCGGATTACAGATATGAGTTATCGCTTTTTTGTCGTCACTCGTAACTTTCAGCGATTACCACCTGATAATAAAACAGTTAACAAGTGACGAGAAGCGTTACGACGGGTGACGACCAGGCATCGGTCGTCACCTGTTTTTCATAGTATTATCGCATCTACTGCCCTGTAACCTCCTTATTTACAGCCTTTACGTACACCTTGTGCGACCCCTGCCCCAATGTCGTCAAAAGCCCCTTCTTCACCAGCAGATTGAGGTCATTCAGCGCCTTATTCTTCAAAAGCCCCGTAATTCCGCTGTAATCCTTGCGGGTAATGAAAGGATTCGCTTCCAGAAACGCGCACAACCTACGGTAACGCTCCGCACCGCCGATGTCCGCACTATGCCTGAAACCGTACCCTGCCCTGACACGCTCCACGAATCCCGCACACTGCTTGCGGAAGCCGGGCGACACCCGGAAACGCACCTTGCCGAAGAATACCGTCTGCGCATGGATTTCTTTCTTATCCATGACGGGACGTGCCGCCAGCCCCGCCGAAAAGTAGCCCATATCGCCCAACTGTACATGATGCCCCTCGGACAGATAATAGGAGATGCGGTCTTCCAACGCCGCAAGCAGCCCCTCGATATCTCCGGGAGTGAAACTGGACGCTTGCGAAATGTCGCTCACCAGACGTCCGGTGGTAATCGTCCCCTTGTTCACGATACGTGGATACATAGGTTGTAACTCGCCGTCCCCCTTCGGATTGGGCTTTCTTTGAAAATCATACTCTGCTGCCATTGCTTTTTTGTTTTTAGTTTTTATACATTCGAAATTCATTACAAGCCGCCCGGCTCTGCACAGGTAACGGACAACCGTTACCGGCGGACTGGAAACAATCCGTGCAAGCCTGTACAATCCACGGTATAACCGGTACACTCCCCCGTGAGCCTCCCCAAGAACCGGAAGGCAAATACCGGTCTGTCCCGTAGTTTTCCTTCTTACAGCCCATGCAAAATGCCGTTATACCGATAGTAAAACCCCGTTTTGCAGTTGCGGGCTCTCCGGGGGACAACTGCGGGCTGTCGGGCCCGCAACTGCAAACCCTCGGGTTCACAACTGCAAAACGGGGTTTTAGTACTGGTAAAGATACGAAATACACGAGCCGAAATCAAGTTTTCAACGGTTTATCTTTCAATTTTTCTTATTTATTCCCAGAGGCGGTCGGAGCGGATAATTCTCGAAATAAAAGGACGCATTTGCTTGCTTTCAGCCCGTTTTATGCGTACCTTGCAGGAGCTAAGAGAAACGCTCTTGCCTTCAACAATTTTCCAAACAAACAACCCCGGATGAAAATAACCTTTATCAAGGAAAACCGTGATGCAGGCACGGAGAGTATCAGCACCTGCGATACGAACGCATTCATCGATAAAATCAAGTCGGAAACCCAGGCGCGGCATATAAGCGGGCTGCGCTCCATGCTGGAATACACGGCGCATGGCAGTAACGGAGGATATGAGCATATCGACAAGCTGCCCCGCGTATGCCCCGCCATGGAGTACGGACGGACACGCGGAGGCGAACGGCGGATGAAGCGCTACAACGGCATCGTACTGCTGGAAGCGGGCGGACTTTCCGGGCTGTCCGAGGCGGAACTCGTGAAAGAGCGGGCGGCACTGCTCCCCCAGACCTATGCAGCCTTTACCGGAAGCAGCGGGCGGAGCGTAAAGATATGGGCGCTGTTCGCCCTGCCGGACGGCAGCCTGCCCGGGCGGGAAGAGGAAATCAGCCTGTTCCACGCCCATGCTTACCGCATGGCGGTGCAGTGTTACCAACCCATACTGCCGTTTCCCGTTACGTTGAAAGAACCGTCGCCCGCCGACACTTTCCGCATGACGCTGGACGAAACACCCTATTTCGCCCCCGATGCCGTGCCCTTCTGCCTGGAACAGCCCCCTACGATGCCCGGCGAGCAGACATTCGGCGAACGCAGGCTGACGGAGAAAAATCCCCTGCAACGGTTACAACCGGGATTTGAGACCTCGCAGACTTTTACCCTGCTGTTCGAAACGGCGCTGAACCGGGCACTGGACGAAGCGGAGAACTGGCAGCGCGACCGCGACGACTTCCACCCGCTGCTTATCCCCATAGGCGAGCAATGTTTTAAAAGCGGTATTCCCGAGGAGGAGACCGTGCGGCAAGTGATGATACACTACCACCGCCAGGCGGACGAACAGACGGTGCGCACCACGTTGCACAACCTCTACCGCGAATGCCGCGGCTTCGGCAAAAATCCTGTCCTCACCCCCGAACAGCGCACGTCGCTGAAGCTGGACGAGTTCATGGAACGCCGCTACGAATTCCGGTACAACCAGTTGCTGGGCGACCTGGAATACCGCCAGCGCGACTCCGTCCATTTCTATTTCCATGTAATAGACCAGCGTGCACGCAACAGCGTGGCAATGGATGCCTTGCAGGAGGGGTTGCGCGTGTGGGACAGGGATGTGAGCCGTTACCTTACATCCAACCGCGTGCCGCTGTACAATCCGGTAGAGGAGTACTTGTACGGAGTAGGTCGCTGGGACGGCAAAGACCGTATCCGTGCGCTGGCCGACCTGGTTCCCTGCAACAATCCGCACTGGCGGGAGCTGTTCTACCGCTGGTTCCTGAACATGGTGGCGCACTGGCGCGGGCTCGGCAACAAGATGCACGCCAACAGCACCTCGCCGTTGCTAATCGGTGCGCAAGGATACCGGAAGTCTACCTTCTGCCGTATCATCCTGCCGCCCGAACTGCGCTTCGGCTACACGGACAGCCTCGACTTCGGAAGCAAGCGGGATGCGGAGATGTACTTGGGACGTTTCCTGCTGGTGAATATCGACGAGTTCGACCAGGTGGGCGCAAACCGCCAGGGATTTCTGAAACATCTCCTGCAAAAGCCTGTCGCCAACCTGCGCAAGCCTTACGGGAGTAGCATCGGGGAGATAAGGCGCTACGCCTCATTCATCGGCACGAGCAACCACAAGGACTTACTGGCGGACAGCAGCGGAAGCCGCCGTTTCGTCTGTGTGGAGGTAACGGCTCCTATCGACACGAACGTAACGGTAAACTACCGCCAACTCTACGCACAGGCCATGCAAGCGGTACGAAGCGGCGAGCGTTACTGGTTCGACGACACGGACGAAGCGATTTTAAAGGAAACGAACCGTGAATTCGAGCAAATCAGCCCGATAGAGCAGTTGTTCCATTGTTACTTCCGTTTACCGGAACACGGAGAGAAGGGAGAATGGATATCACCGGTACAGATATTGGAATACCTGCATTCCAAAAGCAGCGACATAAAACTGACGGACGGGTATGCAAAGCATTTCGGGCGGGTGTTGAAGAAGAACGGGCTGGAGAGCAAACACACGAACAAAGGGATTGTATATCGGATTGTAAGGTCTTGATATTTTATTTTTATAAGTGACGACCGAGGTCCGGTCGTCACTTATAAAAACAGTTGTCGTCACTCGATAATCAACTATCTATTAATGTATTACATCATAAAGTGACGAGTGATGACAAAATCATTGTTATTTTACATCGGAGATTCCTCCGATACCTTCATTTATCAATATAATACGGGCGGTACGACAAGCATCATACCGCCCGTATATAAAATCAACGTGTCAAGTTAAAATGTTAAAACAGCACGGGCATGACGTCCGTCATTTGTTTTCCAGGCAGCTGTTTGCCCGTAATTTTTGGCCGATGTCGATAATCCGACACGGTACAGCTTCCCAATATCCGCCGCTTTGGTCTTTTCAACGCTACTCGACCAATAGAATTGCTCGCCGTCCAAAGAGAAAGCCTCGGCCACCCCTGCATCGATAAGAGTTTGCATAGACTTCCCGACAGCCAGCAGTTCAACATCGGTAACTACTCCGTTTTCAACCTTTACCTCGGCATATTCTTCCGCCAGTACAAGATATTGCTTCACAGCTCCCCAATACCAACCGCTGGTATTGGCAGGCGCTTTCGTCGCTTCAGCCTCCTCGTAACTGATAATCGCCTGCGCTATCGGATAATCGGGCAATACAATGCTTTCGGATTTAAACGCTTCCGTATTCCCGAATCCCCGTATATCTGTTTTTCCGTCATTCAATCTGCTACCCGGTTCCCCGTTTACATCAAGAGCCTCCACTTTTGCAGGGGCAATTCTCGTATTCCCGTCAACAATATCTTTAAGAGCTATTACCCAGCCGTTCACTTCTTGCAGTTTCTGAACCCCATTAGCGGCAAGATAATTTTCCGCCCTGTCGCCGGAAGCTTTGCCGTCATCATGAGCCACCGCAAACAC
This sequence comes from Bacteroides gallinarum DSM 18171 = JCM 13658, assembly GCF_000374365.1. Lineage (GTDB taxonomy): Bacteria > Bacteroidota > Bacteroidia > Bacteroidales > Bacteroidaceae > Bacteroides > Bacteroides gallinarum. Next base: position 111,306 of record NZ_KB894120.1, read on the forward strand.
GATACCGATACACGAGTTGCCGCTGTCTTCAATGTAAGATGACGAATACGTGCCGTCCGCATAAAAGAAATCACCTACCTTTGCCTTGAGCGGCCTTGTAGCAATCTCTACACTACCCGAAACCCAGTCATCGACATCGATGTCGTAAGTTATATCGAACTCGGTATCCTCTATCGGAGATTCCGCCATCATATTACCGCTGACTTTAATATGCTGGTTACGTATAACAGGTATCAGGCCTGCCGGAACAATAACATGCTGTACACCCTGCTTGGTGGTAAAGCTCAAATGTATCTCGCCCATATTACGGTCTTCCCCGTCGGCAAAAACATAGGTAGAGAATAAGGTACCGTCCGGTGTCATTTCCGGATTGAAATCCGAAACTGCGTAATTGACCGCCACCGCATCTTCTATCACCCTACCGCTACCGGCGTCGAATTTCGCAGCGGCTTCGTAGGATACAGTCAGTCCCCATAACAAATTGAACTCCCGCAAATTTTTCTCTAAAACACTTATTTTGGTAAAAGGGCGGAGTAGCTCCGGTTCCAGCACAAGTGCCTCACCGTCTTTTTTCTGTATCTCGCCACTGTAATAAAAAGCATCGCAAGCCTCATTATCAATCAGGCTATTCATGTCTTTCACCGTAATATTCCTCAAATCGGAAGTGTCATAATACTTATCTGCATAACGGGAGGTCCCGCCTTCCGTACGGGTGGCAACAGCAGCATCCGCATCGATATAATCCACCCACATCAGACAGTCATAAGAACCGGCATCGACAGCTATATCCAAAGACAACTTAGCCGGTTCCGCAACCGGTTCCGCCACGACTTCACTATGACAGACCGTTTCCGCGTTTTCTCCTTTAGTCCGAAGTTCGAGAATACAACGCAATTTATGTCCGGCAATATCGGGCTGCCCGGTAGCAATACTTGCCGGAAGAACAGCAGATACATACATCCGGCCGACATCTCCGCCTGATGTGTTATCATCGTCACTGCACGAAACAAATAAGCTCATGCAGAAAAAAAGTATCAAACCTAAAAAATTCTTTTTCATATTCAGTACAAAGTTTTAATCAGGATTTATTTTATAATTGTCAGGAAAGGACGAATGATACCTTGAGTTTTATAATTAGGCTTCGGGTAAAGGGATGTTACCTGTTCAGCTCCCACTTGTATAGCCATAGGCATGGCATCATTACTCAAAGAGCTGGTATAAACATAATATCCTTTCGCATTCTCATTGGCAGGAAAATTCGTTGCTATCCCCATATCGATTGCCGTGAGAAGAGCTTCCAGCAACAACATGTCCTCATTTATATTCTCTGCTCCCCATTGCACATTATCAGCATAATCCTTGTCCGTTTCTTTTAGAGTAAAGCCATAACATTTTCCCACAGCTTCGTACAACTGCCCTGAAGCAGGAATATACCAACCGCTGGAATTTTGAGGTTTTTCAGCAGTTTCTTTCCATTGTTCGAACACCAGCAAAGCCGGATAATGCTTTTTGTCGGTGGCTGCCGAATACGACGGCTCGGTTAATATTGCATGGGTAGCTCCGTATCCGTCATATTTTGTCCAGTCCGGGTCATTACCTTTAGTAAATACGGTAACTGCATCATCTTTGCCTCCTCCGCCTTCTTTTTGCATATAAAAATAAGGACGGGAATTGTTAAGCAAATACCGTGAGTTTTCTTCCGGAAAGAGCTCTGCGGGAATACCTGTATTTTTAAGCGCCATCACATAGCCTCTGATAGACTTTCCTCCGGCTTCCACCCCATAATTACCGGTATTATCTTCCGGATGTACACCTACCGCGTATACGATACCCACACAATTATCCTTATTGCTTTCAGTCAGCTCGCTACTCCATGTACCATCGATAAAGAAATAATCGCCTACATGCAATTCATCACCCGGTACCGGTTCGGGTTCGGGTTCGATTCCGCCTCCGCTAATCAGGTTTCCGCCGGCAACCAGTTGCTGATTGCGTTTTAATGTAATACTCCCTTCCGGAATTTCGCATTTGACCGTTCCGCTTTCCGTCTTAAACGAAAGAATGGCGCTGCCCATGGAGAAGCCTATGGAAGGAGTGAATATGTACCCGGTAAATAAAATTTGAGAATTGTCCTCCGGAGCAAAACTCTTATCATACACCGCGGCCAGCATTTCAGTTCCAGGCTCTCCCGTAGCAACGTTGAATGTCTTAGGCATTTCATAGTTAACTCTTAAATGTTCCAAACCGGCAAATTTACCGGCTTCATTCTCCTTTACAATCAGCTTTGCGAAAGGACGTACGAGTTTTACCGCTTTTTGCACAGCCGATTCGCTTTTCTTCAACTCCATATTCATGTAAAAGCCATCGCAAAGTTCGGTATCGAAAAGCATAGAGCCGCCTGCATCCTTCACCGTTATCTCATTCAGATTGGATGTATCGTAGTAAGTATCTTCAAAATGGGTATAAGTAATGTCATCTGCAACCGTCACTTCCGTAATGGCGGCATCTGCCCGTATAAAGTCCGCCCATACCAGGCAGTTGTAGTCACCCGGTTTCAATGCAAAATCGAATGTAGGGATAGTACCGCCTTCCACCGCTATTTCCTTGCGATATTTCAGGTCGGGATTTCTGTCCGCCTCCCAAACTTCTATGATGCACCGCAATTTATGAGTTGCGGGGACTTCTATTTGCGCACGGGTAGCCGCGACATCTCCCGGAAGTTCTGCCGATATACTGACACGCTCGCCCCCGGCACTCTTGTTCACCATTTCCTCTTGATTGCATGAAACCGATAAAGCCATGAATATCAAGGCCGTTATAATATACAGTTTTTTCATATCCATAAAATTAAATGTCACATACTTATCTCGCTGTTCTTGTTGTCTGAACTTGTTTTACGGTGCTTTCCTGAATTTGCATAGTACCGTGTATGTCATCGTACAAAACTGAAGAATTTTCCTGTTGGCGCTGATATGGAGCGCCGTTTACCGTAAGTTCCGTACTGCCATAATCGAACACGGTACCGGTCGCCTCGTTGGTTATGGTAATGGCGGCAGGCTTATCCGCATCCAGCTCCGCATCTATTTTCCAGTCGCCCACGGTAAACCGGTTATTGACTTGCCAGATATCCTCTACCGCACCATTATCGCTCACTTGAATAATCGTAAGAATCTTATTATTCAGGCTCGGACCGAAATCGGCTGTCAAATGCCACTGGACACCTCTGTATTCATCATCCGTCTCGTCCGGCTCCGCACCGGGGAACCACTCGTCGGTAACCGTAATTTCCGGTGTCTGCCCGCTATATATCTGTGCAACGGAAGTGAACCCGCCTTTGTCCGTATAAGTAGTGGTTACTTTGTTACCCGCTACGTGGAATTCTACAGGACTATGCAATAACCATTGCCAGGTAGAAGCCTCGTCGGCACCCAAGTCGTCGTATATCACCACTTTATCGGGACGCAACATGAAGATATGCCGCCTGTAATTATTCAACGGAGTTTCTCCAAAACCGTATTCGGGCGTTTGGGAGATTCCGGCATTCTTAAAGGCGTCCTGCCACATCGGATATTCCGATGTTCCGCAGTAGGCATGCGAGGCATCTCCCAGAAAATAAGCCAGATTCGTTGCATTCAGACCGCGTTCTATATTACCGTAAGCCCGGGTTGTAAAAGGCTGGCCGATATTATTGACCATTATCGTATTATGCCCCCGTGTATGGCGGAACTGCAATAAGTTGTGGGCATCCGAGAAGTTCTGGTAATAACCGGCATTCATATAGACATACGTTCCTTTGTACAGCAGTTTAAAACTATTCTGGTCTGCCAAGGTATGGCTGCCTGAACCGAAAGGACTCGAACGGAAAGATAATGCCATATTGTTGCTTCTGTCCGCCATATCGGAATACGCAACCCCTTCACCGATATCCTGATACCAGATAAAGTTGTCCATTGCCGTCTCATCCAGGTCGGGAGCACTATAAGCTATGTAGCTACGCGCCATTCTATATAAACGCATGGCATAATCGCTATATAGTGTATTTCCACATTCCTTTACATACCAGGCGGCATAAGCATCTCCTATCTCGCGAGCTGCAAAATCGGCAAAAGCAACGCGAACTCTGTGAGGTGAATCTACGGGACCGCTAATATCGCCGAATCCTGTCGTTGCAGTTTCGGGTAGCCATGAATAAGCCAGGTATTTTCCGACATTCTGGTACCAGGGATGTTTCAGGAAGTCTGTCCCTGTCGTCTTTGAAAACAGCATCGGTATGTAATATAGGGTATATGAGTTCGTATTGAAATACCCGGTTCCATTTTGCCAGGCTCCGTCTCTATTAAAACCGGTGGCAGGAGCACGGGCCGTCCACAATTCATAGAAATATTCCAAGGCTTTCATCATATCGGGATACTCCTGGCAAACGACAAAGGCTCCTTGCAAAAGCCCTCTCATCACAATCTGCCAGGTATGGTTATCGAATATATGATTTTCCTGTTTTCCCCGGTAGCTGTTATAATAACGGTTAACCAAATATACGATAACTTCCTCGGCGGCTGTTTTTTCCGCTTCGGTCAAGCTTTCCTGACAAGCATCATAAATAGTGCTTAAAACAGTAACGGCGTAGGCAGAATGGAAATTACTTGTGGAAAGCTTGTCTTTATCTATACTGCCGGCAAGCAATATGCGGGCATAATCCTGTATTTTATCCCGGTACTTGACATCGCCTGTCAGCAAGAATGCCGAGTATAAATAGTCGAATGTATATTGGCTCAACGTACTGGTCTTGCTCTCATCATATAAATCGGTTACCGCCGGGGTATAATTCATGGCAGAGTTGGTACGGCTAACCAGTTCCCGGTACTCGCGGTGTTCTGTTATCGTGGGACGTACCTTCTCCAAATCTTCATTCAAGTAATAGTGCACACGCGGATAAACAGCCGGTATGTTTTGCTGAAAAACAGACCATTCCGGCGTAACGAAGACGGGCTCTTTACCCGTTATTGTAAAATTGTTCACTTCACTCCATTGTCCCGGTTTGTCATCGGCATCTACCAGCCGAAAACGCCAATACCATTTGCCGGCGGGCATCTGTTGATGAATGTTGTACATATTCCATGCCAATTTCCCCGAACGGTATGTTCCTTGTTCCGGAAAACCGGCATCTTGGGAAAGCTCGAACTCCAAAAATTCATCCTCTCCCCTTACATCGGGCACAATCAAAGGAGCCGGATTCAGGTAAAGTTCATGTTCTTCGCGCGGATAGGGTTTATCCCGCTCGTCAGGATGTACCCTGTCTACCGTTTCTTCGCCGATTACATCGTCAAAGAATATTTCCTTGTCATCACTACACGCTGTCATTAACAGACCCAGCAAGAATATCAAGCCAGCTATATATTTTGTATTCATACTTCTTTAGTTTTTATTTTCACCACTCCAACCCGGATTCTGCGTCAAATTCGGGTTCATATAGATTTCATTTTGCGGATAAGGGAACAGATACATCTTGTCATCCCAATACATCTGCTGCAGCAGTACTTTTTCATAAGTAAAAGAAGTGCCGCTCCCCGTTATCTTCACACCGTAGATATTTCTAACGTCATCCCGGGAAGCGATTTTCCAACGGCGGATGTCATAGAAACGGTGCCCTTCAAAAGCCAGTTCGATACGGCGTTCATTACGGACTTTTTCGGTAAAATCCGCTCCCGTTTCGTCTACATGCTTCATGCCGGCACAATCGCGTACCTGGTTCAAGGCCTGCCGTGCCGTCAACGGACAGCCTTCGGCGGTGGCATCGGGTCCTTTCCATTCGTTCATGGCTTCTGCATAATTCAACAGAATTTCAGCATAACGGAACAATATATAATGGTGATGCAGTTTGTTGGGCTTGTCCGGATTGAGCGATACGGACGGATTCATGTATTTGCGAAGATAATATCCCGTTTTTGTAGAGCCGTCCAGGATTTTGTTTTTACCTCCTTCGAATGTCTCTATCTTCCGCTCTTGCCAAACCGACCCATTGGTCAATACATTCAGATACAGACGGGGGTCACGGGTTTCCTCGCCGTTTGCATCATAATAGATATTGGACACATGAACCGGGTTGTCCCAACTGAACGGGGTTCCGTCCTTCAGTTCATAAGCATCCACCAGATTTTGCGTCGGAGTATTCCCCCCCTCCGCACTTTCATATCCCATCGGCTCATTACGGGATTCAAAGTCGCTGCTCGTTTCCGTGGCACGACGTTCGAAAATCAGTTGCGGGGATTTCAATACCTCATGCCCCCCTAAATCGGAATAAAGAGGGTCGTCCGCTATTTTAGGCAACTGATATTTATTCATCGCAATGACCTCGTAAGCTGCTTTTGCAGCGGCTTCCCATTTGGCAGGGTCATTGTCCGGATTATGTAGCGCACTGGCTGCGTAAAGCAAAGCTCTCGACTTTAAAGCCAGTGCCGTACCCTTAGTTACCCTGCCTGTTTCTCCCCAAAAGTCCGACTGGTCTACAGGAAGTTCGGGAGCTATCTCCGTACATTCTTTTACTATAAAGTCTATAACCTCTGTAAACGGAGTTTTTTCTATCGAATTGATTTCTTCTTGCGTATATGTGCGCGTTACCAAAGGGACATCACCATACCGCTTAGCTAATTCGAACAAATAAAACGCACGTAAGAAACGGACTTCATAGGAGAACTTGGAAGCTTTTCCTGTCATTTCATCGTAATCTTCATTGTATTCAAAGCGTTTCAATACTTCCGGGTCATAGTTTTCCAGAAAAGAATTGGCGCTCCGGATACCGTTCCAAAAGCTCCAACCGTCGTCCACTCGTTTCAAAGGACTCCATGTGCCATTAACAATATAATATATACTATTATTTTCCCAGGTGTATATAGAATTGTCGGTAGCAGATTCCATCATCGCATCGCTCACCCTACCGAAATCAACCGGTAAGACGGAGTAGACGTTAGCAACCAACTGGTTCATATTATCAAAATAGCTATATGCTTCTTCCCGCGTTTTTCCGGTAGTCTCGTCGTAGTCCAGATAATCGCATCCGCCCAATGCAAGCAAAGTGCAAGCAGCTACCATATATTTTTTTATGTTTCGCATAATTATCCTCATTTAAAAATTAATATTCAGCCCCAAATACACGGAAAATACATCCGGATATCCTAAAGCGATGTCTTCGCAATTGAAGTAGTCTATTTTGTCTATCGAAAAAACATTCTGCGCCTTGGCATAAATTTGGAATTTATCCATTTTCATCTTCTTCACCCATTTTTGGGGCAGGTTATAGTACACATTCAGATTACGGAGTTTAAAGAACGAACCGTCCTCAATCCACTGGGTGCTGACCTGGTAATTATTCTCATTGGATAATGTGGAAAGACGGGGGACATTGGCGATATCTTTAGTAGCCTCCGTCCAACGCACCCTGTCCTTTAGATACCAGGTAGCGATATTGGTATTGCCGTTACGCAGCGGCTGATGAACATTGGCTGTGTTCAACTGTTTGGTAAGTCCGCTGATGCCATTGAAAACCATATCTACTCCAAATCCTTTATACTCGAATCCGAGATTCAGACCATAATACATTTCGGGTACGGTAGTAGACTTGCCGATAGCTACCCGGTCTTCACTGTCTATCTTTTTATCGCCATTCTGGTCTTTATATTTCACGTCGCCCGGACGGACTACCGAGAATGTCTGTTCTGGACTGTTCGCAATATCTTCCTCATCGCGGAAATAGCCGATGGCCTCCAAACCGAACAACTGTCCTACCTTATGTCCTTTAGTATACAGATAGTCATAAGGCTGGTATGCCTGGCCGTTTTCAATCACCTCGCTGTCATTTAAGGCCCAGTTGGCATTTACATAATACTTAAAATCCTTGTACCGGTCGTTCCAGCCCATACTCAGTTCCAGTCCACGGCTTTTCACTTTACCGATATTGGCTTGTGCCGGGGTAATACCCAAAATTGCCGATACCTTATTATTATCTACCAGAATGTCGGTACGGTAATCATAATACATCTCCGCTGTTGCCGTGAAATTTCTCCATAAACGGACATCGACACCCACATTGTATTTATCTGCAGTTTCCAGATTCAGCCGGTACATAGGCAACTTCTGCTCTTTCAGACCGCTAACGGATGTCATACCGTCGCCAAAAAGGTATTTGCCGGAACCCGTCCAGAAATAATTGCCTAACCCATAGCTGAGGTTATCTGTGGCAGAACGTCCCCAGGAAGCGCGCAATTTCAATAAATCCAGAGCGGAAGCTCCCTGCAAGAATTCTTCATTGGCAATGTTCCACCCTACCGAAACAGCAGGATAAAAGCGGAATTTATCTCCTTTCAGCAGTACGCTGGTACCATAATAATTGCCGACGACATCCACCATATAGCGGTTAGCGTAATTATAACCGACAAAGCCCATTACGTTCTGGCGATAATAGGAGGCGTTGCGTTCCAACGGTTCTTCCATATCCTGGCGGTAAACGGCAGAAGCCGACAACTGTTGGTTTCCGAATGCATGGTCGTAATTCAACTTCGCTTCCACACTGGCACGGATAAATTGTGCAGACAATTCCGACTCTGAAATTTGCACTTTGCTGTCCGTTCCATATATTTCGCTCATAGGAAGACCTGCATCGGACAAATGGCTGACTTCATATTTATAGGTTTTACTGCCTATCTCCTGAAAAGTCGCAGAGTTATCATACGCCACAGCTACTTCGGCATTTAAACCTTTCAGGAACATGGACAAATCTTGCGTAACCCGCATATCGGCTTCCAGCATGCGGCGGTTCTCCTGCAAATATCCCACATCGGCGATAGCCGCAATCGGATTCATCTTGAAAAGCGTATTACTACCCCAATTATTATTCAAGGTTTTTATAGGAAATGCGGTGGCCGGGACTTTATAAAAATTCTGAAAAATGGCGTCTATATCTGTATTCGGGCTCTTATCCTCCCCGATTATACCATACATACTGAATTTCATTTTCGTACCGGATGTAATATCTACGTCCAAATTCATACGTAAATCCAGTTCGTAAGTACGAATCTGCGAATTATAACGGTCTGAATAATGGGTATAATCTTCATTCAATAGCCCAAATTTATTTTTATAATCCAACAAGGCCATGTAACGTACTCGTTTGCCGCCACCCCGCATCATGATATTGAACTGATTGTTCTCGCTGAAATTTCTCGTACCTTCTTTCAGCCAGTTTACATTGGGGTAGTAATAGGGGTCTGTTCCATTTTTATACCGCTCCAGTTGTTTTCTTGTGTACTGCAACGGCAATCCGTCATAATACAAAGCTTCGTTTTGAGCCATAGCATAAGTATAGGCATCCGCCATTTCCGGCTCATTTATCGGAAGCTCGAAACCGTGACGGTAATTCACATCTATATCGAATGAATTATAAATACCCCGTTTGGTATTAATCAGGATTACTCCATTGGCTCCTCTGGCTCCCCATAAGGCGGTAGCAGCACCGTCTTTCAATACCTGTACCGACTCTATTTCTTCAATTGTCATATTAGTCAACCCACGTTGAAACCCGTCTACCAGTACTAAAGGAGAACCGCTATCCAATCCGCCGCGACCGCGTATATTCATCCCGGCGTTAGCATTCCAACCTACATTTTGCGTAAGATAAAGCCCGGACAGCAACCCGAAAAGTGCGTTATTTACCCTATTGGGAGAAGTGGCGTTTTTCTCGAGAAAATCTGCATAAACAGCAGTTGCCGATTGGGTCCGAGTCTCTTCCGTACGCTTCAAGAAACCTAAATCGACAGTCGCATCTTGTTTTGAATCGAGTGTTATATTCAGTGTATTGCCGGTAACCCGGACACGTTTCATTATGACATCCGCATAATTCAACTCGATGAAATCGCCTTCTTCCAACATCAGTGAAAATGTTCCGCTATTGTCGGTTACGCTATTGTTTCGGAACTCACCGACTTTCGAAACTCTTACCCCCGAAAGAGGATTTCCGGAAGCGTCTTTCACTATGCCGTTCACTGTGTCCTGCGCCATTATCTCCGACGAAAAAATGAACGCCAAACCTATCGTATATAAAAACTTATTCATATTCATATCATTTAATTAATCTTATTCCCAACCGGGATTTTGAATCAATCCGTACTTTTTATTGATTTCAGCTACGGGGAATGGCAACAGATACCAATATTCATTCCAATAATATTTGATATCATCGCGCACACTTACATTGTATTCAAAATTTTTACCCGTTTTTGTAATCTCGAGCATTTCCATTGGACGCGCCGCCCACTCCGTTCCTTTCTTGTAGCGGGTCATATCAAAATAGCGGACATCTTCCTGCCCGAACTCACGCGCCCGTTCATCTAATAGATAGCTCAGTAATGCATCGCCCTGCGGGATTTCTGAAGCTGTTACCGGAGGTAATCCTGCCCGGGTATGTACTAAGTTGAGATAATCATAGGCTGTCATACCGAACTCATCCGCAGAATTAGCCCGCCCTAATTGGTTCATTGCCTCAGCCACACCTAAATAGATTTCTGGCATACGGATTAAAGGGCAGGAATAAGGCTTGCCTTTCATTTCATTTTTCTTGTCGCGGACAAACTTACGGAAGCCATAGCCATATTGGGTCTTTTGCTGTACCTTGCTTCCAGTTCCGTATCCTTCACGACCTCCTTTATAAACTTCGGCAGTACGCCCTTGCCATTTATCGCCATTTACAACCAGGTTCTCATACAAGCGTATATCCCGGGTAGGATTTCCCGCCGCATCGAAAAAAGGGTGTGCACGATGTTCCGGATTATTCCAATCGAACTTAGAACCGTCATGCCACTGAAACATATCCGCATAATTTCCACGCGGAGCCCCATAGCCGCCTTCATACATACGAAACGGCTTATCCACACCGTCATAAGTACCCCAACGAAAAGAAGCCATTACTACCTCCTGATTACCTTTTGTAAAATATCCGTTTACATAATCGGTTCGAGGGTCGCCCGTATTCTCTATCCGGTAATAATTGTCGTTTTCCTGGTTTATACGTAAAAAATCCTTTCCCGCTTTCAAAGCGTCTTCCCAACGGTTGTCCTGGTAATCTCCATACCATGTTAACAGTTCCGTAGCTGCCTGCCCGTCATAATATGCCTCCGTATTATTAAACAGGGGGCTGGCTACGAATAAAAGCAAACGGAATTTCAGCGCTTTGGCGGCAGCAGCCGTCATATGCCCGTATTCGTCCGCCGATGTATACCACGGCAAATCCGCAGCAGCCTCATCCAGCAATGCAACCGTTTTATTCACTGTTTCTTCCAAAGTCATACGGGGCAGTCGAAACATTTCCTCCGGCTTATATGCATGGTCAATCCATGGCATACCTCCATAAAAGCGAATCATCTGTACGTAATGACTGGCTATGACTACTTTCGCTTCTGCTTTTCGTATCCGTTTCTCATCATCGCTCATATCCGGAACCCTATCTACGTTTTCTATATAAACATAAGATTTCCGAATGCCATAGGTAGGATCGCCCACCACCTCTTCATGTGCTAACTGAAAAGGGAAATTTGCCGCTGAACTGGATGCATTGAAGGCACCATGTGTCCATGAAATACGCTGTGAATATCCCAAATCCGTATATCCGTCCAATATTTTGCCTTCCGGATGACATCCGTCCAAAGTCGGCATAAAGTCCCACAGGCTTTTATAAAACTGGTTCATGGCTTGGTCTGCATATTTCTTGGAAGCAAAGACTGTATCGATAGATACTTCATCGCTATTCGGCTTTTCCAGAAAATTATCACCGAATTTCAGGTCTTCACACCCGGTGGCCAAACCGGTCAATAATCCTAAAAATAATAATATCTTCGTTTTCATAGCAGTTATTTTAAAAAGTTACATTTACGCCTAAACTGAGAATTTTCATAATCGGATAAGTATTATCATCACGTGTCAATTCACCTTCCGGGTCGAACACCTTTAGTTTATCGAATGTTAACAAGTTATAACCGGTAAACTGAACGGATAACTTTGAAGCGCCGATTGCCTTCAATATTTTCTGGCTGGTAATATTATATCCTACTGTCAAGTTTTTCAATTTTATATAGGATGCATCTTTCAACCATACACGGGATGTTCCCAAATTGTTCGAACTCGAAATAGACAGACGCGGATATTCGGCTGTTGCTGCCGTCTCCGGCGTCCAACGTCCGTCTGCCATATATTGATAAAGTACCTGTCCTTGATAGAAGGGGCGCATATAGGCATTCGTCATATACATATCGCACTCTGCAACTCCCGTCCAATTCATCGAAGCAAAAAATCCTTTATATTCTCCACCAAAGTTCAAACCAAAGGTGTAAGCCGGACGTTTGGGATTTCCTATTTTCATCTGGTCATCATTATCAATCACATTGTCTCCGTTCAAATCCGCATACTTGATATCGCCCGGGTACCTTTTGCCTTGAGGCTGCGGTAAATCGGCACGCAACGTACCGTCCTCGTTAAAATCATCTTCATCATAAAACCCTTGCGCTACAAAACCGAAACGGGCTCCTACCTCATTGCCCGTTCTCCACATATAGGGTTCATTGGGTTCTACTTCATCTTGATAGATAATTTTATTTTTCGAATAAGAAACGTTCGCATTGATGTAATATGAGAAGTCTTTAATCCGGTCATTCCATTTCAAATCAATTTCATAGCCTTGATTATTTACTTTACCCATATTGACTACCGGTAGCAAACCGTCCATTGAAATTAGAGAAGGGATGGTAGAGCGCTGAATTAAAATATCCCGGCGATTTTCACGGAAATAATCAGCCGTCAGTTTCAAACGGTCATCAAAGAAATAAGCATCGATACCATAGTTCTGCTTTAGTGCCGTTTCCCAGGTAACATTGGGATTTCCCAATCGCAATTCTCTGGCGGCAGCCATATAAGCAGTATTCGTCAATCCGAATATATACCCGTTCTTATCCTGATATGTTTTTTCCAGCCATTCCGAATCATTGATAGAATAAGAGTCCGGCAGATAGAGAAAACGGTTGCTGGACATATTATCATTGCCTACTAATCCGACAGAAGCACGTATTTTCAGGTATGTCAGAAACTTGTTTTTGGGAAAGAAGTCTTCTTCTGTTATGATATACCCTATCGAACCTGCCGGAAACGTTCCGAAACGCTTATCAGGGGCAAAATTCTCGGAGCCGTTATGACCGATGTTAAACTCGGCCATATATTTGGATTTATAATCATAGGTTACACGACCTACCAAACCGACATAAGCTGTCGGCACATCCGTATATTGCTTAGGGTAGTATTTCTTGCTCTGATTGTACAATAATAAAGCACCTACACTATGTTCCCCAAATTCCCGGTTATAGCGGATGCTGCCTTCAACATACCAATCACGTCCACGGCTTTTACTTCCTTCACCGTAAGTTTTCATCATATTCTGTCCGGTTATCCGGTAAACTACGGTTTTATCGAAATCGGGGTCATTTATATCGAGACCGGAACCATCGACCTCCGACTTATAGTAGGGGGTATAGGTTTCAATATGCCCCCTGACTGTTCTGACATACGAATAATCCGTATTATACGAACCTTTTATATCGACAGAAAGCCCTTTTGTTATAAAATCCAATTTTTGGGTCAAATTCAGGTCGAATGTCATATTATTCGACACTTTCCGGTCATAACCGTAACCGTAGAACTTATCGAGAACCTGGTTATTCATTTCAATACCCGGAAAACGCGTACTTTGCACCATCACCTTTTTCCCATCGATAATTCCCGGAGAAGAAAAAGGCTGGGTCCAAGTAAACTGTTTCCAAATATCTCCGCTTTTACCCGGATCGCGTTGATTGCCGACAATACCGCCCATATTGAATTTCAAGGTTGTGGTACGGGTGAGGTTTACATCCAAATTGGCACGATAATTATACCGGGTATAATTGTAATTGTTGTTATAATCCAAGCCTTCCAGCTTTTTGAACAAACCGTTCTGATAGAGGAAACCCAATGAAACAAAATACCGGATATCCTTTGTTCCACCCGATATATTTACATTATGCTGAGTCTGGATAGCGACCTTGTTCATCATGTAATCATACCAGTTTATATTCGGATACATAATAGGATCGTCTCCCAAACGGAAACGCTCCAAATCATAAGGCTGAAAAGTCAACTGGTCTTCTGCAATTCCATCATTGCGCTGGGCTTCTGTATATAAAGAAGCGGTCGTATAACTGTCTGCCGTTTCTAACAAACGCGTAGGCATCTGGATACCGACATTGGAACTGACGGACACTTTTGTTTTACCTTCCTCACCCCGGCGGGTAGTTACCAGAATTACTCCATTTGCACCGCGTACACCGAATACGGCTGTAGCCGACGCATCTTTCAACACATTTATAGACTCTATTTCATTGGGGTCCATTTGGAAGAAAGAACGCTCTACCCCATCTACCAAAACAAGAGGAGCAGCTCCCCCTTCAGTCAGCGACCCAACGCCACGGACAAAAATTTTCGCATCATCAGCACCAGGTTGTCCGCTGGACTGCATGGACGAAACGCCCGGCAATTGTCCTGCCAAGGAATTGGCAATACTGGCACTTGGGGATTTTAACAATGCATCTGTTCCCACACTTGAAATCGCACCGGTTAATGTAGCTTTCTTTTGTACACCATAAGCCACCACAGTTACCTCATCCAGGCTCTGTACATTCTCCTGTAACTGTACATTGATACTTTTCTTGCCATTTACTTTAATTTCTTGAGATTCGTACCCTATAAACGATATTACCAAAACCGAACTTTCACTGGGCACCACAATAGTATAACGCCCGTCAACATCTGTAATTACGCCCTGGGAAGAGCCTTTCACCTGTATTGTAGCACCAATGACAGGCTCGCCATTTTCATCTGTAACGGTTCCGGTAATTTGCATATTCCGACTCTGCAAGGCTCCATATCCGCTCCACTCCTTATCGGGTACGGATTTGTCTCCCTGCCAATTATTACTAACCTCTGAAGAATAGCAGAAATTTCCCCATAAGGACGATCGAATGCATACGGCAACAAATAGAATTTTCCGCATGCGGCAATCAACAAAAATGTTTTTCATACTTTTTAATATTAAATTAACTGAATAAAAAGAAAACTGCCGTTATGATAAACAGCAAATTCCGATTACAAATAAATCAAAATAAAGGCAAACAGAGATTTAAATATGTAATAGGAAATTTCATTAGAGTTGATATAGATTTTAATATGGTTGAATATATTTTTAAATTCGTCTTATTTTTAACTAATTATTCAGAATCCTACTATTGTTTATGTAAAATACTGCTAAAAAACACATAAAGAGCAGAGAAGTAGTGCCGATTATTATTTAAGAGTAAATTGCTCATACCGGCCGATTAATATCATATACCATAAGTACATTATATATCAACATCTTATCCGTAACCCAGGTCAGTAACATCGTATAACCCAAACTCAGATTCAACAATATCAAAAGTTATCTAAACAAAATCACAAGTATAATATACTATAATAAAACATCTCTCAACACCATAAACCGCTGTTATCTTATCAAACCGTTATCTTTGCTAATCATAATCAACCCACTATTTAAAAATACTCGTTTACTATGAAAAGAAGACTTCTATCCTTAATTGCAGGAATCAGCTTATCTTTTACACTTTATGCACAAGGTAACTTCATTAACAAAGAGCATGGCTTCGTACACGGCATCTCCAAAGAATACGAATGGCCTACAGACCCGGAAGTTCTGAAAAAATTAGAGGAATGGCAAGACCTCAAATTCGGAATCATGTTCCACTGGGGGGTATATTCCGTACCCGGTATCTCCGAATCATGGGCATTATGTTCCGAAGACCGTTTTACAGCCCGTCGCAAGAAAATACTTCCGGGAGCCACTTATGGAGATTTTAAGAAATGGTATTGGGGATTGGCGGACTCTTTCAATCCGGTCAGGTTCGAACCGGCAGAATGGGCGGAAGTGATGAGAGATGCTGGGTTCAAATACCTAATCTTTACAACAAAGCATCATGACGGATTCTGCATGTTCGATTCTAAATATACCGATTACAGCATTGCAAAAGGTCCCTACAAAAATGGAAAGTACAGCAATGTAGCCTATCATGTATTCGATGCTTTCCGCAAACAAGGCTTTATGATTGGCGCTTACTTCTCCAAACCGGACTGGCATTGCGAGTATTACTGGGACCCTGCCCTCTCTACCCCTACCCGCAATCCCAATTACGACATTCGGAAATATCCCGAAACCTGGGCTAAATACCAGCAATATACAGCCAATCAGATTGATGAACTGATGTCCGACTATGGCCGGATAGACATTCTTTGGTTAGACAGCGGCTGGGTCAGAAAACCCGGACAAGATATTCAATTAGATGAAATCGTAGATAACGCCCGCAAAAAGCAGCCGGGACTGATTACCGTAGACCGGACTATCCCCGGAAGAAACGAAAACTACCAGACACCGGAATTAAGAATTCCCAAAACACAACTGGACCACCCGTGGGAAAGTAACATCACATTGACCAACACCTGGGGCTGGAATCCCAATCCTAAATATAAATCTGCAACCTGGATTATCAATACGCTGGCAGAGATTACAGCCAAAGGCGGCTGTTTTGCCCTGAACGTGGGCCCTACGGGTGAAGGGGTCATCGAGGAAGAAGTGCTCGTGAGACTGAGGCAGGTAGGAGAATGGCTAAAGAAAAACGGCTCTGCCATTTATGCCACCCGCATTACTCCTACCTATAACTACGGAAATGTATGGTTCACCGCCGACAAAGACAGCAAAACATTATATGCCATTTATGCACTTCCCGAGGGAGAAAAGCTTCCGGAATATATAGAATGGGAAGGTAATGAACCCAACGGAAGGATAACGCTGTTGCAAAATGGGAAACGAATGAAATACACGTGCAAAAACGGGAAAGTCAAAATCGTATTACCCCAAGGACTCAAAAACGAAGCGCTAGCATTCAGTTTCAAGGTAAAGAAATAACCAATCCGGTTTTCATGTTTCTACCGATAATGCTATTACCGGTCGTACAATCCGCAGTCTATTACCTGGCAGCTTAGATGTTTTCTCCGCAAGGGTTGAACAAAATTAAGACTTCATCGGACAAAATTAAAATATAATAAAGCATAATATAAGAGCTTTCTACATAATGAAGATTTATTCCGTAAATAATCTCTTACCTTTGCTATGAAATTAAACGTATGCCATTAGAAAAACATAATACATACAATCCGACACAAATGAAGAAGTTCTTATTATTATTCTCGATTACAGCATGGTGTATGGTAGCCGGCTGTTACAGCCAGATAGACTGGAAAGATTTTATGTCCCGGCAGGATATGGTTTGGACGCGTTTACCCCAGACATGGTACGAAGCGCCCTTTATGGGGAACGGCAGCATGGGAACTTACATCTGCAAGGAACCCGGCAAGAATGCCATACGGGTGGATGTAGGCAACAGTATGGTGCACGACCACCGCAAGGACGACAGAAGCATCTATGGCAGAGGCCGGCTGCTTATCGGTTATTTCCTGCTGCATCCCGCAGGAGAGATACAGTCCGGCAACATGAGGTTGGATTTATGGAACGCGGAAACCTCCGGATGTATCCGTACAGACCGGGGAGAGATAAAGCTACGTGCCTACGTTACCTCCGAAAGCCCCTACATCGTAGTCGAAGCGGAAGCCACGGAAGGCGAAAAAGGCTTCACCTGGAAATTCTATCCGGAGAAGGCGGACTCGCCGAGGCAATTGAATGCTATCCAGAAAAAGAACCGGAAGCACTTCAAAGAAAACTATGTATCGAACCCCGCACCGCAACTGGCTGCACACGGCGAGGTGAACTACTGCTGGCAACCCCTGCTTGCAGGCGGCGGTACTGCCACGGCATGGAAAGAAATACGCGAAGGCGATAAAAGCACTCTCATCATTACCAACGCTCACACATTTCCTGAAACCGATGCACTGCAAAAGGCGGAAGCGGCTGTGGCCAACCTGCAAAAGAGCGATTTGCCCGCCCTGCTGAAAGCTCACCGCGCCTGGTGGCACAATTATTACCCTCAAAGTTTCGTGAGCCTCCCCGACAAGAAAATGGAGAATTTCTACTGGGCGCAAATGTACAAAATGGCATCGGCCACACGTACCGGCGGCGGGCTAATGGACAACTGCGGCCCCTGGCTGGTTCCAACCCCATGGCCTAACGCCTGGTGGAACCTGAATGTGCAGTTGAGTTACTGGTCTGTATATGCTTCCAACCGGCTGGAACTGGGTATGCCGCTGGTCGATGCAATAGGCAACAACCTGGATAACCTGATAAATAATGTTCCCGAGGCTTACCGGAAAGATGCCGCCGCACTGCCCGTAGCCACCGATTTCAGCCTGACGGGAGAAACGGTGAACATCCCCGGCGGTAAAAAGAAAGCCCAGGTAGGAAACTTGCCGTGGATATGCCATAACCTCTGGCTGCAATACCGTTTCAGCATGGACGAGTCGATATTGAGAAACACCCTATTCCCCACCCTAAGGCGCGCCATTAACTTCTATTTTCCTTTCCTGGAAGAAGATGCGCAAGGCAGGCTGCACTTGAAGTGTACTTTCTCGCCCGAATACGGGATTGCCGAAGACTGCAACTACGACATCGCATTACTGCGCTGGGGATGCAACACGCTACTCGAGGCGACCCGGATTTTATCTATCGACGACGAGCTGATACCCAAGTGGAAACAGGTCATAGAAAGGCTGACCGACTATCCGCAGGACGAAAACGGAATGATGATAGGCAAGGATGTGCCTTTCAGCCGCTCGCACCGCCATTATTCGCACCTGCTGATGTTCTACCCGCTCTACTTGCTGAATGCCGAACAAAACGGCAGCAAGGAACTCATGGAAAAGTCCGTGGAACACTGGCACAGCCTGCCGGGTAATATCCTCGGATATACTTATACGGGGGCGTCCTCCCTGTATGCGGCATTCGGCGAAGGCGACAAGGCGCTGGAAAAACTGAACGGCCTATTCGCCCGCACCCTGCGCCCCAATACCATGTATATGGAAAGCGGCCCGGTAATCGAAACACCGTTGTCCGGCGCACAGTGCATACACGACATGTTGCTCCAGAGCTGGGGCGGGAAAATACGCGTGTTCCCCGCCGTACCTTCCCAGTGGGGAGATGTACAGTTCGAGGACTTAAGGACGGAGGGTGCATTCCTCGTATCTGCCAGCCGGAAAGACGGAAAGACAACCGCTATCCGCATCGAGAGCCTTGCCGGAGAGCCCTGCATACTGCGTACCGATATGACAAACCCGACGGTGAAAGCCGGTAACGCAACGCTTACTCCGGGAAAAGAAAAGGGAGAATACCTACTGGACTTAAAGAAAGGAGAGAGCATAGTACTGACTGCCGGAGGAAGTGCAATTCCCATTATAGCCCCCGTAGAAGGGAATGGGTGCAACTCTTTCGGACTGCAATGAATTTGAAACAAGATTATAATACCAACAAACCTATTAATTACATGAGACACATCTTTTTTATTCTGATTTGTGCGTTTGCCTGTTCGTTACAGGCGCAACCGGTCAACAAGGAGGTATTTCCATTGCTGAACCTGGACTATCCCGGCCTGGAGAAAGTGAAAGAACTTTATGGACAAGGAAAAGAGGAAGCAGCGGCACAAGCTCTATTGGACTATTATCGTAAACGCATAGGTATCGTCAATCCGGCTATCGATTTGCAGCATATTACAATCGGAAAACGCGAACAGCAATGGGCAGACGAGGCGCTGGAACACACTTTCTATGTGCACGACGGCTATCAGCCGGCGTTTAATTACGGAAAAGATATCAATTGGCAATACTGGCCGGTAAAGGACAACGAACTGCGTTGGCAGCTCCACCGCCACAAATGGTTCACCCCCATGGGAAAAGCCTATCGTTTGTCCGGTAACGAGAAATATGCCGAAGAATGGACTGCCCAATACCTCGACTGGATTAAGAAAAATCCGCTGGTGGAGATAGCCAAGGAAGAATATGAACTTGCCAGTACCGGCGAGGTGAAGGGGGAGGCGGAGAATGTGCGTTTCGCATGGCGTCCACTGGAAACCAGCCACCGCTTACAAGACCAAATCAACCAGTTCACACTCTTTATCAACTCTCCTTCGTTCACTCCGGCTTTCCTTACGGAGTTCCTGGTAAATTACCACAGGCATGCGGTACATATCCTCGGCAATTATTCCGACCAGGGTAACCACTTGCTGTTCGAGGCCCAGCGTATGCTGGCTGCCGGTGCTTTCTTCCCCGAATTCAAAGAGGCGGCGGTATGGAGAAAAAGCGGCATCGACATCCTGAACAGAGAAATCAAGGTACAGGTTTATCCCGACGGCGGCCAGTTCGAACTGGACTTGCATTATCACCTGGCCTGTATAGAAATATTCTGCAAAGCGCTGCGCATGGCAGATGTAAACGGATTCCGAAGTGAATTCCCCGCCCACTACATCGATACAATCGAGTCCATGATAATGTTCTATATGAATGTGTGTTACCCCGACTACACTAACCCTTGCTTTAGCGATGCCAAAAAGGGAGACCCGCAAACAGAACAGGCCAACTACAAGGAATGGCTCAAATTGTTCCCCGAAAATAAGCAGATACTTTACTTCGCCACCAATGGCAGGGAAGGGGAAGCACCGGCAAACCTTTCCAAAGGTTTCCTGAAATCGGGTTTCTTCACCTTCAGAAACGGCTGGAAAAAAGATGCGGTCGTAATGGTGGTAAAAGCCGGTCCCAAGGGCGAATGGCACTGCCAGCCGGATAACGGAACGTTCGAGCTGTGGTTCAACGGCAGGAATCTCTTCCCCGATTCCGGTTCGTACATATATGCCGGTGGTCCGGAAGTGATGAAGCTGCGCAATTGGTTTAGGCAGACTGCCGTGCACAACACACTGACCCTGGACAACAGAAACCTGGAAATCACGGAATCCGTAACCAGACTGTGGCAGCCGGAAGGAAATGTACAAATACTGGTTACGGAAAATCCCGGTTACAAAGGTCTGAACCACCGCCGCTCCGTATTCTTCGTAAACCGGCAGTACTTCGTAATTGTAGACGAAGCGACAGGAGATGCTACCGGAAGCATTAACCTGCATTATCAGTTATGCGACGGCAAGGTGAACATCAATCCCGAAACATATTCGCTTTCTTCCGACTTCACCGGTGACAGCCAGGTGAAACTACAATGTTTCGTACCCGAAAACACCACCTTGAAAAAGGAGGAGGGCTGGTACTCGGTAGCTTACCGCCAACGTACCGAACGCACTGCCGTTTCATTCAACACAGAGAAGAAAGGTAGGGAGAGCGTACGGTTCATAACGGTGATTTATCCCGCCAAGAGTACGGAAGAATTCCCCCGGATAGAAGCCGGGGTCAAGCATTGTGATGCCGACTCCATGGAAGTGGAGGTCAGCCTCGACGGAAAAAAACGAATTTTGAAATACCAACTATAATAAAAAACCGCATTATGACAAGAAACTATATGTACACACTCGTATTGGGCAGCCTGTTCATGCTGTTTCCTTTCGTAGCCCAGGCACAGGGCGCCTTGAAGGACTGGACGATAGAAGACCATTCCGGAGAAGTACAAATCATTACATCGGGCGATACGCTGGAGATTACATCTCCGAAAGGGCTTACCCTATGGTACAACCGGCGGCTTATGGGCGACTACGAAATAAGCTATCGCGTGAAGATGCTGATGCAAGGCGGAAAATACGACCGCCTCAGCGACCTGAACTGTTTCTGGGCAGCCAACGACCCGGAACATCCGGATAACCTATTTGCACGCAGCGAGTGGAGAAACGGTATTTTTCAACGTTATAAGACATTGAGCCTGCTTTATGTGGGGTATGGCGGAAACCACAACTCCACTACCCGCTTCCGCCGGTACTTTGCCAAAGCAGCGGACACCAGCGATGCGATAGCCCGCCCGGTTATCAAAGAATATACGGACAAAGCGCATCTGCTGCTGCCTAATAAGTGGTACTACATCCAAATCCGTGTGGAAAAGGGAGTTACGACCTACCGTATCAATGGTGAAGAATTGTTCCGGCTACCCGTAAAAGGCAATGAGGGAGACGGGTATTTCGGGCTGCGCCTGCTGGAAAACCATGTATTATTCACCGGTTTCCAGGTAAAGGATTTGAAGCAGGAATAAGGCGGCATCGCTTTCCGAAGGTATTGCTTTTGCCCGGGAAAGAGGGCGAAAGCAATACTTTTGTTTAAGAATATACAGAATTAAAACGGTATTCTACAAAAGTGACACACCTTTGAACCGTACCGAAGCTCCTTTCAACAATCCTGTACAAGAGATTGCGGGAAGGTTCGTATTTTTGCCGGTGAACGAAAACCACTAAATAATCAAGCATATGAAAAGAAACTCCCTGCTATTTGCAACCGCCCTGTTTATCGGTCTGACCGGTTGCAAGAACACACCGGCACAACAAGATGCCTGGATAAGCAATGCGCTCGACGTCGCCGCCTGTCAATTGAAATCAACCGCCGGGGAATTGTCCGGTACGGGCAAGCTGCCGCGCTCCATATATTCCGGCTACGACGTGAATTTTCTCGACGCCCAGTTACAGCGCGAAAACAAAAGCTACATCGACTCCCTGTATCCTAACCCGCCGGCACTGCAATTAGGCCAACGGCATCTTTGCGGCATTTACGACTGGACCAGCGGTTTCTTCCCCGGAAGCCTTTGGTATGCCTATGAAATGACCGGCGACGAGGAGCTGAAACAACGCGCTGTCGAATATACCAATATGCTGAACCCGGTACGGAAGCTGACAGGAACCCACGACATAGGGTTTATGATGAATTGCAGCTACGGCAACGCGCTCCGCCTTGCCCCCAACGACACCATAAAAGCCGTACTCGTGGAAACGGCGGACAATCTGTGCGCCCGTTTCAACCCGGAGATAGGCTGCATCCGCTCATGGGATTTCGGAGCATGGAACTTTCCCGTGATTATCGACAACATGATGAACCTGGATTTATTGTTCAACGCATCCAGGCTGACGGGAGACAACAAATACCGCGACATAGCCGTAAAGCATGCACAGACTACCATGAAGAACCATTTCCGCCCGGACTATACCTCATACCACGTGGTCAGCTACAACAATGACGGGAGCGTGGAGGTAAGACAGACCCACCAGGGCAAGAATGCGGAATCGGCCTGGTCGCGCGGACAGGCATGGGGAGTATACGGCTATACTTCCTGCTACCGCGAAACCCGGGATACCGCCTTTCTGCAAGAAGCCGTTCATATTGCGGACATGATTATAGAACGTGTAAAGACCGGAGACCTCATTCCTTACTGGGATTACGATGCCCCGGCGGGGGAAAAGACTCCACGCGACGCATCGGCTGCGGCTGTCACGGCCTCGGCATTCCTGGAGCTAAGCACTTTCGTTCCCGACGGCAAGAAATATTTCGATTACGCGGAGACTATCCTGAAAAATCTTTCCAGCCCCAGCTACCTGTCGGCCAAAGGCAGCAATCAAGGTTATGTGCTGATGCACTCCACCGGCTCGCTGCCGCACGGCTCCGAAATAGATGTGCCGCTGAATTATGCGGATTACTACTATCTGGAAGCCATGAAAAGGTATATAGATTTGAAAAACAAGCGTTAAAGGTTAGATAAAGGTTGTTTTTTGATTAACTTTGACGGACGGGGGTAACTGCTTATCCTCGTTCGCTGTTTAAACACATCCGATACATTATGCAAATGTCCGAAATAAAAAAACTGTTACTGGCGGGCGCCCTATCCTTAGCAGTTGCCTGCCCCTGTTTCTCCGCCAATGCAACCTGGAGGCATCTACTCGAACAGACCGTATCTTACGAGGAATTAGGAACGGCTATCCGCTACCGGCAAAGCTGGGTAGACTATCCCGGCTATACCGACCGGAACGCCTGGCAAGAGAAAGTAGACCCCGAAATCGGAAAGATTATCATCAGGAACGGCGAACGCGCCCTGAAGCACGAGTGGAAACCAGACCTCGCCTCGGACTACCTCGCTTTTAAGCGCACCGGCGAAATCCGTACCGGACGCGCCAACCACAAAGCCTTGCAAGCCCTGACTCTTGCCGAATTGGTGGAGGGGAAAGGGAGATTCATGGATGCTATCATAGACGGCGTCTGGTTTCTGTGCGAGACTTCCTGGATACACTCGGCGCACCTCGGCTTTCAGAAAGACCGTTCCGGATTGCCCGACAGGGATGAACCGACCATAGAGCTGGTCGTGGCGGACATCGGTGCGCAAATGGCATGGACGCACTATTTCCTGAAAGACGAATTCGACAAAGTGAGCCCGTTAATCAATAAGCGGATTGTGGAGGAAGTAAACAGAAACCTGATAGACCCTTATTTTGCACGGGACGATTACTGGTGGATGGGGTTCGGCGGCCAGCAGGTGAACAACTGGAATCCGTGGATTAACTACAACGTGCTGCAAGCGCTGATGCTGATAGAGAAGAACCCGGAACGCATCCGGCAGGGAGTATGGAAGCTGATGCGCTCTACGGATTTCTTTTTCAGCATGTACCACGACGACGGCGCCTGCGACGAGGGACCGACCTATTGGAGCGGCGCATCCGGCTATGCCTTGAAGTTCCTGGACTTGCTGGCTAAGGTGACGGGGAATAAGGTAAACATCTTCGACTCTCCCCTCCTGCGCAATATGGCGCAATACATCTACCGGGTACATATCGGCGGCAACCGTTTCGTAAACTTCGCCGACTCCGCTCCCAGGGTAAGCCCCAGCCCCGGCATACTCTACCAATACGGCAAGCTGACGGGCGATTCCGCCATGATGAAGTTCACCTCCTTCATGGCACGGCAGAACCGTAGCTTCGAAAACGGGGTGAACGGTTACTTCGCTTCCGCCCTAGACGAGCTGTTTATGTACAAAGAGATTACCGGTTATCCGCAAGGCGAGCCGTTGATAGGCACTCACTGGTTCAGGGACACCCAAATCTGCGTAGCCCGCGATGCCGAAGGGGAAAGCGGCGGCTTCTTCTTTGCGGCGAAGGGCGGACACAACCAGGAAAGCCATAACCACAACGATGTAGGTTCGTGCATACTCTACTACAATACCCTGCCGGTACTTATCGATGCGGGGGTAGGCACGTATACCCGGCAGACTTTCGGCCCGGAGCGGTATACGATATGGACCATGCAGTCCGATTACCACAACCTGCCCTCCATAAACGGAATGGCGCAGAAGAACGGCAAAGAGTTTGCGGCACACAGCCAGCAATACAAGGCCACTGCCAAAACCGTGTCTTACCAGGTAGACATAGCCCGGGCATATCCGAAAGAGGCGAACGTAAAAAGCTGGGTGCGCAACTATACGCTGCACAGGAAGAAGGATTTTACAATCACCGACAAATGGGAGTTGTCCGCTTACCGGAAGCCGAGTTCGCTGAACCTGATGACTTGCTGCGAGGTCGCAATGGACGGTAACGGGAATATTACGCTGACGGGCGATGCGGGTAGGTTCGGGCTGGAATACAACAAACACATCTTATCGGCCGAGATAGATACTATCGCGCTGACCGACCCGAAATTAATCGGTTCATGGGATAAGGAAAGGCTCACGCGCATCCGTTTTACAATAGCGCCGCAACAGACTGCGGGCGAGAGCAAACTGGTTATAAGGAAGTTATGATGATGCCCGTACATTTCGTACGGGCATAAAAAGGGATATTCAGTAAATGTCCCTAAAAATCAAGATGGCATATGAAGATGATAGAGCATACTCACTTCATATGCCATTTTTATAGTCCTATTCCTGTAATTTCTCACACAATCTTACCCTACAAGACATGACGCTCGGGAAGAAGTCTGAAGACATCTTCTGCCTCTGCCTGTAAAATCATATCATGC